>NZ_JBJNMO010000002.1:0-846409 GCF_052168495.1 Serratia sp. CY52157 | reverse complement strand
GCACGCCGTGATGATAATCGCCCATTAATTTGCTCCGGGTGGTGAGTAGGTGCAGGCATGATGACGCCCGGCGCGCCGGGCCGCACGCGGTGGGTGCTGGAAGGCCGACCAGACAACAGACCGGGCCGGATTGGGGATTTTTGAGGGAATGACGATCGTTTGCGCCGATCAATAACGCTGCATTGATCTATGCAATCAATTGGACGCCTTAAAGCCGGGCGGGGTAAGGTCTGGAGGTGTCAAGCGCGGCAACATCAGGGAAGCCGCAAACACAAAGCCCGCATTACTGCGGGCTTTTTCATGGGGCTAACGACATCAGTTCGAAAGCGCAGACTTTCGAATGGCACTTTTCCTAAGATTTCTCACTTCAGCATTTTTTGCTTGTTCATACTGCCAAACTGCATTAGTGTCGCCAATAGACGACACATGCCTCTAGTCGTCACATGCAGTAGTTCATGTAGCTATCATCACCAAATTTCGCCCCGCCGTGGGGCATTTTTTTAAGTATTTGTCCTAAATTCGTTTCTTACCGTTCGTAATTACTTGCCATGATTTCAGAACATTCCTAACCTAAAAGAGTTATATGGATTCTCAACCCTCATAACACCCTTTGTAACGCTTGATACACCGGAGACAAACCTTTGCCCGCTTCGGTGGGCTTTTAAAAAATAAGGACGGGAGTGCGGACTCTAAAAATGACATCTGGATTAACGGCCAAATCCGAAAGATCATTGCCTGGAGGCCTTATGAAAACTAATAACCTTACTCATAGTGAGATAAAGAGCTTAGAGGAAATAAGTACAATCCTTGGCAAATGCGTTTTAGAAATACTTGTCAGCCAAAAAAGACTCACCACAGAAAATGTTCTATATCAAATAGTTGCTGAAATGGAAAAAGCAGCTGATAACGATGCGTTTCAATTACACCGCAAAGCCTTAGCCTTTGTGGGTAATATTAAAAACAACCGGGGGAGATTACGATGAAAAATGAGATTGCAACCGCAATTACAATAGGAAGCATACTGCTGTTCGTCATCCTGATTGGCGCTCCCAATGTTGTAACAACCATGGTGCCATGACCATTTTCTGTCAACTACCACAATAAAAGCCCCGCATCGCTGCGGGCTTTTTATTAGACGTTGGGTGCAACAGGCCAATCAATATCCGGCGCATTTTGCGGATTGATGCGGTTCAACTGCACCCGGTAAGTTTTCCAGAGCTTGAGCTGCACGATTTCCTCCTCCATCGCCATCCCTAAATCGACCGCATCCTGCAGCGGCGCAACAGCCTTACCCGCGCTCGCCAGCAATTCATTTTTTCTGGCTTCAGCCCTCGCCATCATTTCTTCGGCGGAATAGATGCGCTGGCTCACCTTCTTACCGTCAAACACCCACTCACCATTAGCCAGACAGCACTTTGGCAGTTTCGTCGGGTTCAGCTCAATAACCGATAAGCCAATCGGCCACAGCATCGACACATCACTGTTAATCGCGCAGATAATGCCGCTTTCGTCATAAACCAGTTTTACGGTGTCCGGCGAAAACATTTTTTGCGCGGCGTACCAGTCAATACCGTTATCATCCTGAAGATAAATCACGTTCTCACCGAGGAATAATTCTTCCGGCGTGTATCTCTTCAAATTCTTAATGTGTTGCATTTTACACCGTTCCAATTGTTGCCCATGTGCCGTTAATCAGTACCTGAACCGCTGAGTAAGCGCCCCAGATTGAGGGGTTGTAGTTTGAGCCGGACATACCCGTATAAACACAGCCCGACGGTAAATCGATGCGCCCGCCGGTATCCGCAATAACCGTGCGCCCGGCCATGCGCACACCCTGAACCAGATTCTGATAGGCCCAGTTCTGCGCATTGTTCTGCGCAGCCGAGATATTTTGATTAAGCCAGTTGCTGAGGTAGCCGCCCCAGCAACTGCCTTGAACGTTGCCGTCTGGGTGCCACGTCGTCCCGCTGGAGGTGGTGATCGCAGGCCATTTACCGCCGATATGAATACCCGACTCAAAAGCGGCGGCGCCGGTTCTGACATCCACAGAAAACGGACGCAGGGCGTTGAATGTGCCGTATTGGTCATTTTCGTTTGTCAGCAGCAGATAAAGCCGGTTGCCGTCATTGCGCCAGAAGGAACCGAACCCGCCGCCGACCATGCGATAATTATCAATATGGGTAGATTGGATCTCCGCGCTGGTCTTTAGCGTCCCGGTTAACTGCCCGCCGGTCTTCGCCAGATAGCGGCCATCTGCTTCGGTTTTATTCCAGGCGTTAACGTCACCGGCCAGCAAATTCACATCAGCGGACAACGGCTTACCGTTCACCTTGATAGAGCGCAGCGCGTATTTCTGCGCGGCCTGCGCATCCGTCAGCGCGCCAACGTCAGCGGCCGTCGGCTTGTAGTGTGTCGTATACACCTGCGCCCAAGCCTTAGCCGTCGCCGGATTATCTTCCCGAGGAGAACGTAGCCAAAACTCCGTATTACCCGAGCCGATCGCAAATTGGACATGCCGGTATTTGTTGAGTTTGAACGTCATCAAATTACCGAGATTCCCTTTAGTCAGTGGATAGCCGACTGATTTATCGCCGAGCTGTTCAAGGGTGAAACCGTCCGGCCGTGTGAGGTCGCTGTCGGCGTTTGTGGCCTGCAAGCTTTCGCTGGGGAAAACCACGCGCGGCAACGCAAGCGCCCCGGTCATGGTGTCGCCCGCCCGTTTCACATAGCGCCCGTCGGCTTCGGTTTTATTCCATGCGTTGACATCACCGGCCAACAGATTGACATCCCCGCTCAACGGTTTGCCGTTCACCTTGATAGAACGCAGCGCGTATTTCTGCATAGCTTGCGCATCCGTCAACGCGCCTGTTTCTTGCGCGGTAGGCGGTTTCGCCGTCGTATAAATACGTGGGTTTGCCCCCTGATTAGGCTCAGTTCCCCAATGCAACTCGTTATCCATCCCCAAACCAAGACGCATCAGTGCCTTCCCGGCGACTTGGAAACCGATTGATAAATTACTCTGTGCTGAAGGGCGGCTCATGACCAACGGCGTATGCTGGTTTCCCTCAATATTCAGTGAATCCCCATCAGTTTCAGCGCTACCGGGCTTAATAGCCAGTTTTTTAACCGTGCCACCGGACAGCATCAGAAAACGGCCGTCAGCTTCGGTTTTACTCCATGCACCGACATCGGCGGCAGTTGGTTTGTAATCGGTGGTGTAAATCCGTGACCATACCACCCCATTTTCAGGACGGTTAGAACGGCCAATAAAACCATGCCCCAGCCCCGACACGCTGACATAGCCCGTTGAGGGTGCGGCATCGCAAGGCAGGCTCAGCACCCCGGCGGCAATATTTCCAGCGATCGGCGGCTTGTTCTCAGAGGTCGCATTCAGCCGGTAAATTTGCGCAGTGTTGCAATAAGCGTTATCGAAAGCCCGCGCGCCCGCCCCCAGACCAAACGCGCCGACGGCCATCAGTTGTCCGCCTTCTACCCCGACGTTGCGCGTCGCGGCATCACCCAGCGCCAGATTGCCACGCGCGGCGGCCTTGTCGGGCAAGTCGGACAGATTGGCGGCCTTTTTCATGCTGGCATCGTTGACCGCTTTTAACGCTTTGGGCGTGCTGGCTTTCGTTTCGTCGGTGCTGGTCGTTGCGCTGCTCAGTTGCACCAGCCCTTTCGCCGTGGTGCTGGCGTCCGGGTGGTTTCGGGTTTTCTCATGCACGGCGATCGCGTCGGCCACAAAATCCTTGGTCGCCAGTACGGTGTCGCCACCGGCGATCACCTGAATCGCCTCGGTGCTGCTGACAATCAGGATCATGCGCAGCGTCTGCGTGCGGCCGCTGCCCTCTTCAAGCTTCGGCTTGTAACTCTCCGCCATGTTGCTGACGGCAATCAGCGTCCCGGCCTCATCATAGAGGCCCATCTCACGCAGCCAGAAGCCGCCGACGTTTGCCGGAATAATCATCTCGGCCAGAATGTGATTTTTCAGCGCCTTATCGATAGTCAGCCCGTTGAGCGCCGCGCGGCATTTCTCGTTGACGAGTTTTGTTTGCGCCGGATTAGGCGTCGGCAGCGTGCCGTTCCCGTCGCCGACGGCCATAGAGACGATTTTCAACTGCGTGCCGCCCGCGCTGGCGGCGGCAATCTTGGCCGCCCCGGCGGTGGTAATAATCGCTTTGTATTTGCTCATAATTTTCTCTTATCCGGGGTAAACGGTAATAACATCGCCATCAATGGCGGCCGCGCCGGTGTAAATCCGGCCGGGAATGTCCTGCAAAATGTTGAGGCCGATCAGGTGGCGACTCAGGGGCTTGGCGTCGGCGATAAGGCGCTCCATTTCCTGATACATTTCCTCGGTGATGCCGGTTTCCAGCACGCCAATATCCAGCCGGAAGGTGCCGGGAGGATCGGCGCCGTCGGTGTGGAACCACTCAATGACATTAATCAGGTAGCCGAGCGGCTCCACCACGCGGCGCACGGCGCCGATGGTGCCCTTGTGCCGGTGAATGTAGAACGCAGCCGAAACCACGCCCCGCTTGACGTCCTCCGGCCACGCCTCATCCCAGCGATCGACAGAGAACGCCCACGCCAGATAGGGCAGCAGATGCACCGGGCAGGTTTTCGGGTTCCACAAATCACGCAGGGGAACCGGCACGCGCTCCAGCTCGGCACACGCGGCGGCGGCGGCAACTTCCAGCGGTGAGGAGCCGACAGGCAATAGACGGTTAGTCATCGGCGCGCCCTGGGGTAATGTTCACACCGGTGCAGTAACCCGCCTGCGTTTTATCCAGCACGATGTCGGCGGCCGGTTGAGCAACTTCAACACGTTCAACACCTTCCACGGTCAGCGCCGCGATGATGCCGGAACGCCGGATACTGCGGCCTAAGCGGCGCATGGTCAGTACATAATTTTGCAAACGTTGTTTCGCCTCCGTGAGGATCGGCGCAACCTCCGGGCCGGGATAGAGAAACAGCGTGGCATCAATGCCATAGCGGGTTATTTTGGCCGCTTGCACGATGACGCGATCGGCGACCGGGCGCACGTCCTCATCATTCAGCGCATCGCGGACAACCTGCAGCAGTTCGGGGCTGGCGGTGCCGTCGCCGTCCCGTGACAACACAGTGACGGTCACGTTAGCCGGTGATGGGCTGATTGCTGTCACATCGGCCACCCGGCCATCGGCCGAGCGGGCGTGAAAACGATAGGAACCGGCAGATCCCGCCGTGCTCATCCCTTCGAAAGCATCCTGCAGGCGCAGGCGGTAGTCTTCATCCGCTTCCATAACTGCCTGTGTCGGCGGAATGGTGCTCTCATCGGCCGGGGCGATCACCAGTCGCGGCGTGTTGAAGTTGGCGCCGAGCTGGTCGAGGTCTTCGCCGGTGGAATATGCCAGCATCACCGCTTTGGCGGCATCATTGACGCGCTGGCGCAGAATCACCTCGCGGTAGGCATTCTCCTGCAGCAACTTAACGATCGGCTCCGACTCCAGCGCCAGCGTGCGCGCGATGGCCTCCCGCTGTTCCTCCGGATAAAGCGAAATCAGCGTAGCCTTTCGCTCTGCCAAAATGTCTTCATAATCCAGCACCTCAACGACAATCGGCGCGGGCAGCTGTGAAAGGTCAATCGTTGCCATGGTTTCAGCTCACAGGAACAGACAGCGACAGCGCGCCGGGGGCATCGGTGCGGGTGCCGGTGATGTCGATCACCATCTTGCCGTCATAGGTGGTATTAAAAGCGATGCCGGTCAGCTTAACGCGCGGCTCCCATGCCAATATCGCGCTGTAGCAGGCGGCCATAATCTGCAGGCGCAGCGCGTCGTTCTGCGGCTGGTCGAGCAGCTCAGAGAGCAACGAGCCATAAGCCCGGCGCATCGGGCGCGAACCCTGCGGCGTGATCAGGATGTCCGCCACGGACTGGCGAATATGCTCGATGTCCGTCAGCGTGTGGCCGGTGCCTCGGTTCATGCCGATATATTTGGCGCTGTTCATGTTGGTTTCCCCGTTTGTCCGCCACCGGTCTGGACGCCGCCGTGGGTGTGCGTATCAACAACAACGCCATTGGATGAGAACGATCCGCCGCTGTGCTCGATGTTCCCGCGCATCGCCCCGCCTTTTTGCACCTCCAGCGTGCCGGTGGTGAGTTTGTTGGTGCAGACCACCTCCGGCGCATCGAGCGTGATTTTGTCAGCCGTAACGATCACCACTTTGGTGCTGGCGGTGATGGACTCCGACGCCTGCACGTCGGCGGTTTTAATCCCTGACACGCTCAGCGCGCCGGTTTCCGGTTCGTACTCGATAACCGCGCCATCAGGGAATGCGATATGCAGCGCATCCGCCGACGCAGACGGGGCCGGGAAGTCGTCAGAGAAAATGCCGCACAGCACAAACGCGGTATCGAGTTCGCCACCCAGCGCAAAGATCAGCACCTGCTCACCGACAGAAGGCGCCGACCAGCTGCGAGTACGCCCGGCGCGACAGGTTAGCCAGTTGAGCCAGTCGGTAAGATTGCCGCCGGTTTCGACGCGGCACAGGCCGTTATCAAGGTCAACGGTGCTCACGGTGCCGATGCGGATCAGGTTGCGCAGCAGGCGCAAAATGTCGTGTTGATTGTTCATGCTGGAAGGATGCCGCCCGGCGCGGGCGGCGACAACGCGATGAGGTTGGAAGATCGGAGGCACAACAGGGGGGTTATTCTGCGATGTGTTCTATCACGGCCGTTTCTATGATTTTGACGTCATCCGGGCCAAATCCCAGCAACGGACGGGCCTCATATTTTACCGCCTCGCTGTGCGGCGTCGGCCGATCGCGCAGGCCGTAATGGTGAACGTTTACCATGCGTTTCACACGCCCGACAAACTCAACCACCGCTGCATCGCTGTTGCCCTGGGCTTTCAGATAGCGGGCCGTGCGCAGTTTGGAGAACATCGCCCGATCGCGAAGGCGCTTTTTGTTGCGAAGCCGCGTTTTGCGCGGCGCGTAGGGTGTGCCGTCCGGCGCCTGCTGGCGTTTGATGTGTTGCTGTTGACCGGCGCGCAGGCGCTTTGACACGGCAACAGCCAGCGACTTACGCGACTGCGGCGACAGCTTGGCAATCAGCCCGGCCAGCCGGGTGTCAAAGGGGTTAAGCTCGCTCATTCCATTCACTCACTAATTCGCCGTGAACAAAGAGCTGCATCGGCCGCGTGATGTCCTCCGGTAACGGCGGCTCCGGCAGGTGCTTAACGTGTAGTGCGCCGTTCTGTTCGCTGACCACGACACGCTCGGTCAGCTGCAGCGATACGCTGAAATCGTAAGAGCCGTTGTTGTTGAAGTCGCTCGCGAAGGTGATCCCGGTGCGACGTTTCTCCTCCGTTGCCATGATGTCCGGCTGGTTTTCCCGTAGCCATGCCTGAATCGGCACCATGATTAAATCCAGATCGCCGGTGTAGTCCAAAAACAGCAGGTTCAGCGTATAGCGGTACTCATGGGACAGCGAGACGGCAAGCGTGGCGGCCACATTGCCGCGATCTACCCGAACTTGCAGGTTTTCAGGGTTGCGCTGTAGCCACGGCAGGCAGCGTGTCAGCTCAGCGCGGAGCTGTTGCGGTTTTAACATCGTGGTGTTCCTGACAGTGTTTTATCGTTTCGACCTGCACCGCGCAGGCCGCCAAGGCGTTTTCAAGCTGGCGAATATCGGCGCTCAGATCGCCATTAGTCGCCGGGTGGCTGGCCGGGATTTGGCACGGACTCACTTTCGGACAGCCAACGTAGATAATCCGCGGCGCCGGTGAAGCCGGGGCGCTGGTGCAGCCGGGCAACGTCAGCAGGCAAAGCAGTGTTAAACCAGTCCCGTAATTGCTGATTTTCATTGAGTAACCTCTGTATTTTCTGCTCACGCGTCAGCGCCAGCCGGTGCGCGGCGTTTAGGTCGCCCCTTAACTTTTCCTCTTCCTGCGCCAGCACACCTACCGCCGCCTGCAACGTGTCGATCGCCGCGCGGGTATCGGTCAGCGCCGCCGCAATCCGGCCGTTCTCCTGCCGGGCGCTTTCCAGCCGTTCACCCAACGTGACAACCTGCCATTTCATCCAACCGGCGACGATCAGCGCCAGCACCAGAAACCACCCGATCACGCGGCTCATGGCGCGGCCCCGATCAGGCAGTGGGCCAGCTCCGCCGCCCGGCGCCGTTCCAGTCCCGGCGATTTGACGCCGTTGACGAACACCCAGCGCGGCAACTGTTGGCAGGCGCTGCGCCAGTCCTGCCGCTTGATGAAACCGGCCAGCGTAGAGCCGCAGGCGGCCGTAACGCCGACGTTAAAGGCAAAGGACACCACCGCGTCATAAACCGGCGGCGGCATCGTGACAGGCAAACAGCGGCCTATGCCGCGCTCCACACGATATACGTCGGCAACGAGGTTAACGGCAGCTTGGCGCTCGCTGATAACCGCGCCGGGCTTTACCCCGGCCGTGTGGCCAATGCCGCTTGTCCAGACGCCCGCTTGGCATTGGTAAGGCGATAAGCGGCAACCTTCAAAATCGGCAAGCAGGCGCAACCCGGTCTCAGAGATCTGCAGCGCGCTGAATTGCGGCAGCAGCACCGCCAGCGCCAGCACGGCGGCCACGCTGCAGCGTTTAGCGATTGAGTTCATCGTAAACCCTCCGGCTGACGCCCAACTTGTTCAACAGCTGGTAGCTTTTGCGGCGGTAGTACCAGTTAACGAGGAACGTCCCAACGCCAACGGCGGCGCCGACCATAAAGGCGATATCCTGAGGACTGTATCGGCCAATCCAAGCGAGAAAGGCCGCTACGGTATAGGCCACCCACGACGTAATTTTCTCCATTGCTAATCCCATAAATTGACGGTTTCACGCTGCGGCGCGGCGGTCACGTCCGGCAGCTCGACCGGGTGGCCGTGGGGCAATATTGCCCCGGCAGCGGCCAGCCCTTCATTTAGCGAATAGACCTGCTCAACCACGCCCTGCGTGCGCCCGTAGTAGCGCCAGCAAATCGCGTCAACGGTGTCGCCCTGCAGGGCGTAGACTCTCATCAGAGCAGCCCGATGATGCAGTGGCTACGCTCGGCCACGTTACTGATCGCGTTGCGGGCGTTGCGCCACAGCTCGCCGATCGAGGCTTCAACCACATCAGCCTTGCGGCCGCCGGTGGCGGTGGTGTCGAAACTGCGGTATTGCTCCGAGAGCTTCGCCATGGTCATCGCGCTAACGGCATTGCGGTATTCGCTCACCCGCACGCTTTCGCCGTCGAGCTGTTCGCCCGGCACATCCTCAAGCCGCTGATAGCCGTCGGCCATCTGGTCGCGGCGGAAGGTGAACAATTCAGCGTTGACCTCCGCGATCGCGCTTTTAATTGCCAGCCGCAGGCGCGGGGCGGTGATGGTGCCTTCAATGCGCATCACGTCGCGCACGTCCGCCGGGTCAATGTCCGGCCAGAAAAAGACGTTTTTAACGATCGGCTCATCCTCCGGGCGCGGTGCTGGCGCGTCCGGGCGTGGCCGCTTAATCACAACGGTGCTCATATGACCTCAGAAAGTTAGGGGGCGGTGGACGACGGCGTTGACGAGGTAAAACCTGTCGCGGCCGTCGTGCCGCCCGGCGCGGGGCGCGTTCTGTCAGCGGCTGGCGGCGGTGCGTATTGCCCGCTCCAGCCGTTCAATGTCTTTTTTCACGCCGCAGCCGTTATGCAACTGCAGCGCACGCTTAAGGTGGTTCAATGCCAGTTCAGCCCTGCCCGCCGCGCGCAAGACGTACCCGGTGATTTTGTGCAGCTTGGCGCGCACTTGGTCGGGCATGTCTTCTGCGTCGGTGAGTTCCATCGTCTGCGTGAGGTGGTCAATGTTGACCGGCTCCCCGGCCTCAAAGGCGCGGGTGGCAGACTCGGCGACGTCTTCTGCGATGAGGTATGGCGTGGAGCGTGCGAAATTGCCCGGCGGCGCCAGCTGATAGCACAGCGCATAGCGGGCGATGTCCAGCGCGCCGGGAATATCCCCGGCATCCAGACGCCAGATCATGACCGTCATCAGAATGGCGTCCTGCGCGCCGCGACCTTCGGCCAGCACACCGGCAACCCAGGGGGCATAGTCCGGCAGCAGTTGGCGCTTGAGTTCGGCCTTACGCTCTTGTGAGCGCACCTGTTTGAGCTTTCGCTTATCTTCATTGAGTTTAAGCATCATCCGTTCATAGCCGTTGGCGTGGCGCAGCGGGTCATTCTCCCGCTGCGCGGCCTCAACCGCTGACTGGCGCATAAGGTGACGGCGGGCGGGGCTGGTCATGGTTATTTACCGCCTTTCGCTTTGTCGTCTGCCGGTGCTTCCTCCGGGGCTTTCACCTCGGTATCAGCGGCAGGCTCCGCTGGTGCGGCGGCTACTTTGACCGCCTTAACAATGGCCTCGGCCAGCTCGGCGATTTCATCTTTTTTTGGTTCCGTCGGTAACAGCTTAATGTTCTCCACCAGACAGCCGCAGGCGTAATCCTCCACCACATAATCCTCGTTGATGGATTCATAGTTTTCGATGCGGTCACGCTTCGAGTTTTCCACCATATGGCGGCGGTGCGTGTCCTCCTGCCAGTAGATCGACAGGTTATCCATGCGCGTAATCAGCAGCGCATCCGCCGGGAAGTACGGCACACGCACAGCAGGCAGGTTGCCGATGCGCTTCTGGCTGATAATCAGATCGGCGGCCAGCGCTTCGGTGTTGGGCTGTTCCTGATTGACCAGAGGAAAATACTTGTCGGCCAGCAGCTGGCGACCGCAGATCACCACCAGTTCCGGGTCTTCCTGATACCACGGTGCAATCAGGGTATTGGTGGCATCCATCACCAGCGCGTCGAGGTTGGCGTAATCGCCACCGGCGCCCACGCGGACTTTTTCAGACACCACGCTGCCGTCCTCCGCCACGACTTTATTCATCACGCTGCCCGGCGCATTCTCGCGGTACTTCTGCAACCAGCCCGGCCCGATGTCTTGCAACAGCGGGAATTTAACGCGGTTGGAGGTTTTGGCGCGGTGCGTACCGTTAAAGCCGATCATGATGCGGTCAAGCGCCTGACGTTCAACAATTGCATCGCGTAAACGGGTCTGGAAATCCTGATAACGGGCCCACAGGTCAAGGGTGTTGTAGCGGATGTGGAAATCGTAATTCACCTGCTGGCAGAAATAGCCTTCTGCATCCAGCGAGGCGAAGTCGGCCGTTTCGCGTTCATCGCCGCCGGCGGTGTCGGTGGTGCTGGCGATGGAGCCGCTCACACCTAAACCGACTTTCTCTCCCTTCATTTCCTTAACCGGCACGATATTGATGCGGGTCAGGAACGTTGAGGAATCCTGTACGCGGGTCATGATGGTTTGCGTGACGGACGGCTCAACGCTGAATTTTTTATCCAGATCGCCGGTTGCTACGCCATTCAGTTCGGCGAGGCGAGACAGAAAAGCATTAAATTTAAAACGAGTTTGCTTGCGCATTTTTCTTCCTGTTTTTGTTCGGTTTTATCGGGTGTGACTGCCTTAGCAGTCGGTCAGCACGTCTTGCGCGCTGTTGCCGCCAGTGGCATCCGGGCGCGCCTGCTGGCTGAAATCTTCCGAGGTGGAAAGCTGGGCTTGCAGCGCGCTGAACGCATCACTGCCGGTTTTTACCTGTTGCTTGAGGTCGGCAACCTGCTCGCTCAATACGGCTAACGTCTCGGTAAAGCGGGTGTCCGCTTCCTGTAACTGCTCGGCCACGGTCATCACGGCGCCTTCCATCTCGCCAAAGCGCACATCATCGGTGGCCTGCTTGCGGCCAAACATCGCTTTGATGCGGGCAGAGAATGAGGTTTCCGGGTCAGCGACCGGCTCAAAATCGAAACAGACTTCCAGCGGCGCGGAGAACTCGACGTTTTCGTGGCGGCGGCTGAACTCCAGCATGTCAGTGCCAAGGCTCGCCGGATCATCGGTGACGGCCAGTCCGACCAGATAAGACTTGCCGGTTTTGGCGAAATCGCGGCGGATCTCCATCGAGGTGAAAACCTTTTGGCCCGCGCCAACCATCGACACCAGATCGTCGGTCGGGGCCAGACTGGCATACAGCGCCCACTTGCCGTGTAACAGCGGTTCGTCCGGCTCGTCGATTTTCTCGGCCTTCAGCTCAACCACGCCGCCGTAACGACGAAAATAGCCGTCCGGCAAAATCCCCTTGATGTGCTCCATATTGATGCGGGCGCCGTACACCTTCGGGCTGTAGGTCGCGGCCATCTGCTGAATATCCGCAGCGCCGATCTCGCGGCCGTCAACGGTGTCGCCTTCAACGCCGATGCGGAAAAACTTAGTAACTTTCTTTGCCATGTAAACGGCTCCGGTTGTGGTGATTGGGTTCGGGGCTAGTTTCGGGGGAATGGCGCCGCGTCTCAACGCGTTGCGGTTGGAAGATCTGAGGCACAACAAGGGCTTAATGCGAGTCGCCCGGCGCTTTCGTAGCCTTGGCGTCATGAATACGACACCGGCAACAACCATCATCAGCGATCCGCGCCGCCAAGCTGCCCTGCTCTACTGGCAGGGCTTCTCTGTGCGCCAAATTGCGGAAACGCTGAACCTCAAGGGGCCGACCGTGCAGAGCTGGAAACTGCGCGATAAATGGGACGACATCGCGCCCATTTCCCGCGTGGAGCAAAGCATGGAAGCGCGGTTGATTCAGCTCATCATGAAAGACTTCAAGGAGGGGAAAGACTTCAAAGAAATCGACCTGTTAGGCCGCCAGATTGAACGGCTGGCGCGGGTCAATCGCTATTCGGCGACCGGCAACGAGGCGGACTTAAACCCGAACGTCGCCAACCGCAACAAAGGCGAGCGCAAGCCCGCCGAGCGCAACGTGTTCAGCGAGGCCGCCGTGGAGAAGCTGCAAAGCATTTTCACAGAAACTACCTTCGAGTATCAGATGGGATGGTATCGCGCCGGGCTGCAACACCGTATCCGCAACATCCTGAAATCGCGCCAGATCGGCGCCACATTCTTCTTTGCCCGCGAAGCATTACTCGATGCGCTGACCACCGGCCGCAATCAGATTTTCCTGTCAGCCAGTAAGGCGCAGGCGCACGTATTCCGCAATTACATCATTGATTTTGCGCGGCTTGTCGAGGTTGACCTGAAAGGCGATCCGATGGTGCTGCCGAACGGCGCCCGCCTAATGTTCCTCGGCACCAACGTGCGAACCGCGCAGAGCTACACCGGCAATCTGTATCTGGATGAGTATTTCTGGATCCCGAAATTCCAGGAGCTGCGGAAAGTCGCCAGCGGGATGTCGCTGCATAAGCGGTGGCGCACCACCTACTTTTCCACACCGTCGAGTCTGGCGCACTCCGCTTATCCGTTCTGGTCGGGGGAACTCTTTAACAAAGGCCGCCGCAGCAAAGCCGATCACGTTCAGCTCGACCTCAGCCACAGCCACCTGTCAAAAGGCGTGCTGTGCGGCGATGGGCAATGGCGCCAGATTGTCACGGTTGAGGATGCGCTGACCGGCGGATGTAACCTGTTCGACCTCGATCAGCTGTCGCTCGAATACAGCCCGGCTGAGTATCAGAACCTGCTGATGTGTGAATTTGTGGACGATACCGCGTCGGTATTCCCGTTCGCCGAGCTACAAGGCTGCATGGTCGATACGCTGGAAGAGTGGGAGGACTTCAACCCATACGCCGTGCGGCCGTTCGGTTATCGCCCGGTGTGGATCGGCTACGACCCATCGGAAGCCAACGGCGGCGACAGCGCCGGGTGCGCGGTGATCGCGCCGCCAATGGTGGCCGGGGGCAAGTTCCGCGTACTCGAGCGCCACCAGTGGCAGGGAATGAACTTTGCCGATCAGGCCCAGAAGATTAAAGACCTTACCGAAAAATACTGCGTGGAATACATCGGCATCGATGCGACCACCGTCGGCCAAGGTGTTTTCCAGCTGGTGCGCGAGTTCTTCCCGGCCGCGCGGGAGATCAAATATACCCCGGAAATCAAAACCGCCATGGTGCTGAAGGCAAAAGACACCATCGGGCGAGGCTGTCTGGAATACGACACCAGCCACACCGACATCACCGCCGCCTTTATGGCGATCCGCAAAACCATGACCGCCAGCGGTGCGCGCTCCACCTACACCGCCAGCCGCAGCGAAGAAGCCAGCCACGCCGATGTCGCGTGGGCAATCATGCACGCCCTCTTAAACGAACCGCTGACCGCAGGCAGCGGCCACAGCAGCCCGAACATTTTGGAGTTTTACTGATGAGTAAGCGCAAAGGCCGCAAGGCATCTATCCCCCCGGCACCAGCCCAGCCAGCAGAGCAGAAGCAGGATTTTGAGGCGTTCACCTTTGGCGAGCCGTCGGCTGTGCTGGATAAACGGGAAATTCTGGATTACATCGAATGCACGACCAATGGCAAGTGGTACGAGCCGCCAATCAGCTTCGATGGACTGGCACGCAGCGTGCGCGCCGCCGTGCATCACAGCTCGCCGATGTACGTTAAGCGCAACATTTTGGCGTCTACGTTCATTCCACATCCACTATTAAGCCAGCAGGAATTTAGCCGCTATGCGCTGGATTATCTGGTGTTCGGCAACGCCTATTTAGAAGAGCGTCAAAACCGCCTCGGTGCGCCGCTGCAACTGAAATCCTCCCCGGCCAAGTACACGCGGCGCGGCGTGGAGCGCGGCGCTTACTGGTTTGTGCAGGACTGGAAAGAGGCGCACCGCTTCAAGACCGACAGCGTTTTCCACCTGATTGAGCCGGACATCAATCAGGAGCTGTACGGCCTGCCGGAGTACCTCAGCGCGCTAAACTCCGCTTGGCTGAATGAGTCAGCGACATTATTCCGTCGCCGATATTTTGAAAACGGCTGTCATGCCGGTTATATCCTGTATATGACAGATGCGGCACAAAGTACGACTGACGTTGACAGAATGCGCAAGGCCATGCAAACCACCAAAGGTCTGAACAATTTCCGTAACCTGTTTATGTACGCACCGAACGGAAAACCCGACGGAATTAAAATTGTGCCATTGTCAGAGGTCGCCACTAAAGACGACTTTTTCAACATCAAGAACGCCAGCCGCGACGATCTGCTGAGCGCACACCGCGTACCGCCGCAGATGATGGGGATTATCCCGAATAATACCGGCGGCTTCGGGGATGTGAAAAAGGCCGCTCAGGTGTTTGTACGCAACGAGTTAACACCGCTGCAAGAGCGCATGAAGGAAGTGAACGAATGGATCGGGGAAGAGGTGATTAGATTCGCGCCGTATAACTTGCCGACCGAATAAACAAAAGCCGCCAGTAATTGGCGGCTTTTTTTAAATCTGGTGTCGTTGTTCTCTTCTCTCTTTAGCCAACCTCAATTTTTCTTTTTCTGTATAGAGTCTTTCGAAAAGTGTTTCAGAAAAATCTTGCAAATCTAAAGCTGCCGTTTTATCTAAAGCGCCCTGGTGAGCGCCATCATTTCCATCATCCTTAACACATTCAGCGAGTTCTTTTAAGGAGTCTGGCAATAAACCATTTTTGAACAACCACTGCATCCTTAAACCCAAACTTCTTCTTGTTGAATTATTTAAGCCAATAGCCTCACCTTCTGGTAACAGAGACTTAGTAGCGAAATCTAAACACAAGCGAAACATCGTAGCAGCGGCATTATAGCAACCAATACTCATACACTTTGCCCCTTCAATAAATGCTGCTTCGATATCAGGGGGTAAAAATTCCGGTGGTCTTTTATAAATGTAATCTGCAGAAGTTGAATAACCCAGCACTGTTATGTGATTGTCAATCATCCCAGCCTTTTTTATCACCTCATCAGATGATAATTGCCGAGAAAATAAATCATTTCTCAAGCGAATATTTAGCACAACAGCAGAATGACAAACGCCACACTCACAAAAATAATCATACTTATTATATTGATCAGGTATTGTTCTATCAGGAATAATTCCGCGAATTCTAAAAGTTACCCTTTGAACGCCGCATCTCGGACATTCATAAACCAGCTCAGCCATATGCAAAATCCCCCAAGTTTTTAAGTCGGAATATTACTCCGACTAGCTATTATATTAAGAGTGCTTCTCGATAACTAGATCGACACCCTCATTTAGCAGTTCATTAATCGATTGCCCGGTGGCCTGTGTGGCAAGGGCTAACGCCTGATGCAGTTCCGGCGGCAGGTGGGTGGTTACTTTGCCGCTGTACGCTTTGTAAGGCTCGATGCCGTCTTTTTGGCACTGATCGAGAAAGACCGCGAGTGAGATCGCGCCTTCTTTCTTCAGCTCGTCCACGTTGTAGGCGTAGAAGTCTGCACCGCCGTTCAACCCGAGAAACTCGCCCCGGAACATTTCAATTTCAGGGTCGAAGTTGATGACGGCCGTATGGCCGTCAATTTTCAGTGTATTGTTCATCATGCTTTTATTCCTAAGCTATCCAACCAGATCCGAATGGAGTTAACCTCCCCCGTTGTCAGTGCTAGGTCTGGGGGGCCGGTGAAAAACTCTTTTTCCACCTTTCAACAGCACCGAGATCCTAAAACCTTCCCTTTCGTGAATCTCCGCCCCTAGTGCGTTAAAAATCGCCTCAATATCAGGCCACTTTTTAGAAGCGTTGACAGGCCGGGAAAACATATTTGACAGCGTTTTTTGGTGTCGTTTGTTCATTAGATTTATAGTATCACTTATGGCACCATTACAAGAATGCTATGGTGTCATTTTTTAGTGTCATAGTTCGGCGACGTAATGCGTTGAACGGTGAACGCCTGAGAGCGGCAACATAGCGTCACGACATCAAACCCTATCCTCGTGCAAATATTGCGATAAATCGCCGTGACGGGTTGCTAGCGGCCATTTTAAAAGTGGTTCAACACGGCTTGCGCGCAATGCTATCCCCGCCTCGCCTGCCCGCTTCACGTGTCGCTTTTAATGCACTTGCATGATCAGGCACGATCCGCGCCAGTGCTGGCGCTGTGGGGATAAAACTCACACCGGATCATCATGCAAATTCATGCATCTAATGCATGCATAGGGTATTTAGCTTAGACTTGAGCTAGCAGCACACAATCAAATCTAAAAGTCCGCTCTGAGCGAAGAGCTGACGTTGACCGCTGCCCAAGTATTAGTGGAAACGTAGAGAAAGCTGCTGAACTGCTCTGCGCGTTACTTTACCAGCAGAAAAGATTTACTGTTTCCATTGCTTTAGTTTAGGCGTGGAATTAGGATGAGGCATTAATATTTTGAAAGGACCATAATTAATGTTAGAGACTAATCGTCTGATCCTCCGACAATGGAAAGTAAGTGATTTAGAGCCATTTGCTAAACTAAATGCTGACCCAGAAGTTATGAAGTATTTCCCTGCAACCTTGAGTTACGAGGAAAGTGATAAGTTAGCTTGGCGCTTTAAAGAGGATATTGAACTAAATCACGGATGGGGGATTTGGGCTACTGAGTTAAAAGCAACTAATGAGTTTGTTGGATTTGTTGGTTTGGCCCATCAACCAGACCGTTTCGATTTTTCACCTTGCACAGAAATCGGCTGGCGGTTAAGTAAAAATTTCTGGCATAAAGGGATTGCAAAAGAAGCGGCTGAGGCTGCTCTCGCTTACGCATTTAATATGCTGAAACTCGACGAGGTTGTTTCATTCACCTCGATTCATAACTCTCCATCGGAGAATTTGATGAAACGGCTAGGAATGCATAAGCAGGGACATTTTTTCCATCCCGCCTTGAATCAAAGTGATCCCCTGTCCGAACATGTTCTGTATAAAGTTTCGAATGTGAATGTTTCTCTTTGATGAAAAAGAGGGGGCTCTGTCCCACACATTCGTTAATGGAACTAACGAATGTGTGGGAGTGCTGGCACTTTCTCTTGGGTTCCTAGGTAAAAGGTAAAAATACCCCGACTACGCCTGGCACGGAGTGATCGGATCGACGATCAAGGGCAGCTATGAGCGAGGAGCGGACATCTTAAGCTGGTTGATTTTTATTCTCCTACCTCTATGTAACCATGTTATATGGCTACACTTATACAGAAGTAAGGATTAGTCTTTTCCCGGACCATAATTAAATTTTGTACCTTTTCCAATGGCGTAAAACTGTCCGCCAGCCACGTAATGGACAGTACGTAATTCATCAGGCGCATCATCAAAAATCCAGTGCCCATTCCTGAAAACGCGGTCATCACTCCATGCTCCGACAATTTCACCCATGAACAAGTTGTGCTGCTTTTCATTTTCTTCATTGGGTATAACCTTACAGACTAGCCAGCCAGCGCAACCTTCAACTAAAGGCAGATCGAACTCTTTCTGATAAAAAAGTGGGATTTTACTATTTTTATCGGGTGTGTCAGAATAACTGTGACCGCCCGCATATAAAACCATTTCCATCTGATTTACTACTGGGATCTGGACAACGTAATATCCACTTCTTTCGACAAGACCGCGTGTAAATGCCTGTGGGCCTATAAAGGCCATCACTTTGTTATTGCCTACTAATCCCACCCAGGCAGCTGCCATGACATTTTCAATACCATTATTTTTAGCCGATATCATCGTCGTTGGCCCGACCTGCAATAAACGATAGGCTTTGTTTAATTCTACGGGTTGTATTGCCATAAGTTACTCTTCTAAGTTCTGATAAAAAGATACGATAGGTTACTTGTTTGATAATTTGATTATATGTCTGGAATAATTGCAAATTAATTGCTAATATCAAAAAACATTATTGCAACTTTCACAACAATCATGAACAAACTTGATGCTCTGAAGTTTTTTATCATCGCCGCTGAGACCCTCAACTTCCGCGAAGCCTCTATAAAGCTTTCGGTTTCACCATCGGTTGTAACACGAACAATCGCTGAGCTGGAGAAACAGCTTGATGAACCTCTTTTCAGACGCAATACTCGCTCGATCTTTCTCACAAGTTTTGGCGAGCATTTTTTACCTCAAGCCAGGCGACTGCTAGAGGATTCGGAAAAACTATTTCAGACGGCGAAAGATGATAATGAAATGAAGGGCATTGTCCGTATCACGTCGCTTCGATTTCCAAAGCATGAACAAGTGTTATATGAACTATTGACTGCGCTACGCCCATATCCTGAATTATTTATCGACTGGCGTTTAGATATAAGGAAACTTGATACTGTCGAGCATCGTATCGATATAGGTATACGCGTCGGACGAGAACCTAATCCAAACTTTATCATTAAAAATATCACGCAGGTGGAACATATTTTGGTTGCATCCCCAGAACTCGTTGCGCGCCTAGGAGCACCAACGGATTTAGAAGATCTTCGGCAACGTTATCCATTCAGCGGTTTACTTAATCCTGAAACGGAAAAAATCTTTGAATTTATGAGTGACGCGGTGAATACTTTTTCTCCTCGTCATATTGAATTTTATACTACGGACCCATACGTAGAAATTCAGGCCGCTTTGGCTGGCAAAACGGTTGTACAGTCCAGCGATTTTATCTGTAGAGAGTACTTAGCAAATGGTCAACTCATAAAACCCCTGCCAGAACTGCGACAGGAGAAATGGCAATTTTATTTATATCGACCTTATCAGACGATTACTCCAAAAAGGGTTACGGTAATTTTTTCACTATTAGAAAAAATTTTACGCAAACATTTCGTATCATAACTAACGTACCGCGCAACGTCCGTTTCTGGCACAGAGCGGCCCCGTTAGGTTAAGCTCTGTGCTGTGACAATATCAGATCAAGTCTGAGCTAATAAAATTTTTAGCCCAGATAAAGATATGTGTTATGCTGATAACGCCCCTCGTCAATCAGCCTGAAAACGTGGCCGGACTGGTGCTTGATGTAGTAATTCGCCTCTTCAGGCGTTAGGTGTGTGCCGAGCCGGTTTGCGGCGTGAATGAAATCAACGGTCTTTATGCGGCGGCCCTTGCCGTTCTCGTTGAAGTTCAGCGCCTCCATAAACGCCCCGGCTAAGTTTAAATCTCGTCTCATACGTCACCTATGGATTAAGAGATCGCGGCAAGCTGCCTGATCACTTCTGCTTTTTCAGGGGCAATGCTGGTTTTCATCTCCCCCGCCAGTTCTGAAATCCATATCAGTGCAATGTCTTTGTCTTTCGCTTGGCTCTCATAACAAACCCCCAGACGGGCGATGAGTTCAATTCTTTCTAAAACAACCACTTCATCCACTGCTTGCACCCTTTCCCTCCGATGCTTAATTACTGTATGCATATACAGTATATGCTTATCGGATTTAATTGAGCAAGAAATTATTGGAAGCCCGCCCAATCGCTAACCGCCGGATAGTGCATTGAAATATCACCAAATTTGACTTTAGCGCCGCGCGCCAGTGCCTCAAGTTCCCAGCGCGTCGGCTCGATGCCGTGTAGTGCCAGCTCTGAGTAAATTTTGGATACGCGATCGCGCTCGGCAGTGGTCAATCTGGCCGATGCAGCAGGCTCTATACGCTTATATGAGTCAATTCCTCTTTGCTGCCTGTTTATCTGCGGGGCATTTGCCCGTAAACGCGTCATAACAGACCGTGCAACGGTCATGTCTTCCCAGTCAATCTGGGTTTCCGGTGCATGTTCCATCACCGCCACGGCCTCTACAGGCCCCCCATCCTGCGCATTTTCGGCGCCACCGCTGCCGACCAACCCACAGTTATTGACAGGACTCCGAGGCGCGCCGGAGGCGCTTTTCAAAGTCAAAGGCTCAACGGCAACAGCTTTCGCGACGATGCGCCATTGCGTGGTGCGGGTTTCATAAACGCGATCGGCGCCGATATGCGGGGCAAAAATCCCCGCGATTTTCTGCACCTCTTCATCATAGGCGTTGCGTTCGTCGGCAACCCGGCGGGCCACACGCACGGTCTGATCATCGCGAGCAACGTTAGGGCCACCCTGCGCCAAAATATAATCGGCAAAAAGACCGGCGTCGGCGGCAGCACGCACCGCTTCCACCCTTTCGTCAAACTCATCGGCCAGACTAACAAAGCGGATCTTGCGACACTCACGCCATGCCCCGCGCGACGGCAGGCCGATAAAGTGAAATTGAGGGATACGCCACGTTGACGCCCAGGCGGTGACGGCGGCAGCTGTATCAGTCAACAGCTCGCCGGTTTCATGATCGCGCTCCCCTTCCAGCGCATAGCCGTCGATGTTTTTTGCAATGTATTTAGCGATATAGCCCGCCGCACCGCCTCTGTTCAGGTGCTTACAGTCAAAACGATTTTTAGCAGCGCCGCGCTCGTCGCCATCTTCAGCCATGGCATAACGGCGCATGATGTCGATCACCGGCTGGCGCTGTTTTTTAGAGGTAAACAGCATCATATGCCAGTGCGGCGTCGCATCATGGTGCGGTTCGACAACGCGCACGCCGTAGACCTGCAGGCCCGCATCTTTAAACGCCGTGCGGATCTTGCTAAACAGCTTCACAAGATAGCGCTGGCCGTCTTTTGGCGTGTAGGCTTCATCGTCCCACTTATGGTTAAAATGCACCTTTGGGCTGTTCTTGCCGACGGCGCGCGTCGGGTGATATTTAGATGGGGTGGTGAGGGTGATAAACATCCCTTTATCACCACGGATAGCGGCGGCCTGCTCAACACCGGCAATCATCGTCATTAACTCCTTGCGACGGATTTCCGGGTTAGAGATGCTCGCCATCACCTTGTCGATGAGGCTGAAGCGTTCGCCGGTTTCGACGTTCTCAAGTTCGCGGCTGTTCATATAATCAAAATTGGACTGTCGGCGCGCTTTCACATCGCGGATTGCCTGCCGACTGGCGTAGGACGATGCCCCACGGTTCACATTGCCGACGGCGATCAACAACGCCTCGCGCCATTGCGTGCGCTGGGCTTTCAACTGGCGCTCCCACCACTCGGAATTAACCAACCGTGACAAACTGGCAATCGCTGACCGGGCATCCAGTTTGCCTTTCCGGTATTTGCGCCAGTGCATCGGGGTGATGTTAAAAGCGCGCGCAATATCGGCAATGCGGCCATAAAATTCTGATTGGGTGGCATCTTCGAAAAGCCCGGCATTGTCGCCGCCGTTCTCCGCCACAAACTCATCGCAGTAATCTTCGTAACTCTGCAGAAGCTGACCGGCCACCCGATCAGCAAGGCGGCGTAACTCTTTATCATCCATACCGGGCAGAGCTGCGAAGTTTTCGACTTCAGCAGAAAACCGCATTGACGCGGCGAGGTTCATCGCGTTCTTGGCGCTCACCGTTTGCAGGCGCGGCCAGATGCGGCGATCGAACTGGAATACCAGCCATTTGTTGGCGTCGTGAAGCCCTTTGCTCTTTAACAAGTTGGTGTAACGCATCAAGAACATGGCGCTGAGGAAGCGCGGCAGGCGGCGAATATTGGTTAAAACAGCTTGCCCCTGAGCGAGTTCCTCACGGGTAAGCGGTCTTACCGGCCCGGCAACAGGCGGGCGCGGTTCGTTCCATGGGTAAGCGTAGGCGGTAGCCGCTTGGCTCATTGAACTTTCGCCGCCTCACATGCAGCAAAAGCCTCTTGGCACAAATTGCCAATGCGGCCTATCTCCGCGCCCAATGATGCAATGCTATTAACACTGGAATTACGGACGCTGTGATGAATAAGGCCGTTCACAAGCTGGTTAATCGTAGGGTAATAGCCGATCGCCTCGTAACGTTCTTGACCTTCGCTTTTTCCTGTTTTCCCTACCTTCACCGTATTAAGAATGAATTGCAGGTTATCGCTGGTGATAACAAACTCAGAGCCGATTTTAATTTCCATGTTATTTCCTTAATCGTAATTTTGGTTTTCTGGTCTGCGTGCAAATTCTGAATCGCTCAAATCAGCCGCAATAAAATGACCTGCCAGCAACGCCAGCAGGCCGAACAAAATAGAAAACTCCGTCATGCCTTCCCCGCGTAAAGGTGACTTTGCGTCTCGCGGATCTGCTGACAGCTTACGCAGGTATCAACGCCGGGAACGGCTGCGCGACGCGCGGCAGGAATCGGAGCATCACATTCTTCGCAAACAAAGGCAGAAGGCAGCGCTGAGGATTTGCGAGCATTGGTAATCTGCGCCTCCAATACCAGCGCTTGCCGCTCCTGTTCGTAGTCCATCAAGTCGGCCATTAGTGCAGCTCCTGCGCTTGATGCTCGATGGCTTCAGCCTCTTGGCGCAACAGCTCCACAGCCTCGACCGCTGTTAACCCCTCTTGGGTGATGTGAGCCGCCAGCCGAACCAAACGCGCAGCGGCTACCTGAGATTGGTTTTTTCGTTCATCAACACGCGCGCTATCTAACAAGTCTTGAAACTCATTTGTTAAGGCAGAAACCGCGCGGCAAGTACCAGCGACAACACCACGCTGAAAGGCGTTATTTGCCGAGCTGGTTAAAGTTGGAGTAAGAAGCAAAGATTCTTTCATCGTAAATTCCTTATTTCAGACAAAGCGATGCCCGGCGGGTTAACGCCAGAATTACGCAATGCGGTTAATTAACGTTTAATTCGCAATCATCATCACTGATAAATCGCGGTAAGGTTTTTGATAAATCAATCAGGTCATTCAGCGCCCACACGATTTGTTTACGCTCTGAATAACTCATTTCTGCAAACTTCATTCTTATATGCCGCTCTTTCAACCCGGCATGAAAACAAACAGTTCTGCGGATATGTTCCGGCGACTTATCAAAAGCCTCTTGCGCCTGATTCCGCTTATGCGGGAACAGCTCACGCTTAATCTGTGAAATGCGCTTAATACCGATCGCTTTTTGTGTTTCACTAGCCAACAACATGACAGACCCAATTAACGGCAGAAAAAACGACGCAGCGGTGAAACTGGCTTAGCCGTTGACAGGCCAAGCAGCAAGGCAACCTGATCGTGACGTGGGCGCCAGCGCTTGCCGCCCGGCAGTTCAATAAAACCGTGTTCAAAATGCCGTGATGGGCTTTGTTGCTTCAATAGCGGGGCTATAGACATTGGCATATATTTTCCCTCCTAATTAATCCATTCGCAACAGTCCACAATATAGGCAGTTGAGAATGAAAACCGGGTTTTAGCCATGCCCGGCACATGGTTGCTGTGGTAGGATCGAATCGCCAAAAACAACCAACCAACAACGGAGTTATTGCATGTCAGATAGTGATATCAATACTATTAAATCTTTACTTTCCGAATTAAATAGAATGCTCGACGAAATTGAGGAACCAATTAAGAACAGCTCACACGCTGAAGAGCTGAAAGAGTTACATATGGAGCTGGGTGCCAAGTTGAATGAAAAAATGCCCGTAACCCATAAATCTATTCTCGAGTTTTTCTGAATACTATCCACGAGGTCTGAAAATGGCCTCCCTATTTTATTTCACCTAGACATATAAAAGCATCGATCACTTGCTTTATCTCCTCCATTGGGACTCCTTTCAACCCCATTTTTTTAACTTCTTTGCCTAAAGATTTTTGCATTACTCTTAAGAGTCGAGTGCGCTGCTTTGCAGTTGTAATTTGACCTTTAAGTGCCGCCTCAATACGATTCTTTTTAACTTCCCGCATGCCCTCTCCTTTCGTTATCAAGCCAATCCAGCCACGGCACCCAGGCCACCGAGAACATCTACGGTTGTGGCCAAAGCCGGATTGGATTGAATGCGATTTTGAACAGTCAGGCCGATTAGAGACAAATGGCGAATCGCAGTGTTAACGCTATCGAGTAGAGCGGATTTACGAGATGCCGTTTTGTGATCGCCTTCTACCGCCGCCGCCGCAACTGAACCTACTGCCGCTGTTGCTTTCAACGCGTATGTAGATATGTTGCCAGCACATGCCCCATTAACTGGCACTGAAGGTAAACAGTTCAACTGTGCCAGCAAGGCATCTACTAAGCTGGAATCTTCTGTTGCATCAGTGATTGCCAACAATTCGGTGCAACTCAGCTGATGCGGTTGTTCTGGGTTCAGCTTGTTGCGGAGCATCTGCGGCTTCATTCCAATCTGTTCAGCAACGCGCACAAGGTTTTGCCGAAGAGCAAACTGGCGACACGCCATCTCAAAATGTGGATGTTTTGAAACTTCAAAATCAAACATTCCTCTCCCCTTTTGCGTCTGGCAACATCTCAAACCGTTAGCGAAAATTCACATTCCGAGAGTGCATTAAGCGTAAGCTTCACCATATTGATAAGGACTTTCTCTCGTTTTGCACCAGTTCCCAAACGGTGACGGTATGAAGACAAACGCCCATCAGCGAGCATGTCATCAACAGTATTCTTAGATAACCCTGTGAGTTCACAGTATTTTTCTATGGTTACGTGCGGCGTAGGAACCGTGATTGAAATGTTTTTACGCATAGTGCAAGATCCTCCGATGACCTGTGGCGGGTCGCGTTAAGTGGTGGTTAATGGCGTTCAACGCCAAAAACTCCGATTCGAGGTAAATTTAATACTCCGATTCGGATTAGTCAATGAGATTTACTTTGTTTTGGTGGTGTATGGGATTTAATCAGGGTGCTAAAGCAGCTATCGAAAGGATGGTTGAGGCCTACGGGGTCAAGACAAAACTTGCCTTATGCGATGCGTTAGGTGTGACAGCTAGCGCATTATCTAACCGTCAAGTGCGAGACTCTTTCCCTGCCGAGTATGTACTGAAATGTGCTTTGGACACAGGGGCATCATTGCGGTGGTTAACTTATGGCCAAGGTGAGATGTATGAGCCAAACATCATTACAGCACCATCGGCGCTTGCTGTACCGACCAAAAAACTGCTAGGTCGCCAGCTTCTTGACAGTGAGACTCTATTGCTGGATAAGAATTTTCTTCCCGAAGGAGTAAAAAAACCATTAGTTATAATCGATGGTAAAATTCAATATATTGCATCTCAAACTTATGAAGACATTTATGATGGCACTTGGCTTATTGACATTGATGGAAACATAAGCATCAGAGACATAGTTCTAATTCCGGGGAATAGATTAAAAATCTCCGACCAAAAGCACTCATTTGAGTGTAAGTCTGATGAGATACATGCAATTGCAAGAATACTCTCTGTTTGTACGCCAATTTAATCTCACAACAAAAAGTCACTAGTATCGATGGAATACAATCAAGGCAAACCAGAGCGAGATGAAATGAAGAACACGAATTTTGATATGGATTGGGACTGGTCAAAAGATATAAAAATAGTTATTGACGGCGAAGAAGAAAGCCTTTGCGCAGACAAGTTAGAGAGGAGAAAATATGCTGAATATCTCTATTTTTATCTTCGAGAAAAAGGAAGAGAGAATAACACCGTAATAAACTTAAATGCAGAGTGGGGTGCAGGAAAAACATTCTTTATCAAAAGAATGTATAGCTCAATTAAAGAATCACATCCATGTATATATATTGATGCATGGAAACAAGATTTTTCAGATGATGCATTCCTTACACTATTCTCATCAATAATAAACCAAATAGAGAAATATTCTGGGGTGCTGGATGTCAGACTAATAAGGTCACTTAGCTCAATTGGCAGATTTACTAAGGGAGTTATCCCTGCCATCTTATCAGGTTTAGTGAAAGAATATGGTGGTATAGATAGCATGTCAGATATTTCTAAGACAGCCGCTGAGTTAATGCTTTCTGAACATAAAGAGAAATCTGAAGCGATTGTAAAACTAAAGAAAGAACTTACCTTCTGGGGGAATTTGAGCTTCCAAAAAGGATATTCATCACCAATATTTATATTTATAGATGAGTTAGATAGGTGCAGGCCTAATTATGCTATATCTCTTCTAGAAATAGTGAAGCACATATTTAATATTGATAAATTTGTTTTTGTAATTGCAACAGACACAAATCAACTTCAGCATTCAATCAAAAATGTTTATGGTAACGATTTTGGAGCCAATGACTATTTAGGTCGTTTTTTCCATAGAAGATTCTCATTGAAAGCACCAGACATACATGAAGTAATTAAACATAGATTTGAAGAAGTATTAAAGGATGACTTTATAGAACTAACAAAAAACATAATCCCAAAGCCATCAAACATTGAACAATTAACCAAAAACATCTCAGAGATATTTAATGCATTCCGCTTAAACCTTAGAGACTCGATAAGAAACACTGAAAGATTCATTGATCTCATTCAGAGCAACAGCTTCAAGAAAAAAATAGATTACCTGGCCCTTATAGCTCTAATGATTATGTATGAAAAAGATAACGATCTTTTGCAAAAAATATTAGGAAAGAGTGTCGGAAACACTACTGTGGACAAGTTGATATATGAAAGCACATGCATTAAAAGCCTTCCTATGGCACAGCTTAATCTCACTTTAGATTGCAGCGCAGCTAATATCGGAAAAGATTATTATCGTTCAGGAACTCATGCAAGCAGGATTAATAGCTTAAAGATTTCGAATATAAGCGTGCATGTTAAAGATTATATGAAACGTTTCACATCATTTATCACTTCACTTCCTCTATATAGACTGGCGGTTAAAGAGTCAGGACAAAATTCGCATTTCACTTTCGGAGATGTATTATCCGACATGGACAAGCTAACAATGCATTACGGAGTCTTATTAGAGTTGGACAGCAATATGGAAATTTATTCAATCGACGGATATTTAAGTTTTATAGAGCTTGCAACATCTTTTGAATGATTTTTATAAGTTGTGTTTACAACAAACATTGACCACTGTGATTTTAAACAGTTAAATATACCCTACTTTTAAGAGGGGTTACAATGGCAGTTCGGAAACAATCGTCCGGTAAATGGTTATGTGAATGCTACCCTGCAGGCCGTGAAGGCCGCAGGGTACGTAAGCAGTTCGCAACCAAAGGTGAAGCGTTGGCGTTTGAACGCTTCACCATGGAGCAGGTAGATAACAAGCCGTGGTTAGGCGAAGCAATGGATCGTCGTAAACTGAGTGAGATCGCCAAGCTTTGGTATAACCTGCATGGCCAATCTCTCACTGCTGGCGAACGTACCTACAAAAAACTATGCCTTGTGATTGAAGCCCTAGGTGATCCCCCCGCGACTACCTTCACTGCTAAAGACTTCGCGCATTATCGTGATAAACGTTTGTCCGGTGAAATCTACTTTTCCGAGAAGTGGAAGAACGGTGCCGAACCTGTCACCGTCAATCTTGAGCAAAGCTATCTGAGCGGTATGTTCAGCGAGTTGGCTAGGCTTGGCGAATGGAACCAACCCAATCCATTAGAGAACATGCGCAAGTTCACCGTCGCAGAAAAGGAAATGGCGTGGCTGACGCACTCACAAATCACTGAGTTGTTAGCAGCCTGCAGTAGAGGCGATTCTGATTTGCCGCTTGTAGTCGAGGTGTGTCTCAGCACTGGCGCTCGTTGGCGAGAAGCAGAAAATCTAACCCGGTCACAGATAACACCGCATAAAATCACATTCATTCGTACCAAAGGCAAAAAGAACCGCAGCGTTCCGATCAGCAAAGCACTGTATGATAAGTTGATAACACGGGGTGATGGCCGACTGTTCAGCGAGTGCTATTTTCGTTTTATGGCGGCGATTGATAGCACCAATATTCTGTTGCCCAAAGGCCAACTGACCCATGTGTTACGTCATACCTTTGCGGCGCACTTTATGATGTCTGGCGGCAACATTCTGGTATTGCAACGCATCCTCGGCCATCATGATATTAAGATGACAATGCGCTATGCTCACCTTGCGCCGGAGCACCTCGAAACCGCCCTGCAATTCAATCCGTTGGCGACTATGCCAGGTGGCGACAAAGTGGCGGCATAGGTTGGCAATCCCCGTATTTCCTCCACCTTCATCGGTATAAAAACTCTTTATAAAACAAATAACTTATTGATTTTATTCTTGTAGTGAGAAAATCGGGTTTTTTGTTGCCTGAAGCAGCCCGCAACACCTGCTGTCGCGGCCTCGTCGTCAGGCATAAAGCATCCTATCTCTGAGCGTCGCTTACGCCAGCATCCCTATCAATGTGCAGGTTTCAACATAGAAACGCTGCTTGTGGGTCCTCCACTGTTCAAAGAGATGGCGTCACAAACGGTACTTAACAACAGCACTCTCGTCGCCACTGGCCATAACGGTACCGTCGGTCACTAATTGGATTGATCTTAGCATCCCGCCACTTCGGGTTTGCTTATTGACTGACAGGAGCCGGCGGCCATTTCCCACCACGCTTAATTAGCTCGTCTTTGATGCGCTCAAGAGACGCTTTCGCCTCGCTGCCATCCTGACTTCTATTAATCAGCCGTTGCAGTTGATTACCCATCGTCCAACCTGAGTTGCCTCTTATATCGCTATTGGCGCCTTTTTCTAATAGAAAAATGACGTGGTCATAGGAGTGATAATCTAAAGCATCGATGAGCAGCGTATCACCCAGTGAATTTCTTATATTTATATCAGCGCCATAATCCAACATGACCTCTAATGTCTCTGTGTTTTTTGCAAAGATGCTATTGAATATAATGGGTTGATTATGAACCTTATCCTTAGCATTTGGAGAGAGTCCGCCCTCTAACATAGCCTGTATCCAGATGCCTTTATCCGCTTTCATAACAAATTCAGCGGGACTACCCGGCGTGTTAGGTTGAGGCTGTAAAGGGTCTGCTCCGGCTTTTACCAAGTCAGTGATAATTTTCAGCCTTTCAGGTGTGGTTTTGTCATAGATGGCATTGTTTATTGCCCAAAACAATAAGGTCATTTCTTCCTTAGCTGGACGATTTAAGATCTCTTTGTTTACTGATGACAATAAGTTATCCAACTGCGGCCTGTCACCATCATAAATGGCTTTGGCAATGTCCAATTGCTGACCGTCAAAATAATCCTGTGGTTGTAAATCCATACCTTGTTTGCACCCCTGCATGATGAGCGTAGACACTAGCATCGTGATAATGAGTATGATTTTTTTCATATTCGTCCCTTGATTGTGGCAATGTCATCGTCTTTCTCATTTTCAATGCATTGTATCGCCTGGTCTATACCGTGCTTATCCAGCAGTGAACCTGTTCCACCGGGAAGCGTATGCTTTACTCCCACGGCGTCAGGCGCCAACATGGACAACCGTTCTTTCGCCATCACCGCAGGCGGATAAAATTTGAGGTCTTTGGCATCCTCCCATAAATCAACCTCCTGCAGCTTGGTCAACAGCTCTCCTTTTACGCGATACGCCTGAATATTATCGGCGCTGCCTATTATAGAGCCGCCGTATTTTTCGACGGTTCCCGCATTCAGGCCTGCTGCATTAAACGTCCAAGCAGGTTTGCCGCTGGCCATAGAGGCTGCGGACGCCATACCTCCTCCTAATGAATGACCTGCAACGTCGATATTGGATACTTTTGAAATTTTATCGCCAATACCAACCGCTTTTTTGTAGTATTCAGAATTAAGTCCTATTCCTTGAGCACCGTTGTTTTTCCAGTCACTGAGATTTTTAACGCCTGACAAGTCCCCCCTTAATAAGGCTTTTTGGGCTGCGTGGCTTATCCCCTCCGGGAATTCTGGTGCGCGCGATCCGCGGAACACCACCGTCGGGTTCATCGCCTTGCCAAAGACACTCTCGTCTGGCTGATAAACTCGGGCTAAAAAATCAGGATTCATTGGTTTGTCATAAAGCATGTTACTGCTCAAACCTAGCCGACCCAGTGCCCCATCATTGTTACTGATATCCTTCCAGCCTTCAGGGATGTCTATCGTGTCCTTGAGCGGGTTAGTGGTCTTATAGACATTCTCAGCCAACTTCGCCTTTTCGACCGCGACGTTGTTCTCCGCCAGGCGCTGTGCCGCCATGCGCGCATCCGGGTAAATGCTGCGGTTGCCTCGCCCTATCAGGTACTGGCGTTCTTGCCAGCGTTCTGCCTTGGTCATTGGGCGGATGGCCTGCACCGTGGCGGCAACGGTTGCTACTGCGGTAGCAATGGCTTGCTGCAGAGGGGGATTCCGGGTCGTATTCTGCCTCGCCGGCAGCACCGTCGGTTTTGCCCGGTGGCCATAGCGGCTGACCATTTCTTCATAGCGGGCGATCACGCGCCCGGTAGGATAAAAGGCGGGAAGAGAGCTGCCTGGGTAGCGCTGTAATCGGCCTTCCGCGTCGACGTAAAAGGCATATTTCGTCGGCGTCCAGGTGCCCATTCCCTGATCAATCGCCAGCAAGCCGCCCCGGTTGATCTCATCGAGTACGCTGCGCTTCATAGCCACGTCCTCACGATAACCGGTGACGCCAATCCCGGATTGAGTATTGCGGGTAATCGGATACCGGCTGCTTATCGATATGCCGGCCGCGCCGCCGAACAAATAATGCCGTTCCAGCTCATGCCGCGCTGCTGTCGGGTTAAGTATCCTGGAAAAGCTTTCCGGCGCCGTGTGTTCAGAGGAGAAATGAATCAGTTTCATACGGTGCCGGCCCACTCGCAGGGTTCCGTGGTCGGCACAGGCGCACCATCATCAAGCAACTCGCCAGGTGTGCGGCTGTTACAGGGCTCGTCGAGCGTTAGTGAACGATAACGCATTGGATATCCTTATCTTCTGTGTCATTCCATTAATAGGGCATGCGCAAAATTATCACACTTCAGTAAAGATTTCTTTGCTCTATTTCTATACGCGCGCATCCTCTCCCATCCATGCAGCTGCGTGCTTCCTGTGCATTTGTGAAGAGGTATTGGCTTGCGTATTTCGTTGCCATGTCGCGCCTAAAAGCCACGTCCGACAGCAATCAGTCGAGTGTCAAAGATGCGGGAATGATAAGGAGACAGGAAGGAGAAAGGCTCCGCCAACCGGGAATGGCCAGCGGAGCGGCGTCAGGCGGCGGTTATTTCTGCTCAGCCTGGCTTACGGTGTCTTCGGCTTTCCAGATGCGGTATTTCACTTCCGCGTCTTTCGGCGCATACACCACGATCGGCAGGCGGCTGTTGTAGCGCTGCATCGCGGCGTCGCCCAGGTTGGCAGCGATGAATTTCTTGGTCTTGGTATTGTCCGGGCAGGCCATCATGGTCGAGGCCGGTTCAGACAGCTTCTCCAGCACCAGGTAGTCGTAACCCCAGCCGGACAGGGTTTTGGTCTCCAGCGTGCCGCCAATCATATGGCGGTTGCAGTCCACTTCCAGCGTCTTGCCGATCAGCAGTTCTACCTTGTAGTTCTCTTCGTGCTCTTGCTTCGGCAGGTAGATCACCTGGCGATTCATGCCCTTCTCGGCTTTCGGGTAAGGCGCGACTTTTTCCAGCGGCTGTTTGCTCATGTCTGCGTCATCGCCAGAGGTCGCCGCCATAGCGCCAGCGGAAACGGCCATCAGCAGGCCGGAAAATACAACGGATGCCTTGTTCATGTTTTATCCCTACACTTTGTCAAATAATCCGACTATAAACTAATACACTACCGCCAAGCCTGCCATAGGTTTAATCCTCTTTACAATAGGCGATCAATAGTGACAATCGCCTGATATAAACCGTTAACCGGAGCAATTAGCCAGCACACCCTCGGGTTAAGACGAGAAAAACAAGCGATTACCTTCGCACAAGCGGGTGTATCAGATAGGATTTTCTTGCCGGCGGACTAAGGTTTTCTTAAGACAGAATTATTACAGTGACGTCATTCAATCCTGTCACCGAGCCTGCGCGTGAATCCAGAATCGTCATTAAATCAATCCTCAACGACACCGCAAATTAAGACAACCGCCCTTTACTCCCTGTCGACATCCTTTTACCGTTGGCAGGTTTTTGGCCTGCTGATCAGCGGTCTGGTGTTTCTGTGGCTCTCCCGCAACGAACAGCTGGATTGGGCGATCAGCAACTATTGGTACGATGCCGCCAGCGGGCATTTCCCGTGGCAAAACAATTATTGGCTGGATCTGATCAATCACCGCCTGTTGAAGCAGATAGTGATCGTAGGGGCGGTGCTGACGCTGTTTTGGGGCATCTATCGCCGCAGCGCGCGCCTGATCGTGACCATGCTGCTGATTGGCATCGGCCCGCTGGTGGTGGGCATTCTCAAAGCCACCAGCGCGCACTCCTGCCCGTGGGATCTGATTGAGTACGGCGGCAAAGCGATGTCTTTCCCGCTATTCGGCGCGGTACCGGCGCTGCCGGGCCCCGGCCGCTGTTTCCCCGGCGGGCACGCCTCGAGCGGTTTCGCGGTGATGGCGTTGTTTTTCCTGTTTTATCCGCAGCGCCCGCGCCTCGCCTGGTGGTGTTGGTGCGGCGGCATCGCGCTTGGCATGGTGATGGGCTTTGGTCAGATCATGCGCGGCGCACATTTTCTTACCCATAACCTGTGGGCGGGTTGGTGGGTTTGGTTAAGCCAGTTGGCTATTTATTGGACGGTTAGCGGCTATTGGCGCCGCAAGACGAGGTAACGGTTATGGAACAGTTGAACCATTTTCTTTTCGCCTGGATCAATGCGACTCCGGCGTCTCCCGAATGGATGATCGATTTCGCCACCTTTTTGGCGCGCGATCTGATCATCATCGTGCCGCTGCTGATCGTCGGTCTTTGGCTGTGGGGGCCGCAAAGCCAGCTGGTTTCGCAACGCCAGGTGGTAGCGAAAACCACTATCGCGCTGCTGTTCGCCATGCTTGCCGCTTCCGCTATCGGCGCGCTGTTGCCGCATGAGCGCCCGTTCGTCGCCGGCGTCGGTTATACCTTCCTGCCACACGCGCCGGACAGCTCGTTCCCGAGCGATCACGGCACCGCCATCTTTACCTTCGCGCTGGCGTTCCTGTTCTGGCACCGCGTTTGGTCCGGCGTGCTGCTGATGATCGTCGCCGTCGGCATCGCCTGGTCACGCGTTTACCTCGGCGTGCACTGGCCGCTGGATATGGTCGGCGGTTTCCTGCTCGGTCTGGTGGGCTGCCTGTTCGCCCAACTGGTGTGGAATCTGTTCGGCGATGTCATCGCCGACAGGCTGTCGCGCCTGTATCGTTTCCTGTTCGCCTTCGCCATTCGCCGCGGTTGGGTGAAAGAGTAACTGCACAACATGACAGGGGCGTTACCGCCCCTGCTTATTTCACACCACGCCGGTGGTCACGCAGAACGCCCGCGTTTTTCCCGCTCCCAGCATCACTCCCTCACCCTCTGGCGCATTCGGGCGGCAGTTTGCCGGCTGGATAAAGGAAAGCAACTGCCGGTTGCCCTGAACGGCGATGCGCCGGAGACCATAGTTGAATTGCCCGGTGGCGAAACGCGTTACATAGCGCCGGCCTTGCGGCGCCAGCATAAAGAATTCGGCTCGGTCCACGTAGCGAGACAGATCCTCGGAACACAGCAGTTCCTGCCCGAGCGCCTCCCCCAACAGCGCCGGCGTCGGCAAGTTTTGGCGGAATACCGCGTCGGGAATGCAATCGTAGTTGAGGCGGCACACATAGCGCAGCGGCTGCGGCCGATCGGCCAGATTGGTGACTTTCATCTCAATGGCGAACTGCGCGCTCTGCGCCGCCAAACGCAGCGCCGGGCCGATGCGCCATCCCTCGCCCAACCGCTCGCCTTCGCCCTGCAACGTCAGCTCGTCGCCCGCCAGCTGCAGCCACACGCGTTGCATCTGGAGCGATGCGCCGTCGTGACTCGGCCAGGCGGGGCAGAACGCGGCGACATCATCGCGCTTTCTTCCGGCGCCCCGCCCGCTGCGGCGGCCCGATTTCAATGAGTAACCGTCAAATTCAGCATCCCAAATCGCCAGGCCCTGATACGGCAAGACCGTCAGTGCCCCGCGCCGATTCGCCAGCGTCAGCATTGGCCCGCGCTCTGCGCAGCGATGGGCGCTCACCGCGAAATCCGCATTGCGGAACAGCGCCTGCCGATGCGCCCCGAACGCGGCAGGAACCAGATCAATGTTGATTTTCATCGTTTTCCCTCGACATTTCGCCCGCGCAGGCCGCGAGCGGCCGCTGAAAATGTTATTTAAATAACAAATAAACCTCCCCTAAGTTATACATATAACAGTGAGATAACTATGATCTCGTCGACATTTTTCAAATCCCGCTAGGTTTACCCGCATTGTAATGTTATTATTTTCACATCCTCTATCAACGCTCTTTTCTCAACTTCATTAAGGAACCGCGATGACCTCCGAAAACATCGATTACGCCCGCTATGTCGACCACACCCTGCTGGCCATGGACGCCACCGAAATGCAGATCGCCAAACTGTGCGAAGAAGCCCAGCAGCACAACTTCTATGCGGTGTGCGTCAACTCCGGCTACGTGCCGTTGGCAGCCCAGCTGCTGCAGGAAAGCACCGTGAAAGTCTGCTCGGTGATCGGTTTCCCGCTGGGCGCCGGCCTGACCGTCGCCAAAGCCTTTGAAGCCAAAGCGGCGATCGCCGCCGGCGCGCAAGAGATCGATATGGTGATCAACGTCGGCTGGCTGAAAAGCGGCCTGCTGGACGAAGTGAAAGCCGACATCGCCGCCGTGCGCGAGGTTTGCGCGGCGATCCCGTTGAAGGTAATATTGGAAACCTGCCTGCTCAGCGATGCGCAGATCGTCCAGGTTTGTGAAATGTGTCGCGAACTCGATGTCGCCTTCGTTAAAACCTCCACCGGCTTCAGCACCGGCGGCGCTCGGGAAGAGCACGTCAAACTGATGCGCGAGTCGGTGGGCAGCGAAATGGGCGTGAAAGCTTCCGGCGCCGTGCGCGATCGCGCCACCGCCGAGAAGATGATCAAAGCCGGCGCCACGCGTATCGGCACCAGCTCCGGCGTTGCCATCGTATCCGGCGCGCAGGCGGCGGCTGGCAGCTACTGATCGTCGGCGCGCCTTGACGGGCGCAGCCAATACACTCCGATGCGGGACAATACGGGCGGCCGATGCGGCCCGATATTGCCCCGCATCGTTGTGTTTAGCGCCGGAAACGGCGGCACGCTTTTTTACCTCTACTACCTGTGGGAAGACGGATCTATGGAAACGCGGCGCGAAGAACGTATCAACCGGTTAGTTCAGGCGTTAAAACGCGCTGACAAGATCCACCTGAAAGAAGCCGCCGCGCTGCTGGGGGTCTCGGAGATGACCATTCGCCGCGATCTGAGCGCCGAGCCGGCGGCGGTGGTGCTGCTCGGCGGCTATGTGGTGACCGATCCGCGCAGCAACGGCGTAACCAACTACTTCGTTTCCGATCAAAAAGCCAAACAGGTCACGGAGAAACGGCGCATCGGCCTGCTGGCGGCGCCGTTGATTAATGAAAACGACACGGTGTTTTTCGACTGCGGGACCACTACCCCGACGATCATCGACGCCATTGCCGACGAACTGACCTTCACCGCCGTGTGCCATTCGCTGAACACCTTCCTGGCCCTGCAAGACAAACCGAATTGCAAGGTGATCCTGTGCGGCGGCGAGTTCAAACCGAACAACTACATCTTTTCCAGCGTCGGCGGCCGCAATGAGCTCGATCACATCTGCCCGAACATCGCCTTTATCTCCGCCGCCGGTCTCAGCCTGCGGCACGGCGCCACCTGCTTCAACTTCGACGAGCTGGAGATGAAGCATCGCGCAATGGCGATGGCGCAGCAAAAGATCCTGGTGGCGGATCACAGCAAGTTCGGCAAAATCAAGCCGGCCTGTATCGGCCCGCTGACGCAGTTCGATCGGGTGATCACCGATCGCCAGCCGGACGCCGACTTCATGGCGTTCTTCAACGATAACGCCATCGCTACCCGCTATTGATCCCCCTTCAGCGCCGTCGGAAACGACGGCGCGCCGCTGAAATCTCTCTTTTCCCACGGCCCGCGATGAACAAATAATGCGCAATCGATACGCATTTTTCGCTTATCCTCACGCAACATCAGGTTAATAAAATGCAACAGGTCACCCGAGTGATTATTTTCTCTCTGGTCAAACCCGCCTTCGGCTGGATGAATTAACGACTATTTATGGCTTTTATATGATAAATCGCGCCAAAGACCGGGATGTTTAAATAAACGGCCGGTTAGGCTATTGCAGCAAATCTCGCCAATACCTGTTAGCTATCTGTTATTTATATGATGAATGGTTACGCATTTTTATCCGCTAACCACGTAAGTAATTTCCCTTCGTTACTAGCGGTGTTTTTCAATTAAAATCCTTTAAAAACAAATCAATACTGCTCATTTGACTTAAAAATACAATGTGATCTACGTCACTAAAACTGCTTAATCCGGGTTTTTAGCTAGATCCAAAACCACGCATAAAATATATTGCTCGGCTTGCTGCTGAGCACAGCGCTTTATCCGGCTAATTATTGTACAAGCCGCATAATCGCAGAAATTTTTATGAGAGCGTTCTCAGCACAAAATCTTACACAAATGTGCAACAAATGCGCGAAAAATCGATAAAAAAGCAGATAACTGCACATATTACGCATTTGAGAGCAGGATCACGGTTGTTTCTACTGTAAATCGTTATCTTGCCGCCAACAAAAATCGACAGGCAAAGACCTGTCGGCAGCGGTAACGACTTTTATCACCCCGTGGCGGTGAAAAGTCTTTGGTGAATTACCCGGCGCTGTGCCTGTGGTAATGAACACAATAAACAACCAGGGGGACGCCAAAACATCCCCGCAAGCAACACCTGATTCTTACCGCAAGCGTTGCCTGAATAGGACGTTTGACGGTTTAACCTTAAGTTTTGCCTTTTAATTTTAAATTCGTGTTCACTTCGGAGATATTTATGGACACTACACAGACCGGCACAATTGCCTCTGCGGCTTCGGGTTCCAGCACTACCTGGCGTAAAACGGATACCATGTGGATGTTGGGCCTGTACGGCACCGCCATCGGCGCAGGCGTCCTGTTCTTGCCAATCAACGCCGGCATCGGCGGTTTGATTCCTTTGATCATCATGGCCATCATCGCTTTCCCGATGACCTTCTTTGCCCACCGCGGCCTGTGCCGTTTCGTTCTGTCCGGTAAAAATCCCGGTGAAGACATCACCGCCGTGGTAGAAGAGCACTTCGGCATCACCGCCGGTAAACTGATTACTCTGCTGTACTTCTTCGCCATCTACCCGATTCTGTTGGTTTACAGCGTGGCGATCACCAACACCGTCGACAGCTTCATTACCCACCAGTTGGGCATGACGTCGCCGCCGCGCGCCATCCTGTCGCTGATCCTGATCGTCGGCCTGATGACCATCGTGCGCTTCGGTGAGCAGGCCATCGTGAAAACCATGAGCATCCTGGTCTTCCCGTTTGTGGCGGTGCTGATGCTGCTGGCGGTATACCTGATCCCTAACTGGACCGGCGCCATCTTCGAAAACGTGTCGCTGTCCGGCAGCGGTACCGGCATGGGTCACGGCCTGATCATGACCCTGTGGCTGGCAATCCCGGTGATGGTGTTCTCCTTCAACCACTCGCCGATCATCTCCGCCTTCGCCGTCGCCAAACGCGAAGAGTACGGCGCAGACGCCGAGAAGAAATGCTCCCGCATTCTGGCTTATGCACACATCATGATGGTGCTGACCGTGATGTTCTTCGTGTTCAGCTGCGTGCTGAGCCTGACACCGGAAAACCTGGCGGAAGCCAAGGCGCAGAACATCTCGATTCTGTCTTACCTGGCCAACCACTTTAACAACCCGATGATCGAGTACATCGCGCCGGTTATCGCCTTCGTCGCCATCACCAAATCGTTCCTGGGCCACTACCTGGGCGCCCGTGAAGGCTTCAACGGCCTGGTCGCCAAGTCGATGAAAAGCCGCGGCAAAACCGTCAGCACCGCCAAGTTGAACCGCATGACCGCTATCTTCATGCTGGTGACCACCTGGATCGTCGCCACCCTGAACCCAAGCATCCTGGGCATGATCGAAACCCTGGGTGGCCCAATCATCGCCATGCTGCTGTTCCTGATGCCGATGTACGCCATCCGTAAAGTGCCTGCCATGCGCAAGTACAGCGGCCACATCAGCAACGTGTTCGTGGTTGTGATGGGTCTGATCGCCATCTCTGCCATCGTGTTCAGCCTGCTCGGCTAATCACGCCCGGCCGGCGCCGCTTGCGCGCCGGCCCTCCCGCACTCCCCCATTTCCCGTATTCACCGCCTGAAACCTGAAGAAGGAGGCGAGACCATGGTCAGCGTTTTCGATATTTTCAAAATCGGCATCGGCCCATCCAGCTCCCACACCGTTGGCCCGATGAAGGCCGGCAAACAGTTCGTCGACGAGCTGATCGCGCACCAGCAGTTACAGGACACCACCCGCGTGGTGGTCGACGTCTACGGTTCGCTGTCATTGACCGGTAAAGGTCACCACACCGACATCGCCATCATCATGGGCCTGGCCGGCAACCTGCCGCACGATGTGGACATCGACAGCATTCCGGGCTTTATTCGCGACGTTGAGCAACGCGGCAGCCTGCCGCTGGCCAACGGCCACCACGAGGTGGATTTCCCGCTGCACGGCGGCATGAACTTCCACAGCGATAACCTGCCGTTGCATGAAAACGGCATGCGCATCCGCGCCTTCGCCGGTGAACGCCTGCTGCACAGCAAAACCTATTACTCGATCGGCGGCGGTTTTATCGTCGACGAAGAGCACTTCGGCCAGTCCGCCGAGGGCGCCACGCCGGTGCCCTATCCGTTCAAATCAGCGCACGATCTGCAGCAGCATTGCAAGGAGACCGGGCTGTCCTTGTCCGGCCTGGTGATGCAAAACGAGCTGGCGCTGCGCAGCAAGGCGGATATCGACGCGCATTTCGCCGATGTCTGGCAGGTGATGAGCGCCGGTATCGAGCGCGGCATCAACACCGAAGGGCTGCTGCCCGGCCCGATGAAAGTGCCGCGCCGCGCCGCCGCGCTGCGCCGCATTCTGGTGACCGGAGACAAGAACAATATTGATCCGATGAACGTGGTCGATTGGATCAACATGTTCGCGTTGGCGGTCAACGAAGAGAACGCGGCCGGCGGCCGCGTGGTCACCGCGCCGACCAACGGCGCGTGTGGCATCATCCCTGCGGTGCTGGCCTACTACGACAAGTTCATCCGCCCGGTGAACGCCAACTCCTATACCCGCTATTTCCTGGCGTCCGGCGTGATTGGCGCGCTGTACAAGATGAACGCCTCGATCTCCGGCGCCGAAGTCGGTTGTCAGGGGGAAGTGGGCGTGGCCTGTTCAATGGCGGCGGCCGGGTTGACCGAGCTGCTCGGCGGCAGCCCGGCGCAGGTGTGCATCGCGGCGGAGATCGCCATGGAGCACCATTTGGGGCTGACCTGCGATCCGCTCGCCGGCCAGGTTCAGGTGCCGTGCATCGAACGCAACGCCATTTCCGCCGTTAAGGCGGTCAACGCCGCACGCATGGCGATGCGCCGGACCAGCGAACCGCGGGTTTGTCTGGATAAGGTGATCGAAACCATGTACGAGACCGGCAAAGACATGAACGCCAAATACCGCGAAACCTCACAGGGCGGGCTGGCGATCAAGGTCGTGGCCTGCAACTGATCGCCACGGCGAGGCACTTAAGGCGCCGGCCGGTGTGACTTGGCCGGCGCCGTTTCAATAGCGATCCTTTCCTGCCGCAACGCCGGGCTGAATGCCCGCGCGAAGCCCCACAGCCCCGGGACGAGCGCTGTGCCGCAGCCAGCCGTAAAGTTCGGCATTACGCCGGAATCCCATTTTGCGCATGACGCTCATCTTGTGATTGCTGACCGTCTTCACGCTAATATCCAGCATCCGGGCGATTTGCGTGACTCCCATCTCCCGCGTCATGCAGCGCATGATCTCTTGTTCGCGCAACGTCAAGCCCCGGTGTTGGCATGCGCAGTTCTTGCCACAGCTCAGTCTGCCCGGCCATTTGCTGCGCCGCTCAAGCTCGGCGCTCACCTGATACAGCGCCGAAACCAACGGCATATCGTGGTAGATGACGCCGGCCTCCAGCGAGCAGCGGTTACCGACGGTGCGTTTATGCCTTCCCTCCGGCGTTCGCAACGAGAAATACAGCGTTTTACGCCCCACGGGCTGCGCCTCAGAGAGGTGGCAAAAACAGCTTTGCACGCCGGGAGGAAAATAGCAGAACACCAGATCGGCTTCATGAGCCTGCCGCGCATCCACTAACAGCGTGCGCTTGCCGTAAGTGCTGAAGTGCAGCGCCAGAGCCTCTTGCCAACCTGCGCTGAAGTATCGATTCTCATCAAATAGCGCGATTTTTATCATCGTGTTCATCCCTGCCCTCCCGCCGTGTCGGCTTCCCGTTTAACCGCCTGGACGCCCTTTGCCGGCGCCTGGCTGTTGTCGATGCGCAATTCATAAACCATGGTGGCGTTGGGCGGCACCTTCGGCGGGTAGCCGGTTTCACCGTAGGCCAGCGCCGGCGGCACGACCATCGTCAACGAACCGTGGTTGTGCAGATGACTTATCGCCTCCCGGAACAGCGGCGGGTATTCGGACAGCGGTTGCGACAGCACCTTGCCGCTCAGATCCATATCCTGGATCACCGTGCCGTCGGTCAGCTTCTCTTTCACCACAACATCGACCACCGCCGTTGGCGCCAGCGCCCCCTCCCCGGCATAATCCACCCGATACCAGAAGCCCATCGCCGACTGCTTTACGCCCTTTTGTTGACTGAACTGCGTCAGGTAATCGTCATCGCGCCGCCGCTGCTGGTTAACGCGTTTCTCACGCGCGGCCACGGCGGCGGCATCCGCCTGCGCCGTCAACGTATTCAGTTCCTGCGGCGACAGCTGCAAACGTCCCGACACGCTGTCGATAACGCCCGCCAACAGGCTGTCGCGATCCACCGGCACGCCCCAGCTTTGACGCTCCGTCATCAACCCCTGAATATCCCGCCCCAGCGCACTGCCCGCCGCATAGGACAAACGCTTGCGTTCATCCTTCAACTGCTCCGGCGTCATCTCCCATTGCAGCCGCTTACGCAACGCCAGCAGGTCTTCGCGCGCATGCTGAGTCGCCTTCTGCTCACCGGCCCGCTTCTGCTCGCTTTCTTCCAACGCGGCGCGCAGAGCGTGCAACGCCTCCTGGTGCTCGCGTTGGCGTTGTGCAAGCGTTTGTGCCGATGCCTGCGCGGCAGACTCAAGTTCGGTGACGCGCCGTTCGGCCTGCGCCGCCGTCGCTCTGCTTTTGGCGGTTTCCTGCGTCGCCTGACGCAACAGCGCCTCGGCGCGCTGCGCGTCGGGCGAACCACGCCAGGCGGCGCCCAGCCCGGCGATCCACTGTTGAAGCGTTGACGAGTCCGGCAACGCCGCGACGGGTGGCGCCGCTTTCTCCGCCCGCAGCGCGGCGAGCTCCTGGCGCAGCGCCGTCAGCGCCATTCGCTGGCGCGCCAGCTGTTGATCGCGCGCCAATAATTCCTGGCTCAGCGTAAACGTTTTGGCCGGTGAGGCGGATTGGCTGTTGTCCGACAGGCGCTTCGCCGGCTCACGCTTTTTTTTCCCTGACTCACGGTCGTCCGGCGCCGTTTTTTCGGTCGCCGGACCGATATTCTGCCGTTGATACTGCTCGGCAAACTGCAGCAGCGCCGGCACGCCGTCGTCCGCTTGCGCGACGCCGGTGAACAGCAAAGCGACACAGCCCAGCAGACGCAGCCTCATTTAACCTGCTCCCCGCGATCCGCCAGCCCGGTCAACACCGCCTGATTCACCCCGGCGCACAGATAGTTGACCTTGTAGCGATACAGCGCATCCACCGTCTCCTGCGTGTCACCGTTTACCCGGGCGCGCAGGTTGGCGTACTGGGAAGCGCCGCTCATCAGGCTGTCGAACGCCTGTTTGTAGCGCTGATACTGTTTCTCGTTGATCGTGCGCAACGCGCCCAGTTGCTCCTGACACTGGCGCAGTTGCTCGGCCTCACGCTGCTTGCGCAACACCTCTTCTGACGGAGGTTGCGCAGCCTGATTTTGGGTGTTCACGGCAGGCTTGCCCGGCTTTTGGCTTTGGCAAGCGGCGGCGCTCAACGCCAACAGGCACAGCATCCCCATGCGCAGGGCGTGATTGACGTGCTTTCTCATCATTGCGTTTCTTGTCCTTGTAGGCGCTTATTCGTATTCCAACGTGAAGGTGGCCACCGCGCTGAAGGTGCCGCGGCCGATGGACTTCGTCTGGATGGCTTCCGGCTCTCCCTGCACATAGGCTTGCAGCGTGAGTGTGGTGTTGCCGGCGTTCAGACGGAATTTATCGCTGGCGCGATTGAGCGGCAGCGCCTTGCCGCTGCTGTCCTCCAGCCCGATGCCGATCCCCGACGCCAGGCTGCCGCCATCCAACGCCAACAGGCCGGGCAGTTTGGCGTTCTCAGTACCGGTAAACGTAATGGCCACCGTATTGCCCAGGCTGAGATCGCACTCGGTCAGGTGCAACGCGAAGGTTTGGCTGTGGGTGCGGGTGTTCAGGTACAGGTATTTGTCGACGATGGTGCCGAAATCCAGTTGGATGTCCTCATCCCCCGGTTGTATGACACACGGCTCGGCCACCAGCGTACCGTGAAAGCGCATGTTTTCCGCCGCAGCCGCCGGCTGCGCCATCATGCCGGCCAGCATCACCATGCCGGCTCCCAGCAGCGCGCTTCGGCGCCGGTTCGTCTCTGTCGCGCGCATGACGCCACTCCCTTTGGTTATGCTTGCGCCTGCCAGGCGCAAGCGGCGTATTAGTCGTAATAAAGACGGAAATCGATCGCCGCGCGGTAAGCGCCGGCGCTCAGCGTCGCCGGAGTGCGCACCGGCGTCACCGTATACGTCAGGGTGTTTTGTCCCGGCGTCAGCAATACCGGTTTGTTGCGCGCGCCGAGGCGGACCGGCAGACCGCGGGCATCCGCCAACTGCAACCCCAAACCGGTGACGCCGGCGACCCTGACCAGACCCGGCGCGTCGTCATCCGTCGGCGCGGAAAACGCGACGGACACCGCAGGCTGGCTGCCGCTCCAGGCCAGAACCCCGGTCCAGGCGTCGCGGTTGCTCGCCGGTGCCCGCAGGCAGTCTTTCAGCGTCAGCTCGAAGGCGACCGGCGTGCCGCGATCGCCCGGGCGCTGGAAGTGCGCCGTTCCCGTCTCGCCCAGCCATACCTCCTGGCGGGCGGTGGTCATTTCCAGGCTGCAGGCGCTTTCCGTTAACGCGCCGTAGACGTGGAGCGTGCCGTTCGCCCCCTCAACGTCCCAGTTATCCACCGCGCGGGCCGGTGGCATCAGCATCAACATCGTGCCCGCCGTCAGCGGCACCATCAGCGCGGCCAACACCGTCAGGCCAATAGTGCGTCGCTGATGACGTTCATAGGCCTTTCCCAACAGCATGGGGTTCTTTCGTTGCATGATTCGTTCACTCCGCTGTGTTCATGACTTGGTCTTCCCTGCTTGCGCGCGGCGCGTCATTTGGCGACCGGCACGACCTGGCAGGCATTGCCGGCGCAGCGGAAGTTCAACTGCGGCCGACCACCGTAATCGTTGATGTACGCCAGCGACGGGCCGCTGCCGAGGCTCGCGGCTGAGACGTTCAGCGAGGCGCTGGCCTTCGGCGCCACCATCAACGGTTCAAAGCCGGCGGCCCCTTTCCCGCCCTTGCCGGCGCTCGCCTCAACGATCGTCACGTAATACGGGGTCGGGTTGTTCACCACGTACTTGTCGCCCTGCCGGGTCAGCGTCAGCTGCTCCTGCCACGGTGCGGCGTTCTTTTTCGGGGCGAGCACCGCCGGGCGATAAAACATTTTGATGCGCGTCTGCAACGCTATCTGCAGCGTGTTCGGCTTATTGCTGCGCGGCGGTATTTCGCGCAGGTTGAAGTAATACAGCGTCTCCCTGTCCTGCGGCAGCTGACGCGCCGCCGGCAGCGACTGGATCTTCACCTGGCTCGGTTTGCCCGGCTCCACCCGCTGCACCGGCGGCAGCACGGTGAAAGGGCTTTGGATCTTGTTGCCGCGATCGTCTTCAATCCACCCCTGGGCCAGATAGGGCAATTGCTTATTCTGATTGCTGATGTTGAGGCTGACCGTTTTCTGGTCGCCGTCGAAAATCACGCGCGTGCGATCCAGCGCGATAGCCGCATGGGCGGGCAGGCCGATCGCGCCGATCGTCAACGCGGCGGCGAGCGAGCTCAAAAGGGAAACGGTCTTTCTGGTCATAGTCAGATTCATCATGTCTTCACGGTTCCAGTCAGCCGAAGGCGGGCGATTCCGCCCCGGCGGTTTAGCGGCGAAGCACGCTCCGCCGGGGGTATCAGTTGGCGTTCTCCGCCGGCTTGTTACCGGTGAGAGGACGGCAAGGCAGCAGCAACGTGTTCATCAGCATTTCGGCCGGCAACGGCGCCGGCAGCTGGATTTCACACTGCGCCGCGCCGTTCCAGTGCACGCTCATGCGCTCGCCGGGGTTGAGGCCGGACAGGTAAACGCTGCCGCCGTCATTGATGATGCCGGTCTCCTGTTTGCGGGCATTCAGCACCGTGGCGCCAAACGGCGGCTCACTGCCGTCCGCCAGCTTGACGATCGCCATCGCCTTCTCGCCGGCAATCACCTCGAACTTGCGGTAGCCGATGGCGCCCTCGGTCAACGTGGCCTGCACCACGGAACGCGTCGCCTCGACGTTGTCGCCCAGGCTGTTGAGATCGATGCTGGCCTTGTTGCGGTAGTAGCTGTTCACATCCGCCACCACCGCCTTGCCGTAACGGTTGGTCAGCACCGTACTGCCGTAGCCACGCACCGGCACGCCGGCGACGCCTTCGGTATCGAGCAGCAAGCGCGTGCCGCCCGGCGTATTGACCCGATGCAACACCGCCCCTTCCGCCGCCATCGTCAGGCCGCCCTGCGCGCCGATGCCGACGGCGCTGTAGCGACCGGCCTGGTAGCTGGCGTTGGCGTTGATCTGCGCCATATCGCCCTGATGGCTGTAATACCCGCTGGCGGTCGCCCCACTGCGCGCGGCACCCGCGCTGATCTGATAGTTGTTGTGTTCATCGACCCGGTTGTAGTAACCGACCCGATGAGCGTTCTCTTCGCGATCGAGCGTCATGTTGTAACTGAGCGTCCCGGCGCTGCCCCAGGGCAGCGACAGCGACAGGTACATCCCGTCGTCGTTGCGCTCGTTGTAACGGTTGCGATAGGCCGACAGCGATACGCTGACGTTCTTGAAATCGCCGATATCGAAGTAGCGCGATACCATCAGGTTGTAACGATCGTTCGGCGCCCGATCCCAGTAGGTTTGGTGGCTGTAGTTGAGATAGGTGCTGAGCCCCAGATCGCGGAACTGTTTGTTGAAGGTGATGGTGTACATCTCCTTGCTCTTGCCGCTGCGTCCCCCTTCGTAACGCGCATCGAGGTAGTCCCCCATGCTCATGAAATCTTCCTGGGAGAAGCGGTAACCGGCAAAGGTGACCTGGCTGTCGTATTCATCGAAGTTCTTCGAATAGCTCAACCGATACGAACCGCCGGTCAGCGTGCCCTCCTGCGGCAAACGCGCACGCGACTGCGTGGCATCGAACGACAGCGCCCCCAGCGCCATCAGATCGCGCCCGACCCCCAGCGACAGCGCGTTATAATCGCCGCCGGCGATGCCCCCACCGTACAACGACCAGCCGTTGCTGATGCCCCAGGAGAACTCGCCGGTGCCGAACATCGGCCCGCGCAGGTGATGCCCCCACTCCGACGGTTTGCCCGTCGCCAGCTTGTAACGCACCGTGCCCGGGCGCGTCAGGTAAGGAATGTTGGCGGTGTTCATCTTGAACTCCTGCACGCTGCCGTCCTGCTCTTCGACGCGCACGTCCAGCTCGCCGGAAACGGCGTCGTTGATGTCCTGAATGCGGAACGGCCCCGCCGCCACTTGCGTTTCATACAGCACGCGCCCTTGCTGGCTGACCACCACCTTGGCGTTGGTTTTCGCCACGCCGGTCACTTCCGGCGCATAGCCGCGCAGGTTGGGCGGCAACATGCTGTCGTCGGATCGCAGACTGACGCCGGTAAAGCGCAGGCTGTCGAAAATGTCGGAGTTCAGGTAATCCTCCCCGATCGTCAGCCGCGAACGCAGCGCCGGGATCGCCCGATAGGCGTAATAGCGGCTCCAGTCGAACTGTTTGTCAGTCGGCTGAGAAGATCCGGTCTGGTGGTTGAGGTTGGCCTGCCAGTCGGCGCGCAGGCGCCAGGCGCCCAGGTTGGCGCCGCCGGTGCCGTTGCCGCTCAGGCTGTAGCTGCTGCCGCCTTTCTGGTGCTTTTGCGTTTGGGCGTTGACGTTATAGTCAAACAGCAGCCCGGGAATACCGTCATCCCAGCGCGAAGGCGGATCCCAGTTTTCCGAGCTGTACTCCAGATAGGCCTGTGGGATGTTGAGATACAGCGCGGAACTGGCGAGATCGCCGCGCGCTTCCATCCCTGCCAGACTGGAGGCGTCAAGGCAGCGGCCGCCGTGTGTCCAGTTCAGCGTGCTTAACAGCTTTTCTTTCAGCCCCAGTTGGTTGACCAATGCCGGTGAAAGACAGGCTTCGCTGCCTTTAGGATCGTTCTCAGGCGCCAAAAACGTCACCGGCTGTTCCGGCAGGTCGTTCTTATTGACGTGCACCACCATGGTATAAACGCCCGGCATGATGTAGCCGCTGCGCGTAAATTGGCTCAGATCGATATTTTTACGATCGTTGATGTCTAATACGTCAGTATTGAATTGAATAACGTCGGCGGCATAGACCAACGCGATCGGATTTCCCAGAGAAAGGGCAACACAAAGCCCCAAAGCTTGAAGACGAAATAACTTCCCTGCCGGTGAAAGCATAATAAAAGTCCTTTCAATAACGAATTAACCGTCAGTACGAGAAAAAATCAAAAATAATCCAGCTTAAAACGCACTGTGGAAAAATACGCTCCCGCCTTCAACGGCTGATGATTCGGCATCAACGTCATGGAATAATTCAGCACTCTATTTCCCGGTATTATTCCTTCCATCGGTAAGGGTTTCCCTGGAATAACCGGCGTGCCGTTGCTGTCTTTTATCTTCAATGCGACGCCGCGCGCCTCGCCCTGTACGCCAAACAGAGCACCTTCCGCATAACCATCAAACGTGACCTGAAAGAATTTCCAATCAGGTTTGTTTTCCGGCCGTTCCAAAATGCAGTTGACCAATTCAATACTGAAAGGTTTGGTCATCCCCTGGCCGTCACGAATGATCTGCCCGAGAGGAAGAGTGTCCATATCGATCGTCTGATCGCGGCTGCCGGCGGCAATGGCGCAGGCGGTGTCGATAATGGCGCCGTGCATACTGACCTTGCCCCACCCCTGCGCGGCGGAAGTTGCATGGCCGGGCGCAAACGCCAACGACGCCAAAAGAACGGCACCCGCTCGATTCCTTGGTAAAAACATCGCGACATTCCTTTGACAGGGAGATTCACCAGGCATGCGGCGAACCCCATGCCTGGTTGATTAAGCCTTCGGACTCACTTACTGATAAGCCAGGGTGAAATCGGCTACGGCGGTGAAGTCGCCCGGAACGATGGCGGCGGAAGCGCCTTCGCCCTGCAGGTAGGCGGCGAAATGCAGGGTGTTGTTGCCGGTGTTCAGGGTCTGCGCGGTAGTCGCTTCACCCAATTTGATCGGCTGGCCGTTGTAAGAGATGGCTACGCCGGCGCCGCTGGCGGTGCCCGCGATGCCCAGCAGATCCTTATCGGTAGACGATGCTACGCCGCTGAAGGTGGTTTTAACGGTTTTCAGGGTGGTGATGTCGCACTGCTCCAGCTTGATTTCAAACGGACGCGGGTTGGATTTGCCGCCGTTTTTCAACGCCACGTTGGACACCTGGCCCAGATCTACGGTCTGATCGATCGACTCAGGCGCAATAGAGCATGGCGCATCAATAATAGAGCCCGTGAAGGTGACCTTACCATGTCCCTGATCGGCTGCCTGTGCAAAAGAACTTGCGCCAAATGCAATCACTGCAGCCATCATGATTTTGTTAAGTTTCATAGAACCTATATTCCTTATAAGAAAAAATGCATATTCCAATCAAGAAAAAGAGCAACAGGAAACCTGCTCGCGCTTATATGTGCGCAGCCCTGATTCTTTAGCATCTTGCTAGTTGGTTAACTGCCAAAACCCAAAGGCACCGACAATAAAAAGTCGATAACGGCAAGTCTGCAGCGGCCCACCCATTAATGAATTCGTCCTATAAAAATAAACGAAACCACAACGAGCAGGGGCCAATACTTTCTAATCCGCCCTTCTTGTCCGGCGATGAATATTCTGGCAAATGCCTCTCAGCAAAAAAAGGCTTTTTTTGATCAAGGCGAACATTCGCAATTTATTTCCTAATTAAAGTTAATTTACTGTTATTTTTAGGCTCATAGATCGTAAAAAATACTTTTATAGAGCAATATCCTGTTTTTGCGAGATTCACAAGTAATCAGATCGCAAAGTGGCTCTTTGTGAATATAATAAACCAAAATTTTAGGTTTCTGCGTGACGCCACCCCTGCCTGAACATAGGTAAAAACGGGGCGGGCAACGCCTTTTTTTTCAATCCTGATAAATAGATAGGAATTTTCTTTGTTCGCGTTTTACCTCGTTGTTGGTAGACGGCGAATGTTTGTTTTTTCTTAGGAATACGGCAATCGGAATACAGAGGAAGTGCTATGGAAGCGTTATCTCCGAAACAAAAGGAAATACGGCAATTGCAGCACGATCTGCTGCAAACATTATTCGCGCAATCGCCCCGTCAATGTCCCGTCGCCGGGCCGCCGCCACAGCAGCAGTGGCTCTCGACACGGCAACTGGCCAATGCCGTCAACGTCGGTGTTTACCGGGCTCGACGGCTGTTATTGGATCTTGTCGCCCGACAAGAAGTGATTGTGACGGACGGCTCCATCAACAACTCGTTGAGGTGGTATCCCACCGCGTTGCTGGACGGTGGCGATAACAACGGCATACCCAACAAAGATGCATCTCACTCTCCTTTAACGGAATAAATATGGCCAGCCGGCCTGATTGGCAATATTTCATTGCGGAGTAACGCCGCACACCATTTATATATATCGGGATATTATCGTGAGAAAAACAGCCCTGCTATTTTTACGTTGCTGCCTGGCACTCTCTTTCTTCCTGCTGTTTGGCAACGCCAACGCATTTACTTGCCGCACGTCCGATGGCGGACTTATTCCCCCAGGGGGATCGGCCACGCCGGTTGACGTCCGGGTTCGCATCGGACCGCAGCTTTCTTATGGCAAAAACGAAATCGTCAACGTCAGCCAGGTCACCTGTAAAAACGACGTCGCGAGCTGGTACGACTATCTCAAAACCGATAGCCCGGCGCTGTCGATGAACGGCGCGATTTTTGGCTCGATCGGCAGCGGCACGACCATCAACGGCAGCGACTATAACTCCCCGGTGCCTGCCGGCATCAGCGTACTCAGCCTCACCGGCTTGCAGACCCAGTCTGTCGCCATCCGGGTCTATATCGTGTTGAACCGTTTCCCAACGCCGGACATCAAGGTTAATAAGGGTGACGTCATCGGCCAAATCAACTTTATTCAGACCAACGATCAACCGGGCTGCCCACAGTGCGGCGTTTATCGCTGGCGCCTGATCGCCGACAACGACGCCTACTTCGTCACCACCAGTTGCACCATCAACAACGGCCAGCAAATTAATGTCGATTTTGGTCAGATCCGCCAGGACTTCCTGACCCAGAGCGCCAACGACGCCCAGATCAAACAGGACAAAGCGCTCAGCTACCAGTGCGACGATCAGAGTGCGACGCAGGATATTCTGATCCGGATGGTCAGCGACGCCAGCGGATTCTCCAGCGATTTTATCAAGACCACCAACCCCAACGTCGGCGTGGCCATGGTGTACAACGGCGCGGTGGTAAAGCCCAACAATGCCTTCAGAACGCGCATCGTCAACGGTCTGGGCAACGACATCGTCACCTTTGTGCCGGTGAAGAACAATGTCCCTTACACCAGCATCGCCACCGGTCCGCTGTCGGGCTCGGCCACGCTGATCTTCAGCGCACCTTGAGACGGGAGCCAGAATGAACATGACGATAAAAACGGGCTGCGCCCTGCTGTTGGCGCTGGAGTTGATTAGCTCGGCCGCTCAGGCCGCCGATCAGGGCACCAAAGTCAACATCACCGCCACCGTGGTGGCGCCTCCGCCTTGCGTGATCAACGACGGGCGCACCATCGATATCGACTTCGGCAAGGTCGGCATCAAACGCATCGACGGCAGCCGCTATATGCAACGCATCGATTACAGCATCAAATGCGAGTTTCTGGATAACAGCCGCCAGTTGAAAATGAAGATCATGGGCAGCGCAGCGGCCTTTGACAACAGCGTGTTGACCAGCAGCGTCACTGGATTGGGCATCAAGCTGTTGGCCAACGGTAAGGCCTTCGCCATCAATACGCCGCTGAACATCGACTACGCCAATCCGCCGACGCTTGATGCAGTGCCGGTGAAAAACAGCGCCGTCACCCTGGCGGAAGGCGACTTCTCCAGCGGCGCCACCATGCTGGTGGACTATTTTTAAAGCGCCGCTTCGGCCGGATACTGAAAATAAAAAAAAGCCGCAACGTCTCCGTTGCGGCTTGGTCGAGGATGGTGCGCCCGGGGCGCTCCTCACATCAGGCTATTCAGCCGAAGATCCCGCCGAACCACTGGCTCAGCTTCATCATCACCATATCCCAGATGCGGCTGAAGAAGTTGCCCTCTTTCACCTCTTGCATCACCACCAGCGGGTGCTGTTCGATGGTTTTGCCGTCCAGCTGGAAATCGATGGTGCCGACCACCTGGTTTTTCGCCAGCGGCGCTTCCAGCGTCGGTTGGGTCAGCTTGTAGCTGGCCTTCAGGTTTTTCATCTGCCCTTTCGGAATGGTGACCGAGGCGTCTTTCGCCACGCCGAGCGGCACTTCGCTGACGTCGCCGAACCACACTTTCTGGGTGACGAATGGTTTATCGGCCTTGATCGGCGTCGCGGTTTCATAGAAGCGGAAGCCCCAGGTCAACAGCTTTTCGCTTTCGCTAAAGCGCACGCGATCGCTCGGCGCGCCCAGCACCACCGAGATCAGGCGCATCGGGCCGTCGGTGGCGGACGCCACCAGGTTGTGACCGGCGCCGCTGGTGTAGCCGGTCTTGATGCCGTCAACGTTCAGGTTGCTGCTCCACAGCAGACGGTTGCGGTTAATCTGGCGGATCTTGTTGAAGGTGAACTCTTTCTCTTTATGCAGCGCGTATTCGTCCGGCACGTCGCGGATCAGCGCCTGGCTCAACAGCGCCATGTCGCGCGCGGTGCTGTACTGCCCTTCCGCATCCAGGCCGTGCACCGTCAGGAAGTGGGTATTCTGCAGGCCCAGGGATTTGGCGTAGTTGTTCATCAGGCCGACGAACGAATCCTGGCTGCCCGCCACGTAGTCCGCCAGCGCGATGCTGGCGTCGTTGCCGGACTGGATCACGATGCCCTTATTCAGTTCCAGCACCGGCACCTGATCGCCCGGCTTGATGAACATCAGCGAAGAGCCGCGCAGCGCCGGGTTACCGGGCGCCCAGGCATCTTTGCCGACGGTGACCATGTCTTCCGGCTTGATCTTGCCGGCCTTGATCGCCTGGCCGATCACGTAGCTGGACATGATCTTGGTCAGGCTGGCGGGATCGAGACGCGTATCGGCATTGCCTTCGGTCAGCACTTTGCCGCTGTTGTAATCAATCAGAATGAAGGCCTTGGCGTCTACCTGCGGCGGCGCCGGCGGCTCGGCCGCGTGTACGGCCGGGGCGGCCAGCAACAGGATGCCTACGCTGAAGGTCAGTTTTTTCAGGGAAGTGGATAAGTTTTTTTTCATCATGACGTCGCCAGAGTGTCCATTCAAAACCATTGAAATAGCGTTAACTTTCAAACATGTTCACGTTTTAAGCCAACCAGCGAGAGTGGCCCGGTGCGCGCGTGCCGGCCGCAACCCCCTGCGGCGCCCGTAGCGGGTAACACAACACACCGAAAATGCCCTTGCTGTGAGTTTATGTGATTTATCTTATTTTTGCAGGGTTTAGCGTGAATTTTCAGCATTTTTACATAACTGTACGCAGGCACGCACTTATCGTTCAAAAAAGCATCGAGACGCGCACATTCGCCCCCATCCACGGCTAAACGGCCAAGCATCTGCACCGCTAAACATCTGCGCTTCCATACGTCTAAAAAAGATTAATATATTCCATAATGGCATATAGAACCGTTATTTGTTCTTTTTAAAGCGCTTATCCTCAGCGCTATCATCCGCACAACGACTTTTATACCGAATAATCCTGGAGATGAGTCATGGCGATCCCCCATTCCGTCATCGAGATGATTGGCAATACCCCGATGTTGGAACTGACCCAGTTTGATACCGGCCCGTGCCGGCTGTTCGTCAAGCTGGAGAACCAAAACCCCGGCGGTTCGATCAAAGACCGCGTGGCGCTGTCGATGATCGAGCAGGCCGAGCGCGACGGCAAACTGCAGCCGGGCGGCACCATCATCGAAGCCACCGCCGGCAATACCGGCCTGGGGTTGGCGCTGGTGGCGGCGCTGAAAGGCTATAAGCTGCTGCTGGTGGTGCCGGACAAGATGAGCCGCGAAAAGATCTTCCACCTGCGCGCGTTGGGGGTAGAGGTGTTGCTGACCCGTTCGGACGTCGGCAAGGGGCACCCAGCTTATTATCAGGATTACGCTAAACGCCTGGCCGGGGAGATCCCCGGTGCCTTTTATATCGATCAGTTCAACAACCCGGCCAACCCGGCGGCCCATACCACCACCACCGCGCCCGAACTGTGGCGGCAGATGGATCATGACGTGGACGCCATCGTGGTCGGCGTCGGTTCCGGCGGCACGCTGGGCGGGTTGAGCCGCTATTTCGCCGAGGTTTCGCCGCAGACGGAATTCGTGCTGGCCGACCCTGCCGGCTCTATCCTGGCGGACTATCTCGACCACGGCCAAATCGGCGAAGCGGGCAGTTGGCTGGTGGAAGGCATCGGCGAAGACTTCGTCCCGCCGCTCAGCGACTTTGACCAGGTGCGCCACGCTTACCGCATCGGCGATGAAGAAGCCTTCACCACCGCGCGCGATCTGCTGCGCAAGGAAGGCGTGCTGGCGGGCTCCTCCACCGGCACCCTGCTGGCCGCCGCTCTGCGTTACTGCCGCGCGCAAACCGAACCCAAGCGGGTCGTGACCTTCGTTTGCGACAGCGGCAACAAATACCTGTCTAAAATGTATAACGACCACTGGATGCTGGAGCAGGGCCTGCTGAGCAAACCGCAGCACGGCGATCTGCGCGATCTGATCGCTTATCGCCACGACGAAGGCGCCGCCGTTTCCGCCGCGCCGGACGACACGCTGGCGATCGTGCACGCCCGCATGCGGCTGTACGACATCTCGCAGCTACCGGTGCTGGAAGGCGATCGGGTGGTCGGATTGATCGATGAGTGGGATCTGCTGAACGCCGTCCAGGCCGACGCCGCCCACTTCAGCCTGCCGGCCGGCAGCGCGATGACCAAGCAGGTCCAGACGCTGCAAAAGGAAGCCGGCTACGAGGAATTACAGGCCACCTTCAACCATGGCCACGTCGCGGTGGTGCTCGACGGCGAGCGCTTCCTCGGCCTGATTACCCGCACAGACGTGCTTAACGCCTGGCGCCAAAAATTACGTTAATAAGGATCCATTATGGCCAAGTTTGATACGTTGACCGTTCACGCCGGTTACACCCCGGACGCGACCGGCGCAGTGATGCCGGCGATTTACGCCACCTCCACCTACGCCCAACCGGCACCGGGCGAACATACCGGCTACGAATACTCCCGCAGCGCCAACCCGACGCGCACCGCGCTGGAAAGCGCCATCGCCGAACTGGAAGGCGGCAGCCGCGGCTACGCCTTCGCCTCCGGTCTGGCGGCGTGCTCCACGGTGCTGGAGCTGCTCGATAAAGACAGCCACCTGATCGCGGTAGACGACCTGTACGGCGGCACCTATCGCCTGTTGGAAAAAGTGCGCAGCCGCACCGCCGGCCTGCGCGTGACTTACGTGTCGCCGGCGGATCTCGCCGGGCTGGAACAGGCGATCGAGCCGGATACCAAAATGATCTGGGTCGAAACGCCGACCAACCCGCTGCTCAAGCTGGCGGATCTGAGCGCCATCGCCGCGATCGCCAAAAAGCATCAGCTCATCAGCGTGGCGGACAACACTTTCGCCTCGCCGTATCTGCAACGTCCGCTGGATCTGGGCTTTGACGTGGTGGTGCACTCCGCCACCAAATACCTTAACGGCCACTCCGATGTGGTGGCGGGCGTCGCGGCGGTGGGGAATAACCCGGCGCTGGCGGAACAGCTCGGTTTCCTGCAAAACGCGGTCGGCGGCATTCTCGATCCGTTCAGCAGCTTCTTGACGCTGCGCGGCATTCGCACTCTGGCACTGCGCATGCAGCGCCACAGCGACAGCGCGCTGCGCATCGCCCAGTGGCTGGAGAGCCAGCCGCAGGTGGAAAACGTCTATTACCCCGGCCTGCCGAGCCATCCGCAGCATGAGCTGGCGGCGCGCCAGATGACGCGCTTCGGCGGCATGATCTCGGTACGGCTGAAAGGCGACGACGCCTATGCGCGTCGGGTCATCCAGCGTTCGCGCCTGTTCACCCTGGCGGAAAGCCTGGGCGGCGTGGAAAGCCTGATCAGCCAGCCGTTCAGCATGACGCACGCCTCCATTCCGCTGGAACAGCGCCTGGAAACCGGCATCACGCCGCAGCTGGTGCGCCTGTCGGTAGGGATTGAGGATGTGGAAGATCTGATCGCCGATCTGCAGCAGGCGCTGGCGGAATAATCACCGCATCAGCGCACCATCAGCCCGGCCGACGCGCCGGGCTTTTTTACGCCCGGCGTTCAGACGCCGATGACGTCCTGATAAAAACGGTGCGCCACATCGGGGTGAGAGCGGATGCGCCCTTTCAGGTAATTGTCGCCCACGTCGCGAAACAGCGGGTTGAGCGGATCGCTGGCCGGGCCGCGCGCCTGCGCCGCCAGCTGCGGCGGCAGTTGATACAGCGGCACCACCGCGTCCAGCCGCGCGCCGAGGAAGAAAGCGATCGACAACCTGTCGCGCCCCGCCGGCGGCGTTTCCACCCGGTGCACCGTGGCGCGCAGATAGCCGTTGGTCGCCAGCTCCAGCAGCTCGCCGATGTTCACCACGAAAGTGTCTTCACGCGGCTGGGCGTCTATCCACCGCCCTTCGCTCACCTCCACCTGCAGCCCTTTTTGCGCGTCCTGCAGCAGGAAGCTGAGAAAACCGGAGTCCTTGTGCGCGCCAACGCCCTGTGCGCTGCCGGTAGCCTCCCGCCCCGGATAGCGGATCAGTTTGATGTGCTCGTTGGGCTTCTCGCCGTACAAGCGATCGAACGCCTGCTCCGGCAGCGACAGCGCCAAAGCGAAAGCGCGCAGCAGCCGCAGCGACATGGCGGTCATCGCCTGTTGCCACTGCAGCAGCAGCGGTTTCAACGTCGGCAGCGCTGCCGGCCACTGGTTTGGCCCCTGCAGGCGCGCCCAGCGTGGCGTGTCGTCAGACAACGTCAGCGCCGGGCGTTCGGCGCCGATATCGAACTGCTCGCGCCAGTCAGGCTGCCCGCGCGTGAGCTCCGCCGCCGCCCGGTTGTAACCGCGAAAGTGCGGCGAATGCACCATCTGCACCGCCAGCTTGTCGGCTTCCGGCAGGGCGAAAAATTGCCGCGCGGCGTGCTGCAGTCGCGCATTCAACGCGCCGTCTACGCCGTGCCCACGCAGATAGAAAAAACCGACGTCGCGGGCCGCCGCGCGCAAATCGTCGAGAAAGGCGCGCCGCTGGCGCGCATCACCGTCAAGCTGCGAAAGATCCAGCAGCGGCAGCGTCTTCAGCGTCGTCAGATGCGTCATCATGCGGTTCCTCTTCTTCCCCGATCACGATCGGGCTGCCATACAGACGAATAATCAACATTGTCACTCCCCAGCGGGTAGCTGCATTTGCCCCATAGTTATCACCGCGCTCGCCGGAGCGGCCAATATTGTTGCGTTCTAAGTTATGCAAACGTTCAACAAACTGTCGCAAAACCGTCATCAATGTTTCTTATGCTCTGCGCAATTTCGCCGACGCCGCTGGCTGGCGATGTGCGCTATCCGCTATCCTGTAAACGACCTCATACCCTGCCTGCCGGAGAAATACTGATGGATTTAGCCTTATTCGACCTGGATGAAACCCTGATTGACGATGACAGCGCCAGCCTGTGGATCCGCTGGCTGGTCGGCCAGGGGTTCGCGCCGGCGGAGCTGGAACTGCAGGAGCAGCAGCTGATGCAGCTCTATTATCAGGGCAAGCTGTCGATGGAGGACTACATGCAGGCCACGCTGGCGCCGCTGGCCGGCCTGAGCGTGCAAACCGTGGCCGGCTGGGTGCAGCGTTACATCCGCCGCGACATCCTGCCGCGCGTCTATCCCGCCGCCCGCGAACGCCTGCAGTGGCACCGCGAACGCGGCGACTGCATCCTGGTGATCTCCGCCACCGGCGAGCATCTGGTGGCGCCGATCGCCGAACAGCTCGGCGCCGACGATGCGCTGGCGATCGGCGTGGAAATCAGCGATGGCCGCTTCACCGGCAACACCTACGGCACCATGACCTATCAACAGGGCAAGGTGATCCGCCTGCAGCACTGGCTGGCGCAGCACCCGCACCTGAAGTTCGAGCACAGCCACGGCTACAGCGACTCTCTCAATGACAAGGCGATGCTGCAATTCGTCGACAGCGCCACGGTGATCAACCCCGACAGCGAACTGAGCGCGCTGGCGGCGGAGCGCGGCTGGGAAGTGTGCCGCTGGGAACGCTGAGCGGCAGACAAAAAGTGCCCTGCGGTGTGACAAAAAGCGCGTTGTGGCGTAGGTATAGAGGGTCCTTATATCCGCTAACGGAGTTATCCCATGCTGACCATTTGGGGTCGTGAGAATTCGAACAACGTCAGGAAGGTGCTGTGGTGCGCCGCCGAATTGGGGCTCAACTACACCCACATCAACGCCGGCGGGGCGTTCGGCAAAGTCAACGAAGAGAGTTACCGCGCGTTGAACCCGAACGGCCTGGTGCCGCTGCTGCAGGACGATGACTTCGTGCTGTGGGAGTCCAACACCATCGTGCGCTACCTGGCGGCGAAATTCGGCGACGCGACGTTCTATCCGCAAGATCTGCAGGCGCGCGCCGCCGCCGAGAAATGGATGGACTGGACCACCTCGACCATCGTTCCGGCCTTCACCATCGTCTTTTGGGGCCTGATACGCACCGCGCCGGAGCTGCGCGACATGGCGAAAATCGAAACGGCGATCGCCACGCTGGAAAAACACTTCGACGTCATCGAACAGACGCTGGCGCACCAGCCTTACCTCTCCGGCGGCGCGTTCGGTTTCGGCGATATCCCGCTCGGCAGCTTCGCCTACGCCTGGTTCGAAATGCCGATCGCCCGCCGCCCGCGGCCGAACATGGAGCGCTGGTATCAGCAACTGCGCGCACGCCCGGCCTACCAGCGCGGCGTGATGAGCGCACTCACCTGACGCGTGCGGGGCGTTACGACGCCCCGACCTTCAGCAGCTTGCCGTCCCGTTCGTCCGTCAGCAGATACAGGTAGCCATCCGGCCCGCTGCGCACCTCGCGGATGCGTTCGCCGCGATCGCCCAGCAGCCGCTCTTCCGCCACCACCTTGTCCCCCTTCAGCGTCAGGCGAATCAGTGCCTTTTGCGCCAGCGCGCCGATGAACAGCGAGTGCCGCCAGGCGGGGAAGCGCTGCCCATCATAGAACGCCATGCCGCTGAGGCCGGGCGAAACCCGCCAATAGTGGAGCGGTTGTTCGGTGCCGGGCACCCGCTCCCCTTTCGCCTCGGGGATCGGCTGGCCGGAATAGTTGATGCCGTAGGTGGCCAGCGGCCAGCCGTAGTTTTTACCCGGCAGCGGGATGTTGAGCTCATCGCCGCCGCGCGGACCGTGCTCATGCTCCCAGATTGCGCCGCTCCACGGGTTCAACGCCAGCCCTTGCGGATTGCGATGGCCGTAAGACCAAACCTCCGGGCGTTTACCTGCCTGGCCGACCCAGGGGTTGTCCGGCGGCACGGCGCCCTCGGCGGTCAGCCGCACCAGCTTGCCCTGCAGTTTGTCGGTCTCTTGCGCCGTCGGCCGCTGATTGTTTTCGCCCAGCGTGATAAACAGGTAGCCTTGCCGATCAAACGCCAATTTGCCGCCGAAGTGATTGCCGACCGACAGCTTGGGCTGCTGACGGAAGATCACCTTAAAGTTTTCCAGCCGCGCGCCATCGTCGCTCAGGCGGCCATAGCCGACCGCCGTGCCGGCTTTGCCGCCCTCGCCCGGTTCGGCGAAGCTGAGATACACCCGGCGACTGGCGGCGAAATCGGGCGCCGGCAGCACCTCCAGCAGGCCGCCCTGCCCTTCGGCGTAGACCTGCGGCACACCGGCGATCGGCGGCGACAGCCCTTTATCCTGCTGCCACAGCCGCAGCCGGCCGGGCCGTTCGGTGATAAGCAGGCCTTGTTCCGCCGGCAAGAAGGCCAGCGACCAAGGGTGTTCCAGGCCGTCCTGCAATTGGCTGACCGTCGGCGCGGCGTGCGCCAGGCCGCTGCATAGCAGCAAACCGGCCAGCAGAGTCAATCGGGGCATGGCGTCCTCCTGAAGATAAAATAACCCGTTTAGTGTAGCCCACTCAGCGGCCGCGGTCGTTTGCATTACATTTCAACGGGTTGCCTTTTAGCCGCCATGTGCTTAAGTTAATCCATTACCCAGGAGGAAAAATGGACATTACCGTTACCGACGCGATCGACGAACAAACCCTCGATGCGATCAGGCAAGGCCTGCGCGCTTACAACCTGCCGCATATCGACGCCAGCCACCGCAAGCCGCTCAGCGTCTATGCGCGCGACGAAGCCGGCGCGGTGATCGGCGGCCTGACCGCCGAAACCTGGGGCAACTGGCTGAGCGTCGAGTGGCTATGGGTGGCGGATACCCAGCGCGGCAGCGGCCTCGGCGGCCGGCTGATGCGCGCCGCCGAGCATGAGGCGCAGGCGCGCGGCTGCCGCTACGCCCGCCTCGACACCTTCAGCTTCCAGGCGCGACCGTTCTACGAAAAGCTCGGCTATCAGCTGCAAATGACGCTGAAAGAGTATCCGGTAGAACATGAGTGTTATTTACTTACCAAAACGCTGACTGATTAATGGATGGACGGATGGACAGCAAAAGCATGGTGGTGAACTGTGTGGCGTACAAAGCCGGCCAACGGCTGGGCGAAGTGACCATCGACGATATCAGCGAGGTGGTCAAACAGCCCGACACCTTCATCTGGCTGGGATTAAGGCAGCCGGAGCCGGCGTTTATGCGCAAGGTGCAGGAGGAGTTCGGGCTGCACGATTTGGCGATCGAAGACGCGCTGTGCGCGCACCAGCGGCCGAAACTGGAGACCTACGGCGACTCGCTGTTCATCGTGGTGAAAACCGCGCAGTGGGGCGAGCACGACGAAATCGAATATGGCGAAACCCACTTCTTCGTCGGCAAAAACTTTCTGGTGACGGTGCGCCACGGCGCTTCGCCCAGTTACGCGCCGATCCGCGCCAAGGCGGAAGAGAACCACAAGCAGATGTGCCGCGGGCCGGGCTTCGCCCTCTATTCGGTGTTGGACTTCGTGGTGGATAACTACCGCAGCGTGGTGGCGCGCTTCGAGAGCACCATCGAGAACATTGAAGCCAACATGTTTCAGTCAGAGTTCGATCAGGCGGCGATCGAGAACGTCTATACCCTGCGCCGCCATCTGCTGGCGCTGCGCAACGCCGCGCTGCCGATGGATGAAATCTGCAACCAGCTGATCCGCCTGCACGAAGAGGTGATCCCGAAAGAGCTGCGCGCCTACGTGCGCGACGTGCAAGATCACGCCCATCAGGTGGTCAGCAATATCGACGACATGCGCGAAATGCTGACCAACGCCATGCACGTCAACCTGGCGCTGGTGACGGTCAAACAAAACGAAGTGGTGAAACGGCTGGCGGGTTGGGGGGCAATCTTGGCCATCCCGACGGTGGTCTTCAGCCTGTACGGGATGAACTTCGCCGACATGCCGGAACTGAAGTTCCCGTGGGCCTATCACGCCACGCTGGGAGTGACCGCCGTCGGCTGCATTTTCCTGTATCAGAAACTGAAGAAATCGGGCTGGCTGTAAGCGCCAGAACGGCGCTTTTCCCGCCGACGAAAACGATCGCGGGGCGGCGGGGATCACCGGCCGCCCCGCCGCTTCAATACAGCATCGGCCGCCGATCGCGATGCACGTGATTGTGGCGGCCGATGTGCTTGTCATCGGCAGCGCCGATATCCATCGATGCCAGCACCATGCCTTCGCCTGTCAGGCTCTGCGTCAACGGATAGCCATCGGCGTCGACGATCACCGAACCGCCGATCCACGCAACGCCGCGCTCCGTTTCGCAACGATCGCACACCGCGATGAACAGCCGATTGACGGCGGCGTTGGCCTGCGCCTTCACCATCTCCGCCGGCCGTTCGCCCTGCGGGCGCGGCGCCAGCGGCCAGTTGACCGGCGCGCACAGCAGCTGAGCGCCGGCCAACGCAGGCAAGCGCACCCACTCCGGAAACTCGAGGTCGTAACAGATCATCACCGCCAACCGGCCAAAACGCGTCTCGACGACCGGCGGCGGCCGATCGCCGGCGGTAAAGATCGAACTCTCTTCATGCCACAGGTGCGCTTTGCGATAAATCGCCCTCACCCCCTGCGCATCGATCAACGCCGCGCTGTTGGCCACCTCACCCTCGGGCAGGCGCTCGCAAAAACCGGCGACGATCGCCACATCCAACTCGCGCGCCAGGGCACACCACAGGCTGAGGCTGGGCCCATCTTCGGCCTCGGCCAACGCCCGCGCCTCCGCCTTGTCGCGCAGCACATAGCCGCTGTTCACCAACTCCGGCAACACGATGACGTTGGCACCGCGCTGCGCTGCCCGGCGGATCGCCTGGGCGGACAGCGCCCGATTATGTTCCGCTTCCCCTACCCGCAGCGCCAACTGGCAGCATGCGACGCTGATTTTTTCCTTCACTCCCGTTCTCCTTCCAATAATCCCTCGCAACGCAACGCCACCCGCCGTTCGGCTTCGAGATCGAGCTTTCGGCACATGACGACATAAACGCTCCCAGCCACCAGCAAGCCGATCAGAAAAGCGATATCCGCGCCGCCCAGTAAAACAGCAAAGGGGCCGGTGTAAAAGCCCAACGTCATGAACGGCACCATCGCCAGCAGGCCGATCGCGTAGGCCGTCAGACCGGAGCCGCCCCAACGGCCGTAGATCCCCGCCGGGTTGAAGATTTCACCTATCGCGTAATGCCCGCCGCGCACCACGTAAAAGTCCATCAGATTCACCGCCGTCCAGGGCACCAGGAAATACAGCATCAGCAGCACGAAGGTATTGAAGCTGGCGAGATAGCTCGCCGGGATAGCCAACGCCACCGCGAACACCGTCAGAGCGACGACGCCGATGCCGGCCATGCGTAATTTCAACGTTGGCGTCACTTTACGGAACGCGTCAATCGCGCTGAGGCTGGTCAGCATTGCGCCATAACAGTTGACCGCCATGATACCGACCAGCGAAGGCACGGCGATAAGCACAGCCAGCGTGCCGAACCCCGGATAGATGCCATTCCCCACCGCCTGTACGCTGCCGATCGCATCGGGAGCCGGTAAGGCTGAGGCCAGAAACGCGCCCAGCGACATCAGCCAAAGCGCCGATCCGGCCGCCCCCAGATAAGTCCAAAAGATCACGTTGGCAGACGGCGTTTCATGCGGCAAATAGCGTGAGTAGTCGGAGACGTACACCGCGTAGCTGATTTGATAACCGGCGGCCGCCGACAGCTGAATCAAAAAAGCCGCCCACGAAAAATGCCCGGCGCCGACGACGGCGTCCATCCGCAGCGACAGCACGGCACCGACCGTCAGCACGCCGAACACCGCCATCATCACATAGGTCAGCCAGCGCTGCACCGCATGCAGCATATCGTGGCCGACGATCGCCAACAGCACGGCCACCGCGATCAGCAACGCATACCAGGGCAGACGGTGACCCGGCAATACCGTGTTGATCGCATCGGTCGCGAGAATAACGTTGAACACGTTGAAACCGATGTAAACAAACACCACGGCGGCAAAGGGAACGATGGCGCCACGCAGGCCGAATTGGGCCCGCGACTGGATCATCTGTGGCAGCCCCATGCGCGGCCCCTGATTGGCATGACACGCCATGAAGAACGTGCCGAACCCCACGCCGACGACAATGGCCAGCATTGAATAAAGCGCGCCCAACCCCAACGCCGGGCCGGTGAAACCGACCACCATCGTAGTCAAAACGAAATTACCGGTGAACCAAAACGGCGCCTGATGCCAAACCTTGCCATGCCGCTCGTGACGGGGCACATAGTCTATCGAGCGCACTTCAATTTTTGGGCGTGGCGCCACATTGCGATTGTTCATGTCCCACCTCGTCGTTTCAACGCTCGGTTTGGGTCTGCAGCTGCGGCGCCGGGCGGCTCAGCAAGCTGCCCAACACGAAGGCGACGCCGCCGCCCAGCAGACCGCCGTAGATCGGGCTGTTGGCGTCGATGCCGTGCCAGATCATCAGCCCCACCACGCACAGGCTGCCGGCCAGCATGCTGGCGATGGCGCCGGCGCTGGTGGCGCGCGGCCAGAAGATAGCCCCCACCAACGGGATCAGCATGCCGCCCACCAACAGGTTGTAAGCCAGCGTTAGCGCCGCCAGCACGTCGCGCACCACAAACGCCAGCCCCAGCATGACCGCGCCCATGAAAAGCGTGGTGAAGCGCCCGGCGGCCAGCCCGCCAGAAGGTTTACGGCGGATGGCCGGCAACACGTCCTCCAGCGCGATGGTCGAAGAGGCCAGCAGGCAGGCGCTGGCGGTGGACATCAGCGCCGCCAGGGCCGCCGCGGCCACCAGCCCGCTGACGCCGACCGGCAACACCGCTTGCGCGATGGCGGCGAAGGCGCCGTCGGTATTACTGAGCGACGGCAGTACGATCTTGCCGGCCATGCCGATCAGCGCGCCGGTCACGCCGTACAGCACGCAATAGACGCCCGCCCCCAGCCCGGCGAAGCGCGCCACGTTGGCGCTGCGGGCGGTGAACACCCGCTGCCAGATGTCCTGACCGATCAAAATGCCGAAGAAGTAGATCAGGAAAAATACCAGAATAGTATCCAGCCCGATCGACGACAGCTGGTAGTAACCGGCGGGCAGCAGGCTCGTGAACGCCTCCCAGCCGCCGGCCTTGACGATGCTCATCGGCATCAGCACCAGCATCATGCCGACGGTCATGATGATGAACTGAATGATGTCGGTCAGCGTCAGCGACCACATGCCCCCCAGCGTCGAATACAGCACCACCAGCCCGCCGCCGAGCAGGATAGACGCGCTGAACGACAGGCCGAACATCACCTGCATCACGCTGCCGATGGCGATGATCGAGGTCACCGCCACCATCAGGTCATACGCCAGCATGATCGCGCCGCTGGTGACCCGCGCCGCCGGGTGATACCGCCGCGACAGCACCTGGCTGACGGTATACAGCTTCAGTTTGAGCAGCGGTTTGGCCAGCACCAGACTCAGCACCACAATGCCCAGCCCGAGCGCGCCGCACAGCCAGACGCCGGAGATGCCGTAGGTGTAGCCGAGCTTGACGCTGCCGATGGTCGACGCGCCGCCGAGCACCACCGCCGACAGCGTGCCCAGATACAGCCCCGGCCCCAGGTTGCGCCCGGCCACCAGATACGCCTCTTTGGAGTTGGCGCGGCGAATGCCCATCCACCCCACCGCGCCTATCACCAGAAAGTAAATCACCACAACCAGCAGATCGAGATTCATGGGTACCTCCACTCCTTTGTTATTGTTATCAGGGGGCCCGACGCAACCGCTCCGCCGGCAGGGTCAGTACGACGGCCTCAGCGGGCCGGCAGCACGCACAGCATTTCAAACAGCAGGTTGGCCGCCAGCAGCGCCGTATTGCCGGAGCGATCGTAAGGCGGCGACACCTCCACCACGTCGCCGCCAATCAGGTTCAGCCCACGGCAGCCGCGCACGATCTCCAGCCCTTGCCAAACCGACAGTCCGCCGACCTCCGGCGTGCCGGTGCCCGGCGCGAAGGCCGGATCCAGCCCGTCGATATCGAAACTGAGATAAACCGGCGCATCGCCCATCTGCTCGCGGATCTCCGCCATCAGCGGCGTCAGCGACCGATGCCAGCAGGCTTCGGCCGGCACCACGCGGAAGCCCTGGCGCCGTGACCAATCGAAGTCATCCGCCGCATAGCCGCTGCCGCGCAGACCAATCTGCACCACTTTTTCCGGCGCCAGCAGCCCCTCCTCAAACGCGCGGCGGAAGGTGGTGCCGTGCGCCAGCTGTTCGCCAAACATCTCCTCGTTGGTGTCGGAATGCGCATCGACGTGGATCAGCCCGACCGGGCCATGTCGATGGGCGATGGCGCGCAGCACCGGCAGCGTCAGGGTGTGGTCGCCGCCGAGCGTCAACGGCGTGCAGCCGTGCGCCAGGATCTCGCGGTAAGCCGCCTCGATGCGCCGTACGCTGTCCGCCAGGCTGTAGGGGTTAATGGCGACGTCCCCCAGATCGGCCACCTGCAGCCGTTCGAATGGGGCGGAGCCGGTGCCCATGTTGTAGGGGCGGATCATCACCGACTCCTGGCGGATCTGGCGCGGGCCATAGCGGGTGCCGCTGCGATTGGAGGTGCCGATATCCAGAGGAATGCCGACAAAGGCGGCGTCCAGACCACGCGCCTGATCGGCGGCGGGCAGGCGCATCATGGTGGGGAGACCGGCAAAGCGCGGCATGTCGTTGCCGCTTTGGGGTTGGTTCAGCATGGCGTTTCCTTGTCTTGGGCTTGCGATAAATTGAAACATTTAAGCAACATTCGCAGACTACCCCGTTGACCGCACCGGCTACCATTCCCGCTTTTGCATGTAAACATCGAAAAACACGATGTAACTAACCCATTGAAGTGTTGATTTTTATTTCAATCTCATGCCATAAGAAAGTCCATATCTTCAGCGCCGCGCCTATTTCTTCAATGTTAAAAATGGGTTAAGCGGCCGACGTTCTGCGGAGGGGGCGATGCTCACTAACCTAAGCGATATCGATCTGAAGCTGTTGCGGGTGTTCGTCGCGGTGGCGGAAGCCCAGGGCGTCAGCGCCGCACAGGAAACGCTGCTGATGAACCAATCCACCATCAGCACCCATCTGGCCTCGCTGGAAACGCGACTGGGTTTTCGCCTGTGCCAGCGCGGGCGCTCCGGCTTCCGGCTGACGCCAAAAGGGGAACGCATGCTGATCGCCTGCCGCTCCTTGTTCAACGCCGCCCGCGACTTCACCCGGGTCAGCCAGTCGCTGAACGGCCTGCTGACCGGCGATCTGCAAATTGGTTTGGTGGATAACCTGGTTTCACTGCCGGGCAACCCGTTCAGTCAGGCCATCAAGCACTTTCAGCGGCGCCACCAGGACGTGCAATTGCAGTGCCGCATCTGTTCACCGAACGAGATTGAACAAGGGCTGCTGCACCGGCAGCTCGATCTGGGCATCGGCTACTTTGGCCAGCAGTTGGAGGCGTTGCGTTATCAACCGTGGCTGGAGGAGACGCAGGCGATCTATTGCAGTGAGGATCACCCGCTGTTCGCGGTGGAAGAACCCGAGCGCGAGCAGATTGAAAACGCGCGCTGGGTCAAACGCGGCTACCTGCTGGCGCAGCAGCTGTGCCCGATCGCCCCGCCGCATCTGGCCGCGGTGGCCCACCACATGGAGAGCGTCGCCCATCTGGTGCTGAGCGGCACCTGTCTCGGTTATCTGCCCACCCACTATGCGGCGCGCTGGGTGGAGCAAGGGCTGCTGCGGCAGTTGGGCGGCGCGGCGCTCTCTTACCGCGCCACGCTCAGCCTGGTCAGCCGCCCCGTCCAACCCGACGAGGCGTTGAACGCGCTGTTGGAGGATTTGGCGCGCGCCGGCGAAAAAAAGCCCCGCATGTGCGGGGCCTGACGGACGTTAACTGACCGGCATGCGCGCCGGATCGGGATACTGGTATTCAAAACCCAGCTCGTTGCAGATGCGGTTGCCGTCCACCAGCCGCTCATCCTGTTCCGCTTCGTCGGCAAACTGCGGCGGCTCCAGGTGCAACTGCTCGGCCAGGGCCGGATAGAAATCGCGCTTGGCCGGATGACGCGGCGCGCACAGGTTGTACACGTGGCCGCCCTTCGGCAGCTTGAGCAGCAGTTGGATGGCGGCGATGACGTCGTCCTGATGCACCAGATTCACCCCCTGCGAGCCCCCCTTCACATCGAGTTTTCCCGCCAGGAAGCGGCCTGGGTGGCGATCGACGCCCACCAGCCCCGCCAGGCGCAGAATGTCCACCGAGGTATTCGGCAGCTCGTGCAGCCAGCGCTCCAGCTCGGCCAATACCCGGCCGGACGGCGTGACCGGCCGCAGCGGCGACTCTTCGCGCAGCGTGCCGGCGGTTTCGCCATACACCGAGGTGGAACTGGTGAAGATCACCCGCGGCACGCCGAAAGCCATTGCGCTGTCCACCAGCATGCGCACCGCATTGAAATAGTTCTCGCTGCCTTCGACGGTGCGGCGCGCGGGCAGCGTGACCACCAGCGCATCCACGCGCAGCAACGACGCCAGATCGTCCGGATCGCAGATCAATTCCGGCGTCAGCTCCAACTGATAACATTCAATGCCGCTCATCCGCGCGGCCTCGACGCCGTCCGGCGTGGTTTTGCTGCCGACCACGTCGTACCCGCGGCCCATCAGCGACAACGCCAGCGGCATGCCCAACCAACCCAGACCAATAATGGCTACCTTTTTCATCCTCTTCCTCTCCTGAAGATCGCAGCGCCCTGCCCTTAAGGCTACGCCACTGCGCGCGGCGATACAATCTGACCGGCTTAAGGTTAGGTAAAGCCGTGTGTGGCTAATAACTCAACCTGTTTCAATAAATTAAATTTATGACGATAAAAAAGAGTTGCACGGCGGACAGCGGATAGTTTAGCTTAATTGCCATACGGTTTTTTACCGACTTTTGCTGAGAGAAAACACCATGACACGCGTTCAGTTCAACCACCATCATCACCATCACCCTGACTAGTCTTTCAGGCGATGTGTGCTGGAAGACGGTTTGTTAATCTTCCAGTGGCGCGCAGAACGCAAGAGAAAGCCCTCGGAAGATTTCTTCCGAGGGTTTTTTTTTGGCTCCGGACAGACAGAAAGAATAGTTTTTACAATAAATTCATAAAATTACAGATTAAACAGAGGTTACCATGCTGGACAAGACACGTTTACGGATCGCAATGCAGAAGTCGGGCCGCCTGAGCGATGAATCCCAGGAACTGCTGGCGCGCTGCGGCATCAAGATTAACCTGCAGCAGCAGCGTCTGATCGCCTTCGCCGAAAACATGCCGATCGATATCCTGCGCGTGCGCGACGACGACATTCCGGGTCTGGTGATGGACGGCGTGGTCGATCTCGGCATCATCGGCGAGAACGTGCTGGAAGAAGAGCTGCTCAGCCGCCGCGCACAGGGTGAAGACCCGCGCTACTTCACCCTGCGCCGCCTCGATTTCGGCGGCTGCCGCCTGTCGCTGGCCACCCCGCTCGACGCCGAATACGCCGGCCCGCAAAGCCTGCAGGACGCCCGCATCGCCACCTCTTACCCGCACCTGCTGAAGCAATACCTCGACAAACAGGGCGTGCGCTTCAAATCTTGCCTGCTGAACGGCTCGGTGGAAGTGGCGCCGCGCGCCGGCCTGGCCGACGCCATCTGCGATCTGGTCTCTACCGGCGCCACGCTGGAGGCCAACGGCCTGCGCGAAGTCGAGGTGATCTACCGCTCCAAAGCTTGCCTGATCCAGCGCGACGGCGAAATGCCTGAAGCCAAACAGCAGCTGATTGACCGCCTGATGACCCGCATTCAGGGCGTGATCCAGGCGCGCGAATCCAAATACATCATGCTGCACGCGCCGAGCGAGAAGCTGGACGAGATCGTCGCGCTGCTGCCGGGCGCCGAACGCCCGACCATTCTGCCGCTGGCCGGCGCGCAGAACCGCGTGGCGATGCACATGGTCAGCAGCGAAACCCTGTTCTGGGAAACCATGGAAAAACTGAAAGCGCTCGGCGCCAGCTCGATTCTGGTGCTGCCGATTGAAAAGATGATGGAGTAACGCCATGTCGACCTTCAACACGCCGATCGATTGGGCGACGTGCAGCGCCGAACGCCAGGCCGAGCTGCTGATGCGTCCGGCGATCGCCGCTTCCGACAGCATCACCCGCACGGTGAATGAGATCCTCGACAACGTGAAGGCCAACGGCGATCGGGCGTTGCGCGACTACAGCGCCCGTTTCGACAAGGCGGAAGTCTCGACGCTGCGCGTCAGCGCCGAGCAGATCGCCGCCGCCGCCGCGCGGTTGGGCGACGACATCAAACAGGCGATGGCGGTGGCCGTCGCCAACGTGGAAACCTTCCACAACGCGCAGCGACTGCCGCCGGTGGACGTCGAAACGCAACCGGGCGTGCGCTGCCAGCAGGTGACCCGCCCAATCGACTCGGTGGGACTGTATATTCCCGGCGGATCGGCGCCGCTGTTCTCCACCGTGCTGATGCTGGCGACGCCGGCGCGCATCGCCGGCTGCCGCCGGGTAGTGCTGTGCTCGCCGCCGCCGATCGCCGATGAGATCCTGTATGCGGCGCAGCTGTGCGGCGTGCAGGAAGTGTTTCAGGTCGGGGGCGCGCAGGCGATCGCCGCCCTGGCGTTCGGCACCGAAAGCGTGCCGCGCGTGGCGAAGATCTTCGGGCCGGGCAACGCCTTCGTGACCGAAGCCAAGCGGCAGGTCAGCCAGCGCCTTGACGGCGCGGCCATCGACATGCCGGCCGGTCCTTCGGAAGTGCTGGTGATCGCCGACGCCGGCGCCACCCCGGCATTTGTCGCTTCCGATCTGCTGTCGCAGGCCGAGCACGGCCCGGATTCGCAGGTGATCCTGCTGACGCCGGACGCGGCGATGGCGCAGGCGGTGGCCGACGCGGTGGAAAGCCAGCTGGCCGAGCTGCCGCGCGCCGACACCGCCCGCCAGGCGCTGGCGAGCAGCCGCCTGATCGTGGCGCGCGATCTGCCGGAGTGCGTGGCCATCAGCAACCGTTACGGCCCGGAGCACCTGATCATTCAGACCCGCAATGCGCGCGATCTGGTGGACGGCATCACCAGCGCCGGTTCGGTGTTCCTCGGCGACTGGTCGCCGGAGTCCGCCGGCGATTACGCCTCCGGCACCAACCACGTGCTGCCGACCTACGGCTACACCGCCACCTGCTCAAGCCTTGGGCTGGCCGATTTCCAAAAACGCATGACGGTGCAGGAGCTGACGCCGCAGGGCTTCAGCAACCTGGCCGCCACCATCGAGACGCTGGCTGCCGCCGAGCAGCTGATCGCCCACAAGAACGCCGTGACCCTGCGCGTCGCCGCCCTGAAGGAGCAAGCATGAGCATCGAAAAACTGGCGCGCGCCAACGTTCGCGAGCTGACCCCTTATCAATCGGCGCGCCGCCTCGGCGGCAAGGGCGACGTATGGCTGAACGCCAACGAATACCCGATCGCCCCGGAATTCCAACTGACCGCGCAAACCTTCAACCGCTATCCGGAGTGCCAGCCGGCGCAGGTGATCGAACGCTACGCCGCCTATGCCGGGGTCAAGAAAGAGCAGGTGCTGGTCAGCCGCGGCGCCGATGAAGGCATCGAGCTGCTGATCCGCGCCTTCTGCGAGCCGGGCAAAGACGCCATTCTGTTCTGCCCGCCGACCTACGGCATGTACGCCGTCAGCGCCGAAACCTTTGGCGTGGAGCGCCGCACCGTAGCCGCCAAAGAGGACTGGCAGTTGGATCTGCCGGCCATCGCGGACAGCCTGGACAACGTGAAACTGATCTACGTCTGCAGCCCGAACAACCCGACCGGTAACCTGATTGACCCGGACTCTCTGCGCAGCCTGCTGGAGATGGCCAAAGGCAGAGCGATCGTCGCGGTGGACGAAGCCTATATCGAGTTTTGCCCGCAGGCCTCGGTGGCCGGGTGGCTGAGCGACTATCCGCACCTGGCTATTCTGCGTACGCTGTCGAAGGCCTTTGCGCTGGCCGGCCTGCGCTGCGGCTTTACGCTCGCCAACGAAGATCTGATCGCCCTGCTGCTGAAGGTGATCGCGCCTTACCCGCTCTCGACGCCGGTGGCGGATATCGCCGCGCAGGCGCTGAGCGCCGAAGGCATCCGCACCATGCGCCAGCGCGTCACCGACATCGCCGCCACCCGCAGCTGGCTGCAGCAACAGCTGGAAAAATGCGCCTGCGTCGAGCAGGTTTTCGCCAGCGACAGCAATTACCTGCTGGCCCGCTTCACCGCCTCAAGTAATGTGTTTAAAAGCTTGTGGGATCAGGGCATTATCTTACGAGACCAAAACAAACAGCCCGGGTTGTCCGGCTGCCTGCGCATCACCATAGGCACCCGCGACGAATGTCAACGCGTGGTGGACGCCTTGTCCGCCCTGCCCGGCGCCAACCAGACTCGCCAGGAGCCAATGTGAGCCAAAAAATCCTCTTTATCGATCGTGACGGCACGCTGATCGCCGAGCCACCGGAAGATTTCCAGGTTGACCGCCTGGACAAGCTGGCGCTTGAGCCGGACGTGATCCCTTCCCTGCTGGCGCTGCAACAGGCGGGGTATCAGCTGGTGATGATCACCAATCAGGATGGGCTCGGCACCGCCAGTTTCCCGCAGGAAACCTTCGATCCGCCGCACAACCTGATGATGCAGATCCTTAACTCGCAGGGCATTCAGTTCGCCGACGTGTTGATCTGCCCGCACCTGCCGGCGGACAACTGCGACTGCCGCAAGCCGAAGACCGCGCTGGTGAAGGGTTACCTCGAACCCGGCGTGCTCGATACCGCCCACAGCTACGTGATCGGCGATCGGCCGACCGACGTGCAGCTGGCGGAAAACATGGGCATTCAGGGGCTGCGCTACCAGCGCGGCGTGCTGGGCTGGAAAGAGATCGTGCGCCAGCTGACCCTGCGCGACCGTCATGCGCGGGTTAACCGCGTGACCAAAGAGACGCAGATCGATGTCAACGTCTGGCTGGATCGCGAAGGCGGCAGCAAAATCAAAACCGGCGTCGGCTTCTTCGACCACATGCTGGATCAGATCGCCACCCACGGCGGCTTCCGCATGGAGATCGACGTCAAAGGCGACCTGTATATCGACGATCACCACACCGTAGAGGACACCGGCCTGGCGCTGGGCGAAGCGTTGAACAAGGCGCTGGGCGACAAGCGCGGCATTGCCCGCTTCGGCTTCGTGCTGCCGATGGACGAGTGTCTGGCGCGCTGCGCGCTGGATATCTCCGGCCGCCCGCACCTGGAGTACAAGGCCGAGTTCAACTATCAGCGCGTCGGCGATCTCAGCACCGAAATGGTCGAGCACTTCTTCCGTTCGCTCTCTTACACCATGGGCTGCACGCTGCACCTGAAGACCAAGGGCAAAAACGACCACCACCGGGTCGAGAGCCTGTTCAAAGTGTTTGGCCGCACGCTGCGCCAGGCGATCCGCGTCGAGGGCAATACCCTGCCGAGTTCGAAAGGAGTGCTGTGATGAACGTGGTGATTTTGGATACCGGCTGCGCCAACCTGGCCTCCGTCACCTACGCGGTGCGGCGCCTGGGCTATCAGCCGGAGGTGAGCCGCGATCCGGAGATCGTGCTGCGCGCCGACAAGCTGTTCCTGCCGGGCGTCGGCACCGCGCAGGCGGCGATGGATCAGCTGCGCGAGCGCGATTTGATCGAACTGATCAGGGCCTGCACGCAGCCGGTGCTGGGCATTTGCCTCGGCATGCAGCTGCTGGCGGCCAGCAGCGAAGAGAACGGCGGCATAACGACGCTCGGCCTCATCGATACGCCGGTAAAGCAGATGACCGACTTCGGCCTGCCGCTGCCGCACATGGGCTGGAACCAGGTATCCGCGCAGGCGGGCCACCATCTGTTCCGCGGCATCGATGACGGCGCCTACTTCTATTTCGTTCACAGCTATGCGATGCCGATATGCCCCAGCACCATCGCTCAGGCGAACTACGGCGAGCCCTTCACCGCCGCCGTGCAAAAAGACAACTTCTTCGGCGTGCAGTTTCATCCAGAACGATCTGGAGCGGCCGGCGCGCAACTGTTGAAAAACTTTCTGGAGATGTAGGCAGCATGATTATTCCGGCTTTGGATTTGATCGACGGCAACGTGGTGCGTTTGCATCAGGGCGATTACGGCCAACAGCGCGACTACGGCAACGATCCGCTGCTGCGCCTGCAGGACTATCAACAACAGGGCGCCCAGGTGCTGCACCTGGTCGATCTGACCGGCGCCAAAGATCCGGCCGCGCGCCAGATCCCGCTGCTGCGCAAGCTGTTGGCGGGGGTTAACGTGCCGGTGCAGGTCGGCGGCGGCATCCGCAACGAGCAAGACGTCAGCGCCCTGCTGGAGGCCGGCGCCACGCGCGTGGTGATCGGCTCCACCGCGGTGAAACAACCGCAGTTGGTGCAAAGCTGGTTCGAACGCTATGGCGCCGACGCGCTGGTACTGGCGTTGGATGTGCGCATCGACGCGCAGGGCGTGAAGCGCGTGGCCATCAGCGGCTGGCAGGAGGATTCCGACGCCACGCTTGAACAGGTGGTAGAGCAGTTCCTGCCCTACGGGCTGAAACACGTGCTGTGCACCGACATTTCGCGCGACGGCACGCTGGCCGGTTCCAACGTGGCGCTGTATCAGGCGATCAGCCGCCGTTATCCGCAGGTGGCCTTCCAGGCCTCAGGCGGCATCGGCAATCTGGACGACATCGCCCAGTTGCGCGGCAGCGGCGTTGCCGGCGTGATCGTCGGGCGCGCCCTGCTGGAAGGTAAATTTAGCGTTGAGGAGGCGATTGCATGCTGGCAAAACGGATAATCCCGTGTCTGGATGTTAAAGACGGGCAAGTGGTGAAAGGCGTGCAGTTCCGCAACCACGAAATCATCGGCGACATCGTGCCGCTGGCGCAGCGCTATGCGCAAGAAGGCGCGGACGAGCTGGTGTTTTACGATATCACCGCCTCGAGCGACGGCCGGGTGGTGGACAAAAGCTGGGTGTCGCGCGTGGCGGAGGTGATTGACATTCCGTTCTGCGTCGCCGGCGGCATTAAAAGCGCCGAGGACGCCAGCCAGATCCTGTCTTTCGGCGCCGACAAAATCTCCATCAATTCACCGGCGCTGGCCGATCCCGATCTGATTAGCCGCCTGGCGGATCGCTTTGGCGTGCAGTGCATCGTGGTGGGCATCGATACCTGGTTCGACAGTGAAACCGGCAAGTATCACGTCAATCAATATACCGGCGACGAGAGCCGCACCCGCGTCACCCAGTGGGAAACCCTCGACTGGGTGCAGGAAGTGCAGCGCCGCGGCGCCGGTGAGATCGTGCTGAACATGATGAACCAGGACGGCGTGCGCAACGGTTACGATCTGCAGCAGCTGCGTCGGGTGCGCGAGGTCTGCAAAGTGCCGCTGATCGCCTCCGGCGGTGCGGGCACGATGGAGCACTTCCTGGAAGCGTTCCGCGATGCGGACGTCGACGGCGCGCTGGCGGCATCGGTGTTCCACAAACAAATCATCAATATCGGCGAACTGAAAAGGTTCCTGGTCGAACAAGGCGTGGAGATTCGCGTGTGCTGACAGAACAACAGAGAAACCAGCTGGACTGGGAGAAAACCGACGGCCTGATGCCGGCCATCGTGCAACACGCCGTTTCCGGCGAAGTGCTGATGCTGGGTTACATGACGCCGGAAGCGCTGGCGACCACCGAGCAGAGCGGCAATGTCACCTTCTTTTCGCGCACCAAGCAGCGCCTGTGGACCAAAGGCGAAAGTTCCGGCCACTTCCTCAAGGTGGTCAGCATCACGCCGGACTGCGATAACGACACGCTGCTGGTATTGGCCAACCCGATCGGCCCGACCTGCCACCTGGGCAACAGCAGCTGCTTCCATCCGGCCGCCAGCGACTGGACGTTCCTCTATCAGCTGGAACAGCTGTTGGCGGAGCGCAAGCATGCCAGCCCGGACAGCTCATACACCGCCAGCCTGTACGCCAGCGGCACCAAACGCATCGCGCAGAAGGTCGGGGAAGAAGGCGTGGAAACCGCGCTGGCCGCCACGGTCAACGATCGCGAAGAGCTGACCAACGAGGCCTCGGATCTGATCTATCACCTGCTGGTGCTGCTGCAGGACCAGGATTTGGATCTGAGCGCGGTGATCGGCCGGCTGCGCGAGCGGCATCAGAAAAAAGCGTGACATTAAATCACGCGCAATAAAAAAGCCGCCGGGCGTTAACCTCGGCGGCTTTTTATTTGTTCACAAGCATCGAAAACAGCAGCAGAAGAGAATCAAAGCCCAGCCCCCACTACGTGATTCTTAATTTTTTCCGTTTTTGCGCGAAGGCCGGAACAGGGCCATCAGCCGCCATGGCCAAGAATTTACTATCTCACGATTGCGCATTTCGCACTCTCTTAGTTGATGCGTAAGCGACTCTATCTCGCTTTCAGCGGCTCTCAATTGGTGGCCTTTCTCGAGAATCACCCCTTCATGGGCTCTGAGTCGAGCCTCCAGAGCACTCAGCTTAGCCTCCATAGCTTGCTGTTCAGCATGTAGCTTCTGTTCCGCTTCCTCTTTACGTTTGAACTCGGCGCAAACGTCTTGGTAAGAGGTAGACAACATCTGATAAGACGACTCGGCCTCACGATTGGCAGAAGAGAGATCATAATTAGCAGAAACCAACTCATCGTTTTCATTCTGCAAACGTCGGCTTAAATAAAAGAGGTACTCATCCGCTGACAAACGATAAAGACTGTCGAAAAAAACTTGTGTTCTTTCTTCGTAAAAATCCTCGAACTTAGCACCGAGCTTATTCAGATAACTTCTGACATCATCATATAATGTGAAATAAGCCTTACCGTACAAGGTATTTAAATGCCACTCGAGAAATGAAGCCGAATAGTTGATAAAATCGGTTTTTCGTCCATCATAGATCCCTCTCTCAATCATTAAGGATCTCAATGCTTCCAACGCATCAATTGCACAGTGGTAGGACTTTTCGCGGGTATTAGACAGAGATGTCTCTCTGGAAACCGTGTGATCAATTAATACATCATCAAGAATACATATTCTTTCAGATAACAAAACGAACGCACAAATAAAATAGAGATCGTTTGAGGTTCTTATTTGCTGAAATTGCAAATTTTCAGCTAATATCCTCTCACGCTTCAACATTTTGTCCCAAGGCCACCAAATAAAAGCGTTGAAAAAATCCCTCTCGATCTCAATGGAAGAGAACACGTTTTTTTGTGGCAGCAGATCTGTGCGTATCGACCAGGGAATCGACAGATGCTTATCCTGCTGAACGTTATAAAACTGGCTTCTATAAATGACAACATCGGCATCATGCGATTTCGCCATTGAATAGGCTTTTTCCATCAGGTTTTCATCAACGAAATCATCATCATCGAGGAAAACAACAAACTCACCTCGGGCATGGCTTAAACCAACATTGCGTGCAGCACCGGCCCCACCACCTTCAATGCCGGAAAGCAATATAACCCTGTCATCCTCGGCGGCAATACGCTCCAGGATCGCCTTGGTACCATCCGTAGAATTATCGTCAACGATAATAATCTCGAGTTCTTTCAGCGTTTGCTTTCTGACTTTATCAATGACATCAAAAATATAAATCTCGGCATTAAAAACTGGCATAACTACCGAAACATAGGGTATCGTTTTAACTTCAGACATTATTATTCCACCATGTTCATTGTAATAAAGCCAACTTTTAGAATGACATTGGCCCCCAGCGAAACCTCCCGCGCTTGATCCTATAATCATATAATCGAAGGAGATTAAATGAAAAAAGCCTTATGCTACCGCATAAGGCCTATTTCTGATTATTTAATCTCTTCAACCTGCTTTTTTATTTCCGCAATTCTCTGCTCTTGCAGAATAAACCCAGACTCGATCATTCTCTCTAACTCTGACAAACGCCAATGAATGGAGTCCAATCTTGCATTATTTTCAATCAACAAAGCCCGCGTACTCTTACGATGTAGTCCGCGTTCGATAAACTTGTGCTTGCCTATACGCACCAGCATATTCAGCAACCCACCAGGCCCCAGTTTATCGTAGTTGAAGCGTAATTTTTCAGCCTTCGTTTTCGCTACCCAACCATTCATGACTTTTGAGAAATCTGCACTGCTTTCTTTCATCAGTGCAATAACGAGACCAACCGTTTTTCTGTCATAGAAGCGCGTGGACAAGTAAGACTGGATCTCACCTTTCTGATAGCGTTTTACGTGCGGCAACAGTGTTTCGTAGAACTCTGTGGAAAACGTAGGCGTAAGAACCTGGCTTACCCAAGCAATATGGCCAACCAGCCAGTTGAGTGAATACTCGCGGTATTGCGCCAGCATTTTTGACTTTTCAAGATAGTCAAAAATAACCTGGTGCTGCAGGAAAACACCGAGTAACCGATCCCCGCCGGCCATCATCGTCTGGCCAGCACGGTTACGGCGGTGATAGCAGAGCACTTCATCGATAAAGCAGACTTTATCTGACGTTAACGTGACAAACCAATGGAACCCATTATCTTCGAAGAAGTATTTCCCAACAGGGAATTTCAGATTATTGTCGGTAATGAGCTTCCGCTTGTAAATTTTACGCCATGGCACAGGCAACAATTCGAGAACTTTCTTCTTGTTCTCAACGCTGCGAATATCCCAAACGGGTTTGTTCGCTAATGTTGCCCAGGCAGGTTCATACGGCGCATTCTCGATGCCGGTTTCTGTCTCAAACTCGAGGAAGTTACACATCGCGACATCGGCATTTTCAGCCACTGCAATGTTATAAAGCTTCTCGAACATTGTCGGATCGTAAAGATCGTCACCATCGGCAAAACCAATAAATTCGCCCGTAGCGGCTTCCATGCCAATATTAGCAACGGTAGCAACCCCGCCAGGTGAGTTCTCTTTCATCAAAATAGGAATGATACGCTTATCTTTCTCGGCATAAGACTCGATAATTTTCGGCGTGCTATCTTTAGAACCATCATCCACTACAATGATTTCAATATCTTCTAGCGTTTGAGCTAGAACATTGTCCAAACATTCGCCAATGTATTTTTCGATGTTATAGGACGTGACAATGATAGATAATTTTGCAGTCATCTCAAAAAACCTTTTTATTAACTAAATACTCACACACTTTAGAATGAATATATTTATTTGTGTGGAAAACCTTTTGCAGATCACTGTAACTGCTCTGCAGGAAAACGTCTCTCACTTTGGAGACTAGTGCTGATTTGAAGTCAATAACTATATTTTCTTTTGCCCAATCAATCAGATTTACGCTAAACAAGAAGAAACTCGTTGTATAAACATCATAGCGCTTATCTGACTTAATATAGTCATATAACTCAGCAATAGCATCTACGCACTGCATACGTAACTGACTTTTATTATTAGTCACATTACTGCCTTCAGGACAAAGCATATAATTACATATTGCATCGTTCAGAATGGCAACTCTCTCTGCATTCATCAATATTTTCCAGTGCGGAAAAATATCTTCATGTAAACGTAAACTGCCAAACTTTATGTCATTATCCTTTAAAAACCGTGTTCTACAGATTTTATTCCAAGGATAGTTTGTTAGCGTCAGGAAATCGGGTAGCTTTTGCAGAGAAAGGATATCACCATATTTTACTCGCACTTCCTCAAACAACTTCTCATCGCCTTCCCACATGCCAATACTTTCTTTGGCTTTGCCATAAACGATATTGTACTGAGTTACGGCAACGTCCAGTTTTTCTTTTTCAAGCTTGGCGATGGCATTATCGGCCACATTAGGCAGCATAAAGTCATCGCTGTCGAAGAAGATCGTATACTCACCGCTCGCTGACGCCAAGCCTACATCTCTGGCAACACCCGGCCCCTGATTTTTCTCTTGCCTAATGAGCTTGATATTTCCTCTCTGAGCAAGATAACCCTCGATCACCGAGATAGTATTATCAGTAGAGCAATCATCGACGAGGATGATTTCATGTGTACTCTTAATCGCACGTAAAATAGAATCCAGGGTTGCGACAATGGAATTCTGAGCATTGTATACCGGGATTATTATCGAAATCTTAACACTTTCGCTTGCTGCGGAAGTATTACTATTAACGTCGATCATAGCATCCTTATTCATTCATTGAATCCACTTAAAAATGTCAGCCATATATTTGATGGTTGCGAAAATCATGCTATTTTTTTAGCGAATACATTTGCCATTTTAATTGATGGCAAGTCAATATACTTTTCAAAATAGTAAGAAAGCAACAGGCACACTGATACGGTAACTAACAATAGCATTATGAACGTAGACATGTGTATGTCACCATAATAACTCTTCGCTATTGCAGCAATAATATTAAGTATACAGACATGTACGACATATAACGGGAAAGAGATACGTCCCAAAAACTGCGCCAGCTTGTTTTCGAGCAACTTTTCACTCAAACTACTGCCTAAAATCGACATAAAAATCAGCATACTTCCTGTCAACATAAGCATTTGATAAGTATCTCGATATGAGCCAACGGAAATGTATTCAATGTATTTATAGATGCCTCCATATAAATACACGCCATCCCGTTCATACGGCGAAGTTGCCAGCACAATGCCGATCAAAAACATAAGTGCACGCAGCACTCCATGGATTTTGAATTTATTGTCGATATATAAATCGTTTAAAATCATTCCAAAGACGAAGAGACAATAAAAGGAGCCCCATGCATAAAGGAAAGAGAAGACCAATGCATAAAATATTAGTCGCCTACGGTGCATACCGAAGAACGCAAGCAGACCAAAAACAATAAAAGATCCATAAAACTCGAAAGATATAGTCCACAGAGCATAATTATGCAAAGGCACATGTTGGAAAGGCGCGAAATACACCGCTTCAAGAATCGCTGGAATAAAACCGAGTTCAATCACATGGCCAGTTGTATACTTCAATATATAATATAGCAATGCACTCATCAGCATAGAGGCTAAAATAGGAAGAACCAGCCTTGGGTATCTCTTTACAACGCCATTGAATATGGCACTACCCTCGTGGGTTTTATTGAACTTAATCGAAAGAACAAAACCGCTTAGAATGAAAAAAATGCAAACAGGTGCAATTCCACTGTAAACTATATTTAATGGTGTCCATGCAATTAACCGCCGCAGCATTCCTCCAATATCGCTAAACGATGTATATCTAATATCTGGTTTATAGATACTGACGCAGTGATCAATAATAACAATAAAGCAGCATATACCCCGTAAACCTTCAAGATAGGTTATTTTTTTCATAAAAACCTTAATATGAACCTTTCTCTCTATCTAATAGTGTCGTAAAGAGTCAGCATATATATGCTGTCTTGATAATTTCGCAATATTGAAGACAGAGGGAATGACGCCAAATGAAGTAGTAACAATTAATGCAGAAACGGCTAGTAGGAATAATTAATTAAAGCCAAGAAAACCACCATGCCAGTAGCATGGTGGTTTAAAATATTTAATGATTACAGTACGTTAGTCTAACCATTCGGTGTGGAATACACCTTCTTTATCCGTACGCTTGTAAGTATGCGCGCCGAAGTAGTCGCGCTGCGCCTGGATCAGGTTAGCCGGCAGCACCGCTGAACGGTAGCTATCGTAGTAGGCGATCGCGGCGGAGAAGGTTGGCGTAGGGATACCGTTCTGCACGGCATAGGCCACAACATCACGCAGCGCCTGTTGGTACTCGTCGGCGATTTGCTTGAAGTATGGCGCCAGCAGCAGGTTGGCGATATCAGCGTCCGCCGCGTAAGCGTCGGTGATCTTCTGCAGGAACTGGGCACGGATGATACAGCCGGCACGGAAGATCTTGGCGATTTCGCCGTAGTGCAGATCCCAGTTGTTTTCTTTGGACGCGGCTTTCAGCTGAGAGAAGCCCTGCGCGTAGGATACGATCTTGCCCAGATACAGCGCGCGACGCACTTTCTCGATGAACTCGGCTTTGTCGCCGGTGAACGGTGCCACTTTCGGCCCGGTCAGCACTTTAGACGCGGCAACGCGCTGATCTTTCAGCGAGGACAGGTAGCGTGCGAACACCGATTCGGTGATCAGCGACAGCGGTTCGCCCAGATCCAGCGAGCTCTGGCTGGTCCACTTGCCGGTGCCTTTGTTGGCGGCTTCGTCCAGGATCACATCGACCAGGTATTTACCCTCTTCGTCTTTCTTGGTGAAGATGTCTTTGGTGATGTCGATCAGGTAGCTGTTCAGCTCCCCCTTGTTCCACTCGGCGAAGGTTTCGGCCAGCTGCTCGTTGCTCAGGTTCAGCGCCTGCTTCAGCAGAGAATAGGCTTCGGCAATCAGCTGCATGTCGCCGTATTCGATGCCGTTGTGCACCATCTTCACATAGTGGCCTGCACCGTCAGCGCCGATGTAAGTCACGCAAGGCTCGCCTTCCGCAACCGCAGCGATTTTCTCCAGGATCGGCGCCACCAGCTCGTAAGCTTCTTTCTGGCCGCCAGGCATGATGGAAGGCCCTTTCAGCGCGCCCTCTTCACCGCCGGAAACGCCGGTGCCGATGAAATTGAAGCCCTGGTCGGACAGTTCGCGGTTACGACGGATGGTGTCCTGATAGTAGGTGTTGCCGCCATCGATCAGGATATCGCCCTTGTCCAGATGCGGAGTCAGCGAGGCAATGGTTTTATCCGTCGCTTCGCCCGCTTTCACCATCAGCAGGATGCGGCGCGGTTTTTCCAGCGATTCGACAAACTCTTCAACGGTGTAATACGGCGCCAGGTTTTTGCCCGGATTCTCAGCGATTACTTCGTCAGTCTTGTCGCCAGAACGGTTGAAAATGGAAACGGTGTAACCACGGCTCTCGATGTTCAGCGCGAGGTTGCGGCCCATTACCGCCATGCCGACAACGCCGATTTGTTGCTTGGACATTTAGGAACTCCTGTCTGAGGATGACCCTGCTGGCAACGTCGGCCAGCAGGTTTTGTGATGTGGCACACATGTTAACTCAGGATTGAGCCGGGTGGGTAGTGATTGGTGCGATAGGCTTTGCAACAGATTACGAACCATCAAAAATTACACAATCGCGACAATAACAGCCGTTTAGGTTACAGCCATGACTCTTGCGTACAAATTTGGATTTTCCACTGTCCTTTTACCGAAAAACCCCACGCACACACGACGCTCAATAACTTCCGGCTGCGATCGCACGCTGATAGAGCTTTAACGTGTCATCAATAACCAATGATGAGGCGAATTTGCTCTCGATACGCTCACGGCTGCGCACGCCCATCTCAACGCGCTTGCTTGGACTGGTAAGCAACTGCTCCAACTTCTCTGCCAGAACCTCGATATTGCGCATCTCCACCAGGCTGCCGGTGTACTCATCAATAATCAGACTTTGGCAACCACCCACGTCATAAGCGATGCAAGCACGCCCAACCGAAGACGCTTCCAGCAAAATACGCGGAATGCCTTCTGAATACGTAGAAGGCAGAGCGACAACGTTAGAGGCCTCAATCAGGCTGTAAACGTCGCTGCAACGACCCAACCAATTGATGAGCCCCTGCTGGTGCCATTCTTCTATTTGCGACAGCGGAATCGCATCCGGATCGTCAACAATGGAAATTCCCGCCACATTCAACACAAAATCCACGCCTTTCTGCGCCAAGCGCTTTTTCACCTCGACCAGATCGCCCAATCCTTTGCTCCAGAGCAATCGGCTGGCGAACAAGACGACCGGTTTTTCGCGGTTGATTTCTAGCGAGTAGTGATAAATATCGGGGTTAATGCCGGCACCATCGATAACAACCGTTTGGCTTTTTTTCGCTTCAGTCAGCGCAAGAAGTCGATCGCGGTCGTGTTCGTGCTCAAAGGCCAGCAAGCATTTTTTGTTCTTAAAGATATGATTGTACGAATGTAACGTCAGATAACGAATGACGTTCATTGACAATTTGTCTTCCATAAAGACACGCCCAAGCCCGACAAAGCCCAGAATAATCGGTTTGTTGTAAAAACGCGCAAAGAACCCCCCCATCAAACAAGGTTTGATAGTGATGCAATGCAGTACGTCTGGGTCAATTTTTTTGAGCAACGACCATACCTTGGCCAATGAACCAAAGAAGTTGAACGGGTTGATGGACAGCTCAGATACTGATGAATCGTGGCAGATAAAACCTTTATCTGCCAACTTTTGCTGAATGTCGTCTCCCACAAAGTGGCTAACAACGTGGATTTCATAGCCAGCAGCCTGAGCCGCCAGCGCTCTTTCAACCCAATGCAGTTCAAAGTACCAATCTGAGTTGATAAAATAACAAATCTTTTTCATTTAACTCTTACCGGCTAATGTTGTTTACCATTTTTACGTGATATACCGTCAACAATACCGCGCACTACGTATTTAATATATTCACCTTTTTTGCCTTGAGAGGTAAAAGAAAGTAAATATTTTGCAATACGTAACACGATAGCTCCGAGTGAGTAAGGTCTTTCATGTTTTTTGAAAAGCATCCTTGAGAGGAGCAGGTTTCTGACCAGATAGTAGACTTTCCAGGGCGGGTTTATCCCCCCCTGGCCAGCAGGCACATCGTGCAGAAATACCAACTCTGGTGAGTACCGGAACCGATACCCTTGTTGACTCAACCTGTAAGAGAAGTAAAGATCATCATAATAAATAAAAAGTTCTGGCCAAATGTACTCAATGTTAGCGGCTAAAACGTCTTTGCGTATTATTGCACCAACAAATGAGAAAGTCACGACATCCGCAGGCTTAAGCTCTGCGGGGATGTAACGTTCGGGTCTGGCGATATAACCCAACGTGTGTACCAACGACGTAGGCATCTTGCTGAAAGGTACGTTCATTTTGCATAACGTCCCTTGTCTATCCAGGACTCGGCAACAGTAGGCCTCATAGTCGAACCGTTGCGCCAATTCAGCGAAACGTGTCAACAATGTGCGATCGGGATAAGCGTCATCATCGAACATAAACACCCAGTCGGTGTCTATCTTACTCGCAATATATTCACTTCCGAGCCTGAACCCGCCTGCGCCGCCGTCGTTTTGCGCAGCGCGTATGGCGTGCAAACGGCTATCTTCGATACTGTGTAGCCACGACTGCGTTTCGTCGGTCGACGCGTTATCGACAATGACAATGTCATCAAACGGCAACGCAGAGGTTGCCGCCCAACATTGTTTCAATTTTTCCAGGCGATTGAATGTAACAATTAACGCCGAACATCTCATCTGATGCTGACCGTGAATACTGGCATAGCGTTTTCTTGCTCCAGACTGGCCAGATAGGTTTCAGCCGTTTTCAGTGCTTCGGCAATGGTCACGTCCATATCCAGGTAGCGATACGTACCCAGGCGGCCAATGAAGGTAATGTCATGTTCTTTTTCGGCCAAATCGACGTATTTTTCCAATAATGCCATTTCACCGACCTGACGAATCGGGTAATAAGGGATATCATTTTCTTCGCAAGCGCGGCTGTACTCTTTATAGCAAACCGACCCTTCGTGCTGTTCCCAAGGGGAGAAGTACTTATGCTCGGTGATGCGAGTATAAGGTACCGACTGTTCACAATAGTTCATCACCGCACAGCCTTGATAATCCCCTTCCACGGTAAATTTCTCAAAGTCCAGCGTACGGTAGCCGAGGCGCCCAAACTGGAAGTCATAGAACGCATCCAGCGGACCGCTGTAAAACACATGATCGTAGCCCTCACGATCCTGCATTTGGAACTGGGTATCCAACGTCACCGAGATATTCGGGTGATCCAGAATACCTTCCACCATTTTGGTATAACCGTCTTTCGGCATCCCCTGGAACTTATGATTGAAATAGTTATCATCATAATTAAAACGAATAGGCAGACGCTTCAGAATCGAAGCCGGCAACTGTGCCGGGGACATGCCCCATTGCTTGATGGTGTAACCTTTGAAAAAGGCTTCATACAGTTCTTTGCCGACAAAGCGCAGCGCCTGTTCTTCGAACGATTGCGGATCGGTGATACTGGAATCGCCTTTCTCGGCGATCAAGGCTTTCGCTTCCGTTGGTGAACAGGTTTTTTTGAAGAACTGGTTGATGGTGTGCAAATTGATCGGCAGCGAGAAAACCTGGCCGTTTACCGTCGCTTTTACGCGGTTAACATAAGGCATCATTGTGGCGTACTGATTCACAAAGTTCCAGACTTGCTCGTTGTCGGTATGGAAAATATGCGGACCATAGGTATGCACCATCACGTCCGTCTTTTCATCCCGAGCGTCGTAGCAGTTGCCAGCGATATGAGTACGGCGATCGATAATATGAATTTGATGGCCTTGCTCAGCCAATTTTCTCCCGATCACCGCACCGGAAAAGCCTGCTCCAACGATTAAAATTTTCTTACTGTTCATCATCTTATGATCCGCGAATTAGCTGTCTAAATTTGTAGTAGTATTTGGTCATTGCATTACGCCGCGTTGTCCCTTTCGGCGCTACACGATTAAGAATAAACATTATGGAGCGTTTCAATATCGGTGCCCCACTCTTCTTACGTGCGGGTGACGAATCCTTCCTCTCGCCTTGCAAGCGGGCATAAAGCTCCGGAGCCCAGGGCGTATTCAGTATATTCTTGTGATAATTATCGAAGAAATCAACGCAACGCGTATTCCACGGTTTATTCTCACCAGCGAAGTGAATCATCTTCGGATTACGACGCGCCTCAAGGAAACGCATGTAGGTCGAAAATGGCAAATTGGGGAAAAATGTCTCTGTATTACCGTTACCATGATAGACATTCCATTCCAACGGCAAATAATGTACGCGGCCATGGAAAACTTTATTCATAATATCCTGATCGAGGAACCAGTATCGCTTACCCTGCATCGCCTCCATCAGGCTGGAAAAGGTATTCTCTTTACTCATCTGAACAATGTTAAATACCAATATTCCCGCTTGGAAATATTCATCTGGATTGATTAAACCCAATGAAGAAGAAAGGTACTCCTTCGCCGGCATCACTCCGTCACTGGATTGTGACATGGCGCCAAGCAAAACAAAGCCTTCCATCACGATATCTTTTACCGCCGCAACCAAGTTATCGGCCAACGGGATATCGAGTAACTCTGCTAAATCATTCTCGACTACAGTATCCGAGTCAATAAAGATCACTTTTTCATACTTAGCAAACAGCCGAGGAATAAACAAACGCGCATAGGTTGCAGCACTGAAATGTGCACGCGTAAACGCATTCTTTATCTCTGAAAAAGCGTTAACATCAAAGAAGCGGAGATTGATATTGTCATGCTCAGCAAGCAGAGAGAAGAAACGTTGCTTATTCGCCTGAGACACTCCGTTCTCAAGCACCACCAAATCATAATTCAAAAGAGGATTAGCATGCTTAATGATAGAGTTGACTAATGCAGCCCCGCTAATCGCATAATTATCATCGAAGCAAATGACAACCGGTACATTATTATCAGAGAATGCAGGTTCCAGCGTCGCCGAGAAGGTTTCATTCTGAATAAAGGTTCTCTGCAGCTCTTTAATATTTAAGGTGCCAACTTCTCGCTTGTGACCAACATAAATGTTAAGTAACCGTTCTGCAATGTGGCCGACAACTCGCTTTTCCTGATCGCTGTAGTTTTTAAACCTCAGCCTCTCTTCCAACTTATCTAAAATAGAAAAGAGCCAGATTGAATAGTCCTCAAAGATGTCCTTTCTCATCACGAACATATTCGTATAATAACCATCTGAGGCTTGGTTAAATTTTTCTGCGGCAGTGATATATTCGGGATAAAGCTCTCCCAATACGGTCAATGCGGCATCATAGTCTTCGATATGCAAGTGGTTAGAGATTTTATAATGCTGATAATTATTTTTGCTACCTGCAGCACCAACATCCCATTTTTTAGGCAAAATAATGTCGACGCCTTCGAGACAAAGAGGAATCGTTTCATCATTCAAACCAAATTTATCTTGGTATTCTCGACTTACCTTCTCAGCACTCACCACGCCCCATCGGTCCTCCGGGGCCTGCTGATCGTTAGAGAAATTTAGATGACGCCGGTAGTGCATAAACCCAACATAGTCGGCTGGCTCTGCATTTTTCCATACCCAATAATGCGCAGTCAACTCACAATAGAATGGGTTTTTGAACGATATATTATCACCCGTATCATCACCAAGGCATCCAATCTCGGTAAGACTATTAGCCTTACCGACATGAATTGGTTGTATCCACTTTGAGTCGAGAAAAGCGCTAGGCTTGTGATGACACGTATATATTTTAATATTCTGCATTTGCACTACCTGGCAATCACGGTTATGAATTTCAACTCATTGCTTCTTTATATTGCGCTATAACAGTATGAGCCTCACCCATAACTTTCATCTTATGGTTTTCTATCCAGATGACTCTATCGCAAATTTTTTCGATATCACGAAGATTATGGCTAACAAAAAGAATTGTCACCCCTTTCTTCTTGAACTCATTAATAGTTTCGAGACATTTGCGTTGAAACGAGATGTCCCCGACTGCCAAAACCTCATCGATAATCAGAATATCTGGATCAACCTGCGTAATGACAGAGAAACCCAGCTTCGCCAACATACCGCTGGAGTAAACTCGGATGGGCTCGTCAATAAATTCACCCAGCTCGGAGAACTCGATGATTTTATCCAAACGCTGCTTCAACTCCTTACGACGAAGGCCCAACAGCGTCGCATTCAGTCGAATATTCTCACGGCCAGTCAGCTCGGGGTGAAACCCACCGCCTAACTCCAGCATCGAAGCCACACGGCCAACTACATGAACAGAACCGGATGACGGTTTCATCACACCGGCGACCAAACCAAGCGACGTACTCTTCCCCGCACCGTTTCGGCCAATAAGCGCAACCGATTCGCCTTTTTTAACCTGGAAACTGATATCTTCAATCGCCAGATAACTACGACCGCTCAGTAAGCTTAGTGCACGACGCGGGTTAAAAATCAGCTCTTTAATGCCAGATCCAATATGATGGTATAATGGATAGCGCTTAGTCACATTTTTAAATTCTATAGCTACGCTCATTATAATATCTCTGCAAATCTGTACTTCAACTTATTGAAAATGCTGACACCAATGATAATGAACAGCAACGCATATCCGTAAAGCATGCCTATCTGGTGATAATCAATTACGCCATTCATAAAAAGATCACGCCAGCTCAGTATCATGTTAGCCAGTGGATTAAAATCAATCAGGAAGCGATATTGTTCAGGAATCATATCACCGGAGTACAAAATCGGCGTGCAGTAGAACATCAGCATGATACCCAGCGTGATGAAACGTTCCAGATCGCGGAAGAAAAGGTTCAGCGTCGATAACATCATCGCGATCCCGAAGGTCATCATCATCTGCGCAATGCCGATAAGCGGAACCCCCCAAAGCCAATCAATTGATGGACGCATGTCATAGACATAGAGAAAGAAGATAATGACCGGAATCGTGCAGAGGAAATGCAGACACTCCATCAGGACATTACTAAAAGGAATGACCGAACGCGGAAATACGGTTTTTTTGATGATCTGTGCGTTTGCGATAAACGAATACAAGGAGTTAGTCGTTGAGCTGGCAAACCACTGCCAAGGGAACAGGCCTGTAATAATGAAAATGGTATAGTTTGGTATTTGAACCCGCATGACCAATTTAAAAATAAAATAATAGATCATAGCAAAGAGTAATGGATTAGCAATTGACCATAAATAGCCAAAGAAGCTGCTTTTATATCTTACTTTTAATTCTTTCTCTGTGATGACCGAAGCCAAATCCCAAAGATAACCTAAGCTATACTTCATATAAAAACTCGATTTAAGATTGAAATTCCCTGACAGATGAAACATGGCCGTACGTCTTCAGGTCCAGCGTAGCCAGATGGCATGACGGGTAGAATGCGTTGCTGAACTAATCGCAACCACGCTACCGCCCCTGGCATTGCGGCAACCAGAGCACACTTAAAACAACCTGTTGATTTTACTTCATAACCGGGAAAACTTCCTGCACCCAGTTCGCTACACAGCGCGATGAGCGCGTGTAACCTGCCCTCAAGCTACATCCAGCCAATTCATTTTACTTTAGGAATCGGCTGGATTCGTCAGGTATAGCAGACGCTTAAGCCTGCAACATCCCCTTTAACCACTCAGAAAATGCTTCACCCTGCGTCGGATGACGAAGACCATACTCAACAAAGGCCTTCATATAACCTAATTTATCACCGCAGTCATGCGAACGCCCAACCATGGCGAAAGCCTCAACCGGTTTTTGCTCCATCAGCATGGCGATAGCATCGGTAAGCTGGATCTCACCGCCAGCGCCATAAGGCGTTTTTTCCAGCAGCGGCCAGATATCAGCAGCCAAAACATAGCGGCCAACGACAGCCAAATTTGAAGGAGCCTCTTCCTGCGAGGGTTTTTCGACGATCGCATGCATCGGCACGCTTTGGCCTGGCGCCACGGCCACGCCGCGACAATCAACCACGCCGTATTTGGACACGTCTTTTTCTGGCACAGGTTCTACCATGATCTGGCTGCGACCGTGCGCTTCAAATTCAGCGATCATGCTGGCGAGGTTATCTTTCGTCAGATCAGAGGCGATGTCGTCCATCAGCACATCCGGCAGCAACACGGCAAACGGCGCATCACCGATCAGGGGTCTGGCACAGAGTACCGCATGGCCCAACCCTTTGGATTGCCCCTGCCGCACATGCATCAGGGTCACGCCTTTCGGACAGATAGACTGAACTTCTTCCAGCAGTTGGCGCTTAACGCGTGACTCCAGCATGCTTTCCAATTCAAACGAGGTGTCAAAATGGTTTTCAATAGCATTTTTTGACGAGTGCGTAACCAGAATAATCTCTTTAATACCGGCGGCGACGCACTCATTTACGATGTATTGGATAAGAGGTTTGTCGACAACCGGTAGCATTTCCTTAGGAATCGCCTTAGTGGCCGGTAACATGCGGGTACCAAGACCGGCAACGGGAATGACAGCTTTCAGCATATCTGTGGGGGCTCCCAACGACTTCAGTTTCATTAATGCAACATGTCAAAATTATCGCGATAACATTTCGACGTTATCGCCGTCCTCGGTTATGCAACCAAGAGACCTCTATTTTCTTCGGGCTGAATTATACACCCATGTGGGAAGTTAATACATTAACGCCACATAGACAAAACGTCATTTGTCTATGCAGTAACCGCCAGCCACCAAGAAAATTCTTAATATACTGAATAATAATAAAAAATAAACCATTCATGCTTTCAAACTTGTCCTAAAAGCCTCCTGACGCCAGGTGCCGTTTTTGCTACCGCAGGGTAAGAGTGGCCAAAAAAAGCAAAATTTAATAAGCACGCTAATAAAAACACCGATTAATTGAGAATGATTATTAATTACAAGAAAGATACTCCCCGGTATCTTCATGACCAACAAAGAAAAAGCCCACATCGAGATGTGGGCTTTTTCGTCGCTTAACTTTATATCAGTTTTCTTACTTATACCCTTGCGGATTTTTCTTCTGCCAGTTCCAAGTGTCGCGCATCATGTCATCAATATTCCGACGTACTTTCCATCCTAGCTCTTGATATGCCAGATCCGCGTTCGCCCAGAAAGCAGGCAGATCGCCGTCGCGGCGAGGCAAGATTTGGTAAGGGATCGTTACGCCGGAAGCTTTTTCAAATGCCTGAACCATCGCCAACACCGAGTGCCCTACACCGGCCCCCAGGTTATAAGCCTTAAATCCGCTGATCTTCGCCAGATGATCCATCGCTTTGAGATGACCGTCGGCCAAGTCCATAACGTGAATGTAGTCGCGCTCGCCCGTGCCGTCTTTTGTTGGATAGTCACCACCGAAAATACCCAACTTCTCCAGTTTGCCGATAGCCACCTGCGAGATATAAGGCAGCAGGTTATTGGGAATACCGTTAGGATCTTCGCCAATCAAACCCGATTCATGAGCGCCGACCGGGTTGAAGTAACGCAAGGCAATAATCGAAAACTGCGGTTCTGCCTTAGCGAAATCCTGCAGGATCTGCTCCACCATCAGCTTAGACGTGCCATAAGGGCTGGTCGTGCCGCCGATCGGTGTCGTTTCAACATAAGGCACCGGCGAATTGGCACCATAGACAGTGGCGGAGGAACTGAAGATGAAATCATGTACGCCGGCACGGCGCATAGCATCCAACAGTACCAGCGTGCCGGTGACGTTATTCTGATAATACTCAAGCGGTTTGCGCGTTGACTCTCCAACAGCCTTGAGGCCGGCAAAGTGGATCACGGCAGTGATATCATGCGCGCCGAAGATACGATGCAGGCATTCAGCATCCTGAACATCGCCTTGATAGAACACCGCGGCTTTCCCCGTCAGTTTCTCCACGCGCTGCAATGACTCCGCAGATGAGTTGGACAAATTATCCAGCACCACAACGTCCTCGCCACGCTCCAGAAGCGATAGCACGGTGTGCGATCCGATGTAACCAGCGCCACCGGTAACTAAAATTGCCATATCAACCCCTTACGCTTCGATAGCATCGAAGCATAGTTACTCGTTCTATAAGAAGACCGTTTGTTTCATGAGACGTTCACGCAAACCATCCATTGATGACAAAACGCATAATACAGCTCAATGGTTCACTCATGAAGAGAAAACGGTATGTGCGCCCCTTGAGCGATGATGGGTTAACTGCAGCATCACCTTTTCCTGGGGGTTAACGTGGCATCGCGCTTGGGTCGCTTCTCGTTATCTTTCGGCAGAATTCGATACCCTCTCAGGAGCATGACCGCATTCCAAGCCAAAGCCAAAGCCAAAGCCAAAGCAGATATTCTTTATGAATCAAATAAAAAACAAGTAAACACAACCTGAGAAATACACGCATGAAATTGAAAAAGAGCAGCTTAACGCTGCTCTTTCAGAGTCATGCTTATAGTGGAATAACCTCTAGCGATTACGGGCAAAATACTGCGCGACGCGCAGCACATCCTTCTCGTCCAAGGTGCCGGAATCGCTCAACAGGGTAATCCAAGACTTGATATAGGTGTATTTGGCGGAGGCCAAGTCACGCTGGGCGCTGTAGAGCTGCTGTTCGGCGTTGAGCACATCGACGTTGACACGCTGCCCCGCCAACACGCTCTGCCGGGTCGCCGTCACCTGCGTAGTCGCCGACTTCACCGCCAATTCGTAGGCCGCCAGTTTGGCACGACTGCTGATGCACAGATTGAACTGCTTGCGCAGATCGTTCAGCGTCGTGCCGACTTGCGTGTCCATTTCGGCCATCGCCTGGCCGTAGCGCGCCGCGGCCTGCCGGGTGGAGGCCGCCACGCCGCCGCCGGAGTATATCGGCAGGCTCACCTGCACGCCGATGCTGTCGGTACGATATTTCTGGTTAACCGTGTTATCGCTACTGGAGTCGTTTTCCGAATGCGAAGCGTAAAGTTGCACGTTCGGCATAAAGCCGGCGCGATTTCTCTCCACTTCGTATTTCGCCGCATCGACGCCATGGCGCGAGGCGGCCAGCACTGGGTTGTTTTCCAGGGCGATCTTTTGCCACTCTTCAAACTTCGACGGGATCAGCGGCGCCACCTTGAATTGCCCTGGCCGTAAGCTCTGCAGCTCATCCAATTGATTCAACGGCACGCCGATGATCACCTCCAGCTCACGCTGCGCAGCGTCCAGCGCGTCGCGCGCTTCTATCACCTGCGCCTCTGCCAGGCTGTAGCGCGCCTGCGTTTCGGAGACGTCGGTCAGGGTCCCCTCACCCGCGCTCATCAGACGATCGTTCAACGCCAACTGTTCTTTATAGGCTGCTTTCTGCGCCTCGGCCAAGGCGATTTGATCTTTGGCATAGGCCACTTCGACATACGCGCTGATCACCCTCACCGCCAGATCGAGCAGTTTGCCGCGATAGCGCTCATCCGACATCATCGTCTGCGCCACGCCGCCTTTATAACGCGCATAGGCCTCATAATCGAACAGCGGCTGCGTCAGCGTCACCGAGCTGGAGTAGCTGCGGTACTGCTGGCGCCGCGTCGCTTCCGTAATGTTGCCAAAGAAGTCGCTTTGTGGATATTTCTGGGTTTGCCAGTTACGCGGCGAATTCTGGTAATTCAGCGATACCTTCGGCAGCAGCCCCGCCCTGCCGATATTTTCGTTTTCATCCCCCGCTTCTTTCTCTTTTATAGCCGCCCGGAAGGTCGGGTCCTTTTCTAATGCCAGCGAATATGCGTCTAAAATCCCTATCGAATAAACCGGCGCAGACATCGCAAACAAAAGGGTGCCGATAACCAGACCGGCAGCCTGTCGTTTTGAATGAATCAAAATTATTCCTCGGTTAATGAAGTATGAGCGCGATCCAAAATAGGTTTAAACAGATAGCTCAGCAGCGAGCGCGACCCCGTTTTCACGAACACCTCCACCGGCATCCCCGGCTTGATGTCCTCGCCACTGAGCATTTTCATGCCCTCCGGCGAGACCGTGACCTGCATCTGGTAGTAAGGTTCGCCATTGGTTTTGTCGACCAGACGGTCGGCGGAAACCAACGTGACCGTTCCCGGAATTTTCGGGGTTTTGTTTTGGTTGAAGGCGGTAAACATCAGATCCACCGGCAACCCGTTGTACACCTTATCGATCAGGTCGACTTTGAGGCGAGAATCCACCACCAAAGTCGCCTGGCTGGGCACAACGTCCATCAGGTGGTCACCCGCTCCCACGACGCCCCCCTGAGTGAAGATATTCAATCCGACCACGGTGCCGTCCACCGGTGAGGTGATGGCGGTGTTGCCCAGATCGAAATCGGCCATTTGCAGCTTGTTGCGGAACTCGCTGGCGTCCATTTGGGTTTGCGCCAGCTGCGTTCTGACCTCGCGCTGATAATCAGCAAAGCGCTGATCGATGCGTTGCTGAGATTCCTGCAGTTGCTTTTGCAATTGGCCAATCCGCCCGACGGTTTCGTCGATACTGCTGTTCACCTCGGCGAACTGGCGTTGAATTTCCAGGTAGCGGTTGCGCGGCAGGTATCCGTCCGCGGCCAACTGCTTCATGCTGTTCATCTGTTCACGCAAACTGGAAAGCTGGATCTGTTTATTGGCACGCGAATCCTGCAGGCCTTTCAACTGGAAGCGGATCCCGTCCATCGACTGCTTATAGCCGTCTATTTCACTTTGCAGCCCCTGGCGGCGGGAAGCGAACAGCTGCGTTTGCAGCGCAATAATCTCCGCGACGCGCGGCTGATCCTTGATCTTGGCGAAGATCGGGGAAAACGTGACATTGCCCAGCCCGTCCCGTTCAGCAAGCAGGCGCCCTTCGGTAGCCAAGGTGGTGTAGTACTGATCGCGCAGCGAATCTACCTGCGCTTGCGCCTGCACCTGGCTCAGTTGCACCAGCACCTCGCCGGCTTTCACCTTATCGCCGTCTTTCACCGCGATATTTTTGATGATGCCACTGGCCGGAGCCTGCACCGTTTTACGATTGCCGGAAACGGTTACCGAGCCCGGCGACGCCACCCCTTTATCCAGAGGCGCAAACGCCGCCCAGGCCAAGAAGCCGAACACGCCCACTCCCAGCGCCAACCACCCGAGACGGGTATAACGACGCTCATCCAACGGGATCTGTTCTGAGTACGAGTCATGCGGCTCGCCAATATGCGTAGACATACCAACTCCTTTGACTGCCGGCGACGCAACGGCGCCGCCAGGCGAGTTCACGGCTTAATTAGTTTGAGTTTTAGGGATATCGCCTTCATCCGGCTCGGAGTTCACCGCACGCACCGCCTGCGGAGGCACCTGCGCTTTTTGCGCATTCGCCAGGGCCTGCAATACCTGCTGCGTTGGGCCAAATGCATTGACGTTCCCGTTAACCAGCAGCAACAGCTTGTTGGTCATCGCCAGCAGATTGGTACGGTGAGTAATCAGGATCACCGTTTTATTGCGCTGTTTAAGGAACGTAATGGCCTGGTTCAACGCCCGCTCACCGGCATCGTCCAGATTGGAGTTGGGTTCATCCAGCACGATAAGAGACGGATCGCCATACAGCGCACGCGCCAAACCGATACGCTGTTTCTGGCCGCCGGACAACCCGGCGCCACCGCTGCCGATCACCGAATCATAGCCATTGGGGAAGCGCAGAATCAGCTCATGCACGCCGGCCAACTTGGCGGCCTCAATCACTTTCTCCGAGTCCAGCTCGTTGAAGCGGGCGATGTTCTCCGCGATGCTGCCGGCGAACAGCTCAATATCCTGCGGCAGATAACCGATATAGGGCCCCAACTCGTCCTTGTTCCACTGGTAGATGTCGGCATTGTCCAGTCGCACAATGCCTTCACTGACCGGCCAGATGCCGACCAATAGACGCGCCAGCGTCGATTTGCCGGAGGCGCTTGGCCCAATAATCCCCAACACGTCTCCCGGCTGAACGGCGAAACTGACGTTATGCAATACCGCGCTCCCCTTCGAGCCCGGCGGCGTAGCGGTCACCCCTTCAACGGAAACCACCCCTTCCGGACGCGGCAGCGACATGCCGGTACCGCGAGGCGGATGCTGTTCCAGCAGGCGCACCAGACGCTGATAAGCCAGCTTGGCGGAGCTCCAGCTTTTCCATACGTTAATCACTTGCTCGATCGGCGCCAGCGTGCGCCCCATCAAGATGGAACCGGCGATCATCATGCCCGGCGTGATGTGCCCATCGATCGCCAGCCAGCCCCCCAGCCCCAAAACCAGCGACTGGAGCGACAAACGCACAAACTTGGTGATCGATGTCACCCGCGATGCCCGCTCGCTGGCGATACGCTGACTATTCAGGAAGCGCTGGTGTAAACCGAACCAGCGTCCCTTCAGGTTAGGCAGCATCCCCAGTGCTTCGATCACTTCGGCATTGCGCAAATTCGTGCTGGCCAGATTGCCTGACATGATTGAAAGCCGGCTGGCATCCGCCAGAGGCTTCTTCGACACCACTTCGTTGATCACCGCCAGGGCGATCAACAGCAAGGAGCCCACCAGGGCGAACAACCCCAACCAAGGGTTAAACAGGAAAATCACCAGCAGATAGATCGGGAACCAGGGCGCATCGAAGAAGGCAAACAGCGCACTACCGGTCAGGAATTGGCGCACGTTGGTCAGATCGCTCAGCATCTGGCCGGCATCGGACGAGCCGTTCTTTAAATTCGCCTCGTAAGCCGCCGTATAAATGCGCGTATTGAGGCGCATATCCAACTGGCTGCCGATGCGGATCACCACCATGCTGCGTACGTATTCCAGCAAGGACATCATGCCGAACATACCCAGCATGATCAGCGTCAGCATTAACAGCGTGATTTCATTGCGCGAAGGCAGCACCCGGTCGTAAACCTGGAGCATGTAAATGGAAGGAACCAGCATTAACAGGTTAATAAACGCAGTAAATATACCAACGGTCCAGAAGACTTTGCTGCGTGTACGTATAACATCCGCAATTTCGTTGCGCGGGATAAATTGATTCACGTTCTGCCCTTACATCATGTGCACTGTCAGTCCAATCCGCATTGACCCCCTACCTAAAGAAATTCCTAAAAAAAGAATTATCCCGAGAAGGCTCACCCCAAAGAAATGCCCGAGACTGCAGATACTTTTGTTAACTATAGGTAGAGAAAGTGAAAACCGGCAAGGTGGGTCATAAAAAAAAAGCCGGTCAACGCGCCTGACAAAAGCCCAACAAAACAATGCGATATGAGAAAATAAAAGCAGGGAGGGAAGATAACGAAATGGAATAACTTAGAGAGAATGACGCCGCTCACAAAATTAAACATGCGGGGGATTACGCCCCCGCATTATTTAACCCCAAATAGTTCCATATGGAATTATTTGTTATTGCAACTTTACCCTTAGGCGTAGTGCAGAGTATCCACCAATTGCTGGTGGTTCTGGCCAGTCAGGTAAATGACCGTATCGTTGGCATCCAGCGTGTGGTTATTGTTATTGTCAATAATCACATAGGAGTCAGCATTGTTACCTGTCCCGCTGAACACCACCGAGGCCACGCCCACCTTCGCCGTCAGCGAGTTAGGATTGCTCAGGCCCAGGATGCCACCCAACAGACCGACAACGCCGGTAGTTAGACCGCCAACCAGCGAACCTAACAGCGCATCCAACGTATCTGAAGCGCGAGTACCGTAATCCGCCACCGCGGTACCGGTGTTGGACAGGGTCAGGCCGGAAGCGGCATCGACGATCTTGTCTTTCGCGGTGCTGAAGTCGGTGATGGTGACCCCCGCCTGCGAGTTACTGGATTTCAGATCGTAAGTATTCGCTCCGTTACCGCCAGTCAGCGTGGTGTTACCCAGCACGTTGAAGCTGTCGGTCGTCGACGTCCCTTCCACCGTCAATTGGTAACCGTTCAGACCCAGCGTGTTCAGCAGCGGAGTCAGCAGCGCCGTGGTAGCCGCACTCAACGGCAAGGCTTTCAGCAGTTGCACGATAATACCGTCACCGGTACCCGCATGGCTTGAATCCAGGTTCAAACCACCGGTATTGGCAGAGGCATTGATGTCGCGCACGTTGCTGTAGCCCGCGCCCACGGTCAGGTTCAACGCATGGTCGCCGGTCACGTTGATATTCTGAACCTGCGCGTTGGTGCCTGCCAGAGACAGAATATTGCTGAACGCACCGGTCCCGCCGGAAGCCACGTTCACCGTCGTCAATGCCGTCCCCAACAGAACGCTGCTGCTGCTGTTCAGGCTGATGGCGCCAGCATTCACGTTGGCAGAGCTCACCGCATCAAAGTTGATGTTGAAGTGATCGGTGGCATTCTGCACGAAGGTGAAGTTCAGCGTACTGGCGGAGGTCGCGTCCCCTTTCACTTCCAGCTGCGCGGCGTTGCCGCCGGCGGCGTTGATGACGTTGACATTAGCCAGGCCGGAGATCACAAACCCTTGCGCACCCAGGTTGGTTGCCGCCGCGTTCTGGGTGACAGTGCCCCCCGTGGTGCCTTCCACCGTGGACGTGCCGTTGGTCAGGCCAAAGTCGAAGGTGTTGGTCGGTGTTGTGACGGTAGTGGTAGTCGGTGAACCAACCAGCGGTGTCGTAATCAGCGTACCGACAGACTTGCCGATATAACCGGTCAGATCAATCTGCTCGAAGTTCGAGAAGTTGTTGGCGTTGCTGGTTACGGTGCTGGTACGAACGCCCAAGGCGTTCTGGTTGGTCACCACGGTTTTGGTGATGAAGTTGGCGGAGATGGAGTCCGTCCCTGCGCCACCGTCAGCCTTGACGGTATTGGCGACGGTGTTCGCCGCGCCGGCAACGGCGTTACCCGCCCAGTGCAGGCTGTCGTTGCCGGCGCCGAGGTTAAACTGCGCGGTACCGGTCGCGAGATTTGCCGTCGAAGTAACGACCACATTGTCCGCACCTGAACCGGTGTTCAGAATGATATTGCCGTTGTTGACGGTGACAGCAACCCCAGAACTGGCGCCGTTGTCAGACAGGTTCACCGTTGCCGCGCTGGTGCCGTTGATGGTCAGGTTGGCCAAGTGATCGGCGAACTTCAGGTTGACCAGGCTGGCGGCGTTGGCGTTCAACACCACGTTGGTCAACACCGCGGTCTCCGCATTGCTCAACGCATGGCTGGCGCCGGTATTGACGGTGCCGGTGCCGTTGCCGCCCCCCGCCGTAACAGACAGGTTGGCACTAGTTTTATACAACAAGCTGGTGCCGATATCGAATTCGAAAGCATGCTGTTGGGTTACGGTTGCTGCATCCGTCGCGGTCGAAGAGCGCAGATCATTAATAATCGCTTGGGTAATGATCCCTTTGTCTGAGCCCAATGCGCTGTAAATAGCCAGTTGAGCCGTCGTGGCGGCAACGCCATGCACCGCGGTGAAAACATGCTGGATAAAATCAGTGCCGGTTAACTGCCCGCCCTTACGTTGGAACTCGGAAGAACTAACCAGGTTACCGATCAATGAGTTATATGACATGCCGGCGGCTAACGCTTTGCTCCAGGTGTCTAAACCGGAAGCATCAACGCCGCGTTCCGGAACGCCCAGGTAGACAGCCGCGATTTGTTCCTGGAACGCCAATCCTGGGAGATGGCCTGGTTGGTACACGGTCGTAGCGCTATTGAAATGTTGCTGCGCCGTCAGATCGCCGGCCGCGACGGTGCCACGCAATCCCTGGATAATATCAACCACCAGATCGGCACGAGTCGCGCCCCCCTGCAGCAATGACAGGAAGCTGGCAGATTCGGCAGAGGATGGCGCACGCTCGTAACCAAATTGGAACAGACGAGCGATAAATGCGTCGTCACTCAGCGAAGTCAGGTAAGAACGCCCCGCAATGTTGGCGGCCGCAGCCTGAGTGATCGTCATCCCGGCATTGATTTTAGCGCCAAAATAGTTGACGGCATCGGCAGTCACGGTCGAACCGATAACATGCAAAATAGCTTGAATATCCGATGCACCTTGCCCTAAGGCAGCGGAGGCCGTCGAAGGATATAGCAACGTGTTAACCGTGTTTTGGAATGCGGTCTGTTGAGCCAATATCGTGGCGTCGCTACCGCTGTAGTTCAGCAACCCGCTGACGACATTGGAAACCGCCGAACTCAGGGTGTTGCCATTCAGGAAATCAGTCAGTTGTTGAGATGTGGCGGCAGAGCCGTACTCACGGGTATAGATAATCTGCAGAATTTCCGAGTCGGTTTTCCCAGAATAGAGCGCATTCCCGCCGGAAGAGCTGATGAAGAACTGTGCCAGTTGCGCTGCGGTTTGTGTGCCACCCTCGAGCTGCTGCCCATAGGTGTTGATCTCGGTCAGAGACGGAGTACGTCCCAAAACCGAATAGTAGATCGCCGCCGCCTGCTGCTGAGATGCTAGAGAAGCCATAAAAAACTCCTAATCTAAGTGAGATAAGGTAAAAAGAACGTTCCACACAACTTTCGATGTTCAGCAACATAAGCTTAGCTGCTGAATTTAAAGAAGTTTGGTCTTGCCTGTAAACTCAACATCAAATTAATAGCAATAAAATCAATTCCAGCTAAATAACTCTCCTAAACGCGCCCATAGTTATTTACTGAGTAAAGTATCTGATGACCGGATCTGTCAAGGAACGCAATGAGATTATTGTTATGTCAATTAAAGGCAGCACATCTAACGGTAAGGCGATGGTTAATAAGATGATTTGTTTAAACTTCGAATAAAATGGCAATGATATTGCCATTTTCATATAAAGATCGCTTCAGTGGTGGCTCAAACCTAAGTTAGACAGAGAAAAACCATACTAAATAGAGAGGATTTTTTCAGACGTGCAATGCCGGTTAGTCGCCGCGGAGGGATGGGGGATAGGGGCATAAGTGATATAAAGATAAAAACTATCTAATTGAAGAATAAAGATATTACATGAGCGTTGAAAAGTTGGAGCGCGGTGATGAAGGCGGGAAACAGGCATAAAAAAAGGCATCTTCATCGATGGTGATGAAGATGCCCATAGATAATACCTGTAGAAATGAATCAGGTAATTGCAGCAAACATGCTCAGAGAGGCATCGCTTTGACCAAGCTGGACTTAACTCTTCTGCCAAAGTGGATCGATGGCAACTCGATATATTTGTATACCAAATATGAAACCGGCAAAGTTAAAGTCGCCCCGACGCTCCCCCAAAGATAGCGAGTGCCATTGTCGAGATTAGCTGTCAGATGTTCGAATACAATCAATAGGCTAGGATGAATCAGATAAATAGAGTAGCTAATAACACCCATGAGCACCATGAATTTGTTATGAATTTTGAGCCGCGTTGTCAACAGGATGAACAGCAGCATGCTGAAATAATACGTCAAAGTATATCTCATCGTATGCCCGGGCTCCGAACCATAGGAATAGAAACTGACTAGCGGAATGACACAAGCAAAAATCGCGATATAGTAAATCGCCTGTTTTTTAGCGAATAGATCGCCTTCCAACAAATATGAACGCCATAAACCGCCAAACATCATGAGTGACAATGCAAGCGGCAGAGCGACAGGAAACGCAGCATCCAGTTTATGCCTGGCAACTCCCATCGCCAGAGCAACACCTAACATGACAAGCGCAGAAATAAAATTGAATCTTACCTTGTTGAGTAACCTCAGAATGAAGGCAAATACACACATGATGTAAAAGACCAGTTCAATAAACAGCGTCCAATATACGCCGACAATATCTTTCACGTGCAAAGCCGTTTGAAACATGGTGATGTTGGCCAAAATTTGCCGCAAGGGGAACTGCTCACCAAAGCAATAAGAAACAACAAGATACAAAAACAACGAGAACCAATATCCAGGGTAAAGCCTGAAAAAGCGCGAGATGAAGAAGGCTTGAACACCGCCGTTTTCACGACGAAAACTAAAGGGAATGATAAACCCGCTGATAATAAAAAATAATACGACACCTATTTTACCGACATCAAAAACATGGGAAAAAATATACTTATCGTAACCGTAAATCGGCACCAGAAAATGGGCAATAACTACACTTATCGCCGCAATTCCTCGTATCGAGTCTACATAATCCAAACGAACAGGAGTTTTATTGTCAGCGGTGGTTTTCGCCTGTTTCTCTATTTGCATAGAAACCACCTGATGTTGAGAAAAATATTTATCAGTCATAATCCAGGAAAAATAAAAGCCCAAAATAGTAAAAAAAATATTAACGCGTCGGCGATGAGATAGGCTTATCGGATAACATCAACACAGGAGTATCTCCTTGCAACACAGTTTTCTGGCTGTTTAACTCAATCAACGGTTGGGCGGCAGACTCTTTCGTCTTCTGTACTGGCGCGCTGCTGATTAATGATCTCAAACCATTTGCCTGAGCTGAAGGTTGCGCCACTTGCGGTTTTTGCCAATAGAGCATCGCATACTGATTACCGCTGCCCTTCAACGCGATACTTATCACGCCGTCAGACGATGCTTTGTAGTCACTTACGGTGAAATCGCGCGCTACTTTGGCAATTTTTTCGTAAGCCAATGCGGCAGCTTTTGGTTGTTCCTGTCGATTTAGCAAGCCAAACCGATGTTCATTGATTGCCGGGTTGTCACCATCATCAATGAGATCATACCACCAAATACCTTTGATATACGGTCGAGATTTAGCCAACATCGTATACTTAACAACGTATTGCGCCGCAGCAGCATCACTTAACCCACCGGGCCCATTGTAAGTCGGCACCCCCATCTCTGTAATGTAAACAGGGACGCTTTTCTTGGCGAAGGCTTTCACCCTTTGCTCAAATTTATCGATAGCGTTGAGGTTATCCTCTGGCGTTCTTAACGCTAAGTCCGGCAAACGGTAGGAATAAGGATGCAACGAGATACCGTCAATATCATTAAGTATGCCTAGCTTCATCAATTGGTCGAACCAACTGAGCCCCGCCGGCCCCAGAGGATTAAGCGAACCGGCGAGAACGATGGCATCGGGGTCTGCGCGTTTTACGGCGGCGGATGTCTTCCTAACCAGCTCTGCAAACACTTCAGGCGGAGGAATGGCCGTTTTTTTACTCATACCGGTTCCCACCGTCCACTCATTCCAAACTTCGTAATATTTTACCTTTCCCTTAAAGCGCTTTGCGGTCCAGTATGCATAATTGGCAAATCCATCGATAGCCGCAGGCGTTGTGGGGTAGTCAGGTGCGTTATAGGCGGTATTCCCGTAGGCGAGAATGAGTAAAGAATTCAACCCATACTGAGAGAGACCGTGTTGATAAGCATCATCTTCCTTAGTCAACGGATCTGCGACGTTCATCGTACCAGGTGTTCGCTCTACCAATCCCCACAAATAGCCGGCTCGGAAAGAAGTAAAGCCATACTCCTTGATTAACGACAGATAGTTGTCTGTCGGTTTAGGGTAGTGACGTAAATGTACGTTCACACCCACCTCAAACGCATTCGCGTATCCGTATGAACCGAACAATAACGCGCCCGCAACCGCGCATGCTTTTACTATTTTCGCATAGCCATTTACGGGGCTACGTGTGGTACCAGGCTGGATTTTCAACGCGACCTCCTGCACGCCCCCAGGCAACCTGTTGAACAGGAAGCCCGATGAGGCAATTTACCATCAGAGTAATTAATAGGCTGTTTTACTGACGAACCCTTTAAATATCGTCAAGAAAACAATCTTTACATCCAACCAAACGCTCCAGTTCCGAATGTAGTCAAGGTCAAATTCAACACGCTTTTCCATTTTATCCAGCGTGTCGGTTTCACCCCGCCAGCCATTTATCTGGGCCCAACCTGTGATGCCAGGCTTCATTTTATGCCGCAGCATATAACCCTTGATCAACTTACGATACTGCTCATTATGCGCAACGGCGTGAGGGCGTGGCCCTACAATCGACATGTCGCCTTTCAGCACATTGATAAATTGTGGCAGCTCATCGAGTGAAGTACGGCGAAGAAATGCCCCCACCGGTGTCACCCGCGAATCGCCCTTTGTCGCCTGAACGACTTTATCGCCATTCTCCATTACCTTCATGGAGCGAAACTTCCACACTTCAATTGCCTTGCCATCCATGCCGTATCGGCGCTGTTTGAAAATCACCGGGCCGGGAGAAGTAAACTTCACTGCGGCTGAAATCAACACCAGTACCGGTGAAATAAAGAGCAGGATAAAAATGGAGAGAACAATATCTTCTACCCGCTTTATCACCTGGTTAATACCACTCATTGGTGTATCAAACAACGAGACAACGGATACGCCGTTAATTTCTTCCGATCGCGACTGCAACATATTAAAGGTGAATATGTCTGGAATCAGCATCACGGAACACGTGGTATCGGAAAGTTCAGTCACCGTATCCTTGATCAGTTTTTCTTGCTCCATAGGCATCGCGATATAAATCCGATCAATTCGACCACACTTAGCGTCCTCAATTAGTTGCGCTAAATCGCCACGGCGTTCGATCACACTATCCAATGGCTCTGCACTGTCATCATAGATACCCAGTACCCGGAATCCCATCCAATGCGCATCACTCAACGTTTCCGCGAGCCGAAGACCAACCGGCATCGATCCCATGATGGCGATATTACGGGTGTTAAATCCTAAATTCCGCATATATCCCAGCATCAAACGGATAGTGCTGCGTGTAATGACTAAACCGCAGCAAACAAATAAGTACCATTGAATATATACTATATATTCATTATTAAAATCATTGACAAATGCAACAGCGCCCGAAGTCATCACCAAGCTTATCGTCCAGTTTTGGATAATAAGCCGAATCTCTAACCCTGCTCGCACACCGCGCCAGGAACGATAAAAATCCGTAATGCCGCCGATCATTTGAAATATCACAATCGACGTTAATACCATAACCCAGTGTTGTATGGCGAAGCGCGTTCCTGAAATCAGACAGGATAAGTAGAGCCCGCAAAAAACGATAAAAATATCGGAAAATCGTTGCAACATTGATGTCAGGGACGCATTGGTATGCAAACTCCCACGACGGAAACCATTCATAGATAACGGCCTATTCGCTAGCATAGTATAGATGCCTTTTGTTAGTTTTCTCTGGTACCTATATTCCTAAAGCCGGGGCAATACAGCCCCGAACTTCCAATATAGCGTAAGTGCAGAGTTTAACTGCGGAGCAAGGCAAGAATTTCCTCTGTTTTCTGCTGCATCAATGACGGATTCGCCCGCGACTCAACGTTTAAGCGAACCACCGGCTCCGTGTTCGAGCTGCGTAAGTTGAATCGCCAGTCAGAAAACTCCAAACTGATACCATCGGTGTGATCGAACAGCAGCGCATCAGACCGATAGCATTCCAGGACTTTATCAATCGATGCCTGAGGATCTTGCAGATGGCTGTTAATCTCCCCGGAAGCCGGGTAGGCAGCCATGCGATCGGCCACCAATTGTCCGAGGGACATATTCTTCAGACAAAGCAATTCGGCAACCAAGAGCCATGGGATCATGCCGCTATCGCAATAAGAAAACTCGCGGAAATAGTGGTGAGCACTCATCTCACCGCCATAGACAGCATCTTCCTTACGCATGCGTTCCTTGATAAAGGCATGGCCGGTTTTCGACATGACAGGCACGCCACCGCTGGCGTTGACCACATCAATCGTGTTCCAGCTTAAGCGCGGATCGTGAATGATTTTGGCACCGGTTTCTTTCTCCAGAAACGCCGCAGCCAGAAGGCCAACAATATAGTAACCTTCAATAAAGCCGCCCTTCTCGTCAAACAGGAAGCAACGATCGAAGTCGCCATCAAACGCAATGCCCATATCGGCACCATGCGCGCGAACCGCTTGCGCCGTATCTTCACGACACTCAGGCAACAGAGGATTAGGAATACCGTTAGGGAAATTACCATCCGGCTGATGGTGAACCTTGATAAATTCGACCGGAACTTGCAGTTGCTTGAAACGTGCTTCAATGGCATCGATCACATGCCCTGCTGCACCATTGCCGGAATTGACCACCAGTTTAAGCGGCTTCAGATTTTTGACATCGATATAGCCTAGCAGGTGCTCAATATAGGCATCCTCTACGGAAATCTTACGGTAGCTGCCACGCGCAGAGGGATCCACTTCGGCAAACGCGTTCCCTTCGGCCAATCGCTGAATATCGCGTAAGCCGGTATCACCGCTGATCGGTTTGGCCTGGCTTCTCACCAGCTTCATGCCATTGTAATCCATAGGATTGTGGCTGGCGGTCACTTCAATGCCACCATCAATACCCAAATGGAAAGTCGCGAAATAAATCTCCTCGGTACCGCTGAGCCCGATATCCAGTACGTCAACGCCGGCATCACGCAAACCTTCAGCCAGCGCCAATTTTAGCTCTTCACTGGTCAAACGAACATCGCCACCAACCACAACTTCGCGTGGTTGCAAAAACTCACCGTAAGCCCGACCGATACGATAGGCAATATCCGTATTTAACTCCTCACCTAACCGGCCACGAATGTCGTATGCTTTGAAACAAGTTAAAGTTTGAGTCATCTAAAAATCCTTACCAAAAAAATTTACGAAAACATGTCACGCTTAAGACACATCACCGTTATTTGTATTTTCCATTATCATCAATGCGAATAATATCGTCTTCACCCAAATAAGAGCCGGATTGAATTTCAATCAAATCCAATGCAATTTTTCCTGGGTTCTCTAATGAGTGTTCAGTACCTAATGGAATATAAATAGATTCGTTTTCAGTTACAAACTTCGTCTCACCGCCTTTTATAACTTTGGCGGTACCCGAAACGACCACCCAATGCTCTGAACGATGATGGTGCATCTGCAATGAGAGTTTCTCGCCAGGTTTAACCGTTATCTTACGTACCTGAAAACGCTCGCCTTGCGCAATGGCGTCATGCTTGCCCCATGGGCGGTAGACCTCACGATGCTGCTTGCATTCCGAACGCTGTCCACGTTTCAGATGATTGACGATCTCTTTAACATCTTGCACTTTATCTTTATTCGAGATCAACACAGCATCTTTGGTTTCAACGATAACCAAGTTATCTACACCTACCGTTGCGACCAATTTATGTTCGGCACGAATATAGTTATTTGAACAATCATGCTGCAACACATCACCAAAGGTGCTGTTGCCGTTTGCATCTTTCGCACTGATGTCCCAAAGCGCCGACCAGGAACCGACATCGCTCCACCCCGCATCCAACGGCACCACGATGGCATCCGCTGTCTGCTCCATCACCGCATAGTCTATGGACTCATCCGGGCAGACAATAAAGGCTTCGCGATCGACACGGACAAAATCCAGATCCGGCGCCGTATGCAGCAAGGCCTGACGACACGCAGCCAAAATATCCGGCCGAAATTTATTCAACTCCTCGAGATAACGGCTGGCTTTAAACAGGAACATCCCGCTGTTCCATAAGTATTCTCCGCTGGCAAGATACTCTTTAGCCGTCGACAGATTCGGTTTTTCAACAAAGCGAGACACCCGAGAGGCAAGCGCCCCATCAATACTTTCACCTTTATGGATATAACCATACCCTGTTTCCGGACCGGTCGGCACAATCCCGAAGGTCGCCAGTTTTCCTGCTTCAGCATAAGGCACCGCTTGCAATACAGCCGTACGGAATGCTTCCTCATTCTGGATAACATGATCTGCTGCCAAAACCAGCAATAAGGGATCTTCGCCGCCTGCGGTCGCCTGCAACGCGGCCAGTGCAATGGCCGGTGCCGTATTGCGCCCAACCGGCTCCAAAATAATGTTGTGGGATAAACGAGTAATCTGTCGCAGCTGTTCTGCAACAATAAAACGGTGCTCTTCATTGCAGATCACCAGCGGGTTTGATATCTCCAACCCATCAAGTCTGTTGACCGTGGTTTGCAACATGGAAAATTCACTGCACAACGCTAAAAACTGTTTCGGAAATAATTCTCTTGAGAGAGGCCATAAACGGCTTCCGGTACCGCCAGCCATAATTACAGGATAAATATTACTCATAATAAATCTCACCGATCAGTATTTTATGGTTTTCGCGGTATTGAACTCATGCCATTTGGCATTAATGTATTCGGTCAGCTCACTGCGAAAACGTTCCGCAGAGAATTTGCAGGCTTGAGTACGACAGTCAACAGGGCTGATTTGGTCCTGTATTTTCTCAAATTGCTCTACGGCAGCGACCAACGAAGGGACCGTTTGTTCCGAGAAGAAAAGCCCGGTAGGATTGCTGACGCCAAACGGACGCACGGTTTCCAACGCGCCACCTTTACCGAAGGTGATAACGGGTGTTCCGCATGCCTGCGCCTCTACCGGCGTAATGCCGAAGTCTTCTTCAGCAGCGAAAACAAACGCTTTGGCTCTGGACATGTGATCCTGCAATACCTCATTGCTCTGGTATCCCAAGATCTCAACGTTTTTGCCCGCTTTGGCTTTGATCTTCGCCATCTCCGAGCCGTCGCCGATCACGATCAGCTTCTTGTCAGGCATCGCACTGAAAGCTTCAACGATCAAGTCCATACGCTTATAAGGGACCATTCGCGACGCCGTAAAATAGAAATCATCCTTGTTTTCATTAAGTAAGAATCGATCCACATCAACAGGTGGATAAATAACGTCGGCTTCACGGCCATACACTTTCTTAATACGACGCGCAATAAACTGTGAATTAGCGATAAAATGGTCAACGCCATTAGCGGTACGATAGTCCCACATGCGAATTTTGTGCAGCAACCATTTAGCCAACCGCCCTTTCATGCCCTTCATCAAGTTAGCTTCGCGCAGGTATTGATGCTGCAGATCCCAGGCATAACGGATGGGCGAATGCACATAGCTGATATGCAGCTGATCGGGTCCAGTCAGAACGCCTTTGGCCACAGCATGACTGCTGGATAGCACGACATCATGAGAGGAGACATCAAGCTGCTCAATAGCCAACGGCATCAGAGGCAAATACTTTTGATAGCTGGTCTTGGCTTTCGGTAGATTTTGTATGAATGTGGTTGTGGCATGCTTGTTGTGAATCTGTTGTCGAGCGGCATCCGACAAAAAATCGACCACGGAATAGAGAGTAGAATCGGGATATATGTCAATAAACTCTTTTATTACGCGCTCAGCTCCTGCGTAGGTCACCAACCAATCGGCTACGACCCCGACATTTAACGACTTCTGTTCAGACATACCTCTCCCCAACTCACCTTAAATTTGAAATCCCAATACAAGAATACTCTTCACTAATGATTCGGCTTTTCTGAATCGCTGAATGATATCTTCTCAACGTCTCTTCAGATATGCCAGGCATCCGCAATTTCATAATAACGTTCTACAATTACCGAACACCTAATATTCTAGCGCTATCTCAACTGAGTGATAATATTTTCCAACTTCCTGGCCGATTCAAGCCAGGAATAATGACCGATGTTATTGTAGCCTTTCTCTTTGAGCTGTTCGCGCAACGATTCATCGTTGATAATTCTATTCAGTGCATCAACCATTTCCTGATGCTTATACGGGTTAAAATACAGGGCGCTATCCGCCAATACTTCGGGTAAGGAGGCCTGGTTCGACGAAACGACGGGACATCCGCAAGCTTGGGCTTCCAATGGAGGAATACCAAAGCCTTCATAGAACGAAGGAAAAACAAACGCTAAAGCGCGTTGGTAAATCGCCACCAACTCTTCATCGGTGACTCGCCCTAAGAATTCAACATTCTTCATGGCGTTCTCATCATTGCCAGAGAAATCCATGCCTGAAAAATTCTTATTCTTTCCACCGATAATCTTAAGTTTAACATCCGTATTTTGACATGCGGCAGAAAAAGCGGCCAGTAAACCATGAAAGTTCTTATGATAGTTAGGCGACGAAACCGCCAACAGAAAACGCTCATCAGTATTGCTGGCACTCTCGACACTTCTGCGAGAAAAAAGATCGGATACGGCATTGGCGATCACAAAGGTATTTTTCGGATTGTAACCATAAGCCGTCGTAATTTCTTTTTTAGAAAATTCACTAACGGTCAATAGTGCACGGCTGTTTTTTAGCATGATGGGAATCAGCAGGTTATACATCAACCGAAACTTTCTAGAATAGCTCTGCGGGAATTTCTTATAAGTCACGTCATGATGAGTCACGACCTTATTCTTATACCACAGCGGCGCAGTATTCCCTAAATTGATTAACAATGGATTGCCATTGGCTTTCAGATATTTTGGCAGGTCACGTTGTTCCCATTGATGCCCGGTTCGATGTCCAACCACCTTTACATTGAGCAACTCAGCAGCTTTCGTATTCTTTATGTCACCAGGTGAAACAAAAACGATATCGTCGCGTAGTTCCCGTAGCGCCAGGCTAATCTGTTCGGCAAAGCGCTGCACCCCTGTTAACTCTTGTGTGAGAAATCGTGCATTAACAACAATCATATATACCTCTATGACGACGCCACTATACAATTCAAGCTTATCGTGTCTGCGCTTGGAGCCTTTGGGCATCAGCCACCTTAGAAAACTCATCTTGTCTAAATGACAAAAGCAAAGCAGAAATAATAATCGAGAAAACATACCCTGGATAATTAGTAATCGGGTTGTTATAAACTAAGTTGATAGATAGCGAAATCATCCAATACAGGAACACGCCCGTGTAGAACTGTCTATAACGGACTTTATTATACAGTTTCAGCAAAATAATTGACGCAGCAAGTAAGAAGATGAAAATTCCCACTCCGCCATAGTTGGAAAGCAAGAAAATATAGATACTGTCCAACGGCAGCGCAGCATCATCACCGACCGCGGCATTACCGTTAACGCCGTAACCTGCTCCGGTAAAAATTGAATAGGTGTCACTATTTCTCACTTCTTCAATCAGTAAGATCCTTTCCAGAATACTTTGCTCTGCATAATTATTATCGCTTGAATAGATAGATTTATAGATCCCCATGTCCGTCATGGTTGCGTAGAAGAATGATGACAATGCCACGCATACAAGCACCACACTGGCTAAACTGGCTTTCAACGATAGGAATCGACGAACAAACAGATAGCCAAAATAAATACCGGCCATAATTATAGCTGTTTTCGATGTGGAACAGACAATACCGGCCGAGACAATCAATATATATCTCAAGCGATTTTTCTTACTAACAAATGGACTTAATATGAGACCGAAGAATAAAAACTCAGATAGTGTAAAAGGACTACTAAAAAGACCTATCGCCCTAAAGAATCCGCTTGCGGTACGTAAAATCAGCCCATTATCTTTTCCCACTTGCGTAAATTGCAATCCAGGACTTACCCCGGTCAGCGCATAAAGCAAACCTGAAAACACGCTTTCCAGTATGGCGAAAATAGCATTGACAACGGTGACTATGACGTAAACTTTAATCAGCCTCATCAGCAATTTCATGCGATGTTCAGGCTCTAGACACACCAAGAGTGCGGCAACCAGCAACGACGAATAGGTAAACAATTCGAAGCGGAATTGCGTAACGACGTTACCAATTTTAAAATTGCTGTTAAGAATAGAAATAAGGACATATGACAGAGAAAGCATAACCATGCCAATAAACAGCAGTAGGTAGCTTCTAAAACCCGGGCCGGTTCTACTCTTATTTGCCGCCAGATAAAGCAGCAAAAACGCCGGTAATGCCAAAGAATAGACATCTTTATAAAGCAGTATCAGGCGCGTCGTATTGTGAGCGACGATATTGATAACCCCACTGATTGAAATTACTACCAGATAGGTGATAACAAAATAGTCTGCGAATTTTTTCGATGAGAATCCCATATCAGCTCTTATAAACCTCTTGATAACCCGCAGCCAACCGCCCGGCGTCAAAGGGATTCACATCAACAAACTCGACGCGCTCATTTTTTAAGATTCGCAGTTTTTCCAACGTAAATTCACTCAGCTGATATACATTGGGGTAATGTTCAGCGATTTCAGCAACGCCACCGGCGAAAGAAGTGAAGACGTGCTTGCCGGCAGCAGCCGTTTCCGCTACTGCTCGGCCAAACGGTTCATTCCAGAGTGTAGGCAAATAAACCATATCAATCTGAGCCAGGAAGGATTCTACCGGCACAAACCCCAACAGATGGACGCCAGCCTCCTCCGCCCTGAGTTGCAAGGCGCGGCCTTCATCCGAGGAGGAAAAACGCCCGGCAGCGTAAAACTCCACCTCACCCGGTATCGTCATTTCCAACGCTTTGGCGCAGAACGCCTTGAACCCTTTATCTGCAGTCAAACGGCCAATAAAGCCAATCCGGATAATCGACGACGATTGGTCGGCAACATGACTTTTTTTTATCGGATTGTAGATGTGACTATGTCGGGCATTAATGGCAAAGCCATTATCTTGATGCAATGCAGAGATGTACTTGCTGATGCCGACAAACCTATCGACATTCTGGCTTTTCCGTTTTTTCACCATAGATGTCAACTGAACCGCTGCAGAACCTACATCCATATTTTCCCCATGTTGAAACAGCGTACAGTTATGGTGAAAGAGATAATAGTCACGAGCCGTATGGACGAGTTTTATATTCCTTTTTTTGACACAGTCCCAAATCGCAACAGAAAAGCCACTGATGTTATTGGTATGTACCACATCGGGTTTAAAATCATCTAACTCTCTGGAGAAAGCCTTTCCCATCATTGGATTGAAATTGTCAACCAAATGCCAGACGATTTTTGACAACTTCCCTTTTTGCTCATTACTGAAAGGCCAGTACAGATTTTTCAGCGGTAAATAAACCACCTCGACGCCATTTATTTCCGTCTGCTTTCTGAACTTTTCATCGTGTAAACAAACTACACGAACTCTATCGCCTTTTGAAACCAGCTCTTCCGCCAAAAGTTGCACAGACACTTCCGCGCCGCCAACCTTGAATGGTGCATATAATGTATTAACAATTAATATATTCATAATAGCCGGTTTTTATCAGGTATTTCGGCGCCGTAAGACTAGGCGCTTTAGATAAAGCGAGGTTATAAAGACACTTATAACCTCTTGAAGGGAGATTTGCTTTATTACGCGTCTTTACCGCCAGATTTGTATTCGTACTGGTAGTAACCGTAGTTGCCATAATAGCTGCTTGCGCGACGTTCAACGGCGTTCAGAATAATGCCTTTGATCTCGATACCGTTTTGATCGAATCTGCGCACGCTGATCTCGAGTTCTTTAACCGTGTTCATACCGAAGCGCGCGATCATCAGCGCCGTACCGACATGGTGGCCAATAATTGCCGCATCGGTGACAGCCAGGATAGGCGGAGTATCGATCAGAACCAGATCATAATGCTTGTCCGCCCATTCGACCAAATCGGCAAAACGGCTGTGCATCAGCAACTCAGAAGGATTCGGTGGAATCTGGCCGCGCGGAATGAAGTCCATACCGTTGATTTGCGTAGGACGAACCGCGCTGGCCGCATCGATTTTGCCTGACAAAATATCAGACAGACCATTTTGCCAATCGGCATCCAGCAATGTATGTGAATACCCTTTTCGCATGTCGGCGTCGATAACCAACACACGTTGCCCCGCCTGAGCGATAACCGCCGCCAGGTTGATACTGACAAACGTCTTACCGATGTTTGGACTGGCGCCGGAAATCATCAGCACATTATTCTTCGCTTCCATCATCGCAAAATGCAGGCTGGTGCGCAGACTGCGAACGGCTTCGATGGCAAGGTCAGCCGGGTTGCCGACGGCAAGCAACGAGTTGGCGCGCGTATTGGACTTGCGATGAGTGCGCAGCAACATTTCGCGGTCTTTTTTCTGCTGCCATTCAGACAATGGAATGCTGGCATAGACGTTGATACCGCGTTGCTCCAACTCGTCAGGACTCTCGATTCCGTGGTGCAGCATGGTTTTAAGCACCACGATGCCGATGGAGAACATCCCGCCCAACACCACACACAGCAGAACAATCAAGGTTTTACGTGGCTGAACCGGTTTTGGCTGAGTCACCGCCGGATCGACAATACGCACATTACCCACGGTACTGGCTTTGGTGATCCCAAGCTCTTGTTGCTTATTCAGCAGTTGCATGTAAATTTCTTTACCCGCATCAACATCTCGGGTTAGCCGCAAGATTTCCTGCTGCGTCTTAGGCATTACGCTAATACGTTTATTCAGCTTCGCGCGTTCCCCTTCCAGGGTCCCACGCTTCTCCATCAAAGCACGATATGCCGGGTGCTCTTTAGTGTACAGCTTCGATATCTCAGCTTCTTTGAAGGTCAACTCATTCAGTTGTGCCTCGACAGAAACCACGCTGTCCAGCATAGACTTGGCTTCAAGCGACAGATCGACGGAATCATTGTCTTGACGGAACTTATTCAGCTTATCTTCGGCGATGTCCAGAGAGGTTCTCACCTGCGGCAACTGCTCTTTCAGAAATTCGAGGCTCTTGGCCGCTTCTTCCGACTTACGCTCAACGTTCTGCAGCAAATAATTTTTCGAAATGCTGTCGAGCGTTTTACCCACCAGCTCAGGATCTTCCCCTTGCAGGGTCAACGCCAACACGCCGGTGTCCTTGGCTTTATCTTCAACCGTCAACGCCGCGAGCAACGCGTTAATAGCCATCAGATCGCTGCGCTTGGTCACTTTGAAGACCGTACCAGGCGCCGCGTCAATTTCGCTGACCAGCATGGTCACGCCTTTTTGATTGACCAGCTCACCCGTTTTGCCTTTGAGGAATTCATCACCATCAACGCTGAGAGCGAAACTGTTTTTATCAATCACTTCCAGCTCAAGGTCTTTCTCATTCCATGAATAAGGAATAGACAAACGCGACAAGGCTATCTTGCCGGGTTCGTTCCCCATCAAACGATTCCAACCCTGCCCAAAGATCGGGAAGTATTTTTGTTCAACGACCGTATTCAGGTTCAAATCTGCGACGGTTTTGCCAAGCACCATGCGGGATTTGATCAGCTCAATCTCCGCCGCAGAACCAGGCTGTGCCGTGGGCAACATTTCGGAAAGGTTGTTGAGGATCGAGTTACCCGAACTTTGTTCAACTTGAATCAATGCATCCGACTGGTATACAGGCGTTGCGAACAGAGAATAGACGATGCCGATCACAGCAAAGAATGTCGTAATCCCTATAATCAGCCACCGATGATCCAGCAGCGTTCCCAGCAACCGACCTAAATCAATCTCATCATTACTTGCGCCCGCAGCCGGACCCAGTTTGCTATTATCAATCATTGTCATCTCTGGTTAACGATTTAATGCTTTTGCCCATTTCTGCGCAGCTTCAGCCAGAAGGTTATATACAAACTCAAACGCTTCGTGACTCTTCTTATACGGATCAGGAACTTCAGCCTGCCCCATCCAGTGAGCGAACAGCATGGTTTTCCCCCTGACTTCGGGGGCTAAACGGCAAACGGCCTCAATGTGACTTTTTTCCATCACCAGTATCAGCGAATATTCACGACACATTTCCTTGGTCAACTGCTGTGCAACATGGTTATCCAAAGAAAGACCATGCTCTTCCGCCACCGCCACCGCAGCCTCATCCGCCGGCTTACCGACGAGTGCGCCGATACCGGCCGACGCGATTTTTTTTTGTGGCAGATGTTTTTTCAACAGCCGCTCCCCCGTCGGAGAACGGCAGATATTTCCAACACAGACAACCAAAACAGAATCAAACATAGCGTATCCTCTACGGCCAGTTACGAATACGCAGCGTACCTTCCGTCAGGTTGTTGAAGCCGTCGATGGTTGGCACCAACTGCGTGACCAGACGATTCCAACGAGCGACCGGCGCCGCAGTGACATAGACAATGTCATAAGGCTGAAGGTGGAATTCCGTCCCCATCACCATGGCTGTCGCATCCGACATATTCAACTGATAGATGTTTGCCAGTTTATTGCCCTGAGTGCCATGCAGAGGTCGAATAACGAAAATGCCTGTCGCGTCAGCACTCGATTGTACAAGCCCTTGACTGCTACCCAACGCCTCCGTCAACGTCATACCGCTGCGATCCATTTTGAGCGTGGATGGAGTTTTTACTTCCCCCATCACGAATACCTTGAGATCGTCATTACGAGGAATGTACAGAATGTCCCCGGGATAGAGCAGGCGGTTCTGGGTCAAATCCCCATTTTGCATCAGTTGCTGCAATGAAAGGCGCTGCTCTTTGCCGTTGTGAGTCAAAATGATATTGCGCCAATCGGCATCTTCCGTCAGCCCGCCGGCGGCGTTGATGGCATCCATCACCGTCAATGGCACGTTGGTGATCGGTTGTTGACCCGACTTGGCGACTTCCCCCGTCACATACGCTTTCTGTGAACGGAAAGCGGCGATATTGACGTCAACCTGTGGACTTTCAATGTATTGCGCCAGTCTCCTGGCGATTTGATCGCGGATCTCGGTGACCGTTTTACCTACCACGCTCACCTTACCGATATAAGGATAGAAAATAGTACCGTCGGCATGCACCCAGTTACCGGTGTCGCTGGCGCTGCGGTATTGGCCCGCAGGCGTAGTCAGTTCAGGATGGTCCCAAACCGTTACGTTAAGGACGTCACCCACACCAATCCGGTATTCATACGTGCGCAGCGATGCGTCCAATTGCGCATTCGACTGAGCAACCACCTTTGCGGGACGCATCGAATCCAGCAGTTTAGGCGTCATAGGGTAAATATTGACCAGCTTATCAATATCGAAGTCAGCATCTTCTTGTTTTACGACATCTTTTCCACTGGTCGATAAGTGGGTTCCAGGAAACACCGTGCATCCACTGATTACGCTAATTGATATCAATAGCGATATCACTTTCAATTGTCGTTTTGCCATCAAATTATCATCACTTTCAAGTAAATGTATCTGCAAAGCTACAATGCTAGCCAACCGTGGCTGCCTCGCTGTAACCTTATCAAAATGCCTGACACTTGCTGCGCCGTCTCTCAATAAGCGCCCTGTTGCAATTTTCAATAACGTTTATCTGCCGTTGATAAGAGCAAAGCTATTATTGGCAAGATAAATAAGCTGAGAAGCCTCGCATTGGCGAAAATCGATACCGGGGCCGATTCGGGCTTTAATTTGTATTAATAACAGTATATTGCAGAGCAGCCTGGCAAGTTCGTGCAAAAATCACTCGCCAAGGCAACTCAGCAACCCGCTATTGAATGTATACTAATATAAAAATTGAGACAGTGAAATTCCCCAAAATTCAACCACTCTCCTGATTTCCTTACAGTGATCGGGCCGATGGGAAACCATCCAGTCTAGTTCAAAACGTCAGCTGTTCGGCCCATTCCCGGAAAGCCTTGCCCTGAGTAGGATGACGCAAACCGTAGGTGACAAACGCCCGCAGGTACCCCAGTTTTTCACCACAGTTGAACGACTCCCCAACCAACTCTGTTGCCTCTACCGGTTTGTGTTTCAACAATTCGGCAATCGCATCGGTCAGTTGAATACGGCCCCAGGCCCCCGGTTTGGTCGTCTCCAGAAGAGGCCAAATATCCGCTGACAACACATAACGTCCCACCGCCGAATAGTTGGATTCCAACTTGGTTTCCGGCGCCGGTTTTTCGATAATCGACGTGATACGAGCGCTTTCGCCAGGAGCCAGGCTGCTGGCTTCACACTGCACCACAGAATAGTCATGCAGGACGTGTTCATCCGCCGTCTGAACCAACACCTGGCTCAGACCGGTTTGTTCAAAGCGCGCAATCATGTGTGACAGATTGTCTTTCTTCAAATCGGCTTTTGCGTCATCCAGCAAGATATCCGGCAACAGAACGACAAACGGCGAATCACCGACCAAAGGTTTGGCACAGAGCACCGCGTGGCCCAACCCCTTTGGCTGCCCCTGCCGGATATGCATCAGCGTGACGCCTTTTGGCGTTATCGACTGCACCTCATCCAACAGCTGCCGTTTCACACGAGCCTCCAGCATCGCCTCCAATTCGAATGAGGTATCAAAGTGGTTTTCGATGGCGTTCTTAGAAGAATGCGTCACCAAGATGATCTCTTTGATCCCGGCAGCAACACATTCATTGACAATGTATTGAATCAGCGGTTTATCTACGATCGGCAACATTTCTTTCGGAATCGCCTTGGTCGCCGGAAGCATACGCATACCCAGCCCTGCCACAGGAATAACCGCTTTCAACTTCGTCATAGTAGCCCTCATTCAATCTGGTGATCGCTTTCAGCCGCAGTGGCGACAGCCTGTTACTTATTCAACGTCTGCTTCAACCAGCGACTGAAGTTTTCGCCTTCGGAGCCGTGACGCAATCCATACTGCACAAATGCCTTCATGTAGCCAAGCTTGTCACCACAATCATGGGATTTACCGCTCATGTGGAACGCTTCCACCGTTTGTTCATCCATCAACATCGCGATCGCATCGGTCAGTTGGATCTCATCGCCCGCGCCGGGCGGCGTTTTTTCAAGCAACGGCCAAATATCGGCGGCGAGCACATAACGGCCAACAACCGCCAGATTGGAAGGCGCATCCTCGCGAGCCGGCTTCTCTACCACGGCCGTCATCGGCGCGCTTTCACCCACAGCGATCGTCGCGCCGGCGCAGTCAACTACGCCATATTTGGACACATCCTGTTCCGGCACCGGTTCAACCATAATCTGGCTGAATCCCGTCTCGTCGAAACGCTGGAGCATTCTGGCCAGATTCTCTGTGCGCAGATCCGCGGTTGCATCATCCAGCAAAACATCCGGAAGCAGCACCACGAAAGGAGAATCGCCTATCATCGGCTTGGCGCACAATACGGCATGTCCCAGCCCTTTCGCCTGGCCCTGGCGCACTTGCATCACGGTCACATCCGGTGGGCAAATGCTTTTTACTTCGGCCAACAACTGACGCTTCACGCGCGCTTCGAGCATCGCCTCCAGCTCAAAGGAGGTATCGAAATGGTTTTCAATCGCATTTTTTGATGAATGGGTAACCAAAACGATATCTTTGATGCCCGCCGCTACGCACTCACTGACGATGTACTGAATTAAGGGCTTATCGACCACCGGCAACATTTCTTTAGGGATGGCTTTGGTTGCCGGCAACATTCGGGTTCCCAAGCCCGCTACAGGGATCACTGCCTTGAGTCTTTTCTGCATTTTCATTCCAATTCATCGTGGCGCTGCATCCCCGCGGCAAGTAAAAAGGGAACATTCATCAAGCATGCTACCGCCCTTGGCTTGCAGCTACCAAAGTACTGTTATTGACGTTTTCACTCACGTCACCCCGTGAGCCAAATCACTTTTTGTAAAGCGGCATTTGCTCTTAATCTGGATTGCCGCACCGCTCACAAAACAATAAAAAAACTGGAGCCTTTATAACCAAACAATGTTAGTTACTGACGTTTATATGGCTAGGATTCTTATACTAATGTCCAAGTGATACAAGCCTTAGATCCCCCCAGCCAGCCGTTTTCAGAATAAGACTACTCATGCCACATACCGTAACGAGTCCCTGACGTGGAGAGAGATTTTAATATTTTGATTTAAATAGATTTATAGAGACGTTCTTTTTATGAGCGAGGCGTATTCCGGCAAAAACAGCCTGATACCGCCCGCCGCTTTCATGCCCAGCATCGGCGAACAATATTTGTTGCGCAAAGTCTTGCAACGCCCGTTTTTGTCGACATGTCCCGGATTAGAGTTGAATTTTGCCGCCTCAGCGCCCATCATTCCCGTGCGGCATAAGCCGTAGAACTTACAGGTGAAATTGGGCGTATGGAATGGATCGCTGATCCAACAATTTGGGCCGGCCTGGCCACATTGGTCGTGCTGGAAATCGTTCTGGGTATAGACAACCTTGTCTTCATCGCCATTCTGGCGGATAAACTACCAAAACAACAAAGAGATAAGGCTCGTGTCGTCGGTCTGTTGCTGGCGCTGGTGATGCGTCTGGCGTTGCTCGCCTCCATCTCGTGGCTGGCGACGCTGACCAAACCGATGTTCATCGTCGCAGAACACCCCTTCAGCGGCCGCGATCTGATCATGCTGGTCGGCGGCATATTCCTGCTGTTCAAAGCCACCATGGAGCTGAACGAGCGGCTGGAGGGCAAGGATGAAGAGCAGCATGGCACACGCAAAGGCGCGCGCTTCTGGCCGGTGGTGGCGCAGATCGTGGTGCTGGATGCCGTCTTCTCGCTCGACTCGGTGATCACCGCGGTCGGCATGGTCGACCACCTGGCGGTGATGATGATCGCGGTCTGTATCGCCATCGGCCTGATGCTGCTGGCCAGCAAACCGCTGACGCGCTTCGTCAACGCTCACCCGACTATCGTCATTCTGTGCCTGAGCTTCCTGCTGATGATCGGTTTCAGCCTGGTGGCGGAGGGCTTCGGCTACCACATTCCGAAAGGCTATCTCTACGCGGCGATCGGCTTCTCGGTGATGATCGAAGCATTGAACCAACTGGCGCAATTCAACCGCCGTCGTTTCCTGTCGAAGGTGCGGCCGCTGCGCGAGCGTACCGCCGAGGCGGTGCTGCGCATGCTGAGCGGCAAACATGAAGAAGCCGAGGTCGACAGTCATTCCGCCAATCTGCTGGCCGACAGCGACAGCGAAAACGGCGAGATCTTCAATCAGCAAGAGCGGCGCATGATCGAACGCGTGCTGGGTATGGCGCAGCGCACGGTCAGCAGCATCATGACCTCACGTCACGACGTCGAATACCTTGAGCTGAACGATCCGCAGGAGAAGCTGACGCAATTGCTGGAGCGCAATCAACACACGCGCATCGTGGTGGTAGAAAGCAGCGCCAGCGATGAGCCGTTGGGCGTTATCCACACTATCGACGTCCTCAAACAGCAGCTGGCGCAGGCGCCGCTGGATCTGCGCGCGCTGATACGCCAACCGTTGATCTTCCCGGAACAGCTCACGCTGTTGAGCGCCCTTGAGCAATTCCGCCAGGCACAGACGCACTTTGCCTTTGTGGTCGATGAGTTCGGTTCCGTCGAAGGCATCGTCACCCTGACGGACGTGATGGAAACCATCGCCGGCAACCTGCCGGAGGCCGGCGAAGAGGTGGATGCACGCCACGACATTCAGCAAAACGAGGACGGCAGTTGGACCGCCAACGGCTATATGCCGCTGGAAGATCTGGTGTTGTACCTGCCGATGCCGCTGGAAGAAAAGCGCGAATACCACACGCTGGCGGGGCTGCTGATGGAACACAGCCAGCGCGTGCCGCAAGAAGGCGAACAAATCACGATCGGTGACTACCTGTTCGAGCCGTTGGAGGTCAACAGCCACCGTATCCTGAAAGTGAAGATCACCCCGCCTCCCCCACCGGAGGACTACGAGGTTTAACATTGAGGCCGGGCATTGCCCGGCCTTGGTTTTACTGGGGAACCAGCAACTCCGTCGCCACGATCACCACCACCAGCCCGACAATCACCGGCACCGAAGTGCGCTTCACCACGTCGAACGGTGAGATTTTCGCCATGCCGGAGACCGCCACCACCACGCCGGAGACCGGCGACAGCGTGCGGCCGAGGTTAGACGCCTGCAGCATCGGGATCACCAGATAAGCCGGGTTAACGCCCATTTGCGCCGCCAGTTTCGGGATCAGTTCGACAAACGCATAGAACGGCGCATTGCCGGAGCCGGTGGTCATGGCCGCCAGCATGGTGATCACCACCAGCACCAACATCATGATCAAACCGCCGGTGCCGAACGACTGCGCCAGCCCGATCAACCCGCTGATAAAGCCGACGGTGCTCAACCCTTGCGCGAAGACCCCGGCGGCCACCAACAGCATGACCACGCTGGCGAATGCGTCCGCCATGCCGCGATAGGCTACCTCCAGGCCGCTGAACACCTGTTTCGCGCTGAAACTGCGCACGAACTCAATCAATGCCGCCAACAGTATGCAACCCACCAACACGGTAATGATGTGCAGCTCCGGTCCCCATTTGCCGTCGAAAATCAGCACGCCGAGGATCGGTGTAAACGGCAATATCGCGTAAAATCCCGGCGCATGGGTTTTGATTTCGCTGACGTCCATGATGTGATGCTGTTCATCGCTCTTTCTGTCGAGATAACGCTGCCAGAAAAAATGCGCCACAGCCATGCAGACAATGGCGGCAATCGAGATAGGCAGCGTGGTTTTGAACGCGAAGTCCACCAGCGGCATCTCCGCCGCTTTGGCCGCCAGCACCACATCGCCGGACGTCGGCGCCAGAATAATCGCCGCCGGCGAAGCGCAAATGGCAGCCGCCGCGCCGCGGCTGATGCCCACGTTCACCATCAACGGGAACAGCGTCGCCATCAGCAGCACGCCGAGACCAGTGGCGGAAGAGACCGCCAGCGACATCAGGCAAGCGACAAAATACGCCGCCACCATCAGCAGATAAGGCGAATTGATCATCTGCAGCGGACGCGAAGCCAGCTTGACGACCACGTCGTTGGCGCCGATATGCGTCATGTAGGCGGCAAAGCCGCACAGCATCATGATCATCATGCCGAGATCGCCGCCGCGGCTCATCAGCAAAATCTTGACGTACTCGATCATGTCGGTCGCGCGCCAGCCGGTTGAGGCGGCGCCGGACGGCAACAGCGTTTTCCCCATCAGCGCGCTGATGCCGAGCAGCAGCAGCCCCCCCACCAACAAGACGCCGGTAGCGGAATATCCCTTGATAATGTAACGGCCCACGCCCGCCGCGACTGCGGCGCCAATAAGGAGCTCTATCATGTTTCCTCAACTCGTCATTTTTTCGCGCTCAAGCGCACAGTAATAGCAAAACTGGCCCCTACTCTGCACAAACTGAGCAGAGGTCTTCATGACCTTCATCAAGGTAACGGAGAGAAATTATCGCGGGAACCTCGATATTGACGCGGGCCACACTGTGGCCCGCATCGGAGGGATTACAGCTTGTCGAGCAGCTTTTTCAGATCCTGACCTTCGCGCGAATCCTTGTTCTTTTCAGCCCATTTGTTCAGCGCATCTTTAGCCCGATCCTGCAGCGTTTTACGCAACACCTGATCGACCTGCAGTTGATAGTTGAGCTGTTGCCACGGCCCATAGACCCGCAGCGGGATCGGCGTTTTTTGCAGTTGCTCGATCAGCTCGCCGCGCCCTTGCCATCCGCCGGTGACGCGCACGTTAAGCGCCATATCGCACTGTTTGCCCGGCATATCGATGCTGCCGGCACCGGTCAGCGCCAGCAAAGGAGAATCCGCCGTCAGACCGCTGAGCTTGATCGTGCCCTGATTCAGACTGGCCTGCGCCGAGACGTTTTTGACCTCGGTATAACGCTGATAGCTGTCTTGCCCACGCACGCTGTTATCGTTGCGCGCCACAGCCTGCTGGATCAGCTGCTGAATGTTCAGGCCATGCAGCTGCGCATCCTGCATCGCCAGCTGCGCCGTACCGCGCCAGCGGCGCTCAAATGACTGTGAAGAGAGGCGATCGCCGGTCAAATCCCCTTTCATGCTGAATTTGCCGGTCAACATCTGCGGCATGTCGAAGGCTTTGAGCACCGTGCCCAGTTCAACCTGATTCAGCGCCGGCTGCACGCTGATCACCGGTTTATTGCCGCGCGCGTCCAGCGAGCCCGGCAAGGAGAAATCACCGCCGGCCAATTGTCCGGCGAGTTTATGCAGCGTCAGCAGTCCGCGTTGGTTGTCCGCCACGACGGCCAACTGAGTGACGTTCATACCGCGATAGGTCAACTGCGCGGCCTGCAGATTCAACTGCGCATTGAAATCGCGCAGCGCCTCTAAATTCTGCTGCCGATCGTCAACCTGGCTGGCGATCACCGGCGCGGAAGTCACAGCGGGTTGTTCGGCGGTATTGGTGCTGGATTGCCAGCCGGAGAGCGCATCAAGATCGAGGTTAGCCGAATTGAGGTTCACCACATAGCCGGGCACCGCCCCCAGCGTGGCGCTGATATCGCCGGTCAATTGGCTGTTATTGGCACTGACGCTCAGCTGGCTGACGGCAATCTGCGCCGGCGTCTGCTGATAGACCACCTGCGCATTGCCCTCTCCCTGAATACCGCCGTTCGGAATATCCGCACCCGCCAGTTGATAATTGAACTGGGTGACTTTGGCGCCAATCTGGCGAGGGAACTGCTGCAAGTCGACATCGGCCGCCATGCTGAAGGTCAGGTCGCGCTGATCGCGATTGACCCGGCTGGAAAGTTCCAGCTGCGCCTGTCGCGTCTGCGTTTGTTGCAGGGTGAGATTGATATCCCGGACATTAATTTGCTCATTGTCGGCGCGCTGCCAAATCAGCAGACTGTCCACGACCCGCAGATTATCGATATCGAACTTCCAGGCCGCATCTGCCGCGTCTGTGCCAGTGCCGGCCGGCGCGATCGGGGCATCCATCTGCGAATGCTCTTCGCTATCGGGCGTGAGGCGAATGACGGCGTTTTTCAGCATCACCTGTTTCACAAACAGCTGATGCGACAGCAGAGGCAACAGTTTGACATCGAGGCGCATATTTTCCGCGCTCACTACCGGCGCTTTCGCGCCCGGCGCGGTCAGCGTCATGCGCCCGGCCAAAATGCTGAGCTGCGGCCAGATATGCCAGCGCAGGTCGCCTTCGAGCGTCAGCTGATAGCCGCTCTTCTGCTCGACCTTTTTGACCATGTAACCGCGAAAATCATTCGGATTGACCAGCAGTACCAGCGCGGACATCCCCGCCACCACGACCACCAGTAAAATCGCCAATGTCGTCAGTAATCTTCTCATGCCACCCTCTTGTCAGCGCCACACCGACGGTGCATCCCGCGCCGTTAGTCCTTGTCGATTCGACTGGCTACTGCGCCCTGCTGATCGCGATACTTCGCGTCCTGCCGGCTGTTGTATGGCCGGGCCGCCGGGCCGGACAACGGTTCAAAGCTCAAGGCCCCGATCAGCATGCCCGGCCGCAGCGCCAGCGGCAGCTTGCCGGAGTTGTAAAATTCCAGCACGATGCGTCCATGCCAGCCCGGATCGATACGGTGCGCAGTGACGTGCACCATCAACCCCAGGCGCGCCAGAGAAGAACGGCCGTCGAGCCAACCCACCAGATCGTCCGGCAGCGTCACGGATTCGAACGTCACCGCCAGGGCCAGCTCGCCGGGATGAAGGAAAAACGCCTCGCCTTCCGGCAGGACAATCTCGTCGCTCATCACGCGATCCAACGCGGCGCTGACTTCGTCTTTCGGCCCGCTGAGATCGATAAAAGGCGCGGTATGGCCGCTGAATACGCGGAACTGGTTGCCCAAACGGACATCTACTGTGGCCCCGTTGATGCGTTCGAGCGGCGGACGCGGGGAAATCACCAGTTTCTCGCTATCCAGCCAGGCTTCTATATCGCGGTCGCACAGTCTCATGTCTCTCTTCTCCATCAAAACGCGTAACTAAACAAAAATTGCCACACAACGGGCGAAAGGTCTACGCCGGGGTGCAAATAGTTGGCCACCGGCCGGAAATACACATTTCCGGCCATTAAGCGGCATTATTCAAAGAATTGGCTGATTTTGGCTTTCAGAATATCGATCGCGATGCGGTTTTTGCCACCGCGCGGGACAATGATATCGGCGTATTGTTTGGAAGGTTCGATAAACTGCAGGAACATCGGGCGCACGGTCTTCTGGTATTGCGCCATCACCGAATCCATCGAGCGGCCGCGCTCGTTGACATCGCGCTTCATGCGGCGCATCAGGCAGATATCCAGCGGCGTGTCGACGAAGATCGAGAAATTCATCTCCTGGCGCAAGCGGATATCCGTCAGCAGCAAGATCCCTTCCAGAATAATGACTTTTTTAGGTTTCAGGTGGACGGTTTCTTTCTTGCGCGTGTGCTCGGTGTAACTGTACAGCGGCAGTTCGATCGCTTTGCCGGCCTTCAGCATCTGCAAATGCTGGAACAGCAGGTTGTGATCCATGGCGCTCGGGTGGTCATAGTTGGTTTTGACCCGTTCTTCCATGGTCAGGTGACTCTGGTCTTTATAGTAACTGTCTTCTGGAATAACGCCGATGTGCTCATCGCCGACCTGCTCGCGGAGTTCGCGGTACAACGTGCTGGCAATAAGGCTTTTTCCGGAGGCAGATGCGCCAGCTATACCAATAATGACGCACTGATGCGGATTGTCAGTCATAAAATTAAAGACCTGATTTCGTAATGTGAAGGGAGGGAACTAAAACGCGACAATTATAGGGAGTCGTCGGGGTTTGCGCCACTGTATATTGCGCGACGGCGGGCGAATTCAGGCTATCGCGCCCTACCGGCGATATGACATTTTAAGAATCTCACGGCTAGGGCAATGCCCCGCAACAGGTTACACTCCTGCGCTGACTTAGGGACCCCGTAGTCTTTCATCGGAGAATGATGTGCTGGATTGGTATTTTTTGACTTTTTTCGGCGACAGCATGCTGCTGCTGCCCTGCGCGCTGATTCTTTTTTTATTGCTGCTCGCATCGCCCGCCACCCGCGTTGCAGGCTGGCAATGGGCGCTGATTTTCGGTTTCACCGGCGGGCTGGTCTGCCTGTCCAAGTTGGCCTTTATGGGCTGGGGCATTGGTAGCGCAAGTTATGACTTCACCGGATTCAGCGGCCATTCGGCCCTCGCCGCGAGCATCTGGCCGCCGCTGCTTTGGGCTTTAACCGGTCGATTTTCCCATCCGGTGCGCAGCATCGCGTTGTTGACCGGGTGGATATTGCCTTTCACCATCGGCGTGTCGCGCCTGGAAATCCGCGTGCATTCGGTATCCGAGGTCATCAGCGGGCTGATTTTAGGCTACCTGGCCAGCGCACTGTTTTTATGGCTGCAGCGAGGGAAAGCGCGACCACAGCTGGCCTGGCCGCATTTGGCCATCGCGCTGGCCTTGCCGTTGGCGCTGATGGGGCAGCGGCAGCCGGCCCCCACTCAGGGATTGCTGGAACATATCGCCAAAACGCTGGCGCAGATCGAACGCCCTTATACCCGTGCCGACCTGCACAGGCCGACCCCTACCCCATAAAAAAAACCCGGCGTTTAAGCCGGGTTCTTGCATTGCGAAAGGCTGATTACAGCGCGCGGAACGCAATCTCCGTCGGGATCGCCTCGCCCTGCCAATACATCTGCGCAGCCACACGGCCGGCCAATTGACGATACATGTCGGCGAATTCGCTGTCCGGGCGGCTGATCACCGTCGGCGTACCGCGATCCAGATCTTCACGCAGCGAGATATGCAGCGGCATCTGCCCCAGCAGACGGCTGTTATATTTCTGCACCAGCTTCTCGGCGCCGCCGGTACCGAAGATCGGCTCATGGTGGCCGCAGTTGCTGCAGATATGCACGCTCATGTTCTCGACAATGCCCAATACCGGCACATGCACTTTCTCGAACATTACGATGCCTTTGGCGGCATCCAGCAAGGCGATATCCTGCGGCGTGGTGACCACCAGCGCGCCGGTCACCGGAATGTTCTGCGACAGCGTCAGTTGGATGTCACCGGTGCCCGGCGGCATGTCCAGCACCAGGTAATCCAGATCCGGCCACAGCGTATCCTGCAGCAGCTGCATCAACGCCTTGCTGGCCATCGGGCCGCGCCACACCATGGCGTTGTCGTCGGTCACCAGATAACCGATGGAGTTGGTCGCCAGCCCGTGCGCCATGATCGGCGCCATGTGCTGCCCGTCCGGCGAGGTCGGCCGCTCGTGTTCGGTGCCCAGCATGTTGGGGATCGACGGGCCGTAAATGTCGGCGTCCAGAATGCCGACCTTGGCCCCTTCGGCGGCCAGCGCCAGCGCCAGGTTGACGGCGGTGCTGGATTTCCCCACTCCGCCTTTGCCGGAGCTGACGGCGATGATGTTGCGCACGCCTTTGATCCCGGCCTGCGCGTTGGCGCGCTTCAGCGTCGTGATATCGTGTTTCAGCTTCCAATCGATGGCGCCGGCGCCGGTCACGCGCAGCAGTTCGGGGCCGACGCTCGCCTGCAGCGCTTCAAAACCGCTCTGCCAGGCAAAGGGCATCGTCAGTTCGATATGCAGTACATCGTCCAGCAACGCGCAGTGATGGATAGCCTTCAATGCGGTCAGGTTGTTTTTCAACGTCGGGTGTTCAAAGGCGGCCAGTACACCGGTCACCAGGGCGCGCAGAACTTCGGGGTTGGTCTGCTCAGGGGATTTTGCGTTCATCCCGGCTCCTTGATTTTGAATGGGTAGCTTCCGGCTAAGCATACCAGAACTGCGCGGCGGCTGGCGCGTATAACCTGTAAGAAACCGCCCTAGCAGCGAAGGGCGCGATCGGTTAACATCGAAGGCCCTTTTATTCATTACAGAAAGCAAGTTCTCACTATGGCTCAAGTCGCGAAAAAATTATTGGTGACGTGCGCGCTACCGTACGCAAATGGTTCCATCCATCTCGGCCACATGCTCGAGCACATCCAGGCGGATATCTGGGTGCGTTACCAACGAATGCGCGGCCACGAAGTGCATTTCATCTGCGCGGACGACGCGCACGGCACGCCGATCATGCTGAAAGCGCAGCAACTGGGCGTTAAACCGGAAGAAATGATCGCGGAGATGAGCCAGGAGCACCAACAGGATTTCGCCGGCTTTGGCATCAGCTATGACAACTATCATTCGACCCATAGCGATGAAAACCGTGAGCTGTCCACCCTGATTTACAGCCGCTTGAAAGAAAACGGGTTTATCAAGAACCGCACCATTTCTCAGCTGTACGATCCGGAGAAAGGCATGTTCCTGCCGGACCGTTTCGTGAAAGGCACCTGCCCGAAATGCAAATCGCCGGATCAGTACGGCGACAACTGCGAAGTGTGCGGCGCCACCTACAGCCCGACGGAACTGATCGATCCGAAGTCCGTGGTTTCCGGCGCGACGCCGGTGATGCGCGACTCCGAGCACTTCTTCTTCGACCTGCCGGCCTTCAGCGAAATGCTGCAGGCGTGGACGCGCTCCGGCGCGCTGCAGGAGCAGGTGGCGAACAAGATGCAGGAGTGGTTCGAATCCGGCCTGCAGCAGTGGGACATCTCCCGCGATGCGCCTTACTTCGGCTTCGAAATCCCGGATGCGCCGGGCAAATACTTCTACGTCTGGCTGGACGCGCCGATCGGCTACATGGGCTCCTTCAAGAACCTGTGCGACAAACGCGGCGATCTGGACTTCGACGAGTTCTGGCGCAAAGACTCCACCACCGAGCTGTACCACTTTATCGGCAAGGACATCGTCTACTTCCACAGCCTGTTCTGGCCGGCGATGCTGGAAGGTAGCCAGTTCCGCAAACCGAGCAACCTGTTCGTGCACGGTTACGTGACGGTGAACGGCGCCAAGATGTCCAAGTCGCGCGGCACCTTCATCAAGGCCAGCACCTACCTGCAGCACCTGGACGCCGACTGCCTGCGCTATTACTACGCCGCCAAGCTCTCTTCACGCATTGACGACATCGATCTCAATCTGGAAGACTTCGTGCAGCGCGTCAACGCCGACATCGTCAACAAGGTGGTGAACCTGGCTTCGCGCAACGCCGGCTTTATCAACAAGCGCTTCGGCGGCAAGCTGGCCGACACCCTGGCCGATCCGGCGCTGTACCAGACCTTCGTCGACGCGGCCCAGAGCATCGCCGAAGCCTACGCCGCCCGCGAGTTCAGCCGCGCCATCCGCGAAATTATGGCGCTGGCCGATCTGGCCAACCGTTATGTGGATGAGCAGGCGCCGTGGGTGGTGGCGAAGGAAGAAGGCCGCGACGCCGATCTGCAGGCCATCTGCTCGATGGGCATCAACCTGTTCCGCGTGCTGATGACTTACCTTAAGCCGGTGCTGCCTTCGCTGACCGAACGCGCCGAAGCGTTCCTCAACGCCGAGCTGAGCTGGGAGGCGATCCCGCAGCCGCTGCTGGGCCATCAGGTGAACGCGTTCAAAGCGCTGTTCAACCGCATCGATCTGGACAAGGTCAACGAGATGGTCAGCGCCTCGAAAGAAGACATGGCCGCCACCAAGCCGGTGACCGGCCCGCTGGCTGACGATCCGATCCAGGAAACCATCACCTTCGACGATTTCGCCAAGGTCGATATGCGTATCGCCCTGATCAAGAGCGCCGACTTTGTCGAGGGCTCCGACAAGCTGCTGAAGCTGCAGCTGGATCTGGGCGGCGAATCGCGCCAAATCTTCTCCGGCATTCGCTCCGCTTACCCGGACCCGAAAGCGCTGGAAGGCCGTCTGACCATCATGGTCGCCAACCTGGCGCCGCGTAAAATGCGCTTCGGCGTGTCAGAAGGCATGGTGATGGCGGCGGGTCCAGGCGGGAAAGAGATCTTCCTGCTGAGCCCGGACAGCGGCGCGCAGCCTGGCATGCAGGTCAAGTAATCGCGCAGATGCGCGGCGTAGGGAGGGTCGAGCTTGCTCGGCCCTTTTTTATTGCCCCAACCCCCACGTTATAAGCATGAAGAAAAAGTCATAACCGCCCTGATTCCCCTGCCCGCCGCATCCGGCTATGATGCTCCGAAACCCAAAATAGACGTCCAGACAGAAAGACTGCTATAACAGACCTTCACCGGGATCGTTTCCCTGCTTTTTTGGAGCCTATAATAATGAAAAACCTCAAGACTTCGCTGCTCGCCCTCAGTCTGTTGTCCGCCCTGCCGCTGCAGGCGGCGGAAAACGCCGCCGTACCCGCCGCCATCGCTCAGCATCAGGGGCCGGTGCGCATCGCGGTGATCCGCAACCTCGGATCCGACGACAACACCACGCAATTTTTGGCGGGCGCCATTCAGGAAGGGCGCAAGCTGGGCTTCAAGGTGGATACCTTCCTCAGCAACGGCGACGACGCGCGCTTCCAGGACTTCGTCAATCAGGCTATCAGCCAGAAATATGACGGCATCATTCTCTCGCAGGGGCGAGCCCCCTATTCCACCGAACTGGTCAAGCGCATCGCGGCGGCCGGCATCGCCGTCGCGGCTTTCGATACCGACGTCAGCGGCAGCGTTCCCGGCGTCACCGTCTCGCAGCAGGACGACGCTTCACTGACCAATGCCTCCTTCGGCCAACTGGTGAAGGATTTCAACGGCCAGGCCAATATTGTCAAGCTGTGGGTGGCCGGCTTCCCGCCGATGGAGCGCCGTCAGGCCGCTTACCAGCAGTTGCTGAAACAGCATCCGGGCATTCATGAGCTGGAATCGATCGGCGCGGTCTCATCCGACGTGCAGGGCGATACCGCCAACAAGGTGGGCGCGGTGCTGGCGAAATACCCGAAAGGCAAGATCGACGCCATCTGGGGCACGTGGGACGCCTTTACCCAAGGGGCTTACAAGGCGTTGAAAGAGAACGGCCGCACCGAAATCAAGCTGTACAGCATCGATATCTCCAATCAGGATTTACAGCTGATGCGCGAGGCCGGCAGCCCGTGGCAGGTCAGCGTGGCGGTGGATCCGAAGCTGATCGGCGCGGTCAACCTGCGCCTGGTGGCCAACAAGATCGCCGGGGAAAGCACGCCGGACAACTATCAGTTCAAAGCGGCGGTCATTCCGCAGGCGCTGCTGCTGGCGCAACCGGGGCCGGTCAACGTCGCCGGCCTGGCGAAGATCATCCCCGGCTGGGGCAGCAGCAGCGATTTCGTTCAGCCGTGGTTCGCCACGCTGCAGGCCGAACACGGTAAATAATGCTGTTTTTCACGAGGCTGCCGACGCAGCCTCTGTTTTTTAGATAAATATCGGCAGCCCCCTTCCGTCCCCGCCAAAATGCGCTATGTTATCTGCATCGCCCAATAACTGTATGCATAAACAGGTTTAAAATGAAGGGATTCCCCTCGCTGATCAACGTACTGCTGGCCAGTTCGCTGGTGTTGACCATCGGCCGCGGCGTCACGCTGCCGTTCATCACCATCTACCTCACCGAGCACTTCCAGCTGTTGCCGAAAAGCGTGGGCGTGATCCTGGGCGTCAGCCTCACCCTCGGCATCATCGCCAGCCTGTACGGCGGCTATCTGGTGGACAAATTCAGCAAAAACCGCCTGATCCTGCTGTCGATTTTATTGTTCGCGCTGAGTTTCTTCGCCATTCCCTGGATCCCGCGTCCCGGCGGCGTGATCGTGGTGCTGGCGATCCTGCATACCTGTTATTCGGTGCTGAGCATCACCATTAAGGCCTGTTTCGCCGATTGGCTGCCGGTCGAGCAGCGCATCAAGGCTTTCTCAATCAACTACACGCTGGTCAACGTCGGCTGGGCGATCGGCTCTGCGCTCGGCGTTCTGGTGGCCGGGCTGAGTCCGCTGCTGCCGTTCTACCTGTCAGGCGGCCTGGCGCTGGCGACGGTGACGGCGCTGAGCCTGCGCTTGCGCGGTGGTGAACAGCGCCCGGCGCCAAGCGCCGCCGCACCGGCCGCGCTGGCCAACTTCCGTCAAACGCTGGCCATCTTGCGAAGCGATCGACGGCTGATCTACTTCACCCTCGGCAGCACGCTGGGCGCGGTGGTGTTCGGTCAGTTCACGGGCTATCTGTCGCAGTACCTGATCACCGTCTCCAGCGCCGAGTTCGCCTACAAAATCATCGGGTTGGTGATGATCGTCAACGCCGGTATCGTCATCGCCCTGCAATACCTGCTCAGCCGCGGCATGCGCCAGGAGAATATGCTGCGCTGGCTGGCGCTGGGCACGCTGTTTTTCATCGTCGGGCTGCTCGGTTTTATGGTGGCCGGCCAGGCGGTCTGGCTATGGCTGGCGGCGATGGCGGTGTTTACCTTAGGCGAGATCATCGTTATCCCGGTGGAATACATGTTCATCGACTTTATCGCGCCGCCGCACCTGAAAGGCAGCTACTATGGCGTACAGAACCTCAGCGCATTGGGCGGCGCCATCAACCCGGTGCTGTGCGGGGTCATGCTCAGCTACGCCGCGCCGCCGCTGATGTTCGTGATGCTGATCGTCGCCGCGCTGCTCAGCCTGCTGTTTTTCTTCCTCGGCCATCGTTTGGCGGAACGTTCTGCGGCAACGGCCGAAGACGCGCGCTGACCCTGCCTGCAACTCTCAAAGCAGGATGTCAACCCGCCGATCGCGCATGGCAGGCATAGCGAGAATTCATAGTGCGATCTGTGGCGTGGCTCACAGTTTAATTGTATGATGAATGCGTCAGTTAAACGGGAAAAGACAATGGCCAACGTGCTCACACTGTGCTGGAAATACCTCAGGGCCCTGCTCCTCATCTACCTGTGTCTGTTCGTCGGCAACGCAGTGGCGGCGCTGCTGCCGTTCGCCATTCCCGGCAGCATCATCGGCATGCTCTTGCTGTTCGCGCTGCTCTCCACCCAGATCCTGCCGGCCAAATGGGTTAAACCCGGCTGTCATTTGCTGATCCGCTACATGGTGCTGCTGTTCGTGCCTATCGGCGTCGGCGTGATGAAATATTACGACCAGATCGTCGCGCATCTGGGCCCGCTGGTCATTTCTTGCCTGATCAGCACGCTGATGGTGCTGGTGGTGGTCGGCTATACCTCACACTATTTTCACCGCGAGCGACGCATTGCCGGTAAGCCCGACGACACGGAGGGCAACTCATGATCCATGAAATCTGGTGGTCGCTGCCGCTGACGCTGGCAGTCTATTTCGCCGCGCGCTGGCTGGCGCGCCGGTTGAACATGCCGCTGCTCAATCCGCTGCTGGTGTCCATGGCGGTGATCATCCCGCTGCTGCTGCTCAGCGGTATTTCCTATGAGCGCTACTTCCAGGGCAGCAGGATCCTCAACGATCTGCTGCAGCCGGCGGTCGTCGCGCTGGCCTTCCCGCTGTATGAGCAGTTGCACCAAATCCGCGCGCGCTGGAAGTCGATTATCACAGTGTGCTTCATCGGCAGCCTGACCGCCATGATCAGCGGCGGCGCCATCGCCCTGTGGTTGGGCGCCACGCCGGAAATCGCCGCCTCTATCTTGCCGAAATCGGTCACTACGCCGATCGCGACGGCCGTCGCGGACTCGCTCGGCGGCATTCCGGCGATCAGCGCGGTTTGCGTTATTTTCGTCGGCATCCTCGGCGCCGTGTTCGGCCACACGCTGTTCAACCTGTTGAAAATCACGACGCCCTCGGCGCGTGGCCTGGCGATGGGCACGGCTTCCCACGCGCTGGGCACCGCGCGCTGCGCGGAGATGGACTATCAGGAGGGCGCCTTCGGCTCGCTGGCGCTGGTGATCTGCGGCATCATCACCTCGCTGCTGGCGCCGTTTGTGTTTCCGGTGCTGTTGCATCTGTTCGGTTGATCAGGATGAAACTTGCGATACATCTCGCATTTACGCCTTTTATTGCATTGATTTCATCATTTAAGAGATATTGATCACACTTTAATGTCTCTGGCCTGCCTAGAATGTGATCCCGTTAACCTGTAGAGAGACCTTCCATGCATCCGCGTTTTCACACCGCTTTCAGCGCACTGCCCGCGACACTGCAATCCGCCCTGCAGCCCTATCTGGACGCGCCCGACTTTCCGGCGATGTTCACGGCCGAGCAAGCGGCGGCGATCCGCTCAGGTTGCGGGTTGGACGATGACGCGCTGGCATTCGCGCTGCTGCCGCTGGCGGCGGCCTGCTCGTTAACCCCGATATCGCATTTCCACGTCGGCGCCATCGCGCGCGGGCAAAGCGGCAATCTCTATTTCGGCGCCAATATGGAATTCAGCGGCGCGCCGCTGCAGCAATCCGTACATGCGGAACAAAGCGCAGTGACTCACGCCTGGCTGCGCGGCGAAAAAGCGCTGGCCTCGATCACCGTCAACTATACGCCGTGCGGCCACTGCCGCCAGTTTATGAATGAGCTGAACAGCGGCGGCGCGCTGCAAATCCGTTTGCCTGGCCGCGCGCCGGCCACGCTGGCGGACTATCTGCCGGACGCCTTCGGCCCGAAAGATCTGGATGTCGCTTCACTGCTGATGGACGAGGTCAATCACGGGCATCAACTGCCGCTGAACGATGCGCTGACGCAAGCGGCGCTGGCGGCGGCCAACCGGAGCCACGCGCCGTACAGCAACGCCCACAGCGGCGTGGCGCTGGAAACGGCAGACGGCAATATCTACGCCGGCCGCTATGCGGAAAACGCCGCTTTTAACCCGAGCCTGCCGCCGCTGCAGGCCGCGCTGATCCTGCTGAACCTCTCCGGCGGCGACTGCCGAGCTATCCGTCGCGCCGTCCTGGCCGAGCCGCAGGACGCGAGCATCAGCCAATGGGACGCCACCCGCGTCACCCTGGCGGCGCTGGGTTGCCAAAACGTCAGCCGCGCCGCCTTCTAAGCGCACGACGGCGGGGCCATCCGGTTCCGCCGTTAACAGCACCGCCCGCCAAATACAATGCCCCGACGCCGCCAGAGACACTTTCTTTAGTTAAAAAATCATTTGATTGTCGATAATTACGCCAACCTGGTTCATCATCGGGCAACAAATGCTGTACATCTTCTCTTTATCTTTTAGGATCGTCGGCAATACAGTTATCTGATACGTGAAGAGTAAAACTGATGGAACTAGAATACGAAAGCAAACGCCCGCTCTACATCCCTTACGCCGGCCCGATTCTGCTGGAATTTCCGCTGCTGAACAAAGGCAGCGCTTTCACCGAGGAAGAACGTAGCCACTTCAACCTGCACGGCCTGCTGCCGGAAGCGGTGGAGACCATCGAAGAACAGGTGGAACGCGCCTACCGTCAGTATCAGGATTTCAAGAACGATAACGATAAGCACATCTACCTGCGCAACATCCAGGACACCAACGAAACCCTGTTCTATCGCCTGCTGGACTCGCACCTGAGCGAGATGATGCCAATCATCTACACCCCGACCGTCGGCGAGGCCTGCGAGCACTTCTCCGATATCTACCGCCGCGCGCGCGGGCTGTTCATCTCCTACCCGAACCGCGATCGCATCGATGACATGCTGCAAAACGCCACCAAGCAGAACGTCAAGGTGATCGTGGTGACCGACGGCGAACGCATTCTCGGCCTGGGCGACCAGGGCATCGGCGGCATGGGTATCCCCATCGGCAAGCTGTCGCTGTATACCGCCTGCGGCGGCATCAGCCCGGCCTATACCCTGCCGGTAGTGTTGGACGTCGGCACCAACAACCCGCAGCGCCTCAACGATCCGCTGTACATGGGCTGGCGCCATCCGCGCATCTCCGGCGAGGAATACCACGCCTTCGTCGAAGAGTTTATTCAGGCGGTCAAACGCCGCTGGCCGAACGTGCTGCTGCAGTTCGAAGACTTCGCGCAGAACAACGCCACCCCGCTGCTGAACCGCTACCGCGACGAGATCTGCTGCTTTAACGACGACATCCAGGGCACCGCCGCGGTCACCCTCGGCAGCCTGATCGCCGCCAGCCGCGCCGCCGGCAGCCAGCTGCGCGATCAGACCGTCACCTTCCTCGGCGCCGGTTCCGCCGGCTGCGGCATCGCCGAGCAGATCATCGCGCAGATGAAGTCCGAAGGGTTGAGCGAAGACGAAGCGCGCGCCCGCGTATTCATGGTTGACCGTTTCGGCCTGCTGACCGACAAACTGCCGAACCTGCTCGACTTCCAGAGCAAGCTGGTGCAGAAGAGCGACAACCTGGCCGGTTGGGAAACCGCCAGCGACGCCATCTCGCTGCTGGACGTGGTGCGCAACGCCAAGCCGACCATTCTGATCGGCGTTTCCGGCCAGCCGGGGCTGTTTACCGAAGAGCTGATCCGCGAGATGCACAAGCACTGCGAACGCCCTATCGTGATGCCGCTGTCCAACCCAACCTCGCGCGTGGAAGCCCGTCCGGAAGACATCATCAACTGGACCGACGGCGCCGCCCTGGTCGCGACCGGCAGCCCGTTTGCGCCGGTAAGCTACAAAGAGCAGCTGTACCCGATTGCCCAGTGCAACAACTCCTACATCTTCCCGGGCATCGGTTTGGGCGTGCTGGCCTCCGGCGCCACCCGCGTCACCGACGCCATGCTGATGGCCGCCAGCCGCGCGCTGGCGGATTGTTCGCCGCTGGCGACCGACGGCCACGGCGCGCTGCTGCCGAATATCGACGATATTCAGGGCGTATCGAAGTGCATCGCCATGGAAGTGGGCAAAGCCGCCCAGCTGCAGGGTGTGGCGATCGTCACCTCCGAAGACGCACTGTCGAAAGCCATCGAGCACAACTTCTGGCGGCCGCAGTACCGCAGCTATAAGCGCACCTCGTTCTGATTGACGCGCTGAAATGACCCAGCCCGGTTCCGCCGGGCTTTTTTGTGCGGCAAAACCGCCGAAAAATGCGGCGACGCGCGTGCTTCAGGCGGTTCGCGTCTTGCGTCGGTCGGTCAGGTAAAGTAGCCTTGATCCATCTTTTTCAGCCCGGCGCGCGTAAGGCAACAACATGTGGAAACGCCTGATAATCAGCCTGTTCATCATCATTGCGGTGTTGATGGGCTCGGCTATTGCGCTCGATCGCTGGATCAGCTGGAAAACCGCGCCTTACGTCTACGACGAACTGCAGGAATTGCCACATCGCCAGGTCGGCGTAGTGCTCGGCACCGCCAAGTATTATCGCACCGGCGTGATCAACCAGTACTACCGTTACCGCATTCAGGGAGCGATCAACGCCTATAACAGCGGCAAGGTGAAATACCTGCTGCTGAGCGGCGACAATGCCCAGCAAAGCTATAACGAACCGATGACCATGCGCCGCGATCTGATCGCCGCCGGCGTGGCGCCGAGCGATATCGTGCTGGATTACGCCGGCTTCCGCACCCTGGATTCCATCGTGCGCACCCGCAAGGTGTTCGACACCAACGATTTCATCATCATCACCCAGCGCTTCCACTGCGAGCGCGCGCTGTTTATCGCCCTGCACATGGGCATTCAGGCACAGTGTTACGCGGTGCCGTCGCCAAAGGACATGATGACGGTGCGCGCCCGCGAGATCTTCGCCCGTCTGGGCGCGCTGACCGATCTGTACATCCTCAAGCGCGAGCCGCGCTTCCTCGGCCCGCTGATCCCGATCTCCGCCATGCACACCGTGCCGGAAGACGCCCAGGGTTATCCCGCCGTGTCACCGGAACAGTTGGTGGAGCTGGAGCACAAGCTGAAAGAAGAGAAACAGAAAGCCAAACAGCCCTGACGCGGCAAACGCCCAAAAAAGCCGGAAGAATAGGCCTAATGCCGGTCACTTAAGCCTGACTGGTATTTTTTATCCAGTCTCTTTACGTGACGTGCAGGATGAATTGCCGTAAATCCCCCGAATTTCTCTGTTACTACAATGAACGGCAATTGGAGGGGCCGAAGGCGCGGCCCCTCCACCCGCGCCCTTGCTTAACACCGTCTGTCCGCTGTGCGGAAATTACTCGGCCCACCCTGGGCCTCGCCCCTTCGGGGCCGCTGCAAGCAGCGTTCAAATCTGCTCCCGGCAGATTTGTCCTCGCCGCGTCTGCATTGTCGGGCGGGTCGGCTGCGACAAACGTCCCTGTTAGTCTCGCCTCAACCGGCCTTCCCTGGCCGGTTGCCCCTGACAACGCCGTCTTGCTCGGCAGCCGGTGATGCGCGCCTAAGGTCAACATCCGAGCTGGCAGCTACCGGGCAACCTGTCCCTTATGAGGTTATGACAGAGAAGCGTAATCGGAGATGAGCACGGTATTGGACGCCCTTGAAGACGCCGAACGCAGGCATAGTGCATTAGGAGAAACCGCCATGGACGGCGGTTTCAGGTGAGACAGGCAGGGACGCCTGTCGCAACCGGCCTCAATGCGCTATGGCGGAGAGAGGGCAGTTGGCAAAGCCAACCGTCTGATAGGGCAAAGGCGCGGGTTGCCAGGGGCCGCGCCTTCGGCCCCTGGCTCGGTCGAGGTGCTGGAGCCTCATGATGCACCTCTCATTTATCGACCGAAAACGACTCGAGTACTTCAAAAAAACGCTAACTGACCAGCATTAGGCAATAGGCCGGCCTTGTCGTCTCTGCTGCGGTAGATCTACTTCTTCTTGGCGTATTTCAACGAGTCCAGCGCCACGGCGAAGATGATGATGCTGCCCTTGATGATGTACTGCCAGTACGGGTTGATGCCGATATAGGTCAGGCCGTAGTTGATGACGGTAAAGATGATCACCCCGGTCACCACGCCCCACACCGTACCCACCCCGCCGGCAAACGAGACCCCCCCCACCACGCAGGCGGCGATGGCGTCCAGCTCATACATAAAGCCGAGGTTGTTGGTGGCGCTGCCGATGCGCCCCGCTTCCAGCAAGCCGCCGAAGGCATAGAACACGCCGGACAGCGCATAGATCATGATCAGGTTCAGCGGCACATTGACGCCGGACACTTTGGCCGCTTCCGGGTTGCCGCCGATGGCGAAGATGTTCTTGCCGAAGCGGGTCTTGGTCCACAAGATCCAGACGAAAATGATGGCAATCAGCGCATAGAAGGTGATGTACGACAGCTTGAAGTCGCCGAAGCGCAAGAAGCCTTGGGCAAAGGTGGAGAATTTCGGATCGAAGCCGGCGACCGGCGACGCGCCGACCGAATCGTAATACAGCGAGTTGATGCCGTAGACGATGATCATGGTGCCCAACGTGGTGATGAACGGCGTCACGTTGAGGTAGGCGATAATCAGGCCGTTAACCAGGCCGATCACCGCGCCGACCGCACACACCAGCAGGATAACCACGGGAATCGACCAGGTTTCCATGTGCGGGAACACTTTGTTGACGTTATCCATCGACTGCAGCAGCGTGGCCGCCACCACCGCCGCCAGCCCCACCTGCCGCCCGGCGGACAGGTCGGTGCCCTGGGTCACGATCAGCCCCGCCACGCCCAGCGCGATGATGATGCGCACCGAAGACTGCGTCAGGATATTGCTCAGGTTCATCAGGCTGAGGAAAGTGGGGTCCTGAATGATGATGATGGCCAACAGCACCAGCAACACCACGTAAATGCCGCCTTCCTTGAAATAGGTAAATAAGGTTTTTTTATTTAGCGCGTTCATAATTCGAATCCTTAAAGGTGCAGGGAGGCGAGACGTAAGATTTCATTTTGCGAGGTCTGTTTGGTGTTAACGATGCCCGCAACCTGACCATTGCTCATCACCAAAATACGGTCGGTGATCCCCAAAAGCTCCGGCATTTCGGACGAGACGATAATGATCCCCTTGCCCTTCTTCGCCAGCTCGGTCATCAGCTGATAGATCTCGAACTTGGCGCCCACGTCGATGCCGCGCGTCGGTTCATCCAGCATCAGGATCTCCGGCTGCGTCAGCAGCCAACGGCCGATGATCACCTTTTGCTGATTGCCGCCGGACAGCGAGCCGATATGGGTGTGATGCCCCGGCGTTTTCACCCGCATGGCGTCGATCACCCACTGGGTGTCACTCTTCATCCGCGCGTTGTCCAGCAGGCCGAGCTTGTTTTTATAATTGCGGATGTTGGAGATCAGCGAGTTGAAACCCACGTCGAGGTAGGCGTAAATCCCGGTGGATCGCCGCTCTTCGGTCACCAGCGCGAAACCGTGGTTAATCGCTTCGTTGGCGCTGTGGTTGTCGATCGCCTTGCCGTGCAGCTTGATAGTGCCCGCCACCTTCTCGCGAATGCCGAACAGCGTCTCGACGATGTCGGTGCGCTTGGCGCCCACCAGCCCGGCGATGCCGAGGATCTCGCCCTGGTGCAGATCGAAGGACACATCGCGGATCGAAGGCTGGCGCAGCGACGTCAGGTTCTTCACCTCGAGGATCACCTCACCCGGCGTGTTCTGCCTGTCGGGGAAACGCTGGCTCAGCGAGCGGCCGACCATCATGGCGATGATCTTGTCCATATCCAGCCCTTCCAGCGGCTGGGTGGCGATCCACTGGCCGTCGCGCAGCACCGTTATCTCGTCACACAGCTGGAAGATCTCTTCCATCTTGTGCGAGATATAGACGATGCCGCAGCCGCGCTCTTTCAGCTTGCGGATGATGGTGAACAGGTGATTGACCTCTTTCTCCGTCAACGAAGAGGTCGGTTCGTCCATGATGACGATCTTGGCGTCATAGGAAAACGCTTTGGCGATCTCGATCATCTGCATCTGCGACACCGACAGGTTGCCCACCTTTTCGCGCGGGTTGATGTCGATATCCAGCTCGTCGAAGATCGCCTGAGTGTCTTTGAACATCTTGTCCTGATCGACGAACAGGCCTTTGGTCGGGTAGCGTCCCAGCCACATGTTGTCCATCACGGTGCGCTGCAGCACCAGGTTCAGCTCCTGATGCACCATGGAAACGCCGTGCTCCAGCGCTTCCTTCGAGCTCTTGAAGTCGATTTCCCGGCCCTGAAATACAATGCTGCCGCTGTCTTTTTTGTAAATGCCGAACAGGCATTTCAACAACGTCGATTTCCCCGCGCCGTTCTCCCCCATCAGGGCGTGAATGGAGTGCGGACGGACGCGTAAATTGACATTGTCCAAGGCTTTGACGCCGGGAAATGACTTACAAATATCCGTCATTTCCAGCAAAAATTCGCGTGAGCTATCGGCCATAAATACACCTGGCTTAACGATCTTGCAGTCGTAAACATCCCCGCCGGCGGTATCCCTGGTGTTGGCGCCGCAGGCGGGGTCTTAGCGGGATCTCAATTCTTATTTAATGAACTGAGACAGGTTGTCTTTATCTACGCCGACGTAAGGGATACGCACGACTTTATTTTCGATTTTATATTGGGTGCCTTCGGTGGCCGGTTTGCCCGCCGCCAGGTTTTTCGCCAGCTCGAAGGTGGCCTTCGCCTGATTGTCGGCGTCGTTCAGCACCGTGCCCGCCATCGCGCCGGATTTCACCAGCGCCAGCGCTTCAGGCAGCGCATCCACGCCGAACACCGGAATACTGGTCTTGTTGTGCGCTTTCAGCGCTTCCACCGCGCCCATCGCCATGGCGTCGTTGTTGGCGATCACCACTTCGATCTTGTTGGCGTTCGGGCCGGAGAGCCAGGCGTCCATCTTGTCTTTCGCCTGCGCGGTATCCCACATCGCGGTATCCAACTGCAGCTGTTGGGTCTTGATGCCTTTCTCGTTCAGCGTTTTCACCACGTAGGTGGTGCGCGCTTCGGCATCCGGGTGGCCCGGCTCGCCCTTCAGCAGCACGAATTGGATCTGGCCGTCTTTGTTCAGATCCCAGGCCGGATTGGCTTTCCAGTGTTTGGCGATCAGTTCGCCCTGGATCACGCCGGACTCTTTGGAATCGGTGCCGACGTAATACGCCTTGTCATAGCTGTCCAGCGCTTTGCGGGAAGGTTCTTTGTTGTAGAACACCACCGGGATATCGTTTGCGCGCGCCTTATCGATAACCACCGGCGCCGCGGCCGGGTCGACCAGGTTGATCGCCAGCGCTTTCACGCCCTTGGCCAGCAGCACGTCGATCTGATCGTTCTGTTTGGACTGGTCGTTCTGCGAGTCATTCATCAACAGGGTAACGTCCGGTGACGCCTTGGCGTCTTTCTCGATCGCTTTGCGCACCACCGACATGAAGTTGTCGTCGTATTTGTAAATCGTGACGCCAATACGGGTATCAGCATGGGCTGCGGCGCCAAACATCATGGCAGCGGCCATGGCGGCCAGGGTGAAAACCTTCTTATTCATTGTCAATCTCCGGTTCTGTGTAGGGTATTACTCGTCTTTGAGCCAATGGTCACCGGCAGTGCGCGCACCCCAGGCCAGGCGATTTCCACTCAACACCTGTCGTCCGTGGATCTTGTTATTTCCGAGAAATGCTGTGTCAGCGCGAGATAAACGGTTACAGCGGCAAGGGCCTTTGCGCCTGAAAACGCCTAGAGCATAGACGGCGTGATGTTAATATTCTGTGAATTTTCTCACAGATTGAAAACGGTTACACAAGATTAAATCGTCAGAGAGTGACCGTCGCCTCACTTTGCCAGGGGGCGACAGAATGGCGCCGCACCAGCGTCGGCATGAACAGATGGCTCGCCTGCGGCTCCGCCAGGCCTGCTGCGCCCTGTAATGCCAGCTCGGTCGCCAACGTGGCCATCGAAACGATCGGGTAACGCACCGTGGTGAGTTTGGGGCTGGTGTAGCGCGCGATGGGAATGTCGTCGAAGCCGATCAGCGAAAAATGCTGCGGCACCGTGATACCGTTTTCTTTCAGCACCGCCATGGCGCCGGCGGCCATGGCGTCGTTGTAGGCAAACACCGCGCTCAGCTGTAAGTTGCGCCCCAGCAGCTCGACCATCGCCGCCTCGCCGCCCTGCAGATCCGGCGAACCGTACGCGCGCCAGCTGTCGGGCGTCGCCAGCCCGGCGGCGGCCATCGCCTGCGCATAGCCTTGCTGACGCAGCGGCCCGTCTTCGATCGGGTGATTGGAGCCCAGATAACCGATGCGCCGATGGCCCTGCGAGAGCAGAAGACGCATCGCCATGTCAGCGCCACTGACGTTGTCCAGCCCAACGCAGCGCGGCTCATAGCCGTGGATAATCCGATTGATCAGCACCATGCCCGGCACCTGCTCCAGAAAGCCGATCAGTTCGGCGTCGCTCAGGGCTTTGGCGTGAACAATCAGGGCGTTACAGCGCTGACGGATCAGCACTTCGATCGCATGGCGCTCTTTGTCCGCCTGATGATAACTGTTGCCGATCAGCAGATACTTGTGGTGTTTCTGCGCCACCGTGTCTACCGCTTTCACCAGCGCGCCGAAGAATGGATCGGACACGTCCATCACCACCACGCCCAGCGTATCGCTGCTTTGGGTCGCCAGCGCCTGTGCATTGGCGTTGGGGCGGTAGCCCAGTTCCGCCACCGCCTGCAGCACCTGTTCGCGCGTCTCTTTGCTGGTCAGCGCGCTGTGATTGAGCACGCGAGACACGGTCGCCACGGAGACGCCGGCGCGTTTCGCCACGTCGCGAATAGTGATCGGATGAACTGGAGGCATGCGGGATCCTGAAATCGGGGTAGTGGCCGGTGGCGCTATCCTACCCCGATTGACCCGCAGCGCTGCGTGAATTACGTCACAGGAAAGAAAACGTTTACATACATTTTTTTAACCTGCCGATGGGCGCTCACTTCAGCGCTTTGGATTCCGTTTCACCGGCGGCCATCTGCGTCAATTTGCGCCACAGCCATTCCATCGGCCCCTGTTCGAAGTAACGCAGCCACAGTGCGGAAAAGACCAGGTTGACCAACCAGACCAGCGGCACAAACGCCAACAGCTGAAGCCGGTCGAACTGCTCATAGAGGCCAAAGCGATAAAACAGCGTAGTGCAGATCAGCGTTTGCAACAGGTAGTTGCTCAGCGCCATGCGCCCCACCTGGCTCAGCCAGTGGGCGATGCGCAGGCGAGACAGCGCGGGCCAGAAACCGTAACACAGCGCCAGATAGCCCAGCGCCTGCAGCGGCGCGCCCAGCTCGCGCGGCACCTGCAGCAGGAAACCGCTCCAGCGATAGTCCCAGTGCACCTGCCATTGCAGCACCACCGCCGGCAGTTGGATCAGCACGGATAGCGGCAACAGCCACGCCGCCTGCCGCAGGTAATAGCCGGAGGAATAGCTGCCGCGCAGCCAGCCGCTGCGCATTAGCCCGGCGCCGAACAGCATCAGCCCCGCCAGCTCCCAGCCATACTGCGCGCCGATGGCCAGCAGGCTGGACGAGAGCAGATCGGCGCGGCTGCGCCAGGCTTCGAAACCGCCCTGCAGCTTCCAGAACTTCTCGTACTGCAATTCCGCCACGCCCGGCTGCCAGAAGCTGCCCGGTTCACCGTGCGAGACAAAACCGAGCAGCAGCAGCACCGCCACGCCGATCAGGTAGAGCACCACGCCGGTTTTCAGCAGCTGGAATGTGTCTTTGGCTTCGCGGATCATGCGCCAGCACACTAAGCCGATTAGCCCGTAAGCCAGCAGAATGTCGCCGTCCCACAGGAAGATGGCGTGCGCGAGGCCGAACAGCACCAGCCACGACAGCCGCGCGCGGATCCAGCTTTTGCCGCGCCGCAGCAGCATTTGCAGCCCGGCGCCGAACAGCAGCGCGAACATCGCCAGGAACTTGGCCTGGGCGAAAAGATCCAGCAGCGCCCAGGTCCAGGCGTCGCGCGATGACGGCATCCCCAGATAGGCCGGATTGAGGTAGGCGGCCTTCGGCAAGCCGAAGGCGCTGATGTTCAGCAATAAGATGCCGAGGATGGCGATGCCGCGCACGCAGTCCAGCGTAGCGATGCGCGGCAGAGGATGACTGTTCATTTTTTATCGCTGTCTTCCGCTCATGAAAAAGGCGCCCGCAGGCGCCTGTTGTCGTTTTGCGAGTCGCCCCGCAACGCCATCACCCCTGGTGATGGCGCACCGCGCGCAGGAACTCCTGGCGGGTATTTTGGCTGGACTTGAACAGCCCCCCCAACGAGGTGGTGGTGGTGGCGCTGGTCGCGTCGCGAATGCCGCGCGCTTTGACACAATAATGGACCGCATCGATCGATACCGCCACGTTATTGGTGCCGAGCAGGGTCTGCAGCGCAACCAGGATCTGCTGGGTCAGGCGCTCTTGCACCTGCGGACGCTGGGAGAAGAACTGCACAATGCGGTTGATCTTCGACAGACCGATCACCGAGTCTTTCGGGATATAGGCCACGGTGGCCTTGCCGTCGATGGTGACGAAGTGGTGTTCACAGGTGCTGGTCAGCGTGATATCGCGCACCGTCACCATCTCATCCACCTTCATTTTGTTCTCGATGACGGTGATTTTCGGGAAGTTGGCGTAGTCCAGACCGGAGAAGATCTCGTCGACATACATTTTGGCGATGCGATGCGGCGTTTCCGCCAGGCTGTCGTCAGACAGATCGAGATTCAGCAGCTGCATGATTTCGGTCATGTGCTCTTTGATGCGACGCTTGCGCGTTTCGCGATCCAGCACTTCCCCGCGCAGCGGTGTCTCCAGACCACGCTCTTCCAGTGCCGCATGCACCAGCGCGGCTTCTTTACTTAATGATGTCATGTATTTGTTCTCCTGCGGACGGAACCCGCCGGCGGCCTGATAGGGCGTGCGGCCGGCGAATTGCTTGCTCTCGTGACGGCAGAGTTTTCGTGGTGGATAACGTGAACCCGGTCAAGATTTTGCCCCCACTGTAGATGAGAGCGCGGCGATTATCCAGTGATAGTGCTTCATCCAGAGGTGAAATCTTCGCATTTAGCACAATCAGGCCGGCTGCGGGTTTCCACGCTTTTTGTATGGATTTTAATCACCGAGTCGCCGTTTTTTGCGCCAACCGCCGCGCCGGGGTATTCACCGCCAGCCCTCCGGCCACCAACAGCGCTATCACCGCCACATACAGCGCCGGTTCCAACCGATGGGTCAAGGCGGTCGACAGCGCCGACAGCATCGGCCCAACCAGCTGGCCGATCGCATAACCGGTGGTCAGCAATCCGGCCATGTAGCGCGCATGGCGCGGCGCCAGTTCACGGCCGTGCTGCAGGGCAAGCTGCACCACGCAGAGGAAACCGCCGCCGGTCAGCAACGCCCCGAGCGCCAGGCCGGCCACGCCCGGCACCACTTCGGCGCTCAGTACGCCGAGCGCCTGTACCCACAGCGTGATCGCCAACCGGGTTTGGGTAGTCAGCCGATGGCGGGTCACAATGCCGATAACGATCCCCAGCACCGCCGCGCCGCCGAACACCGGCCAGACGAACTGTGCGAACAGGCTGTCGGGAAAACGCGCCGCCGCCATCTGCGACAAGAAGGTCGCCGGCAGGATATAGCCGAAGCCGGCCAGGCTGTAGCTCCACACCAGACGCTTGAGCGCCGGCGTCAGCAGCAGCGGCTCCGGGGCCACGTCCGGGCGATGCAGCTCGCCGCTGCGCGGCAGAAAGGCGCTAATCCCCCCGACCAGCACCAGCGCCAGCCCGCCATACACCAGCCAGGCCTGCGCCGCCGTCAGCCCCAGCGCGTTGATGCCCACCGCCAGCATGCCGCTGAGGAAGATGCCGGCGCCCGGCCCGGCGAACACCGCCGCGCTCAGCGCCGGCCGGCCGTAGTGCGCCAACCGCTCGTTGGTCCAGGCCGCCACCAGCACCATCGCCCAGCCGCTGGCCCAGCCGATGACGAAGCGCAGCGCGCCGTGGGTCCATTCATCCTGCGCCAACGCCGACAGCAGCGTCAGCGCCATCGCGCCCCATACGCCCAGCCACAGGCGCCGCTCGACGTGGCGCGTGGCGCGCATCGCGTCGTAGGCGCCGCACAGATAGCCCAAATAGTTGATCGCCGCCACCAGCCCGGCGCCGGTCAGGCTGAACTGGTGGTCAGCGATCATCAGCGGCACCTGAGGGGTGAAAGCGAAGCGGCCAATGCCCATCGCCACGATCAGCGCGGCAAACCCGCTCAAGGCAATACGTAAAGCCATACCGGTATCCAAAAGGTTAAAAGAAAGTTGCCAGTATCATGCCGCAGTATTAAACTCACAAAAACTGAATAATAGTAATCAAGTTCATCACGAAACGAGAATATTATGGATCTGACCCAGCTTCGCATGTTCTGCTGCGTAGCGGAAACCGGCTCGGTCGCCCGCGCCGCCGAGCAGCTGCACCGCGTGCCGTCGAATCTGACCACCCGGCTGCGCCAGCTCGAGCAGGAACTGGGCGCCGATCTGTTTATCCGCGAAAAACAGCGCCTGCGCCTGTCGCCGATGGGCCATAACTTTCTGTGCTACGCCAATCGCATCCTGGCGCTGAGCGACGAGGCGATGAGCATCACCCATGCCGGCGAACCGGCGGGCAACTTCGCTCTCGGCTCGATGGAGAGCACCGCCGCCACCCGCCTGCCCTCGCTGCTGGCGGCTTACCACCAGCGTTTCTCGCAGGTGTCTCTGTCGCTGACTACCGGCACCTCCGGCGAAATCGCCGATCGGGTGCGCGCCGGCACGCTGGCGGCAGCGCTGGTCGACGGCCCGGTGCCCTATGACGAGCTGAACGGCTGCATCGCCTATCCTGAACATATGGTGGTGATCTCCTGTCTCGATCACGCGCCGATCCACAGCGCCAAAGACGCCAACGGCGAAACGCTGTTCGCCTTTCGCGCCAGCTGTTCCTACCGCCTGCGGCTGGAGGCCTGGTTCAAGCGCGAAGGCGCGCGGCCGGGGCAGATCATGGAGATCCAGTCCTATCACGCCATGCTGGCCTGCGTCGCCAGCGGCGCCGGGCTGGCGATGATCCCGCATTCGGTGCTCAGCCTGCTGCCGGGCCATGAGCGGGTTCGGGTTCACACCCTGCCGCCGGACGTGGCCGACACCGCCACCTGGCTGCTGTGGCGCCGCGACGCGTTCGGGCCGAACGTGCGCGCGCTGAAAGAATTGATTATTGAACAGACGGAAACCGCCGCTGTTGATGAAAACACCCCCAACGATTTATCAGACGTTGTCGATATCGCCTGATTTAAAAAGAAAACCACTGAGGAGACTATGATGGAGATGATCAAAACCCGCGCCGCCGTTGCCTGGGGCCCGAACCAGCCGCTGAAGATCGAAGAAGTCGAGCTGATGCCACCGCAAAAAGGCGAAGTGCTGGTGCGGATCGTCGCCACCGGCGTTTGTCACACCGACGCCTACACCCTGTCCGGTAAAGATCCGGAAGGCGTGTTCCCGGCGATCCTCGGCCACGAGGGCGGCGGCGTGGTGGAAGCGGTCGGTGAAGGCGTCACCAGCGTGGCGGTCGGCGATCACGTGATCCCGCTCTACACCCCGGAGTGCGGCGAGTGCAAATTCTGTAAATCCGGCAAGACCAACCTGTGCCAGGCGATCCGCGCCACTCAGGGCAAAGGCCTGATGCCGGACGGCACCACCCGCTTCTTCAAGGACGGCAAACCGATCTTCCACTACATGGGCACCTCCACCTTCTCCGAATACACCGTGGTGCCGGAGATTTCACTGGCGAAAATCAACAAGGAAGCGCCGCTGGAAGAAGTGTGCCTGCTGGGCTGTGGCGTCACCACCGGCATGGGCGCGGTGATGAACACCGCCAAAGTGCAGCCGGGCGACACCGTGGCGATCTTCGGCCTGGGCGGCATCGGCCTGTCGGCGATCATCGGCGCGCAAATGGCCGGCGCGGGCCGCATCATCGGCATCGACATCAACACCAGCAAGTTCGATCTGGCGCGCAAGCTGGGCGCTACCGATCTGATCAACCCGAAAGACTATGACAAACCGATTCAGGAGGTGATCGTCGAGCTGACCGACGGCGGCGTCGACTTCTCCTTCGAGTGCATCGGCAACGTCAACGTGATGCGTTCCGCGCTGGAATGCTGCCACAAAGGTTGGGGGGAATCGGTGATCATCGGCGTCGCGGGCGCCGGCGAAGAGATCTCGACCCGGCCGTTCCAGCTGGTCACCGGCCGCGTCTGGCGCGGTTCGGCATTCGGCGGCGTCAAGGGCCGTTCGCAGCTGCCGGGCATCGTCGAGCGCTATCTGGACGGCGAATTCGCGCTGAACGACTTTATCACCCACACCATGGGGCTGGAGCAGATCAACGAAGCGTTCGATTTGATGCACGAAGGCAAATCGATCCGTTCCGTCATCCACTTCGACAAATAAGCCAGGAGGCAGAGATGACGTTGTCATTGGAACTTCTCGAAGAGCACCGCATGTTCGGCGGCTGGCAACAGCGTTATCGCCACGCGGCGCAGAGCCTGAATTGCAACATGACATTCAGCATCTACCTGCCGCCGCCGCGCGATGACAACCCGCCGCCGGTGCTGTACTGGCTGTCGGGGCTGACCTGCAACGACGAGAACTTCACGTTGAAAGCCGGCGCGCAGCGCATCGCCGCCGAGCTGGGCCTGGTGCTGGTGATGCCGGACACCAGCCCGCGTGGCGACGAGGTGCCGAACGACGAAGGCTACGACCTGGGCCAGGGCGCCGGGTTCTACCTGAACGCCACCCAGGCGCCGTGGGATCGTCACTTCCGCATGTACGACTACATCAGCGCCGAACTGCCGGCGCTGATCGAACAGCACTTCAGCGTCAGCGATCGTCAGTCGATCTTCGGCCACTCGATGGGCGGCCACGGCGCGCTGATGATGGCGTTTCGCAACCCGCAGCGCTTCCGCTCGGTATCGGCCTTCGCGCCGATCGTCAACCCGTGCCAGGTGCCGTGGGGCCGCAAAGCGTTCACCGCCTATCTGGGCAGCGACGAGAGCCAGTGGCTGCAGTACGACAGCTGCCATCTGCTGGCCAGCGGCGCGGAAAAAATGCCGGTCCTTATCGATCAGGGCGATGACGACCAGTTCCTGGCCGATCAGCTGCAGCCGGCGCGGCTGGCCGAACTGGCGCGCCAGCGCGACTGGCCGCTGACGCTGCGCATTCAGCCGGGGTACGATCACAGCTACTTCACCATCGCCACCTTCGTAGAAGATCACCTGCGTTTCCACGCCGAGCACCTGTTCCGCTGATAAAAAAATCCGGGCGGTTTAACCGCCCGGATTTCTTCAAAAACCATCAATCAGAAAATCGATGGCGGCTTTAATTTGATTCCTGTGCTCATTGACATTACCAACGGCCTTCCCAATCTGCGAAATACGTACGGCAGCCATCTCATGCGTCATAACAAGAAACTTTTCGCCGTTGACCTCAATTTCCGGGCATAAACGTGCAGAAATTTTAACCCTGACGTTATCCAAAGCATAAAGAGGGATCACTAACCGGGTCGAGAGGACATCAATAAGATCGCTTTGAACGTCCAGTAAGTAGGGATAGGCTGATGCCGGATACGTATTATCATATACGGTAAATTGCATATTTAAAATGTCCGATATTCATCAGACAACAAACCATTTTCTTCAGTGATACGATTAAGTTCTTCTAACGCCGCGCGATTTTGCTCGCGCCACTGTTGAATCTCAATATCCCTGACGCGGACGCTCAATGCGTCTGTCAATACGGATGACACATTGACGCCCAGGGATTTTGCGCGCTGGAAAAGATCGCGATCGATGGTTACGTTGACTGTCTTTTTCGTCACATTGTTATTTGCCATATCCATTCCCCATCCCTGTAATATACACGGGTTAAATTTTCATCAATTATACTCGTAAAACAGGGGTATGCCAATTCAGCGATGCCCTCACCCCTTCAGTTTCGGATCGAGCGCGTCGCGCAATCCGTCGCCCAACAGGTTGAACGCCAGCACGGTGATGAATATCGCCAGGCTGGGGAAGATCGCCACGTGCGGCGCGATCACCATATCGGCGCGCGCTTCGTTGAGCATCGCCCCCCACTCCGGCGTCGGCGGCTGGGCGCCCAGCCCCAAAAACGACAGGCTGGCGGCGGTGATGATCGAGGTGCCGATGCGCAGGGTGAAATAGACCACGATCGAAGACAGGGTGCCCGGCAGGATGTGCCGCAGGATGATGGTCCAGTCCGAGGCGCCGATGCTGCGCGCCGACTCGATATAGGTCAGGTGCTTGAGCACCAGCGTATTGCCGCGCACCAGGCGGGCGAAGGCCGGAATGCTGAAGATCGCCACCGCGACGATCACGTTGGCCATGCCGCTGCCCATGATCGCCACCACGCCGATCGCCAGCAAAATGCCGGGAAACGCGAACAGCACGTCGCAGACGCGCATGGTGAGGCGATCCCACCAGCCTTCATAGTAACCGGCCAGCAGCCCCAGCAGGGTGCCGATCGCCCCACCCGCCAGCACCGAGAACACCCCGGCCGCCAGCGAAATGCGCGCGCCCATCAGGATGCGGCTGAAAATATCGCGCCCGAGGGAATCTACGCCCAGCCAGTGCACCAGCGAAGGCCCCTCATTCAGCCGGTCGTAATCGAAATAGTTTTCCGCATCGAACGGCGCCAGATAAGGCGCCAGCAGCGCCGCCGCAATCAGCAGCAGCACCAACAGGCCGGCGACCAGCGCCGCCCGCTGACGGCGAAAACGCCGCCAAAATTCGCCCCACGGCGTGCGTACCGCGTTAGGGTCGATAAGCGGCATCGCCTTCAATGCGGCGCTGCGCCGCCAATGCTTAATCATGCCGCGTCCTCATTGGTAACGAATCGCCGGGTTGATCGCCGCGTACAGCATATCCACCAGCAGGTTGATCAGGATGAACTCCAGCGAGAACAGCAGCACCTCGGCCTGGATCACCGGGTAATCGCGCATTTCCACCGAGTCCACCAGCAAGCGCCCCAGCCCCGGCCAGTTGAACACCTTCTCCACCACGATCGAACCACCGAGCAGGAAGCCGAACTGCAGCCCCATCATGGTCACCACCGGGATCATCGCGTTGCGCAGGCCGTGTTTCATCACCACCACGCTTTCCCGTACGCCCTTGGCGCGCGCGGTGCGCATGTAGTCCTCCTGCAACACCTCGACGAACGAAGCGCGGGTGAAACGCGCCATCACCGCCGCCACCGCCGCCCCCAAGGTGATAGAAGGCAGAATGTAGTGCCGCCAGCTGTCGGCGCCCACCGTCGGCAGCCACCCCAGCTCGACCGAGAACACCTGCATCAGCAGCATGCCGAGCGCAAAGGCCGGGAACGAGATCCCCGATACCGCCAGCGTCATGCCGAGACGATCCGGCCAACGGTTACGCCACACCGCCGACACCACGCCGATCGCCAGACCGAACGCCACCGCCCACAACATGCTGGCGATGGTCAGCCAGAAGGTCGGCATAAAGCGCGAGGCGATCTCTTCGCTCACCGGGCGCTTGGACACCATCGAGATGCCGAAGTCGCCCCGCAGCGCGTTGACGAAAAAGTGCACGAACTGCTGCGGCAGCGGCTTATCCAGCCCCAAATCCTTGCGCACCAGCTGCACCACCGCCTCGTCGGCCTCCGGCCCCGCCGCCAGCCGCGCCGGATCGCCCGGCAGCAGGTGGACGAACAGGAACACCAGCACCGCCACGATCAGCAGCGTTGGGATCAGGCCCAGCAGTCGTTTCAGAAAATAATTGAGCATCTCATTCCTTCCCCCGCCAGCCGCCGTCTGGCCGCAGGCGGGGATGGGCGCCTTATTTCAGATCGGCGTTATCAAAGTTGAACGAGGTATCCGGCATCACGTAGAAACCGCTCAGCTGCTTGCTGTTGGCCGACAGCAAGCGTTCGGTCGCCAGGAAGATCCAGGGCGCGTCGGCCCAGATGCGATCCTGCGCGTCCTGATACAATTTCTGCTTCTCGGCGCGATCGGTGGTCGCCAGGGCGTCGGTCAGATCCTTGTCCACCTGCGGGTTGCTGTAGAACGCGGTGTTGAACTGCTTCGGCGGCGCCGCCTGGGTGGAGAACAGCGGCGACAGCGCCCAGTCCGCTTCCCCGGTCGAGGCCGACCAGCCGGTGTAGAACAGCCGCACGCCGGTGTCTTTCACCCCGACGCTCTCCACCTGCGCCGCGCGCTGCCCGGCGTCCATCGCCATCACCGTCACTTTCACCCCCACCTGCGCCAGCTGCTGCTGGGTGAACTGCAGCACTTTCTGCGCGGTGCTGTGGTTGTGGGACGACCACAGCGTGGTGGTGAAGCCGTTCGGGTAACCGGCCTCTTTCAGCAGCTCACGCGCCTTGGCCGGATCGTACGGCCACGGCTTGTAGCGGGCGGCGAAGTCGATCGCCGGCGGCACCGGCCCTTCCGCCGGCACCGCATAACCAGCGAACGCCACCTTGATCAGCGCGTCCTTGTTAATCGCGTAGTTCAGCGCCTGGCGCACCTTCGGGTTGTCGAACGGCTTTTGAGTGACGTTCATGCTGATGTAACGCTGCAGGATCGACGGGGCAGCCACCACGTCCAGCTTGGCGTTGCCCTCCAGCACCTTGGCCTGCTCGTAAGGGATCGGGAAGGCGAAGGTCGCCTCGCCGGTCTGCAGCATCGCCGCGCGGGTGTTGTTATCCACCACCGGGCGCCAGGTGATGCTGTCGAGCTTCGGCAGCCCCGGCTGCCAGTAGCCGTCGAACTTCTTCACCTTGACGAAATCGGTCTGGTTCCAGGCCACGAACTGATACGGCCCGGTGCCGACCGGATGGAAACCGATCTCCTTGCCGTATTGCTTCAGCGCCGCCGGGGAGATGATCGCCGCCGCCGGGTGCGCCAGATTGTTGACGAACGCCGAGAACGGCGCCTTCAGCACGATCTTCACCGTATTGGCGTCCACCGCCTCGGTTTTGTCGATCATCTTGAACAGGTTGTAGCGCTTGAGGTGGCTGTCCGGGTTACTGGCGCGATCGAGGTTGATCTTCACCGCTTCGGCGTTGAACGCGGTGCCGTCGTGGAATTTGATGCCCTGGCGCAGTTTGACGGTATAGGTCAAGCCGTCTTTGCTGACCTCATAGCTGTCCGCCAGCACGTTTACCAGCTTCATGTCCTTGTCGAAGCCGAACAGCCCCTGATAGAAAGACTTGGCCACCGCCTGCGACAGCGTGTCGTTGGCGTCATAAGGATCGAGGGTGGTGAAGTTGGAAGCCACGGCGATCACCGCGTCCTTCGCCGCCCAGACCGGGCCGGTTCCCGCCGCCAGCAGTACGGCGGCCAACAGCGCATTGCGTTTGAATGTGTGCTTCATGTCGCTTGTCTCTCCTGAGGTCTTTAAAAAGCACCGGCGATCGGGTGGCGGGCGACAAAGTGCCCGGCGCCAACCTGCACCAGCGGTGCGGTAACGGGTTCATCGCCCAGCGCGCGCACTGGGCTCGGGATCTCATCAGCCGGCAGCGGCTGCCGTTTGTGGGCGTGAGCGGGATCGGCCACCGGCACCGCCGCCATCAGCTTGCGGGTATAGGGGTGCTGCGGGTTGTCGAACACCGCCTGCCGCGGGCCGATCTCGACAATTTGCCCGAGGTACATCACCGCTACCCGGTGGCTGATGCGCTCCACCACCGCCATGTCGTGTGAAATAAACAGAAAAGCGATGCCGAACTCGCGCTGCAGATCGAGCAGCAGATTGACGATCTGCGCCTGAATCGATACGTCCAGCGCCGAGACCGCCTCGTCGGCGATCACCACTTTCGGGTTCAGCGCCAGCGCGCGCGCGATGCAGATGCGCTGGCGTTGGCCGCCGGAAAATTCGTGCGGATAGCGGCGCGCGTGTTCCGGCTGCAGACCGACGCGTTCCAGCAGCCAGGCCACCCGCCTTTCCGCCTCACGGCCGCGCATCACGTTGTGCACCAGCAGCGGCTCCATGATGGAGAAACCGACCGTCAGGCGCGGATCGAGCGAGGCGTAAGGATCTTGAAAGATGAACTGAATATCGCGCCGCAGGTGCTGCAGCGCCGGCCCCTTCAACCGATCGATTCGCCGCCCGGCGAAGGTGATGGTGCCGCTCTGGCTGTCCACCAGCTTCAGCAAAGAACGCCCGGTGGTGGACTTGCCGCAGCCGGACTCGCCCACCAGCCCCAGCGTCTCGCCGGGGTAAAGATCGAAGCTGACGTTTTCCACCGCGTGTACCCGGCGAGTGACCCGATTGAACAGCCCGCCGCGCAGATCAAAACGCGTGACCAGATGCTCCACCCGCAGGATCGGCGCGGCGTCTGGCGGCACGGTATCCTGCGGCGCGGCATCGCCCTCGCCATCCGGCAGCGGAAACTTTGCCGGCAGCGGCCGATCGGCCATCGCCCCCAGCTTCGGCACCGCCGCCAGCAGCGCCCGGGTATAGGCCTGTTGCGGCGCGGCGAACAGCTCGCGCACCCGATTTTGTTCCACCTGCTCACCGCGGCGCATCACCAACACCCGATCAGCGATCTCCGCCACCACGCCCATGTCATGAGTGATGAAGATCACCCCCATCTGCATCTCCTGTTGCAGCACGCGGATCAGCTGCAGGATTTGCGCCTGAATGGTGACGTCGAGGGCGGTGGTGGGCTCATCGGCAATCAACAGCGCCGGCTTGCAGGAGAGCGCCATGGCGATCATCACCCGCTGGCGCATACCGCCGGAGAGCTGGTGCGGGTAGCGCCCCAACACCTCTTTAGCCTCCGGAATACGCACCAGATCGAGCATGCGCAGCGCCTCCTGGCGCGCGCTGCGGTGGTCCATGCCCTGATGCAAACGCAGCGATTCGGCGATCTGCTCGCCGACCGGAAATACCGGGTTGAGCGAGGTCATCGGCTCCTGGAAGATCATCGCCATGTCGGCGCCGCGCACCGTACGCAGCGTGCGCTGCGAGGCGTGCGCCAGATCGAGCAACGCGCCGTCGCGCCGGCGCAACGTCATGGCGCCGCCGACGATGCGCCCGCCGCCCTGCTCCACCAGACGCATCAGCCCCAGCGAAGTGACCGATTTGCCGGAGCCGGACTCGCCGACGATCGCCAGCGTCTCGCCGCGATCGAGATCGAACGACAGGTTGCGCACCGCGTATACGGCGCCGTCCGCTTGAGGAAAGCTGATGCTCAGATCGCGCACCGTCAGCACCCGCTGCGGCGGCAATGACAGCCCGTCGCCGGCGGGCCGGAATGAAACGTCGGTCATACACCCTCCCGGTGAACGCTTAGCGATAAATCCCGACGGACGGCGCATCGCCGACATAGCCAAAACCGCGGTACATCCCCTCGCTGTTGAACGGCAGCGCGATATTGCCGTGGCGATCGACGGCGATCATACCGCCGCTGCCGCCCAGCGCCGGCAGCTTCTCCATCACCACCCGATCGCTGGCCTCTTGCAGGCTGAGCCCGCCGTATTCGATCAGGGCGGAGACGTCATAGGCCGCCACGCCGCGCATGAAGATTTCGCCGGTGCCGGTGCTGGAGACCGCCACGGTGGCATTGTTGGCATAGCAACCGGCGCCGATGATCGGCGTGTCGCCCACCCGCCCGGCCTGCTTGTTGGTCATGCCGCCGGTGGAAGTGGCGGCGGCGAGGTTGCCCAGCGCATCCAGCGCCACCGCGCCGACGGTGCCGAATTTGCGATCGGGATCGAGCGGCTCGCCGGCCTGCGCCGCGCCGTCGTGATCGAGCAATACCCGCCCCTGCTCCGCCTGGGCGCGGTGCAACTGATCAAAGCGTTCCTGGGTAAAGAAGAAGTCGGGGGCGACCATTTCCAGGCCGTGGGCGGCGGCAAACTTCTCGGCGCCTTCGGCGGCAAACAGCACGTGTTCGCTGTTTTCCAGCACCGCGCGCGCCGCCAGCACCGGGTTGCGGACGCGGCTGACGCCAGCGACGGCGCCGGCATCACAGGTGCGGCCGTCCATCACGCAGGCATCCAGTTCGTGGGTGCCCTGATGGGTAAACACCGAGCCTTTACCGGCGTTGAACAGCGGGCACTCTTCGAGCAGCCGCACCGCTTCGGTCACCGCGTCCAGCGCGCTGCCGCCCTGTACCAATATCGCCTGCCCGGCGGCCACGATCTCGGACAGCGCCTGAATATACTGCCGTTCCTTTTCCGCACTCAGCGCCGCCCGGGTAATTGCGCCCGCGCCGCCATGAATGGCAATCACTGGTTTGCTCATTTGCCTGACACCCTGTGTTAATCCCGCCGTAGCACAGCGAATAAGCTGAGCGCGGTATCATTATTATTCAGTCTTTTTTCGATGCTATTTAGCCCGACTGTGGAAGTACAGCATAACGTCCACGCCCCACTTTTAGCGTAGTCCGCTTAGACCGTTTCGCACCTTGAAATAGCTTATTGGAATAAAAACAGCAGGTTATAAAAAGCGGCAAACCGCTGAGGGTGCGGCTGGGATTATTGGTAATTTCGCGAGAGGAAATAGCGGCATGGGGTCATGAAATAAACGTTCACGCTGAATAATCATTATTTCGACGCCCGGCCTGCCGTTTTTTTCCCGGCCGGGCGAAGATACTCCGCGATTAAAAACCGGAACCGGGTTGCTGTAAAAAGGCCTCTTCTTCCGGCGTGCTGATGCGCCCCAATATCGCATTGCGATGCGGGTAACGGCCGAAACGATCGATGATCGCCTTATGACGCAGTTCGAATTCCAGCTGATCGCCGTTATTGAGCTCGGTATACAACACCAGCGCCTGTTGGTGAATCAGCGGCGATTCCGAATGCATGAACGGCAGATAAAGGAAGCCACGCTGCTCGCGGCTCAGCCGTTCGCACTCGCCGCTGCGGATCGCCTCCTGCGCCAGAATCAACGCCATGCCGTCGCAGGCGAACGACTGCGGCGTGCCGCGGAACAGGTTGCGGCTGAACTGATCGAGCACGATCACCTCCGCCAGCCGCCCTTCGATGGTGTCGCGCCAGTGCGCCAGCTCCCCCGCCGCCGCCGCCCGCCAGATTTCGCCGAAGCGGCTGTGCAGCAGACGATCGAAATCATCGTCCTTTTTGAACCACATCACCGGTTCGATCTCGTCGAACCAGAACTCGATAACCTGTTTATGCATCATGATTCTCCTCTGTTTTACGCAGTTTATACCCGATCGCCCCAGCGCCGCAGTGCGAAAGATGGCGGGCATAACCCGTTCTCCCCCCCGGCGTTCTCTGCCATAATACCCGCACTTTGTCGCTATCAATGCGCACCCTGATTACGGAGTTCCCCTTATGGATCATTGCCATACTTCCGATCTCATCTCCCTGGAGCAAGCGCTGGAAAAAATGCTCGGGCAGATCGCCCCGCTGCAACAGACCGAATCCGTCGCCCTGACCGCCGCCGCCGGCCGCATCACCGCCGCGCCGGTGGTCTCACCGCTCGACGTGCCGCCGTTCGCCAACTCGGCGATGGACGGCTATGCGGTGCGCCTCGCCGATCTGGCGGCCAATGCGCCGCTGCCGGTCGCCGGGAAAGCCTTCGCCGGCGCGCCGTTCGACGGCCAATGGCCGGCCAACAGCTGCGTGCGCATCATGACCGGCGCGCCGATCCCGGCCGGGGCGGACGCGGTGATCATGCAAGAGCAGGCCGAAGTGAGTGACCAGGGCGTGCGTTTTACCGCCCCGGTAGAAGCCGGCCAGAATATCCGTTTGGCGGGTGAAGACATTCGCCAAGGCGCCAGCGTGTTGCCGGCCGGCGTGAAGCTGGGCGCCGCGCAGCTGCCGCTGCTGGCTTCGCTCGGGGTCGCCGAAGTGCAGGTGATGCGTAAGCTGAAGGTGGCGGTGTTCTCCACCGGCGACGAACTGCAGCCGGTCGGCCAGCCGCTGCAGGCGGGCCAGATCTATGATACCAACCGCTTCGCGGTACGCCTGATGCTGGAGCAGCTGGGCTGCGACGTGCTCGATCTCGGCATTATCCGCGACGATCGCGATGCGCTGCGCGCCGCCTTCGAACAAGCGGACAGCCAGGCCGACGTGGTGATCAGCAGCGGCGGCGTCTCGGTCGGCGAAGCCGACTACACCAAACAGATGCTCGACGAGCTGGGCCAGGTCAGCTTCTGGAAGCTGGCGATCAAACCCGGCAAACCGTTCGCCTTCGGCAAACTGGGCCACGCCTGGTTCTGCGGCCTGCCGGGCAACCCGGTTTCCGCCGCCCTGACCTTCTACCAACTGGTGCAACCGCTGCTGGCGAAGCTGGCCGGCCACAGCGACTGGCGCCTGCCGCCGCGCCTGCGCGCGCGGGCGCTGACGCCGCTGAAGAAATCGCCGGGCCGCCTCGATTTTCAGCGCGGCGTGTTCAGCAGCAACGCCGCGGGCGAACTGGAGGTGAGCACCACCGGCCACCAGGGCTCGCACGTCTTCAGCTCCTACAGCCAGGGTAACTGTTTCATCGTGCTGGAGCGCGAACGCGGTTCGGTGGCGGCGGGTGAAACGGTGGAGATTGAGCCGTTCAACGCCCTGCTGAGGAGCTGAACATGTTGCCGGAATTGACCGACGCCGAAGCGCTGCGTTACAACCGCCAGATCGTGCTGCGCGGCTTTGACTTCGACGGCCAGGAGAAGCTGAAGGCCGCCCGCGTGCTGATCGCCGGGCTGGGCGGGCTGGGCTGCGCCGCCGCGCCTTATCTGGCGGCGGCCGGGGTCGGCCATCTGGTGCTGGTGGATTTCGACACCGTCTCGCTCTCCAATCTGCAGCGCCAGATCCTGCACCGCGACGATCGCATCGGCCAGAGCAAAGTCGCCTCCGCCAGGCAGGAACTGAGCGCCATCAATCCGCATATCCGCATCGACGCCATCGACGGTCGTCTGGAAGACGATGCGGTTGCGGCAGAGATCGCCGCCTGCGATCTGGTGCTGGACTGCACCGATAACGTGGCGGCACGCGACGCGCTGAACCGCCAGTGCCACACGCAGCGCAAGCCGCTGGTTTCCGGCGCGGCGATCCGCATGGAGGGCCAGCTCAGCGTGTTCACCTATCAGCCGGGCGAGCCCTGCTACCGCTGCCTGAGCCGGCTGTTCGGCGACAGCGCCCTCACCTGCGTCGAAGCGGGCGTGATGGCGCCGCTGGTCGGCACTATCGGCACCCTGCAGGCGATGGAAGCCATCAAGCTGCTGGCCGACTATGGTCAGCCGCTGCGCGGCAAGCTGTTGATGTTCGATGCGATGAGCATGCAGTTCCGCGAGATGAAACTGCCGAAGGATCCGCACTGCGAGGTGTGCGGCGGAGAATGACGGATAAAAAAAGGGCGGGATAGTTCCCGCCCTGATGCGTTGCCGCGAGGGTTACACGATCCCCTGGCTGCGCAGATAGTCTTCGTAGTTGCCGGTAAAGTCGATTACCTTGTTCGGGGTGATTTCCAGAATCCGCGTCGCCAGCGAGCTGACGAACTCACGGTCGTGGGAGACGAAGATCAGCGTGCCTTCGTACATCTCCAGCGCCATGTTCAGCGATTCAATGGATTCCATATCCAGGTGGTTGGTCGGTTCGTCCATCACCAGAATATTCGGACGCTGCATCATCAGCTTGCCGAACAGCATGCGGCCCTTCTCACCACCGGACAGCACCTTCACTTTCTTCTTGATGTCGTCCTGGCTGAACAGCAAACGGCCCAGCACGCTGCGCACCGCCTGCTCGTCGTCTTTTTCCTGCTTCCACTGGCTCATCCAGTCGAACACGGTCAGGGTGTCGTCGAACTCGTATTCGTGATCCTGCGCGTAGTAACCGATACGGGCGTTTTCCGACCATTTCACGGTGCCGCTGTCCGGCTGCGCGTCGCCCACCAGCGTTTTCAGCAGGGTGGTTTTACCGATGCCGTTGGCGCCCAGCACCGCGACCTTCTCGCCCACTTCCACCATCAGGTTCAGCTTGCTGAACAGCGGGCCTTCATCGAAGCCCTTGGTGAGCGCTTCCACTTCCAGCGCATTACGGAACAGCTTCTTGTCCTGCTCGAAGCGGATGAACGGGTTCTGGCGGCTGGAGGCTTTCACCTCTTCCAGCTGGATCTTGTCGATCTGGCGAGCGCGCGAGGTGGCCTGCTTGGATTTGGAGGCGTTGGCGCTAAAGCGGCTGACGAACGATTGCAGCTCATTGATCTGCGCCTTCTTCTTGGCGTTGTCCGCCAGCAGACGCTCGCGCGCCTGGGTGGCGGCGGTCATGTATTCGTCGTAGTTGCCCGGGTAAACGCGCAGTTCGCCGTAGTCCAGATCCGCCATGTGGGTGCAGACCATGTTCAGGAAGTGACGGTCGTGCGAGATGATGATCATGGTGCTGTTGCGCTCGTTGAGCACGTTTTCCAGCCAGCGAATGGTGTCGATGTCCAGGTTGTTGGTCGGTTCGTCGAGCAGCAGGATTTCCGGATCGGAGAACAGCGCCTGCGCCAGCAACACGCGCAGCTTCCAGCCCGGCGCGATTTCGCTCATCGGGCCATAGTGCTGCTCAACCGGAATACCCACGCCGAGCAACAGTTCGCCGGCGCGCGCTTCGGCGCTGTAGCCGTCCATTTCGCCGTAGGCCACTTCCAGATCGGCCACTTTATAGCCGTCTTCTTCGCTCATCTCCGCCAATGCGTAGATGCGGTCGCGCTCTTCCTTCACCGCCCACAGTTCGGTGTGGCCCATGATCACGGTATCCAGCACGCTGTACTGCTCAAAGGCGAACTGATCCTGACGCAGTTTACCCAGGCGCTCGTTCGGATCGAGGAACACGTTGCCGCCGCTCGGCGCCAGATCGCCGCCGAGGATTTTCATAAAGGTGGACTTGCCGCAGCCGTTGGCGCCGATCAGGCCGTAACGGTTGCCGCCGCCGAATTTGACAGAGATGTTTTCAAACAACGGCTTACTGCCGAACTGCATGGTGATGTTGTTAGTGCTTAACACAGCGCTCGCTCTTTATACATAGGGAATGTGATTTGGCGCGCATTATGCCACAACGGGGTGCAGAGATCGCGGGAAGTTTCGGTGACATTTTGAGCGCCTGCGGCATCCGATCCTTTTCGCAGGCGGCATAGCTGAATTAACGCGGCGGGAACTTCGCGGCAATCATCGCCGCCGTCGGCTGCACGCCGCCCAGGCTCCATTGTTCGGGCGCATGTTCATCGATTCGGACCCAAACCGACTGCCTGAACGCCGGATCGCCTCGCCCTTCTATCTCCACCAACAGATCGGTAATGCGGGACAGCAATTCGCTTTTTTGCCGTTCATCCAGCATGCCTTTCACCGTTTGCACATTAACAAATGGCATTATACTCTCCTTGAATATAGATAAGTCTAAAAACAAGACTTAGATTAGCGAAGGAAAATGCCCATGTCAAAATCTCCCGATCTCCCTACCGTTTCTCTTGCCCTGTGCGGGCTGGCGCAGGCCGCGGATCTGCTTGGCGATCGCTGGACGTTACTGATCCTGCGCGAGTCATTCTACGGCGTCCGCCGTTTTGAAGAGCTGCGCGAGAATATCGGCGCTTCACGCCAGGCGTTGAGCAACCGTCTGAATGCCATGGTAGAACAAGAACTGTTGGCCAAACGCGCTTACCGGGAGCCGGGCGAGCGCGAACGACATGAATATGTCTTGACGGACAAGGGGCGCAGCCTGGGGCCTATCCTGGTTGCGCTGATGGCATGGGGCCACCGGCATATTCTGCATAACAGCCCCCACGTTCAACTGGTGGATAAACGCAGCGGGCTGCCGGTGCAGCTGGCATTTATCGATGCGCAGGCGCACGTAGTGCCTGAAGACGCGCTGCAAATGTCGGCCGTTGAGCTCCCCCCGGCCTGACTTACCCATTCTGGTCTACGCTTGATACCAGACTGATTTAGGACAAGGATGCTGAACCATGCCACACCTCTATAACACCGCGCTGCTGATCGGCGCCGCGCTGAGCGCCATCGCCGCCCTGCTGCATATTTGGGTGATCGCCGCCGGGCCGCGCGGCTATCGGCTGTGCGGCGCCGGCGATCGCTTCATTAAGGCGGCGGAAGCGGGTAAAAAGTTCCCGGCCGTCGTCACCGCCGGCATCGCGCTGGTGCTGTTTATTTGGGCGCTGTACGCGCTGTCCGGCGCGGGCCTGATCGCACCGCTGCCGCTGCTGCGGCCCGCGCTGTTTATTATCACCTTTATCTACCTGCTGCGCGGCGTCGCCGGCCCTTTCGCCCTGCGCGATACCGGCCGCAGCCAACGCTTCATCGTCGTCAGCTCGCTGATTTGCCTCGGCTTCGGGCTGGTGCATCTGCTGGGGATGACGCAGCGCTGGAGTGCGTTGGCGTAACGCCCTGTTCCTGCAAGACGGCGATAAACGCCTGCGCGGCGGCGCTGCGGTAAGCGCCTTGGCGCTGCAGCAACACCGCCTGACGGGCCGGCATGGCGTTGGCCAGCGCCACCTTTTTCAACTGCCGGTTCTCGCGCGCAATCGCGGCCGGCAACAGCGTGGCGAGCTGCCCGCGCCGCACGATCTCGACGATGGCGCCCAGCGCATTGGCCTCCACCGCCACCTGCGGCCGAAACCCCAACTGCGTGCAGTAGCGATCGATAAACTGACGCGTGGCGAAGTCGCCGCTCAGCAAGGCCAGCGGCAGATGTCGCCACTCCGCCAGCGTCAGCGGCCGACGCCGCGCCGCCAGGGGATGTTCGGCGCCGACCATCAGCTCCAGCGTCTCGCTGAACAACGGCATCGCTTCCACGTCCGCCGACTGCGCCATCTCAAAGGCAATCCCCAGATCCAGCCGATCCTGCGCCAGCAGCGCCTCAATCCGCTCTTGCGCCATCTCCTCAATGCTCAGCGTAATCCCCGGGTAGCGGCGGTAGAACGCATCGATCGTCGGCCCCACCAGATAGGCGGTGAAGGTCGGGGTCATCGCCAGCCGCAAATGGCCGCGCGCCAGCGTCGCCACGTCATGGATCGCCCGCGCGCCGGCGTCCAGATCCTGCAGCGCCAGGCGCGCATAGCGCATCCAGGCCTCACCGGCGTCGGTCAGCTGCACCCTTCTGCCGCTGCGATCGAACAGCGGCGCTCCCAGCGCATCCTCCAGCTGTTTGATCTGTTGGGAGAGCGTCGGTTGCGAGACGTGCAGCGCTTCGGCGGCGCGGGTGAAATTGCCCTGTTCGGCAACGGCCAGAAAATATCGGATATGTCGCAGCAGCATAGCGCCCCAGCTATTAGTAAAACCTATAGCCAGCATTATAAATGGGTCTTAGACCCTATAGCCAGAAGCGTTCATCATGCCGTCATCGCTTACCTCCCAGGGAGAAAGACAATGAAAGAGGTGATTGAAGGCTTCCTGAAGTTTCAGCGCGAAGCCTTTGTTGAACGCACGGCGCTGTTTCAGCGGCTGGCGACCCGCCAAAACCCGCGCACGCTGTTTATCTCGTGTTCCGACAGCCGCCTGGTGCCGGAGCTGGTCACCCAGCGCGAGCCGGGCGATCTGTTCGTTATCCGCAACGCCGGTAACATCGTGCCGTCTTTTGGCCCCGAACCCGGTGGGGTGACCGCCTCGGTCGAGTACGCCGTCGCCGCGCTGGGCGTGGAAGATATCGTGATCTGCGGCCATTCCGACTGCGGCGCGATGACCGCCATCGCCACCTGCCAGTGTCTGGATCACCTGCCGACGGTCGCCGGCTGGCTGCGTTACGCCGATTCCGCCAAGGCGGTCAATCAGGCTTATCCGCACGCCTGCGACGAAGCGCGGGTCGCTTCAATGGTGCGCGAGAACGTCATCGCCCAGCTCAACAACATCAAAACGCACCCTTCCGTCGCCCTGGCGCTGGATCAGGGCCGCCTGGCGTTGCACGGCTGGGTCTATGACATCGCCAGCGGCGCTATCGAGGCGCTGGACGGCGAAACCCGCCGCTTCGTGCCGCTCGCCACCCATCCCGAGGTGACCGCCACGCCGGCGATCGCCCGTTTTTAAGCCCACAAAAGGAGCCAACATGACACACTCTCTGCACAACGCCGCCCCGCGCGAAGCGCTCACCGACACCATCATGGCCGCCAAGATCCGCCATAACCTGACGTTCGAAGCGCTGGCCGAGGGCACCGGTCTCAGTCTGGCGTTCGTCACCGCCGCCCTGCTGGGGCAGCATGCGCTGCCGGAACCGGCGGCGCGCACGGTGGCGGCCAAGCTGGGGCTGGATGAAGAAGCGGTGCAGCTGCTGCAAACCATCCCGCTGCGCGGCAGCATTCCCGGCGGCGTGCCGACCGACCCGACCATTTATCGTTTCTATGAAATGCTGCAGGTCTACGGCTCCACGCTGAAAGCGCTGGTGCACGAGCAGTTTGGCGACGGCATTATCAGCGCCATCAACTTCAAGCTGGATATCAAGAAGGTGCCCGATCCGGACGGCGGCGAACGCGCGGTGATCACCCTGGACGGCAAATACCTGCCGACCAAGCCTTTCTGATTGGCCTTGCGCCGGCGGCCCGCGTCGCCGGCAAATTGACAGCCAACCGGCCATTGGCTACATTAACTGCGCTGAAACGCCGCCCTGGCGTTTTTCACTGCCCGAGGCCTGTATGTTGGAGATTGTAACCACCCGATAGTCGCTTCCTTGCCGCATGGCGAGGGACTCTGACGTATCCGACGCGCGTTTGCGCGGGGATGCGCGTATCTGGGGTTATTACAGGATCTCCCAACATGAACATTTCCAAAGCGGAACAACGCGTGCTGCACGTGTTGGCCAAAGGCGGCTATATCGCCTTCACCCGCAACGACGCCGGTCGCGTCACCCACGTTGAATGCTACACCCGCGAAGGGCTCGGCTTGGCCGACTGCTCGCTGGCCGTTTTCACCAAGCTCAAAACCAAACGCCTGATCCTCTCCCGCCAGGGGCGCCCTTATCGCGTCACCTTCGCCGGGCTCAAGGCCGTGCGGGCGCAGCTGGACAACCGTTAATCATCGATACCGGCCGGGTAGGCAGCCCGGTCGGCACAGCCTTATTTAATCAGGATAAAACCATGAACATCACGTTACGCCACGAAACGCCGGCCGACGTCGGCGCCATCGCCACCCTCACCGCCGCCGCATTCTTGCATGCCGAGCACAGCAGCCACACCGAGCAGTTTATCGTCAATGCGCTGCGCGCGGCGGGAGCCCTCACCCTGTCGCTGGTCGCCGAACGCAATGGCACACCGATAGGGCACGCGTCCGTCTCGCCGGTCGCACTCAGCAACGGCGCCGCCGGGTGGTACGGGCTGGCGCCGGTGTCGGTGCTGCCGGCCTGTCAGGGCCAGGGGATCGGCAGCAGGCTGATCCGCCGGCTGCTGGCCGAGCTGCAGGAGCGTGGCGCCGCAGGCTGCGTGGTGCTGGGCGAACCGAACTATTACGGCCGTTTCGGCTTCCAGGCGCAGTGCGCGCTGACCCTGCCGGGCGTGCCGCAAAACTACTTCCGCGCCGTCGCCTTCCAGGGCGCGCTGCCGTGCGCGGAGGTCACCTTCCACAACGCGTTTAACGCCGAAGCCTAACCCTGTTGCCGGCGCCGTCATGGCGCCGGTTTTCAGTCCCGTTCGCCATAACGCAAGATAGTCATCCCTTCCTCTTCCGCCGGGGGAACAAAATACTGCGCCAGGTGCTCAAACTCCGCCTCACTCAGTGTAAACGGGTGCTCGCCGCGCGCATTTCTCAGCGTTATCCGGTTCAGGCACTGTGCATGGCTGACGTCGAGAAAGTGCAGGCAGTGCGCGACGCCGGCCTCCTCCGCCAAGGCTTTGGCCCAGCGCCGCCTGTCCGGCGTATTCATCGGGAAATCGAGCGCCACGGACCAACCGCCGCGCAGCAGCTGAACGAGGTGCCCGCCCAGCACTCGTCGCAGCCGGTCGGAACAGCGCGCGTAGTCTTGCAGACTGACCATCTCCTGTTCATACAGCGTCGCCAGCCACGCATCTTCGCTCAGCAACAGCGTTTGCGGCTGCTGGGCCAAACGCTGCGCCAACGTCGATTTGCCTGCGCCGGCCTTGCCGCACATCAGGTGTAAAACTGCAGGGTAGGTTTTCATGACGTTCTCCGGTCGTTGCCGGAAGGGGATAAAAAAACCCGCCTGCCGGCGGGTTTTTATTGGCGACACACGCGCTATCCCACCCTCTGGAGAAGGGTGATAATAATTTGCGCGAATGGGCGGTGGGATTTTTTCATAGCTAATGAATATGACAACCGTGCAGCGTTGTCAATTCGTCTCCGACGCAGGCTTGCTCTGTGCGTGATAACAACGGCTATCCTGTGGCGCCTGGTCGCGGCTCTCCAGCCCGTAGTCCCGCACCACTTCCGCCACCCGCAGCCGATACTGCGCCAACACCTCGCCACGGCCGCGCGCCTGCGCCGCCCGGTGCTGTTCGAGATTGCGCCACTGTTGCACCGCCGCTTCGTCGCGCCAAAAAGAGAGCGACAGCAGGCGCGCAGGATCGGCCAGGCTTTGAAAGCGCTCGATGGAAATGAATCCGTCGATCTGCGCCAGCAGCGGCTTCAGCTCCGCAGCCAGCCCCAGATAGGCATCGCGCTGCCCATCGGCGGCCTGCAGTTCAAAAATCACGGCGATCATTATCTTCTCCTCTCAACGGTAAAATTCCGATACGCGCGCAGGGTAAGAATGGCGCCACTGCACCGGTTTCAACGCCCGCTCATCAATATCCAGCGAATACGGCCGCACAGCAGCAAAGTGCGATGACCACAGGCTAGCAATGGACGCACAGCCATACTTCGCCTAACCTCGAAGTATGCATAACATCGAGATAGAAGATCGTTTAGCGGCGCTGAGCGCCGCCATCGCCGACCGCACCCGGGCGCGCATGCTGTGCCTGTTGATGGATGGGCGCGCCTACACCGCCACCGAGCTCAGCGCGGCGGTCGAGGTCGCCCCGTCCACCGCCAGCGCGCATCTGGCGAAGCTGCTGGAGCAGCAGTTGATTGCCTGCGTCAAACAGGGGCGCTATCGCTATTTCCGGCTGGCGGGGCAACCGGTGGCCGCAGCGCTGGAAGGCATGATGGCGCTGGCGGGCGTGCCGCGCCCGTCGGTGAAAAGCCGCACGCCCACCTCGCTGCAATATGCTCGCACCTGCTACGACCATATGGCGGGCGAGGTGGCGGTGAAGCTGCACGATCGGCTGCATGCGCTGAACTGGCTGACCGGCGAAGCAGACTACCGGTTAAGCGACGCCGGGCAGGCCGCGCTGGCGCGGCTGGGCGTCGATTGCTCCCCCGCTCCCACCCGCCGCCGCTTCGCCTGCGGCTGCCTGGACTGGAGCGAACGCCGCTCTCATCTCGGCGGCGCGCTGGGCGCCGCGCTGTTGGCCGCCTTTATCCAACGCGGCTGGATCCTTCGCCGGCTCGACAGCCGCGAGCTGCAGCTGACCCCCGCCGGTAAAAAAGCGCTGGCCGCACATTTTGACCTCACGGTGTAACCCGGCGACAGGGTAGTTTTACTGCAATACTCTAGGGGTACGCTTAAGCGACCCCGCCAACCCGAGGAGTTTCCATGCTCGATTCCACCCAATTCCCGATCGTCAAACGCTGGCCGGCTCAGCATCCGGAACGGCTGCAGCTCTACTCTCTGCCGACGCCGAACGGCGTCAAAGTCTCCATCATGCTGGAGGAGATCGGCCTGCCTTATGAAGCGCACCTGATCGACATCGGCAACAACGAAACCTGGACGCCGGAATTCCTGGCGCTGAACCCGAACGGCAAGATCCCGGCGATCATCGATCCCGATGGCCCCGGCGGCCGGCCGCTGCCGCTGTTCGAATCCGGCGCCATTCTGCTCTACCTGGCGGAAAAGAGCGGCCGTTTCCTGCCGCAGGACCCGGCGCAGCGTTACGAAACCATTCAATGGGTGTTCTTCCAGATGGCCGCCGTCGGCCCGATGTTCGGCCAGCTCGGTTTCTTCCATAAATTCGCCGGGCGCGAATATGAAGACAAGCGGCCGCTGGAGCGCTACAAAAACGAATCGAAACGCCTGCTCGGCGTGCTGGAAAAGCGACTTGAAGGCCGCGACTGGATCATGGGCGCGGAGTACACCATCGCCGATATCTCGCTGCTGGGTTGGGTGCGCAACCTGATCGGCTTCTATGAGGCGCGCGAACTGGTGGAGTTCGACAGTTTCCCTCGCGTCGCGCAGTGGCTGGAGCGCGGTCTGGCGCGCCCGGCGGTGCAGCGTGGGCTGGCTATCCCGGCGCGCGCGGCCTGATCGTCAAATGGGATGGCCGCCGGGCCGTCCCGCCTTCCGCTGTCATAAAATTGTCATCCCTCTGCTCTACTCTCCTTTCGTAACAATTTGATGTTATTTACATTGTTGTATTACGACAAGGAGCTTACCCCATGCAACCTGCTGTATCCCTGATCGCCGGCGCCGTGCTGTCCGCCCTGCTCTGTTCCTCCGCCATTGCGGCGGAAAACTCGGCCAATGCCGATGGCCTGACCGATCGTGCCGCGCGCGGCAACCTCGTCGAACCGGGCGGCGCCCGCCGTCTGGCCGGCGATCAGACCGCCGAGCTGAAGGCGTCGCTGTCGGACAAAACGGCGAAAAACGTGATCCTGCTGATCGGCGACGGCATGGGGGATTCCGAGATCACCGCCGCGCGCAACTACGCCGAAGGCGCAGGCGGTTACTTCAAGGGCATCGACGCCCTGCCGCTGACCGGACAATACACCCATTACTCGCTGGACAGGAAAACCCACAAGCCGGACTACGTGACCGACTCCGCCGCCTCCGCCACCGCCTGGGCCACCGGGGTGAAAACCTATAACGGCGCGCTCGGCGTGGACGTGAACGGCAAGGATCAACCGACGCTGCTGGAGATCGCCAAGGCGGCCGGCAAGGCCACCGGCAACGTCTCCACCGCCGAGTTGCAAGACGCCACGCCGGCGGCGCTGGTCTCGCACGTCATCTCACGCAAGTGCTATGGCCCGGAGGAAACCAGCGAGAAATGCGCCGCTAACGCGCTGGAAAACGGCGGCCGCGGCTCCATCACCGAACAACTGCTGAAAACCCGCGCCGACGTCACGCTGGGCGGCGGCGCGAAATCGTTCAACCAGCTGGCAAAAAGCGGCGAATGGCAAGGAAAATCGCTGAAGGACCAGGCGGCGGCGCAGGGTTATCAGTGGGTGAGCAACGCCGACGAACTGCAGGCCGTTACCCTCGCCAACCAGCAAAAACCGCTGCTGGGGCTGTTCGCCGACGGCAATATGCCGGTGCGTTGGCTGGGGCCGAAAGCCAGCTACCACGGCAACCTCGACAAACCGGCGGTGACCTGCGAAAACAACCCGGCGCGCACCGCCGCCACGCCAACGCTGGCGGCGATGACCGAAAAAGCGATCGCGCTTTTGAAAGACAACCCGAACGGCTTCTTCCTGCAGGTAGAGGGCGCGTCGATCGATAAGCAGGATCACGCCGCCAACCCGTGCGGGCAGATTGGCGAAACCGTCGATCTGGACGAAGCGGTACAAAAAGCGCTGGCCTTCGCCCGCGCCGACGGCAACACGCTGGTGATCGTCACTGCCGACCACGCGCACGCCAGCCAGATCGTCGCCGCCGACGCCAAAGCACCGGGCCTGACCCAAAAGCTGACCACCAAGGACGGCGCGCCGATGACCCTCAGCTACGGCAACTCGGAAGAGGAATCTCAGGGACACACCGGCACCCAGCTGCGCGTCGCGGCCTACGGCCCGCACGCCGCCAACGTAGTGGGCCTGACCGATCAGACCGATCTGTTCTTCACCATGCGCGATGCGATGGGTATCAAGTGACCGCCCCCTGAACGATGGCCGCCCGCAACGGCGGCCATTTATTATTGGTTACCGCTAGGTATTTGCAATTTAACCGCAATTATTGTGTGATAACGAAATAACGTCTAATTACGCGACAATTAGCCCCTGAAAATAACGCGGTTATAAGGCCTTTCTTCCCTCTCTGTTTATTCCTGCGACAGCAACCGGCCGTTTTTTGCTTATATTCATTTTTTTTAGTTACAAAAGTAGTTTTTAACATTCTCGCAAACAATAATACCCCGCCAGTAACGTGAACCGATCAATTTGCATCCGGACGGCCTGCAATAGTTCACTTTTCGTTAAAAACCCTATTAACAAAAAGGCATTATTGCTGCCTATCGGCTTTCGCCGGGCGGTCGGCTTCATTATTTCCAGGGTAACTCCCGCTAAATTCTTTCACCTGCAATGAGTAGAATTTACACACAAGAGATTTAATTCAATGAGAAAATTACTCGTCCTGATTTTCAGTCTCAGCCTGTTTGGCGTTACGCAACAGGCGGCGGCTGAAGAGAAGAATAAAACCGTCGACGTGGTTCTGATCGGCGGCGGCATCATGAGCGCCACCTTGGGTACCTATCTGCATGAGCTGGAGCCGACCTGGACCATCGACATGTACGAGCGCATGAACGGCGTAGCGGAAGAGAGTTCCAACGGCTGGAACAACGCCGGTACCGGGCACTCCGCCTTCAGCGAAATGAACTACACGCCGGAAAAAGCCGATGGCACCATCGACATCAGCAAGGCGGTGAAGGTCAACGAGTCTTTCGAAATCTCTCGCCAGTTCTGGTCTTATCAGGTGAAAAACAATGTCCTGAAAGATCCGAAATCTTTCATTAACAGCGTGCCGCACATGAGCTTCGTATGGGGCGACGACAACGTCAACTTCCTGCGTAAACGCTATGCAGCGCTGCAGCACAGCACCCTGTTCCGCGGCATGGAATACTCCGAAGATCCTGCGCAGATCAAGCAGTGGGCGCCACTGGTGATGAACGGCCGCGATCCGGCGCAGAAAATCGCCGCGACCCGCATGCCGCTGGGTACCGACGTCAACTTCGGCGTGATCACCCACCAGCTGGTTGACGCGCTGAGCGCCAGCGACAAGTTCAAGCTGAACCTGAGCCACGAAGTGCGCGACATCAAGCGCAACGCCGACCAGACCTGGAGCGTGACCGTTGCCGATCTGAACCGCGACGGCAAAGAAACCACCGTTAACGCCAAGTTCGTGTTCATCGGCGCAGGCGGCGCGTCCCTGACCCTGCTGCAGAAATCCGGCATCCCTGAAGCCGACGGCTACGGCGGCTTCCCGGTCGGCGGCCAGTTCCTGGTCACCACCAACCCGGAGATCGCCAACCAGCACCTGGCCAAAGTGTATGGCCTGGCCAGCGTAGGTTCACCGCCGATGTCCGTGCCGCACCTGGATACCCGCATGCTGGACGGCAAGCGCGTGCTGCTGTTCGGGCCGTTCGCCACCTTCTCCAGCAAGTTCCTGAAGAACGGTTCGCTGTTCGATCTGATGCACTCGCTGAGCACCTCGAACCTGATGCCGATGACCCACGTCGGTCTGGATAACTTCGATCTGGTGAAATACCTGGTCGGCCAGCTGATGATGAACGACGACGATCGCTTCGCCGCGCTGAAAGAGTACTTCCCGGACGCCAAGCAGGAAGACTGGAAGCTGTGGACCGCAGGCCAACGCGTGCAGATCATCAAGAAAGACGCGGATAAAGGCGGCGTGCTGCAGTTCGGCACCGAAGTCGTCAGTTCTGAAGACGGCAGCATCGCCGCTCTGCTGGGTGCTTCGCCGGGCGCCTCTACCGCTGCGCCAATCATGCTGCATCTGATGGAAACCGTGTTCAAAGACAAAGTGGCGACGCCGGAATGGCAGAGCAAGCTGAAAGAGATCATCCCGTCTTACGGCCACAAGCTGAACGGCGATATCGAGATGACCAACAAGATCCGCGGTTACACCAGCAGCGTGTTGGGTCTGAACTACATTGAAGTGAAACCGGAAACTAACTGATTCCTGATTCCCCGTGGTTTCCTGCTGACAAGGCCGCTTTATGCGGCCTTTTTTCTATACCCCTGCCGCTCAAAGAGCATTTTTGGCCACCTATTTACCCCCGGTTTACCCTTGCGTAACGGCGTAGTCACGCCTATTATCAAAGCATATTCTTGGATAATTAAGCTAAGTCACTGTGACCTGAATGTCGTTTTTGCGGGAGAACTAAAACCATGGATCGCGTCAATATCATTCACGATTTACTAGACTGGATTGAAACTCATCTGGACCAACCGCTGCTGCTGGATAACGTTGCCGCCAAGTCAGGCTACTCCAAATGGCACCTGCAGCGCATGTTCCGCAGCACCACCGGCCACGCGCTCGGCAGCTATATCCGCGAGCGGCGCCTGTCGCAGGCGGCGCAGGCGCTGCGCTCCACCCCACGCCCGATCCTGGATATCGCCCTGCAATACCACTTCGATTCTCAGCCGTCGTTCTCGCGCGCCTTCAAGAAACAGTTCGGCAAGACCCCGGCGGTCTATCGCCGCACCACCCGCTGGGACGTCGCAGAGTGGCCGGCGCAGCCGGCGCAGACGCAGACTGAGCAACACCGCGACGCCCCCGCCTTACCGCACTGGTTTGCCGGCAAACTGCCGGAAGGCGTATGCACCAGCTGGATGGGGCTGCGTTAATCCTCATGGTAAAGGCACAAAAAAGGGTTCAGTTCGCGAGAACTGAACCCTTTCTTTATTATTGACGAGACACCGAATTATTTGAAGGTGACGTCGACGTTGGCAGTGGCGTTGAACACCCCGGTCTTCGGCGTATTGGTCAACCACTTCAGGTTCGCGATAAAGGTCTCTTTCACTTCGTTCTGCTTATCCTGCAGCACACCGCCGAAATCCACGTTGGTTTGCAGTGGGATCGGTTTTTTACTGGTGTCGCGCTGCTGCGTCAGGAAGATCGCCACGCCCGGTTGGGTGGTTGGCAGGATCTGCGTATTATCATTCGGATCCGCGTTGGTACTGCTGAAACTGGCCTGCAGAGATTGACCGGCACATTCGCCGCCGCTCAAGGTAGCCTTGATATCGAACGGCACCTGCTTGGCGATGGTGCCGGTTTTGGCGCTGGAGCTGGTTAGCACGCCGAAATCGACGCTGGCGCCGTTGTTGGCCAATACGGTGATCTGCGGGTTGCACTGGATCACGCGGATCTTGTCCAGCCCCTTGATGTAGGCGTTAAAGTTACTGTCTTTGGTGGCGTTCAGCCCCAACTCACCATCGATCTGGAATAGCGAAGCACGCGCCAGCGGCGGGAAGTTACCCGCAGGCGGTTTTACCCCGGTGGCTTTGATATACACCGAATAGGTGGCAGTCACCGCCTGAGGATCGGCTTTTCTTCTGTTACTACCCGGTTTGGTACCCGGCCCCAAATCAGGGCCCGTCGGCCGGTTGGAACTTTGCTTCAGGTTGATCGCATCATAATCACGCCCGTTGATCGAAACCCCGATTTCCAACGACTTATCCAGGGCGCCAAAGGAGTTCTGCGGGTTCCAATAGATATAAGCGTTCTCACCGCGCGGGTAGTTATCGGTATCCCAACAGGTAAAGGTCGAGGTAAAGTTCTGCGAACGCCAAATCAGGTTGCCTTTGACGAAGTCGCTGGCGGCAAGCACGATCGGGCGGCCGACGTCAATATCCTGCGTCACGCTGCCGGTTGGTCTGCTACTGCCGGTCGAGTTGCCGAAGCGGCATTGCATCGCCGCCGCCTGTTGCGCCATCGCCAACCCCGCCAGCCCCACCACCGACAGAAGTGTATTACGTGCTAATTTGCTCAAGTTCATGGTGTACCTTACAGTTTTTGGCATTGCAGGGTCAGTTCCTGATATCCCATGGCCGCTTGTTTGTCGCCCACGTCCGCCGGAATCGGCAGCACGCATTGCTGATCGGCTTTCGGGCCCCATTTGATCGTCAGTTTCTCACCCGCTTTCACGCCGGAAACATAGGTTGCGCCTTCCAGGCCCACGGTGCCGCTGTTGCGGCCGGACTCGTTGAACACGCCGGCGCCGATGGCCGGATAACCGTTGTCACCCAGACGAGCGTGAATCAGCAGGCTGACGCCCTTGAAGGTATCGAAGCTCACCTTCACCACCGATTTCTCGGTCGGCACCACTTGCTTACTGGCCACCGGCACATCCAGCCCCGGGCCGAAATCTTCGGTGCGCAGCGCCACATAGTTGTAGCGGTACGGGTTGGCCGACGGCACCACCGCGTAACCGAAGCGGTCGATGGTCACGCCCGGCTGGTTTTCCAGACGCACGCCTTTGGCGTCTTTCGCCTCCACCAGCAAAATAGTGTTCTGCAACGGCTGAGTCAGAGTCGCGCCTCCGGAGTGCACCAGCAGACCACCGGAGAGGCCCAGCCCTTCCTGGCGGTATTTCGAACTGTAGGCATAGCTACCGTCGATGTTACCGATGCTGCTGCTGTAGCCCAGGTTCAGGTTGCTGCTCTGACCGGAGGACTGCGTATGTCCGGTGGAAACCGAGTAGTTCATGCGACGGTCATCCAGCATGGTGCCGCTGATGCCGGTCGAGTAGCTGTCGCCGCTCTGTTTGCTGTGCGCCGCGCTGAAGTTGGCGGTGGTCGAGTTGTTGCTCTGGCCCCAATCCAACGGGATCGACATCGTGAAGTTCACGCTGCGATCGGAATAACCGTACTGGCCGCGCGTATCCTGCAGATACACGCCGTAGGAAATACGTTTGAAGCCGTCGTTGTAACCCAGTTGAATCGTGCGATCGTTACCGGACACGCCCCAGTAGTTCTGGTGGCTGACGTTGGCGTACAGGCTGGCCCCCGCCCACAGCTGCTGGCTGAGCGACAGCTCGACGCGTTCGCGCTTGTTGCCGTAGCGCGCGGTGTATCGGGTGCGTTTCTGGTTGTTGCTCCAGGAAGGCTGGCCCGGCTGCAGATCGTTTGGATCCCAGTAATCATTGGCATAAATGCCGTTGCGCCAGCTGTTGCGTTCCTGGACCGCATCGCTGAGATCATAGTAACCGGACGTCGCATAGCGATAGCCCGCCAACTGGAAGTTGGTGCCCATCTGGTTGAGCGACTTGGAGTACAGGAAACGGAAGCTCTGGCCCTGTTTGCGATCGCCGTTCGCCAGCTCGGTATCGGAGATCGAACCGTCTACGGAGATGGCGCCCCATGAGCCCAGACTCTTACCGATACCCACGGCAGCGGAACGGTAGTGCTCGGCGATGATGGCGCCACCGAACGGCGTCAGGCCATAGTTCATGCCGTATGCCGCCGTGCCCTGAATCAGCTTCGGCTGATAGCCGCCGTTACCGTTGTGGTATTTACCGGCGGTCAGCTGGAAGTTCCAAATACCTTCGCGCAGCATGTTGGCCACGGAGGAGTAGGCGACGCTGAACGTTTTATGCGAACCGTCGGCCTCGTTCACGGTCACCTGCAGGTCACCGTTATTGGTATGCGGGTAGACGTCGTGGATCTCGAACGGACCCGGCGCGACGTTGGTGCTATAGATGACGTAACCGTTCTGGCGGATCTCGACGCGGGCGTTGGTCGCCGCCACGCCGCGCACTACCGGCGCATAACCGCGCAGGCTGTCCGGCAGCATGTCGTCAACGCTAGAGAGTTGTACCCCGCGGAACTGGAAGCTGTTGAACACGCTGTTGTTGGTGCTCGCCTGCCCCATCACCAAACGGCTGCGCCATGGCACGATGTCGGTCTCGGCCCAGGAAGAGACGTTGGTCCAGTTGCTGCTGCTGCCACTCTGTTTGTCCCAGGTGGAGTTGTTGCGCAGGCGCCATCTGCCCAGGTTGAGGCCACTGTTCAACGCGAGGAACATGTACTCGCTGTCGTCGGCGTCATCTTTGCGATAGCTGTTCTTGTTGTAGTTGAAGTTATAGTTGGCGAACAGCGCGTTGATGCCTTCATCGTACATGCTTGGCGGGATCGCGCCAATGGCGCTCAGATCCATCATGGTCTGCGGTACGGAGATGTTGATCTGCTGCACCGCCGCGTCATAGCTGACGGTGGCGTCTTTAACCAACGCAGGCAGATCAACGCAGCTGCCGGCCTGCAGCGTTTCCGGCAGTTTGATGCCGTAGTTGCGCAGGTCTTCAACTTTCAGGCAAGGTTGAGACGCGGTCTGGCCTTTAACCTGACGAAAAGTAACATCTTTGTGATCGACCTGAGTCAGGTTGACGTAGATGTCGAATGGGTAAACGCCCGGTTGCAAAGCATCGCCCTGAGCGACCGCTTCCGCGTTACTCAGGTTTTCATCGCCGTGAATAAACGACATGTTAAACTCTGCCAGCGCCGTTTCACTCCATAACATCGGCGCGCTGGCGGCAATGATTGCAATACGGATCAGCTGCGTCAGCCGCGTCGTTCCGCCTGCTACTTTTCGTTGATTTGCCATTCCCTGTCTCTCTTATTGTACTGGAACGTCCTTGACTTCCGTTCTACCGCCAAAATCGTTGATATAACTGAAAGCAATCTTGTTGCCGACGCTGACGCCCGCCGGGATGTTGATCGATAAGCGATCTTTCGGGCTCACCATGTTGGCGTCCACATCCACGGTCTTGCCTGCGCTGTTTTTCAAATGCAGCGCCCCAAAGGTAATATGCAGCGGGCCATCGTTAATCACTTGCAGGCGTGAACCTTCACGCTGCCAACGCAAGTTTTGTACTTGCTCGTCCAGCGTCGTTTTCAACGCCACCGGCCGGTAAAAAAGTTTGATTCGGGTACGCACCGCAACCTGCAGCACGTTTTCTTGCTTCGGCGCCGGTGGAATTTCCTGCACGTTAATCCACAGCAGGCTTTCTTTATCCTGAGGTAAGCCATTACCGGAATAGATAAAGCGCAAAACCGCGGTTTTGGCAGCGTCCAATTTCAGAATCGGTGGAACGACAACGACAGGCAGATTTTTCGGCACTTGGTTTCTATCGCCGGTGTCCAGCCAGGTCTGCACCATATAAGCTTCTGAAGCATCGTTATGAATGGGCAGAGAGGCGGATTTGTCATCGCCTTTATAGATCACGCGAGTGGCATCTACCTGGATACCGGCGTAGCTGTTAAAGGTGCCCAGCATCAGCAGAGCAGCAAAGAACTTTTTCATCGGTTTCCTCTATGGGCCATCCTTGGCCGTATGTGTCCTGAAAGACGATTATTTGTATTCGATAGTGAACGGGCTGGTGGCGTTAGCCAGACCTGCAGTTACGTTGCTATCGAATGAACGGTAACGAGCCTGCAGGTTGAAGGTCGCTTTACCGTCAGCAGCGATGGTGACTTTCGCTACGTCGTCGTTGATGTTGGAACCGTCGCCGATAGCGAATGGCTTGCCGTTGTTATCGGTGATTTCGATACCCACGCCGGTAGCTGCAGCGCCGGTGCCGCCAACGTTGCTTACGGACAGCAGGTCTGGGTTGCCGGCAACGGTGTTACCGTCGAAGCGCAGGCTATAATCGCCGGCATCACATTTTTCCAGAGAGATCTGGAAAGCTTTAGAAGCGGATTTAGAACCCACAGTTGGGAAAGCAGAAGTTGGGTAAGTACCCAGGTAAACTTCTTTATTTTGAGTATCGCTAGTTACCTGGCAGGTAGACTGTTTGATTTCACCGGTGAATTTAACAGTGCCGTTTGCTGCCATTGCGTTGGAAGCAGTTGCAGACAATACCAGGGCAGCCAAAGGCAATAATACTTTTTTCATTTCCAGCTCCATAGAACAATAAAATAATCGATTCAGTGGCGGGCTTATATATATATTGCCGCCACTGAGCATACACTCAGCGATAGCACTCCCTTGCTGAAAAGGAGCGTTGCCTCGATGAACTCATTGCCGGACGAAATATAGACTAAGCATATTCTTAATGTTAAATCGTTTAAAACATTCATAAGCCCCCTCTTGATAGGAATAAACTATCGGCGAATACCTATCGATCGATGTTGACGATTCATATGAATAGGAATAATCTGTGTTTGGGAAAGCTGCAGAGTTCAACATTTTGCGTTAAGCCCTGAAAATCAGAATTTTATCCCGAACATTTACATTTAGTAACAGATTGCGACGTTTGGACTTTGGCACAAATTCCGCGTTAAATGGTCTGTCGACACGTTTCGGCCATCCTGACGCTTTAAATAAGAAATTTACCAAAAAACACGGAGTAACTTTCTTTTTAATCATTTAAAATCAACAAGTTAAATATCAATCCAAGGATTGGGAAATGAGCGGTTCTTTCAGAGAGAAAAATAACGGCATTAATTATGTTTTCCAGCCAATGTTCGCGAAATCGGGACAATTGCTGGCCGTTGAATGCCTGTCTCGCTTTACGTTTAATAGCGAATATGCCCATTTTTCTCCTGAACAGTTCTTTCGCCATGCCGACAGCGCTACCCGGATTGAGATTTTGATGGATCAGATCAATCTGATCGATAAATACAAACACTGGTTTCATGAAAACCAAGTGATAGCCACTTTGAATGTTGACGATTATTCCTTGCAATCGCTGGCGAATACTCACTTTGCCGAAAGAATTAATGCCCTGCGCTGTATTCATTTTGAGATCAGCGAGAATTCAACCCGGCTGGTGAAAGATCGCGTGCACGGCGATCCGTCATTGAATAGTTATTCATTTTGGCTCGATGATTTTGGTTCTGGCTATGCGGGTTTTTCCGCGTTGTACAACAGCCAGTTCCGCTTCGTTAAGCTCGATCGTTTTCTGCTTTGGGACTTTATGAAAAAGTCCGGCGGCGAGGGCTTGATGCGCGCGTTACTGCGCTTCTTTTACCTTAATCATTACAAGGTAATTATCGAAGGAGTTGAAACTCCCGAACACAAGAAATGGCTGGATGAAATGCCATATTACGCACTGCAGGGAAAGCTGTGGAAGGAATCCAGCATCAAGGATTTGAACTCGCTTCTTACAGCTGAATACTTTTAACTCGGTATTGGTGTTTGCCCTATGTCTAAAAACAACGTTCTTGTGATTAGTGAGTGTAAGTACAGCTATGTTGGCCTGTCGGTGCTGCTGAAGAAACACTACGGCGCGTACGATATCCGCCTGTTTTCCGATTTCATGCACGGCGGCGCCAAAGCGGAAAAGATCACCAAGCACGATATCGCGCTGATTTTCACCTCGCAAAACCTGGAGCAGAGCGTCAACGTGATCGAAAGCCTGGTGTCCCTGCACCAGCAGTACAACAGCAAAACGCGCCTGTTGGTGTTCTATGACGACGAGCGCGTGGTGAAACTGCTGTCGATCCTGGGGATTTCCGTCGAGTTGGTCTCCACCCGCATTCCGCTTTATTCGCTGCAGGAAAAAATCCAGCGGCTGCTGGAAAGCAAAGAGCCGGGCGGTATCCGGGTGCAGAAAACCCGCGAGCTCAGCCCGGCGGAAAGCGACGTGATCTTCAATCTGCTGCGCGGCGACAGCCTGCTGCATATCGCGGAAAAACGCGGCACGCACCCGAAAACCATCTTCTCGCAGAAATACAGCGCGATGAAAAAGCTGCGGCTGCGTAGCATGAGCACCATCTTCGTCGCCGGCAAATAACACGCCCTGGTTTGTTGCGCGGTACGCCGCGCGGCAACCCGCCCCCTCGCCGAGTTAAATTAATGTAACAACCGGCGACAAAGCAGCAACAGACACACAACATCCTCTCCTGTTGGCTACGATTTGCACACGGATTATCCGTGAGTCATGTCGTGTGGATTAAAAATAAACATCAGGAGATGTTATGAAGTCGTCCTTATTCAGCCGCTATACCTGCTTTGTGCTGAGCATCTTGCTCACCCTGGTTTTCTTGATCATGATGCACAACCATCCGTGGTTCTGGCTGCCGGCCCTGGCCTGCGGTTGCCTGATGGTGCTGGGGATCTACGATCTCACTCAGCAGCGCCACGCCATTTGCCGCAACTACCCGATCATCGGCCGCCTGCGCTTCTTCTTCGAGTTCATCCGCCCGGAACTGCGCCAGTATTTCCTCGAGCAGGATAATGAAGAGATCCCGTTCTCCCGCACCCAGCGCACGCTGGTGTATCGCCGGGCGAAAAACGAGATGGGCGACAAGCCGTTCGGCACCCTGCTGGACGTGTACCAAACCGGTTATGAATGCATCGGCCACTCGATGCGGCCGGTGGAAGCCGCCGATCCCACCAGTTTTCGCATCACCATCGGCGGCGCCGACTGCCGCCAGCCCTACTCCGCGTCAATCTTCAACATTTCGGCGATGAGCTTCGGCGCGCTCTCCGCCAACGCCATCCGCGCGCTCAACCTCGGCGCGGCCAAAGGCAATTTCTACCACGACACCGGTGAGGGCAGCATCAGCCGCTATCACCGCGAAAACAACGGCGATCTGGTGTGGGAGCTGGGCAGCGGCTATTTCGGCTGCCGTACCGCCGACGGCCATTTCGATCCGCGCCGCTTTGCCGAACAGGCGCAAAGCCCGCAGGTGAAAATGATTGAAATCAAGCTCAGCCAGGGCGCCAAACCGGGCCACGGCGGCATTCTGCCGGCGAAGAAGGTGGATGCGGAAATCGCCGCCACCCGCGGCGTGCCGGAAGGCGTGGATTGCATCTCGCCGGCCTCGCACAGCGCCTTTACCACCCCGCTGGAAATGATGCAGTTCATTCAGCAGCTGCGCGAGCTGTCAGGCGGCAAACCGGTCGGTTTCAAGCTGTGCATCGGCCACCCGTGGGAGTTCGTCGCCATCGTCAAGGCAATGCTGCACACCCGCATTCTGCCGGACTTCATCGTGGTGGACGGCAAGGAAGGCGGCACCGGCGCCGCCCCGCTCGAACTCTCCAACTATATGGGCATGCCGCTGCGCGAAGGGCTGCTGTTCGTGCATAACACGCTGGTGGGCTGCGGCCTGCGCGACCAAATCAAGATTGGCGCCAGCGGCAAGATCATCAGCGCCTTTGACATCGCCAGCGTGCTGGTGCTCGGCGCCGACTGGGTGAATTCGGCGCGCGGCTTTATGTTCGCCGTCGGCTGCATCCAGTCACAAAGCTGCCACACCAACCACTGCCCGACCGGCGTCGCGACGCAAGATCCGCTGCGTCAGAAGGCGTTGGTGGTGCCGAACAAGGCGGAGCGCGTCTATCACTTCCATCAAAATACGGTGAAAGCGCTGGCGGACATGCTGGCGGCGGCCGGCGTCAGCCGCCCGGAGCAGTTGACCTCGCACCATATGTTGCGCCGCATCACGCCGACCGAGATCAAGGTGTACGCCGATATCTATTACTACCTGGAGCCGGGCGCGCTGCTGCAGCCGGAGATCAAAAGCGAGTTCTACGCCCGCATGTGGCGCATGGCGACGCCCAACAGTTTCGATCAGGCAATCTCGCTGCCGGCGGCATGATGGGATAAGGAATAAAAGAGAGTTGCCCCCTCGCCTTGGGGAAGAGCATATGGAGAGGGGTTGCTTGCTACAGCGGCCCTCCCCCTCAACGGCGAGAGGGCGTGTCGGTTACTGCTTGCGCACCGGCGCATCGCCGGCGACGTAGTAGTCGGCGGTGCTGCGCGGCAACGGCGCGCGCTGGCGAATGCGGTCGGCGATCTTTTCGGCGATCATGATGGTGGTGGCGTTCAGGTTGCCGGTAATGATCAGCGGCATAATCGACGCATCCACCACCCGCAATCCTTCCATGCCGTGCACCCGGCCCTGGCCGTCGACCACCGCCATCTCGTCTTCGCCCATCTTGCACGAGCAGGACGGGTGGAAGGCGGTTTCGGCGTGCTCGCGCACGAAGGCGTCCAGCTGCTCGTCGGTCTGCACCTCCGGCCCTGGGCTGATCTCGCGACCGCGGTATTCGTCCAGAGCAGGCTGCGCCATGATTTCGCGCGTGATGCGGATAGCGTCGCGGAACTCCTGCCAATCCTGTTCGGTCGACATGTAGTTGAACAGAATGCTCGGGTGCTGGCGCGGATCCTTCGACTTCACCTGCACCCGGCCGCGGCTCGGCGAACGCATCGAACCGACGTGGGCCTGGAAGCCATGCTCTTTCACCGCGTTGCTGCCGTTATAGTTAATCGCCACCGGCAGGAAGTGATACTGGATGTTCGGCCAGGCAAACTCTGCGCGGCTGCGGATGAAACCGCCGGCCTCGAACTGGTTGCTGGCGCCGACGCCGGTGCCGTTGAACAGCCATTCCGCGCCGATTTTCGGCTGATTGAACCATTGCAACGCCGGGTACAGCGACACCGGTTTCTTACAGGCGTACTGCAGATACATCTCCAGGTGGTCCTGCAGGTTCTCTCCGACGCCCGGCAGATCGTGCACCACGTTGATGTCCAGACTTTTCAGCAGCGCCGCCGGGCCGACGCCCGAACGCTGCAGAATTTGCGGCGAGGCGATGGCGCCGGCGCACAGCAGCACTTCGCGGCGCGCTTTGGCATGGGTCAGCTGATTGCTGTCGCCCTGCAGATAGTTAACGCCCACTGCGCGCTTGCCGTCGAACACGATGTGGTCGGTCAGCGCATGGGTGACGATCTTCAGGTTTGGCCGCGAACGCGCCTGATCCAGATAACCACGGGCGGTGCTGGCGCGGCGCCCTTTCGGCGTCACGGTGCGGTCCATCGGGCCGAACCCTTCCTGCTGATAGCCGTTCAGATCGTCGGTGCGCGGATAGCCCGCCTGCACGCCGGCTTCCACCATGGCGTGGAACAGTTCGTTGTTACCGGCCTTCGGCGTGGTGACGCTCACCGGGCCATCGCCGCCGTGGTAATCGTTCGGGCCGATATCGCGCGTTTCCGCCTTGCGGAAATACGGCAGGCAGTCCAGATACGTCCAGTCTTCCAGACCCGGCGCCTTGGCCCAGTTGTCGAAGTCCATCGCGTTGCCGCGAATGTAACACATGCCGTTGATCAGGGATGAACCGCCCAGCCCTTTGCCGCGGCCGCATTCCATCCGGCGGTTGTTCATGTGCGGCTCAGGATCGGTTTCATACGCCCAGTTATAGCGGCGGCCCTGCAGCGGAAACGCCAGCGCGGCCGGCATCTGGGTACGGAAATCCATCCGGTAATCCGGGCCGCCGGCTTCCAGCAGCAGGACGCTGACGTCGGCGTCTTCGGTCAATCGGGTGGCTAACACGTTGCCGGCGGAACCGGCACCGATAATGATGTAGTCAAATTCCATTCATTATCTCCTTACTTTATAAAGGCCTGGTCAGGCAAAGACGCGAAGCGCGGCTCGGCAACAGGCTGTGTATTTGGGCGCTCTAGAGATTGTCGGCCGCAGCCAACGCGGCTGCGGCTCGAAAGACGACGGGAAGATCAGAATACCGAGGCGTATTCGCCCAGCTCGACCTGCACCGATTTGATCTGGGTGTAGTGCTCCAGCGTGGTCAGGCCGTTTTCACGGCCGACGCCGGACTGCTTGTAGCCGCCGACCGGCATTTCCGCCGCCGACTCGCCCCAGGTGTTGATCCAGCAAATGCCGGCTTCCAGCTGGTGGATCACGCGGTGCGCGCGGGCCAGATCGTGGGTCACCACGCCCGCGGCCAGGCCGAAGGTGGTGTCGTTGGCGCGGCGCACCACTTCCTCTTCGTTCTGGTAGCTGAGGATGCTCATCACCGGCCCGAAGATCTCCTCGCGCACGATTTCCATATCGTCGCGGCAGTCGCTGAACACCGTCGGCGCCACATAAGCGCCCTTGCCGAATTCGCCATGGGTGACGCGTTCGCCGCCGCACAGCAGGCGCGCGCCGCTGTTCTTGCCGCTTTCGATAAAGCGCAGCACCGACTCCATGTGCGCAAAGCTGACCAGCGGCCCGAAGTTGGTTTGCGGATCGGTCGGGTCACCGAGGCGAATGCGCTTCACGCGCTCGAGGATTTTCGCCTCAAACTGCGCCTGCAGCGCCGCCGGCACGAAGACGCGGGTGCCGTTGGTGCACACCTGGCCGGAACTGTAGAAGTTGGCCATCATGGCGATATCAGCGGCGCGATCCAGATCGGCGTCGTCGAAGATAATCAGCGGCGATTTGCCGCCCAACTCCATGGTGACTTCCTTCAGCGTCGAACCCGACGCGTTGGCCATCACCTTCTTGCCGGTTTTCACCCCGCCGGTGAAAGAGACTTTGGCGATGCCCGGATGGTCGGTCAGGTACTGCCCCACCTCCGCGCCGCTGCCGGTCACCACGTTGAACACGCCGTCCGGCAGGCCGGCTTCGGTGTAGATTTCCGCCAGCTTCAGCGCCGTCAATGACGTGACTTCGCTTGGCTTGAAGATCATCGCATTGCCCGCCGCCAGCGCCGGTGCGGACTTCCACAGCGCGATTTGAATCGGGTAGTTCCAGGCGCCGATGCCGGCCACCACGCCCAGCGGCTCGCGGCGAGTGTAGACGAACGAGGTATCGCGCAGCGGGATCTGCTCGCCTTCAATGGCCGGGATCAGGCCGGCGTAGTACTCCAGCACGTCAGCGCCGGTGACGATATCCACCGCGGTGGTTTCCGACATCGCTTTGCCGGTATCCAGCGTTTCCAGCGCCGCCAGTTCATCGTTGCGCTCGCGCAGAATATCCACCGCGCGACGCAGGATGCGCGAACGCGCCATCGCCGTCATCGCCGCCCACACCTTCTGCCCGCTGGCCGCGCTGGCCACCGCACGATCGACGTCTTCAGCGCCGGCGGACTGGACTTCAGCCAGAACTTCGCCGTTCGCCGGGTTAATGGCGTTGAAGGTTTTTCCAGCGGTGCTGTCTACATAGGCGCCATGAATATAGAGCTTCTGCAAGCCAAAACGGGACATAGGATCTCCTTGAGTTATCCTCCGGGCGGCGTTTGCCCCCGGAGTTGGAACGTGATGTATTCGGTCGTGAGCGCCAGCGCCTGCGCCTGATTGAACGCGGAGCCGCGCAGCGCGCTGCGCAGCCACAGCCCATCGATCAGCGCCGCCAGCCCCTTGGCCGCCAACCGCGCCTGCGGCTGCGGCATAACGCGGCGAAACTCGGCGCACAGGTTGGAATAGAGCCGACGGCCGTTCACCTGTTGCAAGCGGTTGAGCTGCGGCTGGTACAGACTGCTGGCCCAAAAGGCCAGCCAGGTCTTCATCGCCGCGCTGTTGATCTGGCTGTCGTCGAAGTTGCCGGCGACGATCGCCTGCAGCCGCGCCGCCGGGCTGTTGTCGGTCAGCGCCTGCAGCCGCAGCTTCACCGCCTCGCCCAGATGGCTGATCAGATAGCGCATCGTGGCTTCCAGCAGGCCGTTCTTATCCTTGAAATAATGGCTGATGATGCCGTTGGAAACGCCGGCCCGCCGCGCGATCTGCGCGATGGTGGCGTCATGCATTCCCACTTCGTTTACCGCGGCGAGCGTGGCATCAATCAACTGCTGCCTTCTGATTGGCTGCATTCCTACCTTTGGCATATTTCGACTCTCACAAAACCGACTTCGGCCTTATCTCAGCGGGCAAATTTCACTGCCGTTTCGCCCGTGATTCAGGTCATCATGAGGACTATTAAACTTTTTTTTGATTGAACGTTCAATAAAAATTGCATATATTTTATTGCCGCCTGGTTAAAAAAATGTATTTTCTGGTTGTGGAACTGGCTGATTTTTGTGAGGTAATTAACGAATCTGACCAAAATCAGTGGCTGTAAGCGGTTCCCACCGCGAAGCGCTCCGGTGCTTCATAAGCAGGCGAAAGCGGCATCGTTCAGGCCATTCCCGTGGGGATGGCCGCCGCCTTCATTCGCCCGTTTTCCGGATGCGCCAACGCGCCCCAGAATGCGGAGCGGCACGATTTTACTCAGTTCAGAGGATGACGATGACAACACGCGAAACCTCCTCCAAACCGCAGCAGGACCGCCTCAACCCTGTGGTTTTCTTCACCTCGGCGGGGCTGATCCTGGCCTTCTCGCTGATGACCATCTTTTTCACCGACTTCTCCGGGCAGTGGATCACCCGCACGCTGAATTGGGTGTCGACCACCTTCGGTTGGTACTACCTGCTGGCGGCGACGCTGTACATCGTGTTCGTGGTGTTTATCGCCGCCTCGCGCTTCGGTTCCATCAAGCTCGGGCCGGAACAGTCCAAACCGGAGTTCAGCCTGATGAGTTGGGCGGCGATGCTGTTCGCCGCCGGCATCGGCATCGATTTGATGTTCTTCTCGGTCGCCGAGCCGGTGACCCAGTACATGATGCCGCCGGAAGGCGACGCGCAAACGCTGGAGGCCGCCCGCCAGGCGATGGTCTGGACGCTGTTCCACTACGGCCTGACCGGCTGGTCGATGTATGCGCTGATGGGCATCGCCCTCGGCTACTTCAGCTATCGCTACAATCTGCCGCTGACCATTCGCTCGGCGCTGTACCCGATCTTTGGTAAACGCATCAACGGCCCGATCGGCCATAGCGTGGACATCGCCGCGGTGCTCGGCACCATCTTCGGCATCGCCACCACGCTGGGCATTGGCGTGGTGCAGCTCAACTACGGCCTCAAGGTGCTGTTCGAGATCCCGGAAAACCTGACGGTGCAGGGCTCGCTGATCCTGCTGTCGGTGATCATGGCCACCATCTCGGTCACCTCGGGGGTCAACAAGGGCATCCGCATCCTGTCCGAGCTGAACGTGCTGCTGGCGCTGGGCCTGATCCTGTTCGTTCTGTTCTTCGGCGACACCGAGTTCCTGCTCAACGCGCTGGTACTTAACGTCGGCGATTACGTCAACCGCTTTATGGGCATGACGCTCAACAGCTTCGCGTTCGATCGGCCGGTGGAGTGGATGAACAACTGGACGCTGTTCTTCTGGGCCTGGTGGGTGGCGTGGTCGCCGTTCGTCGGCCTGTTCCTGGCGCGCATCTCGCGCGGGCGCACCATTCGCCAGTTCGTGGTCGGCACGCTGATCATACCGTTCGTGTTCACCCTGCTGTGGCTGTCTATCTTCGGCAACAGCGCGCTGTATCAGATCATTCACGGCAACGCGGAATTCGCGCAGGAAGTGATGCAGTTCCCGGAGCGCGGCTTCTACAGCCTGCTGGCGCAATACCCCGGCTTCACCTTCAGCGCCTCGGTGGCCACCATCACCGGCTTGTTGTTCTACGTCACCTCGGCGGACTCCGGCTCGCTGGTGCTGGGTAACTTCACCTCGCGCCTGGCCGACATCAATAATGATGCGCCGAACTGGCTACGGATTTTCTGGTCGGTGGCCATCGGCCTGCTGACCATCGGCATGCTGATGACCGACGGCGTGCCGGCGCTGCAGAAAACCACGGTGATCATGGGCCTGCCGTTCAGCTTCGTGATCTTCTTCGTGATGGCCGGGCTGTACAAATCGCTGCGGGTGGAGGACTACCGCAAGGCCAGCGCGCTCAGCACCCTGGCGCCGGTGCCGGTCTCCAGCCACGACGTGCTCAACTGGAAACAGCGTCTGTCGCGGGTGATGAACTACCCGGGCACGCAGTACACGCAGAAAATGTTGGATAAGGTTTGCCGCCCGGCGATGCAGGACGTGGCGCGCGAGCTGGAGTTGCGCGGCGCGAAGGTGGAGTTCAGCGAAGTGCCGCCGACCGAAGACGAACGCCTGAACCACCTGGAGCTGCTGGTGCACCTGGGCGAGGAACAGAACTTTATCTATCAGATCTGGCCGATGCGCTACTCGGTGCCGGGCTTCACCTACCGCGCCCGCTCCGGCAAGTCGCACTACTACCGGCTGGAAACCTTCCTGATGGAAGGCACCCAGGGCAACGACCTGATGGACTACAGCAAGGAACAGGTGATTGGCGATATTCTCGACCAGTACGAGAAGCACCTGAACTTCCTGCACATTCATCGCGAAGCGCCGGGGGGCACCCTGACCTTCCCGGATATGTGACGGCCGAGAAATATCCAGAGGGCGTAGCCAGGCTACGCCCTTTTTTATGCCTGCTCGGCCGGCAAATCGGCCTTCAGCAGCACCAGGGAGCCGGCCAGCAACACCAGATCCTTGATTAAAAAGCTGGTGGCCCCGGCCATGGCGGGAAAACCGCCGGCGGAGGGCTCCCAGGCGCCCGGCGTGGAAAAGATCAGCGTCAGCGTGGTCAGGTAGGTCACCGTCGATCCGATTGCCCCCAGCAAACCCAGACGCCGCGACCAGAACCCCGCCAGCAGCAGCAAACCGAAGCTCCATTCAGCGACGCCCAATGCATAACTGGCGCCGCGAATGCCGAACGCCTGATGCATCCAGCTCAGCAGCGGGCTGTTGCCGATCAGCGGCACCAGCCCCTGCGCCTCGTAATCAAACCATTTGGCGTAACCGAAGGCGGCGAAGATCACCACCAGCGCCGCGCGCATAAAGATAACGTCCCCGTTCGAGCGCCGAAAGCGCCGCAGCCATGTCGCCAACATCATCCTCTCTCCTTATGTTGCCCGCAGCCGCCGCGGTTTGCCGCTTGCGGCCGCGGGGTGAGGCGGCTTAGTGCCCCATCGCATCCTTTTTCATCTCGTCTTTCTTCATGCCGTCTTTGGCCATACTGTCTTTCGCCATACTGTCTTTCGCCATGCCATCCTTTTTCATGGCGTCTTTGCCCATTTTGTCTTTCTTCATGCAGTCCTTGCCCATGCACTCTTTCTTCATCCCATCTTTCGCCATGCCGTCGTGCGACATCTGGCTCATGCCGTCCTTTTTCATCGCGTCTTTACTCATGCCGTCCGCGGCGTTGGCGCCGGCCACGCCCAGCATCAGCGCGCTGCACATCATCATTGCGAATAACTTTTTCATGGTATTTCCTTCCGTCATGTCAAAGGCACCGGAGTGCCGGAGAATGGCCGGCGGCCGCCTCAGCTGCCGCCAAACCAGTTGTAACCCTGGTCTTCCCAGTAACCGCCCGGGAAGCGGTTGGTGACCTCGATCACCTGAATGTGCTTCGGATTCTTGTAGCCCAGCTTGGTCGGCATGCGCAGCTTCATCGGATAGCCGTACTTGCGCGGCAAGGTCTGGCCGTCGTAGGTCAGCGCGATAATCGTCTGCGGATGCAGCGCGGTGGCCATGTCGATACTGGTGTAGTAGTCGTCGGCGCATTTAAAGCTGACGTAGCGGGCGCTCAGATCCGCGCCGATTACCTTAAGAAAGTTGGCGAACGGTACGCCGCCCCACTTGCCGATGGCGCTCCAACCCTCGACGCAAATATGACGCGTCACCTGGCTAACCTGCGCCATCCGATGCAGCTGCGGCAGGCTCCAGGCGCGCTTGTCCTGCACCAACCCCGCCACTTCCAGCCGATAGTCGTCGCCGTTGATGTCGGGCGCGTCCTCCTCGGCGTAAAAGGCGTTGAACGGGAATGGCCGGGTGATCATCGACTCCGGGTAGACCGGCGCCAGGCGATCGCCGTTGAACAGCCAGCCCTGCACCCGATCGTTGAGGCGCGAAATACGGCTCAGCGCCTGCTCGACGTTGGCGTTGCCGCTGAGATCGCAGCCGGTAAGCATAGCGATACCGCCCAGCGTCAGGCCGTTGCGCAGAAAGCGGCGGCGGGACGACGCGGTCAACAAGCGCTGCGCTTCTTTGACGATCGCCTGCCCTTCAACGATCGTCATGATCTGTTTATCCTTTTTCATCGTGAACTCCTTAACGTCCGCGCAGCATGGCCAGCAGCGTGCGGGGCACCAGCGCCACCATCACCAAATGGATCGCGACGAAGGCCACCAGCGCCGACATGGCGAAAAAGTGGATATAGCGCGCCGCCTCATAGCCGCCGAGCAGCGTGCGCAGCAGCGGAAACTGCACCGATTTCCACAGCACCAGCCCGGACAGCGCACTCAGCACGCCGAGGAGCATCACCGACAGATAGGCCACGCGCTGCACCATGTTGTAGTGGCGCAGGTCGGCGTGCTGCAGCCTGCCGCGCAGCGCCGCGCCGACATCGGCGAGAAACTGCTTCGGGCTGAGCGGCCAATATTTGCGTTTGAAGCGCCCGCTGGCGAGGTTCAGCAGCAGGTAACACAGCCCGTTGACGCCAAACAGCCACATGCCGGCGAAGTGCCACTGCAGCGCGCCGCCCAGCCAGCCGCCGAGCGTCAGCTCGTTGAAAAAACTGAAGTTGAACAGCGGCGAAGCGTTGTAGATGCGCCAACCGCTGGTCACCATGATCAGCATCGCCAGCGCATTCAGCCAATGCGTTAACCGCAGCCACAGCGGATGTACGGTCTGTCGTTGTTCCGGGGTGAGAGTGAGGCTCATAACGATTCCTGCCAGCTAACGATGCGATGAACCGAGTATTCCCCGGATTTGTTCCCCAAGACCTCACGCAAAGTTAAATAAAATGTGATAACTCCGCCGGTGGCGGTTGTGTAAACTTCAGAGAGAATCGGGCTAATCAGCGGTAATGAGAATGGACAAGCCAAAACGAATTTTGATCGTCGAGGACGACGGCGACATCGCCGAGCTGCTGCAGCTGCATCTGCGTGACGAGGGTTACGCCATCAGCCACGCCGCCGACGGCAATCAGGGCATGGCGATGCTGGAACAGGGCGGCTGGGACGCCTTGATCCTCGATCTGATGCTGCCGGGCGTAGACGGATTGGAGATTTGCCGCCGGGCGCGCACCATGACGCGCTACACGCCGATCATCATCACCAGCGCGCGCTCCAGCGAGGTGCACCGCGTGCTGGGGCTGGAGCTGGGCGCCGACGACTATCTGGCCAAACCCTTTTCCATGCTGGAGCTGGTGGCGCGGGTCAAGGCGCTGTTTCGCCGCCAGGAGGCGATGAGCCGCAACCTGCGCATGGACGCCGGCGCGCTCAGCTTCAACGATCTGACCATCGATCCCATCGCCCGCGAAGTGCGCCTGCACCAACAGCCGATCGAGCTGACGCCGCGCGAATTCGACCTGCTGTACTTTTTCGCCCGCCACCCGGGCCAGGTGTTCTCGCGCCTCAGCCTGTTGAATCAGGTCTGGGGCTATCAGCACGAGGGGTATGAGCACACCGTCAACACCCATATCAACCGGCTGCGCATCAAGATCGAGCGCAACCCGGCGGAACCCGAGCGCATCCTCACGGTGTGGGGCATGGGCTATAAATTCGCGGCCGCGCCGCAAGAGTGAGCCATGAAAAACCTTACGTTAGCGCAACGCCTCACGATTATCTTCGCGCTGCTGATCGTCATCGGCTGCGCCTTTTCCGGCTGGATGCAGGTGCGCAGCAATACCCAGTACAGCCAGGCGGTGATACAGCGCCTGTCCGGCAACCTGGCGCAGCATATCGCCGACAGTAATCCGCTGCTGGGGGTGAACGGGCCGGATCCGCAGGCGGTGCATACCCTGTTCGATCAGCTGATGGCGGTGAACCCCAGCGTTGAGGTTTATCTGCTAGACAAACAGGGCGCAATCATCGGCAACGCCGCGCCGGCCGGGCATCTGAAGCGGCAGCGGGTCGCGCTGGCGCCGCTGCAGGCGCTGCTCGATGGCGCGCAGATGCCGGTGTACGGCGACGATCCGCGCAGCGCGGACGGGCGCAAGGTGTTCAGCGTTGCGCCGCTGAAGGTCGACGGCCGGGTCGAGGGCTATCTGTATGTGGTCTTGCTCGGTGAAGAGTACACGGCGTTGGCCAGCAACGCCCAGTTCAACTCCGCGGCCAGAATGGCGCTGTGGACCTCCGGGGTGATGGTGCTGTTCAGCCTGCTGGCCGGCGGTTTCGCGTTCTACTGGGTCACTCGCCCCATCCGGCGCCTGACCCGTCAGGTCAATGCGCTGGACAGCGGCGGCATTGAGGCCGTGCAGGCCTACGCGGCGCTACCGGCGGTGCCGGCCGGGCGCGACGAGGTCAGCCAGCTGCAACAGGCCTTCCACCGCATGGCGCAGCGCCTCGCCGAACAGTGGCAAACGCTGGCGCAGCAGGATCGGCTGCGGCGCGAATTCATCGCCAACGTCTCGCACGATCTGCGCACCCCGCTCACCTCGCTGCACGGCTATCTGGAAACGCTGTCGGTCAAGGCCGCCACCCTGAGCGACGCCGATCGGCGGCGCTATCTGGAGATCGCGCTGGCGCAGAGCCGCAAGGTGGGCAAGCTGGCGCAGGAGCTGTTCGAGCTGGCGCGGCTGGAATATGGCGTGGTGAAACCGCAGAAAGAACCCTTCTCCCTCAGCGAGCTGCTGCAGGACGTGTTCCAGAAGTTCGAGCTGGCGGCGGAGGCGCGCAACCAGCGGCTGCACGCCGACATCGCCCCCGGCGTGCCGCCGGTGTTCGCCGATCTCAGCATGATTGAGCGGGTGCTGACCAACCTGTTGGACAACGCCATTCGCCATACGCCGCCCGGCGGCGACATCGGCGTGCGGCTGTGGCGGCAGGAAGACCAGGTGATGGTGCAGGTCAGCGACAGCGGCCCCGGCATTCCGCAGACGCTGCGCGCCGATCTGTTCGTGCGGCCGTCTGTCCTGAGCGGCGCCCGACGCCCCGCCGGCGGGCTGGGGTTAATGATCGTGCGGCGCATTCTGCAGCTGCACGACAGCGACATTCAGCTGATCGAACAACCGCAAAGCGGCGCCTGCTTCCGCTTTGCCATTCCGCCGCGTTAATCCGGCATATCGGTTATTGCGCTAGCGGGAACCGCAGGCTGAAAATGAGGCTGGCGACAGGCGCGCGCTCGATACATTCGGCACGCACCTCACCGCCGTGCAGCGTCATGATGGCGCGCACGATGGACAGCCCGAGGCCGCTGGCGTGGCTGCCGGCGCTGCGCGCGGGATCGGCGCGGTAGAAACGATCGAACAGCTTTTCCAGATGCGCCGGCGCGATCGGCGGCCCCTGATTGATGACCTGCACCCACCAGGCATCGGCACGCCGTTCAGCCCGCAACACGATCAGGCTGTTTTCATCGGCATAGCGCACCGCGTTGGCCACCAGGTTGCTCAGCGCCCGCTGGAACAACATCGCGTCCGCCTTCAGCTCTCCTTCCCCTTCACAGCTCAGCACGATGCCGCGTTCTTCCGCCAGCCCTTCGAAGTAATCCGCCACCCGCCGCAGCTCGGCCGCCACCTCCAGACGACTGTAGTTCAGCGCGGACTGCGCCTCACCGGCGCGCGCCAGAAACAGGATGTTTTCCACCATGCGCGAAATACGCTCCAGCTCGTCCATATTGTTCGACAATAGGGTTTCGTACTCCTCCACGCTGCGGGGTTGATACAGCGCCACCTGACACTGGCCCATCAACGCGCCCACCGGCGTGCGGATCTCATGGGCCAGATCGGCGGAAAACTGCGTCAGCCGCTGATAGCCTTCATTCAACCGATCGAGCATCGCATTGAACGACCGGGTCAATTGCTGCAACTCCTTCGGCGCCCCCTGTTCGCTGAGGCGAGTGGACAATGTATTGGGCGCGATCTGCGACGCCTGCGCCGCCATGCGCCATAGCGGCTTCAATCCCCGGCGCATGACCCCATAGCCCAGCAGCGCAATCAGCAGGAAAGCCACAATGACCGCCGCGACAATGCGCCACAGGTAACGCGCCAGCATCTTCTGCTCGTTGACCATGACGTGCGCGGCGGAGATCTGCAGCAAACTGCCGTCTTCCAGACGCACCATCGCCGATGCCGCGCGCAGCGGCACCCCCTGCGCCGTTTCCCCGCCGCGCACGGCGGCCAGCGTCTGCGCCTGTTCGGGCGGCGTCGGCGCGATCGGCGGCAGGGCCACCCTGGCCGGATTCACATTGATGAGCGGTTTTTGCCCCGGAATTTGGAAAATCAACACATCCTGTTCATTGCCCAGCATATTTTCGAACAGGCCGTTATTGGCGGTCAGGCGCGCCAAAGGAAAGCGCTGCCCCAGTAAATGGCGGAAATACTCTACGCGCCCGGTCACCTGCAGATCGCTGCGGAGCGTCATTTCCTGGCGCATCGCGCCGAACAGATACCAGCCCGCCCCGCTCACCACGCAGGCGGCCACCAGCGCGAACAGCATGGCGGTACGCAGCGTCAGCGACACCGGCCGACGTGAAGCGCGGGCGTTCACGAGCGCGGCTCGCAAACATAGCCGATGCCGCGCACGCTGTGGATCAGCTTGACGTCGAACGGCCGGTCGATTTTGGCGCGCAGGCGTTTGATAGCCACGTCAACCACATTGGTGTCGCTGTCGAAATTCATGTCCCACACCTGAGACGCTATCTGCGTGCGCGACAGCACTTCGCCTTCGCGCCGCACCAGCAGATGCAGCAGCATGAATTCTTTATTGGTCAACGGGATCACCTGATCCTGGCGCACCGCCCGGCGGCGCAATACGTCCAACTGCAGATCGGCGATGGCGTAATGATCGGCTTCGCGCGCCGGCCCGCGGCGCAGCAAGGTGCGCAAACGCAGCACCAGCTCGGTAAAGGAAAACGGTTTGATAAGATAGTCGTCCGCGCCCAGCTCCAGACCGTGGATGCGATCCTGCACGCCATCGCGGGCGGTGAGAAACAGGATCGGCACGTCGCTTTTCTTGCGCAATACCTCGATGATCTGCCAGCCATCCAGCCCCGGCAGCATGACATCGAGCACGATCGCATCGTAGTCCTGCTCCAACGCGCGAAACAGCCCGTCGGTGCCGTTGCGCGCCAAATCGACGCCATAGCCCGCTTCCCCCAGCCCTTTCTTCAGGTAATCCCCTGTGCCGATATCGTCTTCAACTACCAGTATTCGCATGCTCGCCACCTCGTTACGTCTGCAAAAATACTAGCAGCTTCGGCGGACAAACTTGATGACATTAATGTCATCAAACGGCCATGGCGCTGACCCAGTAGGTCAACCATGCTTAACCGGCAAACTCATTTCAGGAGAACGTTATGATTACCCGTCATCGTATAGCCGGTTTACTGTTGTCCACGTTACTGCTTTCCAGCGGATTGTCCGCCGCCGCCCAAACGCCGGGCAAGGTGATTGCGCCGCTGCGCGGCACCATCACGCAGGTTGCCGACGGCAATCTGCAGCTGACCGACCGCAAGGGCGAGACACTCAGCGTCAAGCTGAACGAGCAAACTAAAGTGCTCAGCGTTTCCAAAGCCACGCTGGACGATATCAAGCCGGACAGCTTTATCGGCACCGCCGCCGTGCCGCAGCCGGACGGCACGCTCAAGGCACTGGAAGTGCACGTGTTCGCCGCCAGCCTGCGCGGCACCGGCGAAGGGCATTCGGCCTGGGAATCCGCCGACGGCAAAGTAGACACCATGACCAACGGCACCGTCGGCAAACTGGTGAAATCCAACGGCCGCACCCTGACCGTCACTTACGGTAACCAGCAGAAAACCGTCGTCGTGCCGGAAGACGTGCCGATCGTGACGCTGGATCCGGGCCATCTGAGCCTGCTGAAACCGGGCGTGCACATCGTGCTGTTCTCCGCCGCCGACGATAAGGGCCAGCGCGTCGCCACGCGCATTTCCGCCGGCAAAGACGGCACCGTGCCACCGATGTAACCGGAGGAATGCCATGAAGACCAACGCGTCGCCGCCGGTGCATCGCTGGCCGGTTCGCATCACTCATTGGATCAACCTGTTCGCCATGGTGTGCATGTTCATGAGCGGTTGGGAAATCTACAACGCCTCGCCGCTGTTCGATTTCCGCTTTCCGCCGCAGATGACGCTGGGCGGTTGGCTGGGCGGCGCGATTGGTTGGCATTTGGCGGTGATGTGGCTATTGGCGCTCAACGCCGTCTGCTATCTGCTGTGGAGCCTGTTCAGCGGCCATTTTCGCCGCGATCTGTTGCCGCTTCGCGCCGACGCGCTGCGGCAGGATATCTGGCTGGCGATGACGCTGCGCCTGCGCCACCGGCATGGCCGCTACAACGCCATTCAGAAACTGATGTACCTCGGCGTACTGGCGCTCGGCCTATTACTGGTGCTGTCCGGCCTGGCGATTTGGAAACCGGTTCAGCTGCAGGGATTGGTCGCGCTGTTTGGCGGCTTCGACTTCGCGCGCTACGTGCATTTCTTCGCCATGGCCGGCATCGGCCTGTTTGTGGCGATCCACGTCTTTATGGTGGTTGTCGTGCCCAAAACCCTGTGGGCGATGATAACGGGTGGCAAACATGAATGAGAAAAAACAGCGGGCAACCGCGCCGACGCTGGAACCGGATCAAAAAAAGCAGCTGGTCAATCTGCAACGCCGGTTGATGTTGCGCTCCGGGCTGACGCTGGGCGGCATCGCCATGCTGACCGGGTGTAATCTGCAAGACGGCGATCGGGTGGATAAAGTGCTGTGGGCCATGTCGCGCTGGAACGACCGGGTGCAGGCCTGGCTGTTCAGCGGCCAGCGGTTGGCGCAAACTTACCGGCCGGACCAGATCACCCACCCTTTCCCCTTTAACGCATTTTACCCGGAATACAACGTCCCCGAGATCGGTCTCGCCGGCTACCGGCTTGAGGTCGCGGGGAAAGTGGAGAAAAAAGCGCCCTGGACGCTGGAACAGCTGCAGCGGCTGCCGCAGCAAAGCCAGATCACGCGCCTGATCTGCATTGAGGGCTGGAGCGCCATTGGCCAATGGGGAGGCGTGCCGCTGCGCACCTTTCTGCAGCACGTCGGCGCGGATCTGAATGCCGGTTACGTCGGCTTCAAATGCGCCGATCGTTACTACGCCAGCCTCGACATGGCCACCGCGCTGCACCCGCAGACCATCCTGGCGCTGGATTTCGGCGGCAAGGCGTTGCCGGCGGACTACGGCTACCCGCTGCGGCTGCGCGTGCCGACCAAGCTGGGGTTCAAAAACGCCAAACATATCGCCGCGATCTTCGTCAGCGACGTCAATCCGGGCGGGTATTGGGAAGATCAGGGCTACAACTGGTTCAGCGGCATTTAGTTTTGCGCGGCGCTGCGCACAACCTTCATCGGCGGCTGGAGGATCGTCTCCGCCGCGGTTAATAATCTGTTCGTCACAAAGGGGATAACTATAGGAAAAATAATAGTAAAAAGGATTTTATCATGGAGATTGATGTGAGGGAGTCACACACTGGAATAGCAGACACATACAGATATCAGATTGCCGTCAGAAAAGGTGATGGTAAATCGGCCATCTATCATTTGGATTTCAAGAGAATTGGGCAAAACATGCACCATTGGTTTGCCCCAGTGTATGTGGACACTGCTCTCCTCAATAATGCTTTCTCTCTGGAGTTTTATGATGTTAAGGCGTTGAGCGACGTAAACAGGCATCGGCGCTCAGCTTTCGATACCTATACCGCAATGCATTATACCCTTCTCCAACGCGAACGCTTATTCGTTGTTGGCATCGGGGAAACTCTTCTCAAATTTGCCTATCAGTATCATGCCAGGATCATCTTAAGTGCACCGTTAAGGCCAGCATTAGCTAAAATTTATGATTTTTTGTTGAAAAAATACGCGCACAAAGGGCATTATTTATACAAAATAGAGTTTATAAAGGACGGCCTCTATGTCATCGAAATCCCACGTAGCCCCCATAGCATCCCATACTTGCCAACAGCACGTTAAGGAACAGCGCCTGAAAGAGATGCAAGCCTTCCACGAAGAGTGGTGGGAACAAAGGCGCCGCGAATGGCGTGAACGCGGCGGCGTTGAAGCCAGTGAACCGCCCGCACGTAGCATCGATACCGAACTTTCATCCTGATTCCGGTTCGTTCTTATTCTTCTTCTCCCGCCGTCAGCAATGCAATCCCCGCTTGCTCAATGGCCTCCCGCGCGGCGGCGGGCAACCCTTCGTCGGTAATGACGGCGTCAAAGGCAGCGATCGGCAGCGCCAGATAGGTGGCGACTTTGCCGTATTTGGACGTATCGCTGAGCAGAATGCGGCGGCGGCTGGCCTCGACGATGGCCTTCTTCACCATCACCTTATCTTCGTTCGGCGTCGACAGGCCGCGCATGCTCCACGAAGAGGCGGAGATGAACGCCAGATCGATAAACAGACCGCGCAGCGCCTGCGCCGCCGCCTCGCCGACGCAGGAACGGTTTTCCCGGCACACGGTGCCGCCGGTGTGGATGATTCGGCACTGGCTATGCTCTATCAGGAACCCGGCGATGACAAAGTCGTTGGTCACCACCGTCAAATCGTCACGTTCTCCGATCTGTTTCGCCAGCGCCAGCGTGGTGGTGCCGGCATCCAGATAGATACAGCCATTGGCGGGAATTTGCCGCGCCGCCAGCCGACCGATGGCGATTTTCTGCCGGCCGAACATCCCCTCTTTGGTCTGGTGAGAAGGTTCGCTCGCCACCCGTTCCGGCGCCTGCACGCCGCCCGAGACCGACTGCACCGCCCCCTGCTCTTCCAGCTTTTGCACGTCACGGCGGATCGTCATATGTGACACCCCCAGCCGTTCGGTCAGCTCGGCGATGCTGACGACGCCGCGTTCGGATACCAGCGCAAGAATTTGTTGATGGCGTTCTACAGGTATCACGGTTCCCTCTCGTTGCTGCGGTGATAATAATTGTGATTTTACGTCAATTTTCGTTCGCCGATAGCCCTAATTTCTCGCAGCGTGACGGCGAGCGCAGTTAGGCCAGCCAAAAATAAACTTATTTAAAAACATAATAGTAATGTTGCTTCAGGCCAGAAATCGCACGAAAAACCCGTTTCACGCATTGTTAATTATTGTGATAGCGATCGCGGATAATCAGCCGACAAGCGCTTACATTTAACACAACAAAACAAATTATCACTAAAATTAACAGGAGTGCAGTATGACACACCCAGGGAATTATGCCGTTTGCGTCATCGGGCTGGGGGCGATGGGCATGGGCGCCGCGCGTTCATGCCTCCGCGCCGGATTGACCACCTACGGCGCCGATCTCAATCCGCAGGCGCTGGCGGCGCTGCAACAGGCCGGCGCGAAACAAGCGTCTACCAGCGCCTGCGACTTCGCGGCCGAGCTGGACGCCGTGTTGCTGCTGGTGGTGAACGCCGCGCAGGTGAAGCAAATCCTGTTCGGCGAGCAAGGCCTGGCGCCGCAGCTCAAGCCGGGCACGGCGGTGATGGTGTCTTCGACCATTTCCGCCGATGACGCCAAACAGATCGAGCAACGGCTGCTGGACTACGGCCTGGCGATGCTGGACGCGCCGGTTTCCGGCGGGGCGGCCAAGGCGGAAGAAGGCCAGATGACGGTGATGGCCGCCGGCGCCGACGCCACCTTCGCGCGCCTGCAACCCGTGCTGGACGCCATCGCCGGCAAGGTTTACCGCATCGGCGAAACCATCGGCCTGGGCGCGACGGTAAAAATCATCCACCAGCTGTTGGCCGGCGTGCACATCGCCGCCGGAGCGGAAGCCATGGCGCTGGCCGCCCGCGCCAACATCCCGCTGGACGTCATGTATGACGTCGTCACCCACGCCGCCGGCAACTCCTGGATGTTCGAAAATCGCATGCGCCACGTGGTCGACGGCGACTATACGCCCAAATCGGCGGTGGATATCTTCGTCAAGGATCTGGGGCTGGTGGCGGATACCGCCAAGGCGCTGCATTTCCCGCTGCCGCTGGCCTCCACCGCCTTCACCATGTTTACCGCCGCCAGCAACGCCGGCTACGGTAAAGAAGATGACAGCGCGGTAATCAAAATCTTTGCCGGCATCGATCTGCCGCAGAAAAAGGAGACGCTCTGATGCAACTCGGCGTAATCGCGGATGATTTTACCGGCGCGACCGACATCGCCAGTTTTCTGGTGCAAAACGGCCTGCCTACGGTGCAGTTGAACGACGTGCCGCAGGACGAAACGCCGGTCGGCGCTCAGGCGGTCGTCATCAGCCTGAAATCGCGCTCCTGCCCGGCAGAGCAGGCGATCGAACAGGCATTGCAAGCGCTGGCCTGGCTGCAAAAACAGGGCTGCCGCCAGTTCTACTTCAAATACTGCTCCACCTTCGACAGCACCGCACAGGGCAATATCGGCCCGGTGACCGACGCCCTGCTCGCCGCGCTGGGGGAAAATTTCACGGTTGTTTCCCCGGCGCTGCCGGTAAACGGCCGCACGGTCTATCAGGGCTACCTGTTCGTCGGGGAACAGATGCTGTCTGAGTCCGGCATGCGTCATCACCCGGTCACGCCGATGACCGACAGCAACCTGCTTCGCCTGATGGAATCCCAGGCCGCCGGACGCTGTGGGCTGGTGACGGCGGCGGAAATGGATCGCGGCGCCGAGGCAGTCAGCGAGAAGCTGCAGCAACTGGCGCAGGAAGGCGTGCGCTACGCGGTGCTGGACACGCTCAACGAACGGCATCTGCTTACCCAGGGTGAAGCGTTGAAAACGATGAAGCTGGTGACCGGCGGTTCGGGCCTGGCGATCGGTTTGGCGCGGCAATGGGCGCAGAACGGCGATCGCGCGGCAGAAGCGGCCGGCGCGCCGCTGGGGGAAAAGGCGGCGGTACTGTCTGGCTCCTGCTCCGTCATGACTAACCGGCAGGTGGCGCACTATCGCGAACGCGCGGCGGCGCAGGCCATCGATATCGACCGTTGCTTCGATCCCCAGACGCGCGCCGCCTACGCCGTCGAGTTGGCGCACTGGGCGCAGCGCCATGCCGGAGAAGCGCTTGCCCCGCTGATCTACGCCACTGCATCGCCGGAGTCGCTGCAGCAAACGCAACAACGGCATGGCGCCGCCGCCAGCGAGGCGGTGGAAGCCTTGTTCGCCGAGCTGGTGGTGCAACTGCGCCAGTTGGGATTCAGCCGCTTTATCGTCGCCGGCGGCGAAACCTCCGGCGTGGTCACGCAGGCGCTGGGTATTCGCGGCTTCCATATCGGCCCCAGCATTTCCCCCGGCGTTCCCTGGGTGCGCGCCAGCGATCGAGCCATTTCCCTGGCGCTGAAATCGGGTAATTTTGGCGATGAAGCCTTCTTCACGCGCGCGCAAACGGAGTTCCCGGTATGAGCATGACGATTGAACAGCAGGCGCGTGAAGAGATGGTGCGCCTGGGCGCCTCGTTTTTCCAACGCGGCTACGCCACCGGCTCCGCCGGCAACCTCTCGCTGTTGCTGCCGGACGGCGCGCTGCTGGCGACGCCGACCGGCTCCTGCCTCGGCGAGCTGCAGGCCGATCGCCTGTCTAAAGTGAGCCTGAACGGCGACTGGCTCTCCGGCGACAAACCGTCGAAAGAGATCAGCTTTCATCGGGCGCTCTATCTGAACAACCCAGAATGCAAAGCGGTCGTGCACTTGCATTGCACCTACCTCACGGCGCTCTCTTGCCTGCAGGGGCTGGACGCCGACAACGCCATCAAACCGTTCACCCCCTATGTGGTGATGCGCGTCGGCAAGGTGCCGGTGGTGCCTTACTACCGGCCCGGCGACGAAAGGCTGGCGCAGGATCTGGCCCGCCTGGCGCCGACCCACCGCGCCTTTTTGCTGGCCAACCACGGGCCGGTGGTGACGGGTAAAGACCTGCGAGCGGCGGCGGACAATACCGAAGAGATGGAAGATGCGGCGCGGCTGATCTTCACCCTCGGCGATCGTCCGATCCGCTATTTGACCGCTGATGAAATTGCCGAATTACGGAGCTGAACCATGCCTAAATTTGCCGCCAATTTGTCGATGATGTTTACCGAGGTGCCGTTCCTCGATCGCTTTGCCGCCGCTGCCGCACAGGGCTTCAGCGCGGTGGAATTCCTGTTCCCTTACGAGCATCCCGCCGATCTGTTGGCCGAGAAACTGCGCGAACACGGCCTGCAACAGGTGCTGTTCAACACCGCGCCCGGCGATGCCGCCGCCGGCGAATGGGGGCTGGCGGCGCTGCCGGGCCGCGAACGGGATGCGCGCGCCGATATCGATCGCGCGCTGGCCTACGCCATCGCCCTTTCCTGCCCCTGCGTGCACCTGATGGCCGGCGTGGTGCCCGCAGGCGCGGATCGACGGCGTTATCTCGACACCTTTATCGCCAATGCGCGTTATGCCGCCGACGCTTTTGCGCCGCATGGCGTCAAGGTGCTGATCGAGGCGCTCAGCCCGCCGGTCAAGCCCGACTACCTGTTCGCCAGTCAGCATCAGGCGGCGGAAGCGGTGGCGGCGATCGAAAGACCGAACGTGTTCATCCAGTTCGATTTTTTCCACGCGCAGTTGGTGGACGGCAATATCAGCGGGCTGCTGGAAACGCTGGCCGGGCGCTACGCGCATATCCAGATAGCCTCGGTGCCGGATCGCCATGAGCCGGACGAGGGCGAACTGAATTACCCGTGGCTGTTCGACAAACTGGATGCGCTCGGCTATCAGGGCTGGATCGGTTGCGAATACCGCCCGCGCGGCGACACCGCCGCCGGGCTCGGCTGGCTGAAGCCTTACCGCTAAAGCCGCACGCCGACACCAGGAAATCGATTTTATAACAATGAAACGCACCCGTATCGCCACGCGGCGATCGCGGTGCCCAACGCTTACCCAACGAAAGGCTTTTTTCATGTCTACCTCTCTGCTGTTGCTGATTGCCGTACTCGGCGTGGTGCTGCTGTTATTGATGGTGATTAAGGCGAAGGTGCAACCCTTTGTCGCGCTGTTGGTGGTCAGTTTGCTGGTGGCGCTGGCCAGCGGCATTCCGACCGGCGAAGTGATGAAAGTGATGACCGCCGGAATGGGCGGCGTGCTCGGCTCGGTGACCATCATCATTGGTCTGGGGGCGATGCTCGGCCGCATGATCGAACAATCGGGCGGCGCCGAGTCGCTGGCGCAGCGTTTCAGCCAGGGTCTGGGGCCGAAACATACCGTCGCGGCGCTGACCCTCGCCGCGTTTATTCTCGGCATTCCGGTGTTCTTCGACGTCGGCTTTATCATTCTGGCGCCGATTATCTATGGCTTCGCCAAGGTCGCCAAAGTGTCGCCGCTCAAGTTCGGCCTGCCGATGGCCGGCGTGATGTTGACGGTACACGTCGCGCTGCCGCCGCACCCCGGCCCGGTCGCCGCCGCCGGCTTGCTCAACGCCGACATCGGCTGGCTGACCATTATCGGCCTCGCGATCTGTATTCCGGTCGGCGTTATCGGCTATTTCGCCGCCAACTACCTCAACCGCAAAACCTATCCGTTATCGATAGAGGTTCTGGAACAGCTGCAGCTGGCGGCGCCGGAGCCGCGTCCGGAAGATCACGCGCCGCTCAGCGATCGCATCAACCCACCCGGCGCCGGCCTGGTGGCGGCGCTGATCGTCATCCCGATCGCCATCATCATGCTCGGCACCGTCTCCGCCACGCTGTTGCCGGCCGGCTCGGCGCTGCGCGATGCGCTGTCGCTGCTGGGCTCGCCGGCGGTGGCGCTGATGATAGCCCTGCTGTTGGCCTTCTACTTCCTGGCGCTGCGCCGCGGCTGGAGCCTGCAACACGCCAGCGACGTGATGGGGGCTGCGCTGCCGACCGCCGCAGTGGTGATCCTGGTAACCGGCGCGGGCGGCGTGTTCGGCAAGGTGCTGGTGGAATCCGGCGTCGGCAAGGCGCTGGCGGAAGTGCTGACGGCCATCGGCCTGCCGCTGGTGCCCGCCGCCTTTATCATTTCGCTGGCGCTGCGCGCCTCGCAGGGTTCCGCCACCGTGGCGATCCTGACCACCGGCGGTCTGTTGTCGGAAGCGGTCAGCGGCTTGAATCAACTGCAGCTGGTGCTGGTAACGCTGGCGACCTGTTTCGGCGGGCTCGGGCTTTCGCACGTCAACGACTCCGGTTTTTGGATCGTCACGCGCTATCTGGGGCTGTCGGTGGCCGATGGCCTGAAGACCTGGACGGTGTTGACCACCCTGCTCGGCCTGAGCGGCTTCCTGTTCACCTGGCTGTTGTGGCTGGCGGCGTGATTTCTCTGGCATACTGAACGCCGTTGTTTTTCATCGCCTTTCACCCTGTGCAGGAGCAGCAACATGACCGTAATCAACACCGCGCCAACGCTTATCACCGAACGCCTGCGGCTGGACGCGCACACGCTGGACGACTTCGACTCGCTGGCCGCGCTGTGGGCCGACCCGCTGGTGGTGCGCTATATCGGCGGCACCCCGCGCGACCGGGAAGACTCCTGGGGGCGCCTGATGCGCTACGTTGGCCACTGGGCGCTGTTGGGATACGGGTATTGGGCGGTGCGTGACAAGCAGAGCGGCGAGTACCTCGGCAGCATCGGCTTTTCCAACTTCCTGCGCGACATCACCCCGGCGCTCGATGCGCCGGAGATGGGCTGGACGCTGGTGAGTTCGGCGCACGGCAAAGGCTATGCCACCGAGGCGCTGCGGGCGGCGCTGGCCTGGGGGAAAACGCACCTGCCGGGGGAAAAAACCGTCTGCATCATCTCGCCTGAAAACCAGGCTTCGCTGGCGTTGGCGAAAAAGGTCGGCTTCAGCGAAAGCCACCGCAGCGAGTACCATCAAAACCCGATCGTGGTGATGCACTGCCCGCTTTGAATGCCTAAGCGCGTTGCACCGCCAACGCCGTCTGAATGAAGTTGTCCCGCAGCGCGTCGGTGCGCTGCGGATCCCAGGCGATACCGACCTGCCACTCCGTCTCCTCGCCGCTCAGCGGTAAAATGTCGATGCCGGCCGGCGCGATATGCGTGATGCTGTGCGGCAGCAGCGCGACGCCGACGCCGGCGGCGACCAACGCCAACAGCGTCTGGATGTCGCCGGCCTGCTGCACCACGTTCGGCGTCAACCGGTGAGCGGCGATAAACCGCAGCGACTGATCGCTCAGCCCGCGCCCGCGTTTAGGGGTCAATTGCAACAGCGGCAGCTGATTGAAACGTGCCATCAGATCGTCGGTGCGCAGCGCCAGCGCGCCCGGCGCAGCCAGCACCAACCTATCGCTCAGCAATGCCACACCGCACAGCGGCGTATTGACCGGCAAGCGCACGAACCCCGCCTGCAACTCTCCCTGCAGCAACAGCTGATACTGCCGCTCCGACGGCAGATCTTCGAGGCCAATCGCCACCTCGGGAAACCGTTGGCGAAAGGCGGCCACCAGCTGCGGCGCCAGATGAAAACTGGACAGGCCAAACCCCAGCGCCAGCCGCCCCGCTTCCCCGAGCGCCACCCGCCGCGCGCGCCGCTGAAACTGCTGATACTGCTCCACCAGCGCCTGCGCCTCCGGGTAAAGCCGCCGCCCGCCGGCAGTGAGCACCGCCCCTTGTCGGCCGCGCTCGAACAGCCGAACGTCAAGCTGGGCTTCCAGCGCCTGAATTTGCTTGCTCAGCGCCGGTTGGCTGATGCACAGCAGGCTCGCCGCCTGCCGATAGTTGCCCTGCTCCGCCAGCGCCACCAGGGCGCGCAGTTGTTTTATATCCATTCCATTATGTTATCAAATAAGGAATTTAATTGATTATACAGTAATCAATTCGCCTGCTGTAATCAATGCAGACCCCAACCGGAGAGATCCCATGACCACCTCATTACGCGCCGCCACGGTGCAATTCCAGCATCATGCCAATGACAAGAATTACAACCTGTCGACCATGGAACGCTTTATCAAGGAAGCGGCCGAACAACAGATACAACTGTTGGCCTTCCCGGAAATGTGCGTCACCGGCTATTGGCACGTGCGCCATCTGTCCGACGCCGAAGTGCGGGCGCTGGCGGAGCCGATCGTGAGCAGCCCTTCGCTGGCGCGCATTCGCCCGCTGGCTGAGCGTTACAACATGGCGATTGGCGTCGGGCTGATCGAGCTGGGCGATGACGGCCGGTGTTACAACGCCTATGCCGTTTGTCTGCCGGACGGCGAACTGCATGTGCACCGCAAACTGCACGCCTTCGAGCACCCGGCTATCGCCAGCGGCGACCGCTATACGGTGTTCGATACCCCCTGGGGCGTACGCGTGGGCGTATTGATCTGCTGGGACAATAATCTGGTGGAGAATGTGCGCGCAACGGCGCTGCTGGGCGCGGAGGTGCTGATCGCCCCGCACCAGACCGGCGGCACCCATTCGCGCAGCCCGCACGGCATGAAGCCGATCCCACAGGCGCTGTGGCAGCGGCGCGCGGAAGATCCGCAGGCGATAGAAGCCGCCTTTCGCGGCGAACACGGCCGCGGCTGGCTGATGCGCTGGCTGCCGTCGCGCGCTCACGACAACGGGCTGTTCTTGCTGTTCAGCAACGGCGTGGGCCGAGATGACGATGAAATACGCACCGGCAACGCGATGATCCTCGATCCTTACGGCCGGATCGTGGCGGAGACCTGGGCGGCGGAAGACCGGATGGTCAGCGCCGAGCTCGATCTGACGCTGATCCCGCTCAGCACCGGTCGCCGCTGGATCTACGGGCGGCGCCCCGAGCTGTACGGGTTGTTGACCGAGCCGCAAGGCTACGAGCGCGATGCCCGCAGCGCGCGTTTTTCGACGCAGCCGACGGGGCGCGGCGGTGAATGACAGATAAAAAAAATCCGCCCGGAGGCGGATTTTTTATGGGTGCGGCAAACAAGGCCGCAGGTTCATGCCCGCAGGCACGAACACACTTAGAAGCGGTAGCCTACGCCAACGTTCCAGGTGCCAACGTCAACGCTGCGAATGCGGTTCTGCTCGTAACCGACATCCAGGGCAACGTTCTCGATTGGGTTGAACTGCAGACCGGCGCCGTAGGTGAAGCCGTAGTCAGCGGTGTCGTGACGAGAAGTGCCGTTCTGAGCGTTGGTAGTGAATTTACCGTAACCCAGGCCAACCAGACCATAGATGCTCGCCCAGTCATTGATGCGGTATGCTGGACCGGCTGAGATAGAGTTGTACTGAGCTTTGTTATAGAAACCGTCCTGAGAACCGTCCTTTTCCAGGTGGGTAAAGGAACCGATTACGCCCAGTGGGTTGTTGTCGAACTCGTAACGGTATTTCAGGTTGAAACCGTCGGCTTTGTTAGCAACGCCTTGGAAATCACCCTGCGCATAGCCAGCGGATACGGTGCTCTGACCAGCGAATGCGGTACCTGCGCTAACTGCTAATACGCAAGCTGCTACTGCGGAAAGACATGCAATTTTTTTCATAACCACCTCAAACGCGTTTTATTATTAAGTACATCCATTTGTTCATGCTTTGAAAATATAACAAAAATTAGCGTGAAACTCTGCCTTGAAATGAGTGTCTAATGCTTTATATCGTGTAACAGAAGATTTCAAGAACAGTGTATCTTCTTCTTTTCGCTCTATTTTCGGCCGTATTCTACGACTTTCTGTGACAAAAATCACCTATTTAATATCCAGATAATTCTTAAGAAAAAGCGCATTTTTTGACCAAATCCGCCACATCTCATCCGAGGATCGGCGGATTTCACCGCGATGCGCGCTTTTCTCAGACAGATTTTCGCCATTTCATTTACACTGCTCGCATCCCCGTTTCGACCGTTTTCTCAAGGCTGAGGAACGGCGCATAAAAGGCCCGTTAAGGATGTCGTTATCTACTGCCGGCAGAGCGCCCTCCGCGCTGCTGCCCATTTGTCTGTTAATCATCGCCATGGTGTCGATCCAGAGCGGCGCTTCGTTGGCCAAAAGCCTGTTCCCGATCGTGGGCGCGGAAGGCATCACGACGCTGCGTCTTTTCATTGGCACCCTGATTCTGTTCATCATCTTCCGCCCGTGGCGCATGCGCATCGCCGCCGGCAGCCGCTTGCCGCTGTTGATTTACGGCCTGTCGCTCGGCGCGATGAACTACCTGTTCTACCTGTCGTTGCGCACCGTGCCGCTCGGCATCGCCGTGGCGCTGGAGTTTACCGGCCCGCTGGCGGTGGCCATGTTCTCGTCGCGGCGGCCGATCGACTTCCTTTGGGTGGCGTTGGCGATCGCCGGGCTGTGGTTCCTGCTGCCGCTTGGTCACGGCGTAGGCGGAATCGACCCGTTCGGTGCCGCCTGCGCGCTCGGCGCCGGCGCCTGCTGGGCGGTCTATATCATCTTCGGCCAGAAGGCCGGCGGCGATCACGGCCCCGGCACGGTGGCGCTCGGCTCGCTGATCGCCGCGTTGGTGTTCTGCCCGATCGGCGCCTGGCAAACCGGCAGCGTGCTGTTCAACGTTGAGATTCTGCCGATAGCGCTGGCGGTGGCGATCCTCTCCACCGCGCTGCCTTATTCGCTGGAGATCATCGCGCTGCCCAAAATTCCGGCGCGCACCTTCGGCACCTTGATGAGCCTGGAACCGGCGATGGCGGCGTTATCCGGCATGCTGTTCCTCGGCGAACACCTGAGCGGCGTGCAATGGCTGGCGCTGGCGGCGATCATCGCCGCCTCCATGGGCTCCGCCCTCACCATTCGCCCCAAACCTCGCCTCGAAAGCCTTTCCTGATGACCCGACTCGCCTGCAGACCGCAACGTCGGAATGCAGGCGGGTTAACTGTTTTCCTCGTGACAAGTCGGCATACTTCCCCTTAGCCTGTATCGCAGGCTCTTTGGACTTTCGCTCACATGGAGAATAACAGTGATTCACAACAGCCTGTTCAACCCACGCTTCGGCCGCGGACTCGCGCCGGCGCTGGTTTCAACCCTGACCGAATTGCGCCGATGCGACCTGCCAGAACTGGCGCTGGGGCATCACCCGATCGACGGCGACAACATCTTTATGGACGTGATGACGCTGACCACCGCGCCGGCGGCGGAAAAGCGCGCCGAAATGCATCAGGAATACATTGCGCTGCATCTGCTGATCAGCGGTGAAGAGCGCATCGAATACGGTCTGGCGGGCAACGGACATCGCGAACAACCCCACGCGGAAAATAGCGATCTGCTGCTGCTGGACATCAAACGCCACCCGCAAACGCTGCACATGACGCACGGCATGTTCGCCCTCTTTTTCCAGATGGAGCCGCACAAGACCGGCTGCGTGTGGCAGCGGCCACAGCAAATCAAGAAAGCGGTGGTGAGGATCCATCACCGTCTGCTGCTGTGAACCTGCGGCAGCGCCCGTAGAAAATCGGCGGCCTGGCGGGGAGAACGCAGGCGCACGAAACGGCGTCCGGCGTCGGGACGAGCCATCTCCGCCAGGTATTTTCGCCGGTTCTTCGAGTAAGTGCGGATCGTCCAGAGCACGATCGACTCGCGGCTGAAGAAAGAACGGCGGAAGCTTTCCCGATTGCCGGTGCCCGGCCACAGCTTGCTTTTGCCGGCCGCGCGTCGGCACGCGCGGCGCACGGCCTGCCACAGCGTGCGGCCGAAACCGTAGTCCAGCCACAGAATATAATCGACCTCGCGCCACTTGATCGGCTGCGTGCGGCTGTAATTGCCGTCCAGCACCCAGCCATCCCCCGCTTCGGCCAGCGTCTGTTCAAGCCGCGCCAGGAACGCGTCATCAGGCGTTCCCTGCCATTCGGGCCGCCAATACAGCCTGTCCATCTCGATATAGGGCACGCCAAGCCGTTCCGCCAGTTGACGTGCCAGGGTGCTTTTACCGCTGCCGCTGGTGCCGACGACGTTAATTTTCATTATTCGCCTATAAAGAGAGAGGATAATTGCCCTACTGTAGCGGCATCAATTACCGCTATCAATATGAATGGATGAGAAATTAACACTACGATAACAAAGCGGATATTTAGCCGAAGCCCGCAGGCGAAAAAATAAAATAACCAGGGTAAATTTTCACAGCCATAAACAATAAATCAGCGAATGATAAATAATTATATTTTTCATGATGTTGCATTAATTAAAAATTCAACCAGATCCATTATTCGTAGGCTAACCCTATTTGTGCAATAGCCATTTTCGTCCGGCAAAAATAAACAGCCCTGCTATAATTGATCCCGTAACGAAATAGGACAACGACTAATCAAGAGGATATCTGATATGAGTACCGCTAAACTGGTGAAAACGAAATCTTCTGATCTGCTGTATACCCGTAACGATCTGGACGAAAAAATCAAACTGGCCGCCATCAAGGCGCTGAACCATCAGGTCGTGCAATTCATCGATCTTTCGTTGATCACCAAACAGGCGCACTGGAACATGCGTGGCGCGAACTTTATCGCGGTTCATGAAATGCTGGACGGCTTCCGCACCGCCATCATCGAGCACCAGGACACCTTCGCCGAGCGCGTGGTGCAGCTGGGCGGCGTGGCGCTGGGCACCGTACAGGTGGTGAACGATCGCACGCCGCTGAAAAGCTATCCGACCAATATCCACAGCGTGCAAGAACACCTGAAAGCGCTGGCCGATCGCTACGGCGCGGTGGCGAATGACATCCGTAAGGCCATTACCGAAGTGGAAGACGAAGACACCGCCGACATGTTCACCGCCGCCTCGCGCGATCTGGACAAGTTCCTGTGGTTCATCGAATCCAACATCGAATAACGCCGCAGCGCGTTGCAGACCGCCCGTTGTGCCGGGCAGAACAGGCTGGGCTTCGCCCGGCCTGTTTTCTTTTGCGCGGCCGTTGAATTGTGCAATAAACGGCCCATATTAAACGGTAGGTTTCCCTTGTCAGGAGGTCATGATGGCCAGCGGCTGGGCGGCGGACGGCGCCGTACAAGATCAAATTGATTCTACCGTCGACGATGCGGTGCAGCGTGCGCGTGATGCGCTCGGGCATGGCGAGAGCGAGCGCTATTGCCAGGAATGTGGAGAACCGATCCCCGAGGCGCGCCGCAAGGCGCTGAAGGGGGTGCGTTTTTGTGTCACCTGCCAGGCCGAACAAGACAAAAAACACGCGGCCAGCAGCCTGTACAACCGGCGCGGCAGCAAAGACAGCCAGTTGCGCTAGCATTATCTGCTCCCCTTTTTCCCCTCTCGCGGTCACGCTTGCACCGTCAATGGATCATGAAAGTTAGAGTTAGTTATCAATATTGAAGCAAAAACGTTAAAGAACGGTTGTTTCACAGCCAAAATTTGGTTAATGATAGCCCCGTGCACCAAGATAATTCTTACGCACCATTTCGGTGCCTCATTGTGGTGCATAACCATAACTATTCGCCGTCACGGCACAACATCACGCAGTAACTCTTTGTTTTTATATTAGTTGAAAACATGGCACGATTTTTTCATGGCACCAACTGCAATATAAAAAATGGGTAATCCGCAACCTGTACAGGAATTCCTCTCATGAAGTCGATTTTTAAAGTCTCCCTGGCCGCACTCTCCCTGGCCTTTGCCGTAAGTTCCCACGCAGCAGACAAACTGGTGGTCGCCACCGACACCGCTTTCGTTCCTTTTGAGTTCAAGCAAGGCGACAAATACGTCGGCTTCGACATCGACCTGTGGGCCGCCGTCGCCAAAGAGCTGAAGCTGGACTACACCCTGAAACCGATGGACTTCGGCGGCATCATTCCGGCGCTGCAGACCAAAAACGTCGATCTGGCGCTGGCCGGCATCACCATCACCGATGAGCGCAAGAAAGCCATCGACTTCTCAGACGGTTACTACAAAAGCGGCCTGCTGGTCATGGTCAATGCCGACAATAACAGCGTGAAAGGCATCGACGATCTGAACGGTAAAGTGGTGGCGGTGAAGAGCGGCACCGGCTCGGTGGATTACGCCAAGCAGCACATCAAAACCAAGGATCTGCGTCAGTTCCCGAACATTGACAACGCCTATATGGAACTGGGCACCAAGCGCGCCGACGCGGTGCTGCACGACACGCCAAACATCTTATACTTCATCAAGACGGCCGGCGCCGGCAAGTTCAAAACCGTCGGCGATTCGCTGGAAGCGCAGCAGTATGGTATCGCCTTCCCTAAAGGCAGCGATGCGCTGCGCGAGAAGGTGAACGGCGCGCTGAAAACCCTGCGCGAGAACGGCACCTATAACGAAATCTACAAGAAGTGGTTCGGCACCGAACCTAAGTAAGCGGTGAACTTGGCACGCTATTAACTTAAGCACAGGGGGTCGCTTAACCCCCTGCGCTTCGTTGTATCTGATACCCACGTTTGGGATCACCGGGAGAAATATCATGCAGTTCGACTGGAGCGCCATCTGGCCCGCCATTCCTATCTTGTTAGAGGGCGCCAAAATGACCCTGTGGATTTCGGTCCTCGGTCTGATTGGCGGCCTGATCATCGGCCTCGTCGCCGGCTTTGCCCGCACCTACGGCGGATGGATCGCCAACCACATCGCGTTGGTGTTTATCGAAGTGATCCGCGGCACGCCGATCGTGGTGCAGGTGATGTTCATCTACTTCGCCCTGCCGATGGCGTTCACCGATTTGCGCATCGATCCGTTCACCGCGGCGGTGGTGACCATCATGATCAACTCCGGCGCCTACATCGCGGAAATCACCCGCGGCGCGGTGCTGTCTATCCATAACGGTTTCCGCGAAGCCGGGCTGGCGCTCGGCCTGTCGCGCCGCGAAACCATCCGCTACGTCATTATGCCGCTGGCGCTGCGCCGCATGCTGCCGCCGCTGGGCAACCAGTGGATCATCAGCATCAAAGATACCTCGCTGTTCATCGTGATCGGCGTGGCGGAGCTGACCCGTCAGGGTCAGGAAATTATTGCCGGTAACTTCCGCGCGCTGGAAATCTGGAGCGCCGTGGCGGTTATCTACCTGATTATTACTCTGGTGCTGAGCTTCGTGCTGCGTCGTCTGGAAAGAAGGATGAAAATCCTGTGATTGAATTTAAAAACGTCTCCAAGCATTTTGGCCAAACCCAGGTGCTGCACAACATCGATTTGAAGATCGACAAAGGCGAAGTGGTGGTGATCATCGGGCCGTCCGGCTCCGGCAAATCCACCCTGCTGCGCTGCATCAACAAGCTGGAAGAGGTGACCAGCGGCGATCTGATCGTCGATGGCCTGAAAGCCAACGATCCGAAAGTGGACGATCGGTTGATCCGCCAGGAAGCCGGCATGGTATTCCAGCAGTTCTACCTGTTCCCGCACCTGACGGCGCTGGAAAACGTCGCCTTCGGCCCGATCCGCGTGCGCGGCGCGAAGAAGTCCGATGCGGAAAAGCTGGCGCGCGAGCTGCTGGCCAAGGTCGGTCTGGCTGAGCGCGCCCACCACTACCCGTCCGAACTGTCGGGCGGCCAGCAGCAGCGCGTGGCGATCGCGCGCGCGCTGGCGGTGAAGCCGAAAATGATGCTGTTCGACGAGCCGACCTCCGCGCTCGATCCGGAGCTGCGCCACGAAGTGCTTAAGGTGATGCAGGATCTGGCCGAGGAAGGCATGACGATGGTCATCGTCACCCACGAAGTCGGCTTTGCCGAAAAAGTGGCGTCGCGCCTGATCTTTATCGACAAGGGCCGGATTGCCGAAGACGGCAATCCGCACGATCTGATCAACCATCCGCCGAGCCCGCGTCTGCAGGAATTCCTGCAGCACGTTTCCTGATCCTGGCGGTTTAACGGCGGGCGCGCCACGCGCCCGCCGCTTTCATTCCGCACGCTCTTCCACGCCCCATCGCGTTTCCTTTCCTACTATATTGATTGTTTTTCATCGTATTGCTCTGACATCCGCCGATCACAGAACGCCAAAGAGAGGAACCATGCCGCCAAACGCAGACTCCCGACGAGGTTCTCATCTGCGAGAACACCTGCTTTTCCTGCTGCTGCTGTTGACCCTGAGCGTCTTCGCAGCACCGGCGCTGGCGCAAAACGCGCCGCCTGCGCCCGCCGACAAGAGCGAGCAGCAGAAAGCCGCCTACGCCGCGCTGGCCGATCTGCTGCAAGACGACCAAGCGCGCGCGGAACTCATCGACCACCTGAAACAGACCGCCGGCGACGCTGCGGCCGCCGCGCCGGCAACGCCGGAGGAGTCGACGCCCGTTACGCTGAGCGACAGCCTGAACTCGCTGGCGCAGGAAGGCATCGGCACCTTTAACCAGAAGCTCGGCGCGCTGCAAAAGCTGATCGATTCCGGCCCGAAGCGCGTTTTCAATCCCGCCGGCTTTTTCCGCGCGCTGGGCTACTTTCTGCTGACGGTGGCGGTCACCTTTGCGCTGTTCCACCTGATCCGCCGGCTGATCGCGCCGCTGTACAAGCGCATGGGCAGTTGGGGGCACAACGCCAGGCTGCAGCGCGGCCCGTGGTATAAGCGCCCCGCCGCCATTCTCGGCGCTTTCGCCATCGATCTGCTGGTGCTGCTGCTGGCGCTGGCGGCAGGCAACCTGTTTGCCCGCCACGTCCACGCCGACAGCGCCACCATCCTGCGGCTGCAGACCCTGTTTCTCAGCGCCTTCGCGGTAATTGAATTTTTCAAGGCGGTGCTGCGGCTGATTTTCGCCCCCAGCTTCGACTATCTGCGCCCGTTCCCCTTCAGCGATCGGAGCGCGCGCTATTGGAACACCCGCCTCGCCTGGCTCAGCGGCCTGATCGGCTATGGCCTGATGGTGGTGGTGCCGGTGGTGGCGGTGCAGATCAGCTATTCGGCCGCCGCCGCCGTCAACCTGGTGGTAATGCTGGCGCTGACGCTATACGCCATTTGGCTGATCCTGCACAACCGCAAACCGATACAGCAACAGATCAACCTGCTGGCCGAACGGTCGATGGCGTTTTTCAGCGTGATCCTGCGCGGGCTGGGGCATGTCTGGCACCTGCTGGCGATCGCCTATTTTCTGGTGCTGTTCGTGCTGTCCCAGTTCGACATCGGCAACAGCCTGCGCTTTATGATGAGCGCCACGGTAAAAAGCCTGCTGGTGGTCGGCGTCGGCGCCCTGCTGTCCGGCATGCTGACCCGCTGGATTTTCCGCCGCATTTCGCTGCCGACCGACGTCAATTTGCGCTATCCGATGCTTGAGCGGCGCATCAACTCTTACATCCCCAACGGGTTGAAGATACTGCGGGTGATGGTGGTGCTGGCAGTGACGCTGTTTCTGCTCGATGCCTGGCATCTGATCAACCTGTATCAATGGGCGGGCAGCGAAAATGGCCAGCGGACGCTCGGCGGGCTGGTGCATATTCTGCTGATCCTGTTGATCGCCGTGTTCAGCTGGACGCTGATGGCCAGCATCATCGAGCACCGCCTGGCGCTGGAGCTGAGCAACGGCGTGCGGCCGAGCGCGCGCGAACGCACGCTGCTGACGCTGTTTCGCAACGTGTTGGCTATCGTTATCAGCACCATCACCGTGATGATCGTGCTGTCGCAGGTCGGACTGAACATCGCGCCGCTGCTGGCGGGCGCCGGCGCGCTGGGGCTGGCCATCAGCTTCGGCGCCCAGACGCTGGTGAAAGACGTGATCACCGGCGTGTTCATCCAGTTTGAAAACGGCATGAATACCGGCGAATACGTGACCGTCAGCGGCATCACCGGCACCGTGGAGCGCATGACCATCCGCTCGATCGGCCTGCGCGACGACTACGGCGTCTATCACATCGTGCCGTACTCTTCGATCACCACGTTGGCCAACTATGCGCGTGAGTTCGGGGTATACCGCGCCAATTACACCGTCAGCCGCGACGAGGACATCGATCGGGTCAATGAGGTGCTGCATCAGGCCATCGAGGCGCTGAAGCAGGATGAACAGGTGAAGCATTTCCTGATTGGCGAGCCGGTCTTCAACGGCGTGGTGGCGCTGGGCGATCGCTCGTTCACCACCCGCGTGACGGTGCGCACGCAGGCGCTGAAACAGTGGGTGGTGCAATACGCCCTCGACCGGCTGGTGAAAATCCATTTCGATCGGGCCGGCATCGGCATGCCGCAGCAGGCGATGCAGATTTCCCGCGCGCCGCAGCCGCATGACGAGCAGGCGCCGCCCGCGGCGATCTGAGGTTAGCGCCCGCGCCCGCAGGGCTGAGCGGCCAGGAAGGCCGCCACGTCCTGCCGGTAGGCGTCGTATTGCACCGAGCGCGGGGCAAACAGGCCCACCACGTTGATCAGCCACGGATGGCGCGCGAACAGCGGCTTGACCATCACATGATCGGCCTCGTCGATGCGCGTCACCGTCAGCAGCGAGGCCGGGATCGTTTGCCGATACACGCGCTCGGTTTCGTCCGCGTCCACGTTGACGTCGCGCCCGCCCAGGATCAGGTGCACCGGCGTGGCGAAATGCCGCAATCCCGCCGTCGCGTCGCTGGCCATGTTGGCGCGAATAAAGCGCCAGCGGTCGGCGCTCAATGCAGCGGCGGCGCCAGACTCACGGCGGTACTGTTCGTAACCGTCCGGCTGTTCGAGCAGCGTTTGGATGTGGCGCCAGTGCGCCTCGCGCGCGGCGATCGACGCTTCATCGTCCCCTGCCGCCGCCATCGCCGCCCGGGTGTTGTAGCGCCCCTGCCGCAGCCAGTTGATCGCCGGCGCCACCGCGAGCGTAAACGCGATGTCGGGGCGCAAACGCGCCACCTCCGGCATCACCCACCCCGCCTGACTGGTGCCCCACAGCCCCACGCAGCGCGCATCGAAGCGCCCGTCCCGCCGGGCCCAGTCGATGATATCGACGGTTTCCCGCGCGCGATCCGCCATGGTCTGATGCAGCCAGTTGCCGCCGGAGCCGCCCACGCCCGGCTTATCGAAGGATAAAACCGCATAGCCCTGCTGCGCCATCGTCTCCCAAATGCCGTAATAGCCTTCGTCGCGGCTGGCGTTGGCCGGTCCATCGCCGTGCACGAACACCACGACGCCGGGCTTCACCGGCGCATGCTCCGGCAGCACCAGCGTGCCGGTCAGCCGATTGCCACCGGCGGTCACCACGACCGGTTCGGTGACAAAGCGAAAGTCGTTGACGTAAATCACCCAGCCGAGCACCGGCAGGAGCAGCGCCACGAGACACAGCCCTATTCTGCGCACGTCGCCTCCCCGCTGCGTTTCTCCATCAACACCCAATCGGCCTGGCCGAACAGCAAGCCCAGCGAGGCGTAATGTTCTTCGCGCCGCACCTGAAAACCGCAGCGCTGATACAGACGCTGCGCATCGACGTTGCGCCGGCTGACGTGCAGGCTCAGGCGCCGGCCTGCGCCTTGTTCGGCGGCGTAGTCGTTCATCCACTGCAGCAGTCGCCTGCCCACGCCTTTGCCGCGCTGACTCTCGGCCACCGCCAGGTAGGAAAGATACAGCTCATCGGCCGCCGGGGTGTGCTGCAACACCGCAATTTGCAGATACATGCGCCAAACGTTCAGCCAGCCATAGCGGCGACACAGCCGCCAAATCGGCAAGGCGTGCGGACGCAGCCCGGCGCGGTTCTCGCCATCGATGGCATTCAGGGCAAAGGCCGCCACCACCTGTTCATCCTGTTTCACCACGAAGCTGCGCTCCCGGCTGCCGCTTTGCCGCCAACGCCACAGCCGATAGAACAGACGCCACTGAAGGCGGGCGCTCAGACGGCGCGCGCGCTGGAATTTGTCGCAGAACGCGGCGTAGATCAACGCCGCCGTTTGCAGCCGGTCAGCGTCGCGATAAGGCTCAATGTGCAACATATCAACCTCGACTAGGGTTGGCGGTAGAGCAGTTGCTCCAACAGCCGCACCGGCGTGATCGCCTCCGGCGAAGGCGACGCGAAGATCGCCTGCCGCCAAGCCTGGCTTTCGATCACGTCCAGCACCAGCTGCGCGAGCGGCAAGGGCGCTATCGCCGGCGCGATCTCGCCGATTTGCTGAGCCTCGGCGATCGTCGTCGCCAGCGCCTCAATCAACTGCCGCTGGTTGGCGCTGAACGGCTCGGCCAATGCCGGGTTACGCGCCACTTCAGCCACAATCTCCGCCGACAGTTGCACATTGTCCGGTTCGGCGACAAAAGCGTGATAGGCGGTGAAAAAGGCCGACAGCGCCTGTTTCGGCCGCTTTTTCTCGGCCCGCAATGCGGCGGCGAACTCGGCGAATACGCCGTTTTCCAGCAGCGCGATCTCGCCGATCAGCGCCTCCTTGCCGGAAAAATGGTTATAGAGGTTGCCCACGCTAACGCCCGCCGCCTGGGCGATATCCCGCATGCTGGTCTGGTGAAATCCCTTATGGGTAAAGCTGTGCAGCGCAGCGTCGACAATCTTTTCTCGGTTTCCCATCGGCAGCTCCCGAAGCAATGAGGGCGCTGGGCGCCGTAAATTGATACAAACAAGTGAACGAACGTTCGTTCATTTTCAAGTCTAGCATAGACCGGTAAAATTGAACTACGGCTCAACGGGGCAGAGATCGGTGGGAAGAGACAAACGCCGCCCCACTTTCAGGGGCGGCGCCCGGCAAACTCAGTGCAGCGCGTCGCCCTGCTTCACCGACGTAAACGCCTGCATCAGTTTCACGACGTCATGCATGCCGATGTTGACCTGGTTGATCACTTCTCCGGCGTCATGGGTCAATGCCACACCGCCGCCAGCCTGTTCCACGCAGGTCGCCATGCCGGCGATCGCCGCCGCCACGCCTTGCTGGATAGACTTGGTCATGCGTTCGATCTCGGTCGCCGCCTTGCGCGACTGTTCCGCCAGCGTGCGCACCTCATTGGCCACCACCGCAAAACCGCGCCCGTGCTCACCGGCGTGGGCGGCTTCGATGGAGGCGTTAATCGCCAGCAGATTGGTTTGCGAGGCGATTTTACGAATGGCTTCGACGATGGTGCCGATCTGCTGAGAGCACTTGCCAAGCTCGGTGACCACGTCCGACGTTTCGCGCGCCGCCGCTTCGACCTGCTGCATGCCCTTCACCGCCTGCTGCACGATGACCGCGCCCTGCGCCGCCTGCCGGTCGGTATCGAGCGACAGATGATGCGCGTTGCGCACCATCTCTTCTTCGTGCTGCTGCTGTTGCATCAGCCGGGTGATGTCCTGGGCGATCTTCACCACTTTCACCACCTGGCCGTCGTTGTCGAGGATCGGGTTATAGCTGGCCTCCAGCCAGACCCGTTCGCCGCGCCGGTTGACGCGCTCAAAACGCCCGGTGATGAACTCGCCGCGCGCCAGGCGCTGCCAATGCCGCCGATAGTCGTCGGAAGCGGCGAACGCCGGTGGGCACAGCACCGCATGCGACTGCCCGCACGCCTCATCCAGCCGATAGCCCATCAGCGCCAGCATATTGTCATTGGCGCTGACAATGTCGCCCTGCGGCGTGAAAGAAATCATCGCCATCGAGCGATTCAGCGCCGCCAGCAGGCTGCGGTGTTCCTGCGCCTGGGTCACTCGCTCGGTCACTTCGCTGGCGATCTTGACGATTTCCACCACCTTACCCTGTTTATTCAGCACCGGCGCATAGGTGCCCTGCAGCCACACCGCCTCGCCGTTTTTCGCGATGCGCTTTATCGTGTCCGTGATGGGTTGCCCTTTATTCAGCGTCTCCCAATGTTCGCGATATAACGGGCTGGCGACATAGTTCGGATCGCAGAAAATACGGTGATGCCGGCCTCTCACATCATCGCGTTGAAATCCGAGCGTGCTGAGAAAGAGATCGTTGGCGCGCAATACCGTGCCGTCGGGCGAGAATACAATCATGGGAACGGCGTGTTCTATCGCGCTCAGCTCGGCGCCTTTGTGGGTAGTTAACTGACTGAATCGTAACAGCATAGGGTGTAGTCCTTGTGGCAGATGATCGCGCTTTTCTTATTTTGTCTGGCCACATGCCGCGCCCACACGCAGACGTGCCATCGCGGAAGGAGCGGGCGCGCCGATCCTTCTGGTTATTGCTCTTAACCGGATTAAATTTATTTATTCAGTAAAGTAATTATTCGAATTTAAATAAACCAACAACCTAAGATTTTTATTATGAATAACTGTATTGAGAATAACGTAAGTGATGAAAATTGAAAGGTAAAATGCGGATTTTTGTCGGCGCCGGCAGGATAACCGGCGCCGGGAAGATTAATGCCAGCGCTCGGCTGCCCAGGCGGCCTGTTGCTCGGCGTCATGGAAGGTCCAGGCGACGAAGCGGCTGATCTTCTGCCCTTGCGCCATCTCGATGGTGCGCACCTCGGCCGCCCCCGCCACTTTCAGCGCATGGTAGATGGCCGGCAACGTGGTGTTTTTCGAGATAAGCGAGGTGAACCACAAGCAGTTGTTGGCCTTGCTGACGCTCTCTTCCACCATCTTGCGCACAAAGGCTTCTTCGCCGCCTTCGCACCACAGCTCGTTGTTCTTGCCGCCGAAGTTTTGCACCGGCTTGTCGGCCACTTCCCCTTTGCCCAATTTATGCAGCTTGCGGCGGGTGCTGGCGCGCGCTTCCTGCTCGGACGCGTGGAACGGCGGGTTGCACAGAGTGGCGTCGAATTTCTCGGCCGCGCCGATGATGCCGCTAAAAATCAGCTCAGGCTGTTTTTGCAGCCGCAGACGCACGCTGTTGCGCAGCGTCGGGTTCATCTCGACGATCATTTTGGCGGCGTTCAGCGACACCGGATCGATTTCGGAGCCGGTGAAACGCCAGCCGTATTCGCGCAGGCCGACGATCGGGTAAATGCAGTTGGCGCCGACGCCGACGTCGAGGATCGCCACGCCCTTGCCGCGCGGGACCTCGCCGCCGTTGCTGGTCGCCAGCAGATCCGCCAGGTGGTGCAGATAGTCGGCGCGGCCGGGGATCGGCGGGCACAGGTAATCAGCCGGAATATCCCAGTGTTCGATGCCGTAAAAGTGTTGCAGCAACGCACGGTTGAGCATTTTCACCGCCGCCGGATCGGCGAAATCCACCGAGACATCGCCCCAGGCGTTCGGTTTTACGAACGGCGCCAGCGCCGGGCAGCTGGCGATCAGCGCCGGGAAATCGTAGCGCGAACGATGACGGTTGCGCGGATGCAGGCCGCTTTTCTGCTGCGGGAAGGTTTTCTTTTTTTCCACCGTGACGGGCTCTCTTGAAGGTATTTCCGGCGCGTAAGATAACACATCCGGCCCGGAATGGCGCAGCGGCGGGAAACCCGGCACAATGAAAGCTTCATCGATTGCCACAGGGGCCCCCATGAGCCGTGAATCTCGTTATTATTATGAACCCGCCGCCGGCCACGGCCTGCCGCACGATCCGCTGAACGCCATCGTCGGCCCGCGCCCCATCGGCTGGATCTCTTCCCGCAGCGCCGCCGGCTTGCGTAATCTGGCGCCCTACAGCTTTTTCAACTGCTTCAACTACCGCCCGCCAATCATCGGTTTCGCCAGCACCGGCTGGAAAGACAGCGTGGCGAATATCGTGGAAACCGGCGAGTTCGTCTGGAACCTGGCAACGCGCCCGTTGGCGGAAGCGATGAACAACAGTTCCATCACCCTGCCGCGCGGTGAGGACGAATTCGCCTTCGCCGGCGTCACGCCGCTGCCCGGGCGCCGGGTCAAAGCCGAGCGCGTGGCCGAAAGCCCGGTGAACTTCGAATGCCGCCTGACCCAATGCATCCAGTTGCAAACCGCCGCCGGGGAACAGGTGGAGACCTGGCTGGTGTTGGGCGAAGTGGTGGCGGTGCATCTCGATCCGGCGCTGCTGGATGAACACGGCGTTTACCAGACCGCCGCCGCCGAACCGATCCTGCGCGCCGGCGGCCCGAGCGCCTACTACGGCATTTCCGAGCAGCACCGTTTCGATCTGACGCGCCCGACGCGCTGATCGTCTCCCCCGTTTATGCAGAAGATGAACGGGGGAATTAACAATCAAAAAATCTGAATAAAACCGTCAACACTCTCCGATTTCATCACGTCTTATCCTGCGCAATAATCTTCCCATCGAAAGGCACTCCCTTTCTCCCTAATCCGCTTTGACAGGAATGACGAACATGAAAACCATCAAAACTTTTGCTGCTGCTATCGCTCTGGCTACCGTTTCTTTCACCACTTTCGCCGCTGAACACGTCAGCGCGCAGGATGCCGCCCAATTCGAAAAAGCCGGCGTGATCGTCGCCAGCGGCGCGACCGACCTGAGCAGCCTGAAATCCCAGTTGGCCGCCAAAGCCGATGCGGCGGGCGCCAAGGCTTTCACCATCACCTCCACCAGCGGCAATAACCTGATGCACGCCACCGCGGTTATCTACAAATAATCGCCGCCCCAGACGTCAAAAAGCCCGCCGGCTATCACCCCGGCGGGCTTTTTTTATGTTCAAGTGCATTAGCGCTGGATGGGTAAGACAGCGAGTTTTTTGCCGTCCGCTTTGTCAGCAACCAATGTAAATTCAGTCCAATATTTGCGCGGTGCCTCATTTGACGCATTGCCGACCGTCGCAATCTCAACCGAATAGCTATGCCCAATCTTGAACCCGTCGAAAGCCTCCGTCAGGCATTCGCCAGGCATGACCGCTATCGGCTGCTGGCCCGGCGCAACCGACGTGGACCATTCCGCCTTCCCTCCGGCCCCCGGTTGATAAATTCCGATGCCCACCAGCTCGCGTTTTCCGTCAATATCGTCCGGCACACTAATGCATACGCGATTGTTTTTAACGCTGACGTTTGCCGGATAGAACCAGGGACGTTCCTGCACACAGCCGCTCAGCAATGCCAGCGCCAATAAAAAAGTCAGTTTTTTCATTTCATCGCCTTAGGATTACGCGGCTCTCGAAGGAACAACCGTAACACGGTTTCATAGCGAGTTTTAAGATCTGGCCCTTCCAAGCCAGTCATCCGTTTGTTACGACGCCACTCTTCTCGACTAAAACGAATAAGTAAAAAGTAATCAGCAAGGATGGAAGCCTGCTGCTCCATTCCGTAATCAGCGAGAGTGTTATAGTTGGGAAGAGAGTATTCATAAGTTGCCGCCCAGCTCATGGTACCTCTGAGCAACACATTCATTTTCATTTGATACTGCCAAACATGCGCCATTTCATGGATAAACCAATGTTGAAAACCCGCGCCCTCTCTTGAATAATCCTCACGAAAATTCTTTGGAGTGAAATAAATTTCGCCGTTCGGTGTAACGGCCGTATTATCATTTTGCAAACCTAAAGGGAAATAACCCGCGTTATGCACACTCACTCTCGAATAATCGATAGCATTCTTAAAAATGATCTGGGCTATTCCTATCTCACCGACGGTGAGCTTTCGCGCCATTCCTTTAGCCGTAGTCATATCGTCAGTTCCATTGACAAGTGAAAGAATACCCTAGCATAAATAGCCACCTTGTGCGGGAATGCCCTGATAGTTTGGGATAATTCTCCCGGAAAAATTGATGGTATCCTCTCGTTAGTGCGATACCAATTCTGATTTATGATGGACTCACTAAAATCTATTTATTCTTTAAATAACTAAAACAAAGAGTTTTTTGCCGTCCGCATTATCCCCCCATGCGTAAACGAGCCGGAAAATTGTGTCGCCAACAGGCAGAAACCCTGTATTCAATGGGGTTTGCAGGCGGCTTGCACACACATTTTTTTACCTGCCCATAGCTGGACTAACGGGAGAGGATGATTATCATGTTACGCAGACTACAGATGCAGAGAGCGTTGTATGCAACATATCATTGAAGGTTTCCTCAGTTTCCAGAAAGAGATTTTCCCGCAGCGCAAGGAACTGTTCCGCAGCCTTGCCTCCAGCCAAAATCCCAAAGCGCTGTTTATCTCATGCTCTGACAGCCGTTTAGTGCCCGAGCTGGTCACACAGCAAGAACCTGGGCAGCTTTTCGTTATCCGTAACGCCGGCAACATCGTCCCTTCCTTCGGCCCGGAGCCGGGCGGCGTCTCTGCCACCATCGAGTATGCAGTGGTGGCGTTGGGGGTTACCGATATCGTGATTTGTGGCCACTCGAACTGCGGCGCCATGAAAGCGATAGCCTCCTGCCAGTGCCTCGATCCCATGCCTGCCGTGGCCCACTGGCTGCACTATGCCGATGCGGCAAAAGCGGTGGTCGAGAAGAAAACGTGGAATAGCGAAACAGACAAAGTTAACGCTATGGTCGAAGAGAACGTTATTGCTCAGCTAAATAATATTAAAACCCACCCTTCTGTGGCGGTGGGTCTGCGCAACAGCGGGCTGCGCCTGCACGGCTGGGTGTACGACATCGAAAGCGGCGAAATTCGCACGCTGGATAGAAACACCAAGAGCTTCGTGTCTTTGGCCGATAATCCCGACGTCTATTTCGAATAAAATAGCGTCCGGTTTAGCCATTAAATAAAATCCACGCCGCGGCGTGGATTTTATTATCCGCCTTAAGCCAAGCGCGCCTCTATCGCCGCAGCGAAGTCGCGGCACATCCGTTCGTCACCCTCAGCGTTGTCCGCCAATACCGTCTCGCCATCCACCACCCGGATGTGCGCCTGCAAATCGAAATCTGCAGGCGGCTGCGGGCGCTTGGCCGCGGCGGCCATCGTCTGCTGCGCCTCGTGCCACGCCTGCGCCACCGTCTGGTTGCAGGCCTGCGCCAGATAGTCCGGATTAAACCCTTCGCCGGTCAGGCTGCGCAGCGTGTCGTCATGGCTGACGCTGTTGCCCGGCAACCAGTAGTGTTGCGCCAGATCCGGGCCGATGGCCGGGTTGTCCGTCAGGTAACCGTCGCGCTGCAGGAAGAAGTGACGGGTTTGCTCCACCGCCATCATCGCCAGCAGATAACCCTGATAGGAACAGGCGGACTCCAGCGACAGCAGGTGCGGGATCGCCAACGTCGGGCGCGGGCTGCCGCTGATGCCGAGGATCTTTTGCTCGACCTCGCGCGCCAGCGCGGTGATGGCTTCCGGCGTGCGCTGCTCGTCATCCCACTGATACAACGCCCACTCGAAGTACGGCACCAGCAGGATATGGCGTTCGTTGAACGCGCGCATCGGCTGGCGCGCCGCGATGCCGGCTTCAATCAGCGCATCGGGCACCGCTTCGCCGGCAGCGTTTTTCGCATAGCGCTTCAACCAGTCGGCATCGTCCAGCAGGCTGTCGCAGAACATCGACTGGGTTTCGGCATAGGCCATCGAGGTCGGCGGAAACTCCTGCGAGAAGCACGGCGCATTCTGGCGGATGTTGGCGAAGTGCGCCGCGTGGCCGCCCTCGTGGAACAGGGTGTTGAGCCCGTAAGCGCCGCTGCCCACCTGCCCCGGCTGCGCCAGGCTGGTGAAGTTGATGCGCGCCGGCACCCATTCCTCCTGGCGCACAAACGGCGGCACCGGGCCGTGCATGAAGCCGTTCTCAAACTTGCCTTTGCGCACCAGCAGATCGAGATTCATCTCGGCGCCGCCAAAACCGATGTGCAGGCGTTTGAAGCTGTCGACTCAGCGTTCCAGCGAACGAGAAAACGGGAAGTAAGGATCCAGTTGACGGGTAACGTCGCCGGCGCTGGCGAAGCGTACGTTCCACGGCTCCAGCGCCTGGTCGCCCTTGTCGGCCGCCAGCTGCCGCAGGCTGCGCGCGTTGGCCGCGCGGGTTTCCCGCTCGAAGCGATCCAGAATGGCGAACAGCTGCTCCGGCGTCATGCGCTCGGTTTTGTTCACCTTGTAATCGAAGTAGTTGCGATAGCCCATCTGGCGCGCAAAGCGGTTGCGCAGGCCGATCAGCTCCGGCAGGCCGTTATGCAGCAGCCATTGCTCCAGATCGCGCAGCGCCTGCTGCGAGCTGCGGCGAGAGTCTTCGTTCGGGTTGGTCGCCTGGTTGGTCAACAGCTCGCCGAGCGAGGCCGCCACCCGCCGCCCGTCGGCGTTCAGGTGCGTGACCTGATAGCCCTTGCGGCGCGAGTAGAGATCGGACTCGGCGTGGATGATTTGATCCAACAGCGCCTGCGCCTGCGAGTCTTCAATGGCGTTGCAGTCGAAAAAGCGCAGCCAACCTTGCAGGCCATGGATCAGCGCATCGCGCTGCGCCTCCTGCGGCAACGCTTCCAGCCCGGCAAGCAGACTGCGGATCTCGGCCAGCCGGCGCGGTTCGGCGACGAAGCGCTTATAGGCGCTTTCCGCGGCGGAAAAGCGCGCCGAGACGTCTTCATCGCCAGTGCCCATGTAGTTTTGCCAGAACAGCTCTTCTTTAGCGCGGTGAACGTCGAGGTAATCCTGGTTCAATTGATTGAAGTAATCGAGAGCCTGTTGCATAACCGTCCTTCTCAGCCGATGAGGAAATATCCCAGTATAGTCGCGCTTAGGCCTGACGCAGGCGCTGCAGCCCCTGCTCCAGCGTCTCGCTCTCGCCGGCGGCCACCAGGCAACAGGCGACCTGCCGCTGGATAGCCTGCGGGATCGCCACCTCACCCGCCAGACAGCGTTCAGTCCAGCGCGCGGTGGTTTCCGCGTCTTTCGCCGCCGGCAATGCCGGCGTTTCATCCGGCAAGGTGCGCTCCAGCAGCACCTGCTGTTCGCCGCCGACGATGTGGTGAATTTGCGGGCAGCGCAGCGGGTTGGCGTAGGCCTCGCCTTCCGTGCCGTGCATCAGCAACCCGCGGGCGCCGATCTGGCGGAAAAACGACGCCACCCGGCCAACATACTCCGGATGTGAGACGCTGGCGAGGCGCAACGCATCCTGTTCGCCAAACGGCGTCGCCAGCTTGGCCAGCGTATGGGCACTGTTGCGCACCCCCATGCGCCAACGCAATCCGAGCTGCCGCGCCAACGGCGCCGACAGCGTGGAAACCGGCATGAATACCGCCTCGCCTTTATCGAGACGCCGCTGGGCGTGAGCGGCCTGTTCCGACCACGGCAGCCCCAGAGCGCGGAAAATCTCGGCGCTGGTCACGCGGGTGCTGTCGTCCAGGACGCCGTGCACCACCACCGGCAGGCCCACTTTCGCCAGCAGCAGCGCCAGCAGCGGCGTCAGGTTGGCCTGCTTGCGCGCACCGTTGTAGCTCGGCAGCACTACCGGCAGCGGGCGCCCTTGCGGCGCCTGCAGCGACAATACCTGCTGCTGCATCGCCTGGTAGAACCCCAGCATCTCCTCTTCGGCTTCGCCCTTGATGCGCAGCGCGATCAGAATGCCGCCCAGCTCAAGTTCGGGGACCTCCCCGGCCAGCATCGCCAGATACAGTTGAAAAGCGGTCTGTTGATCCAGGTCGCGCGCATGATTTTTGCCGCGGCCTATTTCTTTGATAATTTTGGTGTAATCCATCCGAAGGTTCCCCTGGCTGCCCTTCAGTTAGCATACCCTATCCGCGCCGCCGCTCAACCTCCTGCGCCAGTCGCCGCTGCGCGTCATCGCCCTCGCGCAGCCCGGCGATGACCCCGCCGGCGTCGTCGGCGCTGCGGTTTTGGCTCATCTTCCATTTGCCTTCACGCCGGGTGACGGCGATCTCGATGCCGACGATGCCTTTAAGCTGCGCGGCGATGTAGTTGGCCGGCGCATCATCGAGCCGCCAGGGTTCCGGGCGTCGCCCTTCCTGCTGCGCGGTAAGAGCGATCAGCTGGCGGCGCAGCCAGGCCGGATCGTCCGTCATCGTCGGCACGCCATACAGCTGCACCACGCTGTAATTCCAGGTCGGCACCACCTTGCCGGTCTGGCGTTTGCTCGGGTACCAGCCTGGCGACACATAACCTTCCAGGCCTTGAAAGATCACCAGGCATTCCGCGTCGTGCCGCAACCGCCGCCAGTGCTCGTTGGCGCGCGACAGGTGCGCCCGCAGCCGCAGCTGCCCCTGCTCGACATCAGCCACAAACGGCAGCGGGTCGGCCGTCAATCCGTGCTCGCCGTGGCTGACCAACAGCCCCAGCGGGTGGGCGCGGATCAACGCCAGTTGGGCATCCAGATCGTCTTCGCGAAATGCGGCGGGTTGAAACATCAGTGGGGCTCCTTATCGCGCTCTCATGATGACGACAGTAAAGCACCCGCCGGCGGCCTACTTAAGATCCGCTTTCTGAGTATTTCGAGTGATCCGCTTTAACAACAACAGGGCCACGCCCATCGCCAACAGATTAAATACCATGGCGCCGGCAAAGGCCTGGGCATAGCGCTCCGCCGCGCCGCCGCTCGCCAACAGCGGCACAAAACCGACGCCGCTGACCACGATGCCCAACGCGCCTCCCACCTGCTGCACGGTGGCGACCAGACCCGCCGCCATCCCCGCCTGCCGCTCCTGCGCCAAACCCAGCACCAGATTCAACAGCGGCGTCATGCTCAGCGCCTGACCGAATCCCAAAATCACCAACCCCGGCAGCAGCTGCAGCGGATGCGCCAGCGCCTCACCCCACAGCGCCTGCGCCATCAATAGCGCCAACCCGGCGGCGTAAATCGCCACGCCCACGCTCAGCACGCCGTTGCCCCACCGCTGCGCCAGCCGGGGCGCCAGCATCGACGCCAACATAAAGGCCGCGCTGGCCGGGGCGAACAGGCTGCCCGCCTGAAAAGGCGTCAGCCCGGCCCCCGCCTGCAGCAGCAGCGCGAAACACAAGAAAAACGAGGAAGCGGTGGCATAAATCGCCAGCACCACCGCCATGCCCGGCGCGAAACCCGCCTGGCGGAACAGCGCCGGATCGAGCACCGCATCATCACCACGCTGCGCCAGACGGCGCTCCCAACGCAGGAAGCCCCACAGCGTCAGCATCGCCAACGCCAACATCGGCGCTATCCACCACGGCCAGCCGCGCGCCGGCCCCTCCAGCAGCGGCAGCAGCAACAGCGACAGGCCGGTCGCCGCCAGCCACAGGCCAACGCCGTCCAGCCGCTGCGCCTGCGCCACCCGCGATTCGGGAATGCGCCGCGCCGCCCACAGCGCCAGTGCGCCGATCGGCAAATTGATCAAAAAGATCATGCGCCAGCCGCTGCCGAACAGGTTAGCCTCGATGATAAATCCGCCGAGGATCTGGCCGAAGATCGCCGCCAATCCCAGCGTCATGCCCAGCCAGGCGAAGGCGCGCCGCCGCTGTTGCGGCGCATACAGCACCCGCATCAAGGCGTAAATTTGCGGGAACAACAGCGCCGCCGTCGCCCCCTGCAGAATACGCGCGGCGATCAGCAGGCCGAGCGATCCCGCCAGCCCGCACAGCAGAGAACTCAACGTGAATCCCAGCATGCCGAGGCTGAACAAGCGCCGACGCCCGAAGCGATCGCCCAGGCGCCCACCGGCGATCAACAGCACCCCAAACGCCAGCTCGTAACCGGCGACGATCAAACCGACCCCGGCGAAATCGGCGGCGAACTGCCGCTGGATCACCGGCGCCGCCACGTTGACCACGAACAGATCGAACACCGTGACAAAACCGCCCAACAGCAGCACCGGCAGGCCGGGCAGCCCTCGCCGCTCACCAGATAATGAATGTTCCATACCACCTCCAGAGATTATGATGGCCGCAGTATGGAACAAGGTTTAAACTGTTACTATATAGCCATTTATACTATTACTGACAGCAACAGGACGGCCGACATGCCCCCACGCACCCTCGAACGCACCCGCCACGAACTGGGGGATTTTCTGCGGCAAAAGCGAGAACAGCTGTCGCCAGAGGCGGTCGGCTTGCCGAGCGGCAGCCGCCGCCGCACGCCGGGCTTGCGGCGCGAGGAGGTGGCGGCGCTGGCCGGCGTCGGCCTCACCTGGTACACCTGGCTGGAGCAAGGCAGGGAAATCAATGCGTCGGTGACGTTTTTGGAAAATCTGGCGCGGGTGCTGCAGCTCGACGCCGCCGGCCGCTACCACCTGTTCTTATTGGCGCATCAGCGCCCGCCGGTGCCGGTTGGGCATCAGTGGTGTCAGGTTTCGCCGTTGGTGCGGCGTCTGCTGGACGATTTGGCGCTGCGGCCGGCCTACGTCATGAACCTGAGTTGGGACATCATCGCCTGGAATCCGGCGGCGCAGCGGCTGTTCGCCATCGGCGATCGCCCGGCGCAAGAGCGCAACATGTTGTGGATGTTGTTTGCCGATCCGCAGCTCAATGAGCGCCTGCTGGAGTGGCAAGCGCAGGCGCCGCAAATCCTGGCCAGCTTCCGCCGCGACTACGCCCGCGCGCCGGAGGATGAGGTGATGCGCCAACGGGTGCAGGCGCTGGAGCGGGTGTCGCCGCCGTTCCGCCGGCTCTGGCGGCAGCATGACATTCACGGACGCTGTCAGGGACGGCGCAGCTTCGTCGTCCCGGAGATCGGCCCGGTCACCTTTGACCATGCCTCTTTCATCGTCGACGAAGAGAACCATCTGCGGCTGGTGATGTACAGCGCGCTGCCGGACGAACCGGCCAGCGCGGCGTTTGAAGCGCTGCTGCGCGAGGATTAACGACGGCTGTCGAAAATGAGTTTGCAGGCCAGCCCGGCGAACACGCCGCTCAGCAGGTAGTTCGGCCAGCGGGCGCTGAAACGGCGGCCGACGAAACGGCTTTTCATGCCGCTGACCGCCAGGATCACCCCGCCGTTAATCAGCAAGCCGACCAGATTCAGCACCGTCGCCAGCGCCAGCATCTGCACCACCACCGAGCCGGCGCGCGGATCGATAAACTGCGGGAACAGCGCCAACACGAACAGCGCCATCTTCGGGTTGAGGATGTTGGTCAGCAGCCCCTGTCGGAAAATGCGCGCCGTCGGCACCGCCTGCAACCCGGCGGAAGCCTGCAGACTGCTGCCGGATCGCAACGTTTTCCACGCCAGATAGAGCAGATAAGCTGCGCCCAACATTCTCACCGCGTCGTAAGCCAGCGGCACCGCGACGAACAGTTGCGACAACCCCAGCGCCGCCGCCAGCGCATGGCAGTAAGTGCCGAGTTGAATGCCCGCCAGCGAAGCGAAACCGGCCCGCCGCCCCTGGCTGACGCTGCGCGAAGCGATCAGCAGCATATCCGGGCCGGGGGTCAGCGCCAGCGCCACGCAGGCACCGGAAAACAACAACAGCGTTGCAGCATCAATCATGAATCACCTGATAAGAAGACGGACGGGGATGGAGCGTCCATCATAGCGACGCCGACGTGGCTTGTCAGCGCCGCTCACCTCAGATCACCCACAAATCGAGATACTCGTTGACCGGCATCTGCGCCAGCCGCTGCCGGTCCAGCGACACCTCAAGAATGCGCTGCTGCTGCAGGGCCGGGAACTGGCGCGCCAGGTTGGTTTTGAACTTCTCGATCAGCAGCGGGATGCCCTCTTCGCGCCGCCGCGCATGGCCGATAGGATACTCCACCGCCACCTCATCCAGACGGCTGCCGTCGGCGAACTCCACCGTCAGCGCATTGGCTATCGAGCGTTTTTCCGGATCGTGATAATCGCGCGTGAAGGCGGGATCTTCATGGCAATGTATCTTGCTACGCAATACGTCGATGCGCGGATCTTCGGCCACCCGGTCCTCGTAATCCGCCGCCGTCAGCCGGCCGAACAGCAGCGGGATCGCCACCATATACTGAATGCAGTGATCGCGATCCGCCGGGTTATCCAGCGGCCCCTGCTTGTCGATAATGCGCAGGCAGGCCTCGTGAGTGCGGATGCTCACTGCGGCGATGTCGGCGGCGGTTTTGCCGGCGGCCTGCATCTGGCGGTGCAGCGTCATGGCCGCCTCCACGGCGGTCTGGGCATGGAACTCCGCCGGGAACGAAATTTTAAACAGCACGTTCTCCATCACATACGCGCCGTACGGCCGCTGGAAGCGGAAAGGTTTGCCGTTGAACGAGACATCGTAGAATCCCCAGGTCGGCGCCGTGAGCGCCGAGGGATAGCCCATCTCACCGGTGGCGGCCATCAGCGCCAGCCGCACCGCGCGAGCGGTCGCATCCCCCGCCGCCCAGGATTTGCGGGTGCCGGCGTTCGGCGCGTGGCGGTAGGTGCGCAGCGACTGCCCGTCCACCCACGCCAGCGACACCGCGTTCAGGATCGCCTCGCGGCTCAGGCAGAGCAGCTGCGCCACCACCGCGGTGGACGCCACCTTCACCAGCAGCACGTGATCCAACCCTACCCGGTTGAAGGCGTTTTCCAGCGCCAGGCAGCCCTGGATCTCATGCGCCTTGATCATGGCGATCAGCACCTGCCGCATGGTCAGCGGCGCTTTGCCCGCCGCCACCGCCTGGCGAGAGAGCCAATCGGCCACCGCCAGGATCCCGCCCAGGTTGTCCGACGGGTGGCCCCACTCCGCCGCCAGCCAGGTGTCGTTGAAGTCGAGCCAGCGGATCATGGCGCCGATATTGAACGCCGCCTGCACCGGATCCAGCTGGAAACGGGTGCCGGGCACCCGGCTGCCGTTCAGCACCTCGGCGCCCGGCACCACCGGCCCCATCAGTTTCTTGCAGGCCGGGTAGCTCAGCGCCTCCAGCCCGCAGCCGAGGGTATCGAGCAGGCAATAATGGGCGGTGCGGTACGCCGCCGGGGTATCGACGGCCTCTTTCATCACATAATCGACGATATCGACCATTTCGCGATCGAACGGCGGACGGCGGGTATTGGCAGACTCAAGCATCATGATTCCCAAAGGCTCCAGAGTGAAAACGACACGATAACGACCGGCGCTCAGCGCTGATCCAGCGGTACGAAGGCTCGCGCTTCCGGCCCGGTATAGTTGGCGGACGGGCGAATGATTTTGTTGTCCTGCCGTTGCTCAATGATGTGCGCCGACCAGCCGCTGACGCGCGCCATGACGAACAGCGGCGTGAACATTTCGGTGGGCACCCCCAGCTGGTGGTAAGACACCGCCGAGAACCAGTCGAGGTTGGGGAACATGTTTTTGGTGTCGCGCATCACGCTTTCCAGCCGGTCGGCGATGTCATACAGCTTCATCGCGCCCGCGTCCTGCGACAGGCGCAGCGCGATCTCTTTGATCACCTGATGGCGCGGATCGGAGACGGTATACACCGGGTGCCCGAAGCCGATCACCACCTCTTTGTTGTCGATGCGGCGGCGAATGTCGGCTTCCGCTTCGTCCGGCGTTTCATAGCGTTGCTGGATCTCCAGCGACACCTCGTTGGCGCCGCCGTGCTTCGGCCCGCGCAGCGCGCCAATGGCGCCGACGATCGCCGAATAGACATCGGATCCGGTGCCGGCGATCACCCGGCCGGCGAAGGTCGAGGCGTTGAACTCATGCTCGGCGTACAGGATCAATGACGCGTGCATCGCCTGCTCCCAGCAGGCGGAAGGCGTTGCGCCGTGCAGCAGGTGCAGGAAGTGGCCGCCGATGGAATCGTCGTCGGTCTCCGGCTGAATGCGCTCGCCGTTGTGGCTGTAGTGATACCAGTAGAGCAGCATCGATCCCAACGACGCCAGCAGCCGATCGGCGATGTCGCGCGCGCCGGCCGCGCCGTGCTGCTCTTTTTCCGGCAGCGTGCAGCCGAGGGCCGAAACGCCGGTGCGCATCACGTCCATCGGGTGAGATGCCGCCGGCAGCGCCTCCAGCACCGTGCGCACGCTGGCGGGCAGGCCGCGCAGCGCCTTGAGCCGCTGCTTGTAGGCATGTAGTTCGTCGCGGTTGGGCAACTTGCCGTGGATCAGCAGATGGGCGACCTCTTCAAACTCGCAGTGGCGCGCGAGGTCGAGAATGTCGTAACCGCGGTAGTGCAGATCGTTGCCGCTGCGCCCTACGGAACACAGCGCGGTATTCCCGGCGGGCACGCCGGATAACGCCACGGATTTTTTCGGCTTAACGCCAGTCGGGCTTTGCGGGGGGATCGCTTGGCTCATACTGTCCTCATTTAGCTTCTGCGTGAATGGCGCTTATTCGTCGCGTTGGCGAGCGAACAGAGCGTCGAGTTTCTCTTCGAACAAATAGTAGTTGATGCTTTCATACAGCTCGTTGCGGGTCTGCATGGTGTCGATGACGTTTTTCTGCGTGCCCTCCTCGCGCAGAGCGCGGTACACCCGCTCCGCCGCCCGATTCATCGCCCGGAAGGCCGACAGCGGATACAGCGCCATATCCACCCGGGCGCTGCGCAGCTCCTCGGTAGTGAACAGCGGCGTCGCGCCGAATTCGGTGATGTTGGCGAGGATCGGCACCTGCGTCGCTTCGGCGAAGCGGCGGTACATGCCCAGCTCGGTGATCGCTTCCGGGAACAGCATGTCGGCCCCGGCCGCCATGTAAGCCTGAGCGCGCTCGATGGCCGCCTCCAGCCCCTCCACCGCCAGCGCATCGGTGCGCGCCATGATCACGAAGTCCGGATCGCTGCGCGCATCTACCGCCGCCTTGATGCGATCCACCATCTCTTCGGTGGAGACGATGGCCTTATTGGGCCGATGGCCGCAGCGCTTGGCGCCGACCTGATCTTCGATATGCAGCGCCGCCGCCCCGGCCTTGCTCACCGAGCGCACCGTGCGGGCGACGTTGAACGCCGATGCGCCGAAACCGCTGTCGACATCCACCAGCAGCGGCAGCGGGCAGACATCGGTGATGCGGCGAATATCGGTCAACACATCGTCCAGCGTCGAAATACCCAGGTCCGGCAGCCCCAGCGAACCGGCCGCCACGCCGCCGCCGGAAAGATAGATGGCCTGGAACCCCGCCCGCTGGGCCAGCAGGGCATGGTTGGCGTTGATCGCGCCGGCGATTTGCAAGGGTTTTTCTTTACTCAGGGCCTGACGAAAGGCGAGCCCGGGTGAGCGCAGCGTCATGACGTTCTCTCCAATTAGCTAGATGGAACAGACAGAGCAAGGGGCGGGCCAGGTTGCACTTTGGCGAGGAAAAAATTAAAAGCGATAAAAATAAGTGAGTTATAAAATTCGCATCGCCATTGGGCATACCAAGCGATAAAAAACGTTTCAGTTAACGTTTCAATCTCGGTTTCAGTCGGCATATTTGAAACATGACTGAAACAAGGCTACACCTAATGCAGCCACTTTCATTCGGTAACCCACCATGAGCGATCACATCACGCCGCCCCGCACGCCGGACAAACCGGTGATCTGGACCGTCTCCATCACCCGCCTGTTCGATCTGTTCCGGGATATCAGTCTCGAGTTCGACCATCTGGCGACCATCACCCCGATCCGCCTCGGCTTTGAGGAGGCGGTGCAGCATATCCGCTCTCGCCTGGCTAGCGAGCCTTGCGACGCCATCATCGCCGCCGGCTCCAACGGCGCCTACCTGAAAAGCCGCCTGTCGGTGCCGGTCATTTTGGTCAAGCCCGGCGGCTTCGACCTGCTGCAGGCGCTGAGCCAGGCGCGCAGAACCGCCGATCGGATCGGCGTCATCACCTATAAAACGCCCCTGCCCGCGCTGATGGAGTTCCAGCAAACCTTCGATCTGCCGCTGGAGCAGCGCAGTTACGTCACCGAAGAGGACGCGCGCGGCCAGATCGCCGAGCTGAAAGCCGCCGGCATTCAGGCGGTGGTCGGCGCCGGCCTCATCAGCGATCTGGCGGAAGAGGCCGGGCTCACCGCCATTTTTCTCTATTCCGCCGCCACCCTGCGCGCCGCCTTCAGCGACGCGCTGGACGTGACGCGCCTGATGCTGGGCGGCGCCAAACGCGGCGGCGACTACGCCGCGCGCGATACCCTGCAGCCGCGCTATGGGCTGAGCGATTTACAGGGCGACTCCCCGCAGATGGAGCAGACCCGGCGCACCATCATGCTGTACGCCCGCTCGCCGGCGGCGGTGTTGATTGAAGGCGAAACCGGCACTGGCAAAGAGCTGGCGGCGCAGGCGGTCCACCGCGAATACTTTTCCCGGCGCGGCGCGCCGTCCAGGGGCGCGACGCCGCCGTTCGTCGCCATCAACTGCGGCGCCATCGCCGAATCGCTGCTGGAGGCGGAGCTGTTCGGCTATGAAGAAGGCGCCTTCACCGGTTCACGGCGCGGCGGCCGACGCGGGCTGCTGGAAACCGCCAACGGCGGCACCCTGTTTCTGGATGAGATCGGCGAAATGCCGCTGCACCTGCAAACCCGGCTGCTGCGGGCGCTGGAAGAAAAAACCATCACCCGGGTCGGCGGGCAACAGCCGGTAAAGGTCGACTTTCGCGTCATCAGCGCCACCCACACCCGCCTGGAGCAGGCGATTCAACAGGGCGATTTTCGCGCCGATCTGTTTTACCGCCTGAGCGCCCTGCGGCTGCAGCTGCCGCCATTGCGGGCGCGCGGCAACGATATCGCGATGCTGGCGGAACACTTTCTGAAACAGTCGCTGGCGGCGCTCGACGTGCCGCTGACGGAGCCGCTGCGCGCCGCCCTGGCCGGGTGTTACGCCGCGCTGGGTCATTACGCCTGGCCCGGCAACCTGCGCGAGCTGCGCAACATGATGGAGCGGGTGGCGCTGATGCTGAGCACCGGCGTCGCGCCGAGCGGCGAGACCCTGCAGTGGCTGCTGCCGGAGCTGGCGGTGGCCCCGCCGCCCGAGACGCAGGCGGCGCCCATCTCCGCCCACGAAGCCCTGGCGCGGTGCGGAGGCGACCACGCCGCGGCCGCCCGGTTGCTTGGGATCAGCCGCACCACTTTATGGCGCCGGCTGAAAAAACCGAACTGAGCATCAGCCGGCGCGCCGGCCATCCGAGGCCGGCAGCAGTCGCGCTCGCCGATCGCCCAGCAGGTTCATGCCCGCCGCCGCCAGCAGGATGATCGCCGTCCCCAGCAGTTGCCATGCCGACAGCCGGTGGCCAAACGCCAGGCGATCCACCAGCATGGCGGCGATCGGGTAGATGAACGACAGCGAGCCGATCAGGTGGGTCGGCAGCTTCTGCAACGCGCCGTACATCAGCACGTACATCAGGCCGGTATGCAACACGCCGAGCGTCGCCAGCATCCCCCACTGGCCCACGCTGGCCGACGCATGAAAATCCACCAGCGGCAGCAGCATCACCGCCCCTACCGTTACCTGGATCAGCGCAATAAGATGCGGCGGCGTGCCCTTCAGCCGCTTGGCCGCCAGCGCCATCAGGGCGTAGAAAAACGCCGCGCCGAGCGCCAGCGCGATGCCCGCCAGATAATGACTCTGCTCCCCCGCCTGCCGCGGCTGAGCCAGCACCACCAGCATCATGCCGCCGAACGCCAGCCCCAACCACAGCAACTTGTGGGCGGTCAGCCGTTCCCCCAGAAACAGCGCCCCCAGCCCCACCAGCATAAACGGCTGGGTGTTGTACACCGCGGTGGCGATGGAGATAGAGGCATAGGAATAGGCGGCGAACAGCAGCAGCCAGTTGATCACCAGCGCGACGCCGCCGGCGATCGCCAGCAGCAGCGTGGCGCGCGTCAGCGCATCGCGGCGCAGCTGGCCCAGCGCGCCGCACACCGCCAGCAGCACCAGCGCCCCCACCGCGCAGCGCCAAAACACCACGTTGACCACCGGCTGGCCGGACATCAGCACAAACCAGCCGATGGAGCCGGAAATCAGCATCGCCGCCGCCATCTCCAGCGAGCCGCGTTTTATCTCTGCATTCATTCTGCGTTCCTCAAAGCTTGCCCAGAGACATAGCTTGCGGCTTCGCGGGGCGGCTTTCCATAGCATAAAAAAGGCAGATATGCTTAACTGCCTTTTTCTCGCAGCTACAATCCAGGAAACACCTAACGGAGGCGTTATGGATGATATCGATCGCCAAATCCTGACCATTCTGGCGGAAGATGCGCGCGCATCGTTGAAGACGCTGAGCGCGCAGGTTGGCCTGTCGTCGCCGAGCACGTCGGAAAGACTGCGGCGGCTGGAGGAAAGCGGCGTGATCCAGGGCTATACCCTGAACGTCAATCTGCAGGCGGTGGGTTACGCCTTTCAGTCGCTGGTGCGCATCAAGCCGCTGCCGGGCATGCTGAAGAAGGTCGAACAGCTGATTCAGGCGATCCCGGAAGTGGTCGAATGCGATAAGGTGACCGGCGAAGACTGCTTTATCGTGCGGCTGGTGGCGCACTCGATGGAACAGCTCGACCACACCCTCGATCGGCTGGCCGAACACGCGCAGAGCAACACCTCGATCGTGAAAACCACGCCGGTCAAGCGCCGCCTGCCGCCGCTGCTCTGATCAACGCCGCCGTTTGCGGGCGAACGGGTTGCCGCGCTTCTTCTCTTTTTTAGCCGCGTCGGCGGCGGATTTCAGCGCCGCCAGATGCGCCTTGTCGGGCTCCGGCACCGCGCGCTGCTCAATCGGGAACACCGGCAACGACGCCAACAGCCGCGAACCGTAGTTTTTGGTCAACAGCCGGCGATCGTAGATCACGATCTCGCCGTAACATTGGTTGCTGCGGATCAGGCGGCCGACCTGCTGGATCAGGTTGAACGAGGCGCTCGGCAGGCTCTGCACTTCGAACGGATAACGCTTCAGCGATTTCAGCCACTCGCCTTCGGTGATGATCACCGGGCTGTCGATCGGCGGGAACGCGATTTTGTGAATATGCACCTGGGTCAGCAGTTCGCCTTTCAGATCCAGCCCTTCGGCGAACGATTGCAGCCCCACCAGCACGCTGGCGACGCCCTTCTCCACCCGCTTGCGGTGCTCTTCCACCAGCCGGTAGCGCGGCTGGTCGCCCTGCACCAGCAGCATCAGCCGCAGATCGGTCACGTAGCTGAGGAAAGTCTGCATCGCCCGGTGGCTGCTGAACAGGATCAGCATGCCTTTGTGCTTGCCGCTCGCCTGCTCGGCGCGGAAAAACCGCGCCATTTCCTCAAGGTGCTCCACCTCATTGGCGAGCGCCGGTTCGTAGCGCATCTGCGGAATGACAATCTTGCCCTGTTCGACGTGATTGAACGGCGATGAGAGCGTTTCGAAGCGATCGCCGGCCTTCTCGCTCAACCCGCTCATCTCTTGCAAACGCGCGAAGCTGTTCAGTGAACGCAGCGTGGCCGAGGTGACCACCACGTGCGGCACCTTGCGCCACAGCAGCTTTTCCAGCTGATCGCTGACGCGAATGCCGACGCAGTGCAAATACAGATGGGTGACGTTATCGCGCAGTTCGCGCGTGACCCATTTGGAGATCGGCGCGTTGGACGACTTGTCGAGCGCCGCCAGCCGCCACAGCTTGCTCATCGCCTCCAGATAGCCCAGCGTGCGGCTCATCTGAATGATCGAGCGGTGCAGACGCATGATGTCGTGCTTGCCGGTCTGTTCGGTAAGATCGTTAAGCACGAACTCCGCCAGCCCGCGCAGCGCATCGGTCAGTTTGAACAGCCGCGCGCAGCTCTCCACCATCTCCGCGGGCAGCTCGCCCATTTCAAAACGGTGCTCGGCCACCACGCTGTCGCCGGGCAGATAGGCGCTGACCTGATGCTCGAAGATCTGCACCAGCTCGCGCAGCTCCTCGCAATGGTTTTTCAGCCGTTCGCTGTTGGCCAGCCCCGGCGGATTCTTCGGCCGGTACTGCGTCATGCACTGTTCGACCTGGCGCACGATCATGTCCAGCTGCAGGTTGGTCGACAGCGCGGTGATTTCCCCGTCGATCTCCAGCGCGTCGCGCGCCACCTCCGGCAAATGGTGGCCTTCGTCCAGCACCAGCAGCAGCTCTTTCGGGTTCGGCAGCACCGATTCCGTCTCCAGCGCCGCCATCACCAGCGCGTGGTTGGCCACCACCACGTCGGCGCTCTCGATCTCTTTGCGGGCGATATAGAACGGGCATTCGCGAATGTAGTGACAGTTGCGCCCCAGGCAGTTGGTCTTGTCGGTGCTCAGCTTGGCCCACAGCGGATCGTCGATGCTCTGCTGATAGTGATCGCGCAGCCCGTCCCACTCAAAGCGGGCCAGCGCCTTGGTCAGCTTCTGACACAGCGCCTGCTCTTCACCGCTGGACGGCGCCAGCTCGTCGTCGAGAAACAGCGTCAGATCGCCCTGTTGGCTAACGTCGGTGCTCATCGCCGCCAGATTGCGCGGGCAGACGTAACGCCCGCGGCCAAAGGCGCCGGTAAATTTCAGATCGGGAATAATCTTCTTCAGCAGCGGCAAATCCTTGCTGTAGATCTGATCCTGCAGCGCCACGTTGGCGGTGCTGACCACCAGCGGTTTGCTCTCCGCCCGCCCGACGGCGATGCCCGGTATCAGGTAAGACAGCGTTTTGCCGACGCCGGTCGGCGCCTCGATCGCCAGATGGCGCGGGTAGTCGCCGGCCAGCGTCTTCGCCACCTCGGCGATCATCTGACGCTGGGGCGCGCGGGAAATGAAATCCGGTATTTGCTGCTGCAGGGCTTTGTACCACTGGCCAATCTGATCTTTAACTGCGGAGGAGAGCGCCATTCAACTCTTATCTAAACGAAATGATGGCGCTATTGTCCCACAGACCGCCGGCGGCGTCAGCCCGAGTTACGTCTGCGGATCGATCATCGAGGCGCGCCCGGCGCCGAACGACCATTCGTCCAACTGGGTGGTGGCGATCACCACCATCACATCCTCGGGGTTCAGCCGCAGGTTCTCCGCCAGCAGCGTCGCCAACCGCCGGTAAAAACGCCGCTTGGTGTCGCTGTCGCGCGGCCGCCCGGCGGTGATGTAGAACAGCACGAAATCCGCACTGCGCGGCCCGCCGAGATAGTCGCGATCGTAGATAAGCTCACCGGGGCGGTATTGATCGATCGCCTGAAATTTGTCCGCCGGCGGCACCTCGAAGGCCTCCACCAGCGCCTGATGCAGGCTGTCGGACAAGGTTTGCAGGTAGTCGGCGGATTTGCCCTGATGCAGGGCGATGCGGCTAAACGGCATGGGGCGCCTCCGGTTCCAGCTCGCGCAAGCGCGCCACGGCCGACGCCGCCGCGGGCCAGCCGGCGTAAAACGCCAGGTGGGTGATGAGCTCAGCCAGCTGCTGATGCGCCACGCCGTTGCGCTGCGCCAGCTGCAGATGAAACGGCAGTTGCTCCAGGCGGTTGAGCGCCACCAGCGCGGCGACGGTGATCACGCTGCGCTCGCGCGGGCTCAGCTCTGGCCGCTGCCAGACATCGTCAAACAAGACGCTGTCGCTGAGCTGCGCCAGCTTGGGGGCGATATCGCCGAACGCCTGTTGTCCGGCCCGGGATTCTGATTGCATCACACTCTCCTGTCAGTTGCGGATAGCCTTACGCTACCCGCCGACGAGGCGAGTGAAAATCGGGATTTTCGGCAGTCTCGGTTCAGAAAAACGGGAGGGTTCCCCGCCGACGGCGGGGAGATATTACGATTCCAGCGGCGCAACGCCGTCGAAATGGGCGCTCAGCAGCGCATTCAGCTCCGGCCGCTGCTCCACCCGTTCGGCGATGGCGTAAAGCCGCGGGCAGTGTTGCCGGAACCACGCGCGCCCCGGCCGCCAGTTGCACATCACCGCCACGTACAGATCCAGCGCGCTGAAGCTCTTGCCGAGAAACCACGGGCCGGCGGCACCGGCAGCGGCGTTCAGCTGCCGCAATAAACGCTCGCGATAGCTCATCACTGCGTTTTTCAGCTGTTCCGCCCCTTCCGTTTTCGGCTGCCAGCGCTGCGGATGGTCGGCGTAGGTGAAAGTGGGGTAAATCTCTGCGTTGATGAACAACAGCCAGCGCAAAAAGCGCGGCAACAGCGGCGAGCCGCCGGGCGGCGCCAATTCGGCGTGCGGCGCGCGATCGTGCAGCAGCAGGATAATCGCCGCGCTCTCCGTCATCACTTCGTCATCAGGCAGCACCAGAGTGGGGACCTGACCGAGCGGGTTCAACGCCAACAGGCGATCCCGCTCCGGGCCGTCCTGGGTGTAATCCACTTCCTCGTAGCCCCAGGGGAACGCGGTCAGCACCAACGCGGCGGCCACGATGGTCGAGCCACACCCCTGCGTACCGAACAATGTATAAGTATCGTGCATGATTCCTCCGGAAACCGATCAGGCTATCGGTAACTGTAGACCAGCCGCCGACCGTCGGTTGCAGAAAAAATTCACCCTTTGCGCGACTTTTTTAATCGTTCGACATGAAAATGAATTTTTTGTCATAAATAGATCACATTACTACGGTAAAAATTCTCCGCCGCCAACAACCGGACGGCACAGTAAAGCAGCAATGCAACTGATGATAGCGTCTTTTAATCGAATAAAGCAGGGTAACCCATGAAACGTAATCTTCTGGCCGTTATTATTCCGGCACTTTTACTTGCGCAAGCGGCACAGGCAGCAGAAATCTACAATAAAGACGGCAACAAACTCGATTTTTACGGTCGTGTGAAAGCCCTGCATTATTTCTCCGATGATGCCGGCAACGATGGCGATAAAACCTACGTCCGTATCGGCTTTAAAGGCGCCACCCAGATTAATGACATGCTGACCGGTTACGGCCAGTGGGAATATCAGATCGCCGCTAACCATTCTGAATCCGACGGCACCAAAGACACTAAAACGCGTCTGGGCTTCGCCGGTCTGAAATATAAAGACCTCGGTTCTTTCGACTACGGTCGCAATTACGGCATTATTTACGACGTCGGCGCCTGGACGGATATGCTGCCTGAATTCGGCGACGACGCGTACGTCAAAACCGACAACTTCATGAACGGCCGCACCAACGGCGTCGCCACCTACCGCAATAACAACTTCTTCGGTCTGGTCGACGGCCTGAAATTCGCCGTCCAGTATCAGGGCAAGAACGAAAACGACGGCCGCTCCGCCAGCAAGGCTAACGGCGACGGCTGGGGTCTTTCCTCCAGCTATGAAATCATCGACGGCCTGAGCGTGGGCGCCGCCTATGCCTCTTCCAACCGCACCGCCAGTCAGAAAGCGGGCACCTTCGGTAAAGGCGACAAGGCCGATATCTGGGCCACCGGTCTGAAGTATGACAACAACGATGTCTACCTGGCCGCGACCTACTCGGAAAGCCGCAACATCGCGCCAATTTCCGGCACCGCCACCATCAATAACCGCTCCACTTCCGTCAGCGGCTTCGCCAATAAAGCCGAAGGCCTGGAACTGGTTGCGCAATATCAGTTCGACTTCGGTCTGCGTCCATCGCTGGGCTACGTTCAGCAGAAGGGCAAAGATATTGAAGGCATCGGCGATGCCGACCTGGTGAAATATATCGACGTCGGCGCGTACTACTATTTCAACAAGAACATGTCGACCTATGTCGATTATAAAATCAACCAGCTCGACAGCAATAATAAGCTGGGTCTGAAAGACGACAACGTGATTGCCGTCGCCCTGACCTATCAGTTCTGATGTGATGAATGAATAACCACCACTGCAAACTTTAGCGTCACTTGATACCCAGAGTTTTATTTCGCCGGGCGGCTGCGTCCGGCTTTTTTGTTTTTATTTTCCCCGTCGGCGAATGCCCCCGCTTGCCTTGCCAAACAAACGGGTCTACATGTATAGCTTTCCCCCGAGCGGAATCAGCCATGCATAACGACGGTCGGTTTAACTATCACAACGCCGTGCGCTACAGCAGCGACGAACTGGCGAACATCCTCAACCACTGTTTTGAAAACTACATCGTGCGTTTCGTCCTCGACGGGCCGACCTTCGCCGCCCGCTTCGGCGCCGAAGATCTCAGCCTGAACGACAGCCTGATCGTCACCCATCGCAATGAACCGGTGGCGGTGGCGCTGATCGCCCGCCGCGGCCGGCACAGCCGGATCGCGGCCTTTTCCGTACGCCCCGAGATGCGCGGCCAGGGGCTGGGTAAGGCGCTGATGCAACGGGTAGTAGCGGATGCCCGTCAGCGCGGCGATCATCGGCTGTCGCTGGAAGTGATCGAAGGCAACGAAGCCGCGCTGGCGCTGTACCACCGCGCCGGGCTGCGCATCGTGCGCACCCTGACCGGCCATCAGGCGCCGGCGGCCGTGCCGCCAGGCAAGGCGGTGCTGCAGGCGGTCGATCCGCTGACCGTCAGCCATCGCCTGACGGCGGAAGGCGCCACCGACCTGCCCTGGCTGATCGCCCCCGAGTCGTTGTTCAAACTGCCGGGCAAACCGCGCGCTTATACCCTCGAACGCCAAGCCTACGCCGTGGTGATGCCCGGCACCGAGCACTGCTGGCTGCGCCTGATCTACGTGCCGCCGCAGCATCGCGGCCAGGGGCATGCCCGCGCCTTGCTGGCCGCTCTGCAAGCGCAGTTCGCCCCTTTGCCGCTGACCGCCAACGTTTTTGTGCCCGAGGTGGCCGCCCCCTTCTTTACGCATCTTGGCTGGCGGCAGGATCCCCTGCGTCAGTTCGAGATGGATATGCTGCTGGACAGTCCACAATAAAAAAGAGAGATAACAATGGCAGGAAAACAGGTACGCACACTCACCCTCGGCGCGGCGATGGGCGTCGCGCTGCTGGCCTTGACCGGTTGCGCACAGCCGCCGCACGCCGACGCGCAGGCCCAGCAGCGGTTGGCGGATCAATCGGTGCTGGCGGTCAACTGGTTCCAACAGTCCGGCGAATACCAGGCGCTGGCGCATCAGGCGTTCAACAGCGCGCAGCGCGCCTTCGATCAGGCCAGGGCCGCGCCAGGCCGTAAAAAGGCGGTGGTGGTCGATCTGGATGAAACCATGCTGGATAACAGCGCCTACTCCGGCTGGCAGGCGCAGCAGGGCCGACCGTACGACGGCGCGACTTGGGCCAAATGGACGCAGGCCGAACAGGCCGCCGCGGTGCCGGGCGCAGTGGCGTTCGCCCGCTATGTTAACGCCCATCAGGGGACCATGTTCTACGTGTCGAACCGTAAACAGAGCGACTACGCCGCCACGGTGGCCAACATGCAGAAGCTCGGTTTCACCGGCCTGTCGGCAAAAACCGTGCTGCTCAGCACCGACACCGCCAATAAACAGGCGCGCTTCGACGCCATTAAACAAGCCGGCTATGACATCGTGGTGTACGCGGGCGACAACCTGAACGACTTCGGCGCCGCGACTTACCACCAGGACAATGCGCAGCGCCGGGCGTTCGTCAGCAAGAACCAGGCCAAGTTCGGCACCGAATTCATCGTGCTGCCCAACCCGATGTACGGCGACTGGGAAAGCGGCCTGGCTCGCGACTACAACAAGCTGACGCCGCAGCAAAAGCTGCAGGTGCGCCAGCAGGCGATCAAAGCCTGGCGCGGGCGCTAACCCTCACAGCAGTTTGTACATATAGCAGGTGGCCTCCAACGCCCCGCCGTCGCTGGCGCGGGCGTATTGCGGGATGTCGCCCGCCGCCTCGAACCCCAATTGACGGTACAGCCCCTGCGCCGCGCTGCCGCTCAGGGTATCCAGCACCAACAGGCTGCGGCGATGACGCGCCGCCAGCGCCTGCACTTCCTGCATCAACAGCCGGGCGACGCCCTGCCGCCGCGCCTGCGGGTGCACCATCAGCTTGACCACTTCCGCCCGGTGACGGCCGTTGTCCGGCATCGCCAACAGCAGCTGCACGGTGCCGACCGGCCGGCCGTTCGCGAGCGCCACCAGCATCGCACGCTCTCCCCGCGCGATGGCCGGCAGCAACCCCTGCCAAAACGCCTGCGCCTGCGTCAGCGTGAAAGGCATGACAAAACCGATGCTGGCGCCGTGCGCCACGCTGGCGTGCAGCATTTCGGCCAATTCGGCAATGGCGCTTTGCGCCGCGCCGGCGTCCCACTGTTGCAATTCAATCATGGCTATGGCCTGCAAATAACGAGGGTGTAATGGGCCGGCTCATCGCCGGGGACATGGAAACGGGAGGCGCCGAACAGGCGGTAGCGCAGGCAGTCGCCGGATGATAACCGGAAAACGCGCCCTTCCAGCGTCAACTCCAGCTGCCCGGACAGCAGCCAGAGATGGTGCTCCAGCGCCGGAATCGACGGCAGGTCGTAATCGATCTGCGCGCCGGCATCGAGCCGGGCTTCGATAAATTCAGCCTTATACAACGCAGCGGGGGGAGAAACGGAGCGACGGTGAAAACCGCTGGCGCGATCGACCCACACCGGTTGCTGCTGCGGCCGCAACAGCTCCGGCGGCTCGTCTTCGATCTCGCTCAGCAGGCGCGACATGGTCAACCCATAGGCGGCGCACAGCCGGTTCAGCAACGACGCCGTCGGGCTGGTCTCGGCGCGCTCCACCCGCGAGAGCGTCGCCCGGCTAAGGCCGGTGCGCTGCGCCAGCTCCTCCAGCGACCACGCCCGTTGCTGGCGCAAATCCGCCAGCCGCTGCGCCAACCTCAGGTCGGCATTGTCCAGACCGTTATCCATCGTTCACACTCCGCTTGAAAATCCCATATAAGAGAAATAATCTCAAATTAGAGATATAGCAAGCGAATTTTAACAATGTCGCGCAGGAATAACGCCAGGATCACCGCAAACATCGCCGAATGAGGAGAAGCGTTCTAGCACTCGCGCGAGGACGGGTTGGGTACAAAATTGCCCGTCTCGGCGGCCGGCGGCGCGATCGCGGCGCAGCGCCAGGCGCTGAATACCGCCAGCAGCGGCGCCAGCGCGAACGCCAGGAACAGCCAACGCGCCGCCGATGCCGCGCCCGCCGCGCCGCCCGGATCGTTCAGCCCCGCCAGGTTGGCGATCATCCCCGCCAGCGCCGCGCCGAATGCGGTGGCGAACAGTTGCACCGTGGTGATCGAGGCGCCGGCGATGTCTTTGTCCGCTTCAGGCGCCACCTGCAAAATACGCGTCAACAGATGCGGCCAGCCGAAGCCGATGCCGAATCCCACCAGCGACAACGCGATGACGATCGGGGTCAGCGCCTGCCAGTGACCGCCGGAGGGCGTCGGCATCAGGATCGCCAGCGCCAGCAGGCCCACCAGCACGAACAGCGGCCCGCTGACGATCGCCCGGCGAATGCCCGCCCCGCGCCAGCCGGAGCTGAGGATTTCGGACAACGTCCAGCCGGCGGCCATGGTCGCGGCGATATAGCCGGAGATCAGCGGCGACTGGCCGTGCAGCAACTGCAGGAAATAGGGCACGAAGATTTCGCTGGTCATGCCGATTACCAGCAACGACACCGTAATATAGAGCGCCGCCAACGATGAGCCGCGCCGCAGCGCGCCATGCGGCAACAGGTGCGCGCGCGAGCGCGCCTCGCGCTTCATCAGCCAGGCCATCAGCGCCAGCGAAAGCGCGATGCCCGCCAGGTTGATCCAGACGCTGTGCGCCAGGCTGCCGGCGGACACCACCAGCACCGCCACGGTCAGCAACAGCAGCTGCGCGGTCGGCAGCGGCGCGGCTGCCTGCTGCGCCTGGCCCTTGGGCAGGATCAGGAAGGTAAACGCGGCGTACAGCGCCATGATCGGCAGCAGAATGCCGAAGGCCCAACGCCAGGCGTGCAACTCGGCGAAAATGCCGCCTACCGCCGGGCCGACCAGCGTGGCGATGCCCCACATCGCCGAGATAAGCGCCATGGCGCGCGGCCACAATCGCTGCTCGAACACCAGATTGATCATCGCGTAGGAGAGCGCAAAGATCAGCCCGCCGCCGAATCCCTGCACCGTGCGGCCGATCAGCATCACCGGCATGCTCGGCGCCAGCGCGCACAGCCCCGCTCCGGCGATGAAAAACAGCGAAGCGACCAGATAGGCGTTGCGCGCGCCGTAGCCGCTGAGCAAGCGGGCCGACAGCGCGGAGCCGAGGATCGACGCCACCACGAACAGCGTGGTGTTCCAGGCATAGAGCTCCAGACCGCCAATATCCTGCACCACCGAGGGCAGAATGGTGGTGGCGACCAGAATATTGATGGCATGCAGCGCCACGCCAAGCGAGAGCGCGATCGCACTGGCCGCATTTTTGCCGGAGAAAAGGTCGCTCCAGCGGCTATCGTCATGGGTTATCACGGTTGTTGTCCTGTTTTCAGAGGAATGGCATTGAGTTGGTCATGAGATTGCGTTAAATTTAACAAGAGTTATCTTGGAATAAGTTAGGGCGAGGCGGAGAAATATGTCAAGAATAAACTTGGAAAATGGCGGCAGCACCGCACAATCGGTCAGTGACCGTTTGCTGACGCTATTGAAGACCCGCGGCCCGCAGCAAGCCTCAGACGCAGGAAAAGTGCTCGGCACCACCGGTGAAGCGGCCCGCCAGCAGTTCGTCAAGCTGGCGAAAGAGGGGCTGGTCGAAGCGATCGCGGAAACGCGCGGCGTGGGCCGCCCGGTGCAGCTGTGGCATTTGACTGCCGCCGGTAACGCACGCTTTCCGGACACCCATGCGGATCTGACGGTGCAGCTGCTGCGCACCGTGCGTGACAAGCTGGGTGAACAGGCGATCGACCTGCTGATCGAGACCCGTGAGCAGGAAAACCGCATCAACTACAAGCAGGCGATGATCGGCGCCACCGATCTGCGCGAACGCGTGGCGCGTCTCACCGAGATCCGCTGCCGCGAAGGGTATATGGCCGAATGGCGTCAGGAGGAAGACGGCGCCTATCTGCTGGTGGAAAACCACTGCCCGATCTGCGCCGCCGCCACCGTCTGCCAGGGCTTCTGCCGCGCTGAGCTGAGCATCTTCACCGAAGTGCTGCAGGCGCAGGTGGAGCGCGCCGAACACATTCTGGCCGGCTCTCGCCGCTGCGCCTACCGGATTTCTCTCTTGTAACACCGGTTTTTGCCCGCGTTTTCAACCGGTACAGATTATTCTGCTTGTGCACCCCGCACCTTCCCTTCTAAGGTTGAATTATCGAATATTCAGGCAAACAACGGGCCCCGCGCCCGTTCTGACACCTCCGTCGGCGCGCTGCGCACGGCGGCAGAGTAACCCCACGGGAGTTGAACGATGAAGAAGCCGCATGCCGGATTCTGGCTGGCGACGCTGGGGCTGGGCGTCTGCTGGCTGCTGGCGCTGCTGACTCGCGATCGGCTCAACGGCATACTGCTGGCCGGTGCGGCGCTGGCGCTGATCTTTACCCCCGCCGCCCGCCGCAAGGGCGCCGCCCTGGCCGCCTTGGGCGGCATCGGCATGGATGGTCTGTGGAGCTACAGCGGCGTGCTGCATTACAGCGGGCAACACGGCCTGCCGCTCTGGACCATCGCGCTGTGGATCGGCTTCGGCTGCTGGTGGTATTGGCTGTTGGACGTGGTCAGAGCGGCGCCCTGGCCGCTGGCGGTATTGGGCGCCGCCCTCGGCCCCTTCGCCTACGCCGTGTCCTGGAAACTGGACGCCCTGCTGCCCGGCATGCCGCCGGAGTTCATGCTGCTGCTGCTGGCCATCGGCTGGTCGATTTATCTGCCGGCCGTCAGTTGGCTGCAGTGGAAACAGCAAGGCCATTGAACGGCTTTCGGCTGCCGGAAAAATAATGCCGCAGGCCATTGCTTATCGGTTGCCCGATCGGGTTTACTGAGCGTTCTAATAATAATCATTCCCGCAAAATACAATCCTATGCTTAGCCAACAAAGCCGTAGCGTCCTGCCGTTGATCGGGGCGTTGTTCACGTTATATATCGTTTGGGGTTCCACCTATTTCGTCATTCGTCTGGGCGTCGAACAGTGGCCGCCGCTGATGATGGCCGGGATTCGCTTTCTGCTAGCCGGCATCGTGCTGTTCAGTTTCCTGGCCTGGCGCGGCCACGCGCTGCCGACGCCGAAGCAGTGGCTGGCCGCCGGCGCCATCGGCATTCTGCTGCTGGCGGTGGGCAACGGCCTGGTGACGGTGGCGGAACACCAACACGTGCCGTCCGGCATCGCGGCGGTGATGGTGGCGACGGTGCCGCTGTTCACCCTCTGCTTCAGCCTGTTGTGGGGCATGCGCAACACCAAGCTGGAATGGGCCGGCATCGCGCTCGGATTGGTGGGCATCGTGCTGCTTAATACCGGCAACAACCTGGTGGGCAATCCGACCGGCGCGCTGCTGATTTTGCTGGCGTCGGCCAGTTGGGCCTTCGGATCGGTGTTGGGATCGCGCATCTCGCTGCCGGCCGGGCCGATGGCCGGCGCGGCGGAGATGCTGGTCGCCGGCGTGGTGTTATTGGCAGCCAGCCAGCTGAGCGGCGAGCGCCTCGTTCAGATGCCGAGCACCGGCGGCTTTCTGGCGCTGGGCTATCTGATCGTCTTCGGTTCGATGCTGGCGATCAGCGCCTATATGTTCTTGTTGAAGAACGTGCGCCCGGCGGTCGCCACCAGCTATGCCTACGTCAACCCGGTAGTGGCGGTGCTGCTCGGCATCGGTTTTGCCGGTGAATCGCTGGCGCCGCGCGAGTGGCTGGCGCTGGTGATCATCGTGGCGGCGGTGGTGCTGGTGACGCTGGGAAAATACCTGTTCGCCCGCCCGGCCAACGTACAGGCCATCGACTGCGAACGGCGATGATCACAAAGGGCGGTCTGCGGGCCGCCGTTAAAAACGATTCTTGTTTCACCCGGCGAAGGGGCTATAATTCCCGCTGTTCCAAGCAACCTGCGAAATTATTCCTATGCTGAAAAAAGCGTTCGTCATCGTCATCGCCCTGTGCGCCTTCGGTTCTCTGGGCGGCGTATTCCTCGCCGGGCTGAACATCTACACCCGTTCCACCACCCCGCACGAAGAAAGCGCGCCTGCCGGGGATACCGCCGCCACGCCGGCGCAAACCGAAACCCTTCAGGCCAAGTGATCGTCCATCCAACGCTGGCAGCGCTGCTGTAAAAAGCGCTGCAGCTGCCTGACGCGTTCCGACACCTGCGAACGATGCGGGCAGACCAGATTGATCGGCACCGCGTCGCTGCGCCATTCCGGCAACAGTTGCACCAGCCGCCCGGCGTGAATGTCGGCCGCCACGTCGATCGCCGACTTGCGCACCACGCCGTGCCCCGCCAGCGCCCAGCGCCGCGCCACCTCGCCGTCATCGGTAAAATAGCTGCCGTTCAGCGGCACTTCGACCCCCTCCTCACCGCGCCACAGCCGCCATTCCACCTGCCGTTTGCCGCTGGGCTGATACACCAGAATGCTGTGCCGAACCAGATCGGCCGGCGTTTGCGGCGCGCCGTGACGCCGCAGGTAATCCGGGCTGGCGCAGATCAACCGCCGATGCTGCGGCAAGATCGGCAGCGCCACCAGCGAAGAGTCGGCCAGCGGCCCGAAGCGCAACGCCACATCCACCGGTTCGCGGAACAGGTCGGCCTGCCGATCGTTGATCAGAAGCTGCAGTTGAATATGCGGATGCTGCAGGCGGAACTCATCCAGCCAGCAGAGCAGCAAATTGCGGCCAAAATCCGACGGCGCGGAAATCTGCAGCACCCCGGACAGCCCCTGATGCTTCTCGCGGATCGCCTGCTCTCCTTCGGCTAACGCGCCCAGCGCCAGGCGCGCGCTGTCGAGATAGCGAGCCCCCTCCTCCGTCAACCTCAGGCTGCGGGTGGAACGCACCAGCAGCCGCGCGCCCAACTGCTGCTCCAGCCTTTTCACCGCAATGCTGGCCGCCGCCGGCGTCATATCCAGCGCGCGCGCCGCGGCGGAAAAACTGCCGCCGTCCACCGTGCGGACAAACACCTCGAGATCGACAAATGAGGTCATGTATTTCCCTTCTTAGAGAGCCGGATTCACGGCGTATCGGATTGACGATAAAACGCCCAACAGTTATGATTAGATCATAATAAATGGAGCTTTGATCAATGGATGAACACAACGGATTGGATTACATCCTTAGCCTGCATGGCACGCGGGTCAATCGTGAGGATGGCTATTGGTGGAAAATCGAGGCTTGGACGGTGACCCAAACGGCCTTTATCCCTCACGGCATCCGTTACAATTTGACCTTGCATGATAACCACAATACCCGGGTTTTTGGCATAGATAACGCGCATGCCATTAAAACACCCCGCAAAGGTAAATTTTCGGGCCGCGTCGTTTACGATCACCAACATGACTCCCCGACGGACAAAGGCTCACCCTACGAGTTTCATTCCGCCTATCAGTTGGTGGAAGATTTTTTTACCCGGATAGACGAAGTCATACGCAAGAGAGAAAACCGAGGTTGATGATGAAAGCACTGATTGGCGTGATGCCTGAAGAACTGATTCGCAAGCGCACACTGGCGATCGCAAAAGGGGAATACCAGCCACAGGAACGTGAGCCCAAAGTGTGGTTTACGTCGATGATTGCGCTGGCCCAGGTGCTCAGCAACGAGAATATTGCCCTGCTGCGTCTGATCGACACTGCCCGCCCCGAAACCATCAGCCAGTTGGCCGAACTGTCGGGGCGCCAGGTCAGCAATCTGTCCACCACGCTGAAAACGCTGAGCGGGCACGGCCTGGTGGCACTGGAAAAACAGGGGCGTTCAGTGAAACCCCGAGCGCTGTTTACCGATTTCGAAATCATCGTGGATCAGAAGCTAAACGCCCGCTTTAGCGCCGCATGATCTTTAAAAAATATTAATAAGAGTTTGTCAGCAAGGCCGATTGTTAGGTGATTTTCAATCAGGAAAGATAGATCCCGTTGAAACTTACTAAAAAGAGGCCTTAACATGACAATTCCTGACTCCCCCCTGAAACGACAAAAGCTGGTGATCCTGGGCGGCACCAGCGGCATTGGCGCCGCGGTGGCCTACGCAGCGGCGGCGCGCGGCGCTGAAGTGGTGCTGGCTTCGCGCCGCCTTCCCCACGCCGGGGAGAAAAACGACGCGCTCCATCTGATGCAGGCCGATCTGACCGATGAAGCGTCGCTGCATGCGCTGTTTGCCGCCGTCGGCGCTTTCGACCATCTGGTGATCACCGCCGGGCCGCTGGTGCAGGCGAAACCGCTGGCGGAGACTGCTTTTGAGCAGGCGCAGGCCGACTTCAACGTCAAATTCTGGGGCAGCTTGCGCGCGGTGCAGGCCGCGCTGCCGACGCTGGCGCCGCAGGGCTCCATCACCCTGACCTCCGGCCAGCTGTCGCGCAAATACCTCGGCGGTCAGTTGATCAAAACCGGCATCAATGCCGCGCTGGAAGCGGTCGGTAAACAGCTGGCGAAGGAACTGGCGCCGCGGCGGGTGAACGTGGTCAGCCCCGGCATCACCGCTACCGAAGCCTACGACGACATGGGCGCCGCGCAGCGTCAGGCGCTGTTCGAGCGCGTGAGCGTCAGTCTGCCGGTCGGCCGGATCGGCCAGGCGGCCGACGTCGCAGCGGGTTACCTGCTGGCGATGGAGAACGGTTTCGTCACCGGCAGCGTGATCGACATCGACGGCGGCGGCCTGCTGTAACGGCGGCTAGAGCGCCGTTACGCCCTGTGCGGCTGCCTGCTGCTCCAGCACGGTGATAATCTGATAAGCCGAGCGCGGCACCAGGCTGAAATCGCCGATCAGCAGGCGGTCGCTGACCGCCTCATCCAGCATCGCTCGGGCGCCGGCGCGCAGGATGTCCACCTGTTCCGGCGGCGTGCCGGCTGCGGTGATCAGCGGCAAACCCGGCACCGCCGCCGTGCGGCCGATGATTTTCAGCCCCTCCAGCGCCTGCGGCTGCGCGCGGCGCAGCAGCTCCATGCTGATGGAATCGATGGCGGCGATATCCGCCTGCCCGCTGCGGATCAGTTTCAGCGACTGGTAATGCGCCCCGGAGGCGATAGCCGCACCGAAGAATTTCCCATCCTGCGCCAGCGGCGCGATCAGCGCGCGCAAGCCGTTGTAGCCGGACTGGGAATCGGTGCTGTTATACGCCACCGTCCGGCCGCGAAAATCCGCCAGCCGTTCGCCGGAGTCGCCCGCGCGCACCACCAGCCAGCTGCGGTAATTAGGCCCGTCGCACCCTTCCACCCGATAATGATAGGTTCCGATCAGCTGCACCTGCGGCAGGCTGCTGACCAACGGATAACCACAGGTTTGGCTGAGCAAGAGATCCTCGCGCCGCCAATGCTGCGCCAAATCGTCCGGCCAACTGAGCCGTTCCGGCGCCGCCGGCAGCCCCAGCCGCAGCAGCTTGCCGCGCAAGACCTGCCAGAAAGCGTCGGCCTGCTCCCGGCCAACGCCGTACATCGGTAGAGACACCTGCATCATTTCCCCCTTACCCCGCCGGAGTGGCCGCCAGCGTCTGCTGACGCCAGGCGGTGAGATAACGCACCCAACGTTCGAACAGCATATCGGTGATAATAGCCAACAACGCCACAACCGCCGCGCCCTGGATCACATAGGCGGTGTTAAACCCGGTTAGGCCGATGATGATCGGCGAACCGAGCGTCTTGGTACCGACGGTGGAAGCGATGGCCGCCGTGCCGATGTTGATGATCACCGACGTGCGGATCCCGGCGACAATCACCGGCGCCGCCAGCGGCAGTTCAACCCGCCACAGTATTTGCCAGGCGCTCATCCCCACGCCGCGGGCGATCTCGCGCGTGGCGGGCGGCACCGATTCGATGCCCGCCAGCGTGCCCTGCAGGATCGGCAGCAAGCCGTACAGCACCAGCGCGATGATCGCCGGCTGCTCGCTGAAGCCCATCACCGGCACCGCCACCGCCAACACCGCCACCGGCGGGAAGGTCTGCCCCACCGCCACCACCGTTTCCAGCAGCGAACGAAACTCCCGGCCGCCGCGTCGGGTCACGGCGACGCCCGCCGCCACGCCGAGAGCCACCGCAATCAGGCTGGAGATCGCCACCAGCGACAGGTGCGCCCCCACCAGCGCGATAAAGCTGTCCTGCTGATAAATGGGCCGGTCCAGATCGGGGAACCAGGCGGCAAACAGACCGCGCAGATGATCCATGCCGAACACCAGCGCCAACAGCAGCGCCAGCGTCCAGGGCAGCGGATCGCGCAGCAGGCGCCAGAGACGCCCGCTCATGACAGCGCCTGCCCGGCGATCAGATCGTGGAAGTGCAGAACCCCCAACGCTTCGCCCCGTTCATCCACCACCGGCAGGCAGTCGCTGCCGCGCGCCACGAACACCGACAGCGCCTCGCGCAGGCTCATGGCAGCGGCGATCGGTTCGCCCCCGGCGACACCGGGCCGCACCCGCTCCGCCACCGTCCCCAGCGACAGCAGCTTGATGCCGCGATCGCTGCGCCCGAAGAAGTCACGCACGAAGTCGTTGGCCGGGGCGGTCAACAGCGTCAGCGGCGTGCCTTGTTGCACCACCCGCCCCTGATCGAGCAGCACCAGACGATCCGCCAGGCTCAACGCCTCGTCGATGTCGTGCGTCACCAGCACAATGGTACGGCCCGAGATCTGATGAATGCGCGCGATTTCCGCCTGCAGCGCCGCGCGGGTGACCGGATCCAACGCGCCGAACGGTTCGTCCATCAACAACACCTCGGGATCGGCGGCGAGCGCGCGCGCCACTCCGACCCGCTGCTGCTGCCCGCCGGAAAGCTGGTGCGGATAGCGGCGACGAAACAGATCCGGTTCCAGGTGCAGCAGCTCCAGCAACTCGGTAACCCGATCGCGAATGCGCGCGCGCGGCCATTTCAGCAGCTGCGGCACGGTGGCGATGTTCTCCTCCACCGTCCAATGTGGAAACAGGCCGATCGATTGGATCGCATAACCCATGCGCCGCCGCAGATCCTGCGGTTTAAACGACTGGATCTCTTCGCCGGCAAAGAGAATCTTGCCCCGATCGTGTTCGATCAGGCGGTTGATCATTTTTAACGTCGTGGACTTGCCGGAACCCGAGGTACCGATCAACACGGTGAATTCACCCTCGGCGATGTGCAGCGTGAGATCGTCCACCGCCGGCTTGCCCTGAAAAATTTTGCTAACTTGCTCAAAGTGAATCATCGGCGCGATACGTCCAGGATTGAAACCCAAAATTTAAACAGCGAATCGACGATGACCGCCATCATGACCACCGGGATCACCCCCAGCAGAACCAGATCCAGCGCGCTGCTGAGCAGCCCCTGAAACACGATGGCGCCAAAGCCGCCGGCGCCGATCAGCGCCGCCACCACCGCCATGCCGACGGTTTGCACCGCCAGGATGCGCACGCCGGTCAGAAACAGCGGCAACGCCAACGGCAGTTGCACGCGCAGGAAGATCTGCCCGCGCGTCAGCCCCATGCCGGTGGCGGATTCAATCACCCCGGCCGGCACGCTCTGCAGCCCCGCCACCACGCTGCGCACCAACGGCAACAGCGCGTACAGCACCAGCGCCACGATCGCCGGCGCCATGCCGATGCCGCTGACGCCGTGTTCCGCCAGCCAGGGCACCGCCGCCGCCAGCCCCGCCAGCGGCGCGATCAGCAGGCCGAACAGCGCGATGGAAGGCACGGTCTGGATAATGTTCAGCGCGGAGAAGATCGGCCTCTGCCAGCGCTCGGAGCGAAAACACAGCACCCCGAGCGGCACGCCGATCGCCAGCGCCGGCGCCATCGTCGCCAGCAGAATGGTCAGGTGCTGCAGCAGCGCGGCGTCAAACACCTCCTGGCGATTGTGATACTCCTTCAGCAGCGACAGCTGATCGAGCTGATGGCCGAACAGCAGCAGCGCCGGCGGCACCAGCACCAGCGCGTTGCCGAGCATTCGCCGCAGATGCGACGCGGTGAGGCGCGTCATGGCGTCGGCGGCGATCAGCAGGCTCAGCGCCATCGTCAGCCAGGCACCGCTGCCCCAAGAGGTGCGCGCCAGGCGCGATCCCTCCTGCGCCAGGCGTTCGGCGGCCTGTCCGCCGATCCAAAAGACCAGCGTCAGCACCCCGCAGGCGGCCAGCGCCGTCAACAGCGCACGCCCCCGCGTCGGCGGCAACAGGCTGAGGATCGCCAACGCCGCCAGCGGCAACAGCAGCCACAGCGCCGGGCCGTGCAACAGGGAGAATAAGGACAGGCTTTTACCCGACAGCAGACGATTGGGGGCATAACTGAGGAACGGCAGGCCGAAGGCGGCCAGCAGCAACAGCACGAACAGCGTTAACAACACGCGATGTTTTACGGCAATAGTCAAAGAAACTCTCCGGCGCCATCGGTTTTCCCCCTCTCCCGTAGCAAGAGGGGGCACCTCGGCGTTATCCCTTAACAAATCCTTTCTCTTTCAGGTAAGCGGCCGCCACCTGTTTGGCGTCCTGGCCTTCCACTGCGATCTGCGCGTTGAGCTTTTGCAGCGTCGGCCCGTCCAGCGAGGCGAACACCGGCTTCAGCAGTTCAGGCAGATTGGCGTGCGCTTTCAGCGCCGCTTCGCGCACGATCGGCGCCGGCGCGTAGATGGGTTGTACGCCTTTCGGGTCCGCCAGCGTCTGCAACCCCAGCGCCGCCACCGGGCCATCGGTGCCGTAGGCCATCGCCGCGTTGACGCCGGAGGTCTGCTCCGCCGCGGCCTTGATGGTCACCGCCGTGTCGCCGCCGGCCAATGACAGCAGCTGATCCTGATTCAGCTTGAAACCGTAGGCGTTCTGGAACGCCGGCAGCGCATCCGGCCGCTCGATAAACTCCGCCGAGGCCGCCAGCTTGAACTTGCCCCCGCCGTTGATCCACTTGCCGAGATCCGCCAGCGTTTTGAGATGGTTGGCGTCCGCCACGTCCTGCCGAATGGCGATAGTCCAGGTATTGTTGGCCGGCGCCGCGTCCAACCAGACGATTTTGTTTTTGTCGTAGTCGAGCTGCTTCACCTTCTCGAAGCCAGCCTGGGCGTTCTTCCATGCCGGATCTTTCTCATCGGAGAAGAAAAACGCGCCGTTGCCGGTGTACTCCGGGTAAATGTCGATCTCGCCGGAGGTGATGGCGCCGCGCAGCACCTTGGTGGTGCCGAGCTGCAGCTTGTTGGTGGTTTTGATGCCGTTGGCTTCCAGCACCTGCACGATGATGTTGCCGAGCAGCGAACCTTCGGTATCGATCTTGGAGCCGACGCGCACCGAGTCGGCCGCCTGCGCCAGGCCGCCGGTGGCCAGCAGAGCCAGCGCGACGGCAAAGGAACGTCCGCGTGATAAGGTGATTGCCATACTTTTCCTCTGGTTATATGTTTTCCGGCTCATGGGCCAGTTCGGTTGGAAAATCCTGAGAAACGCGCTTCCAGCGCGCAATAAATTTTTTCTTCGGCCGGGCACCGCGTTCCTCCCGCCGTTCGCCGGCGCTCAGCGGATGCACGCCGACGTCGATCGGCGTCAGCGCGTAATCGCGCAGCCACTCGCCGTAGCCTTGCGCGACAAATCCCTGGCTGCGGCGCTGATACGCTTCGCGTTCCGCCAGATAGACTTCGCGCAAACCATACCAGGGCAGGCCGGGCAGATCGTGATGCACTAAATGGTAGTTCAGATTGAGAAACAACAGCCGCCACGGCCAGCCCGCCTCATTAATAATAGAACGTGCCTGCGGTGCGTCCACGGCGCGATGCTCAAAAAACGATCTTACCTTGGTCAGCGCCAGCGCCGGATAGCTGATGGCCAACAGGTAAAACGCCGTACCGATACCCTGCGCCTGCAGCCAGTGCAGCAGCGCCGCCAACAACGACAGGTGCACCAGCCACATCGCCCATACGCGCCATGCGCCACCGGCAAGCGCCTTCACCGCCGCGGCCAGGGTCGCGGCGATATCCAGCGCCGGGCCGAGGAGCACCCGGCCGATCAGCGTATTGCGCACCGCGGCCAGCAGCGGCAACAGGCGGGGATAACGCCGCCACTGCGCGGCGCTGAAGTAGTAGCTTTCGGGATCTTCGTGCGGATCGGTCAGGTGTTCATTGCGATGGTGGCGCAGATGCGAATCGCGATACAGCCCATAGGGATACCACACCGCCAGCGGCAACAGGCCGAACAGCTGATTGACGCGCGGCCGGCGCGTCGGATGGCCGTGGATCAGCTCATGCTGCAGCGACATATACCCGGTGGTCAGCAGGATCAGCAGTGGCGCGCCAAGCCACGGGCCCAGCGCCTGCCAATAATGCGCCACGCCAAACCAGCCGCCGTACACCGCCGCCATGATCCCCCAGGTGGGCAGTTCCAGCCGCCAGTGCCAACGCTGATAAAGCCGCCGGATCCGGTCGCGTTGTTCGGGGTGCAAATAGTGGGCGTGGGGCATGCTGCGGCTCGCGGTTGGGGATTTTCCCCCAGTATCCGTGAGCCGCAGTGACGTTCAAAATAACGAAAATGGCAAAGCTAAGTGAAAATTCAGCGGGTTGCGTACGCGTCAAAGCGAAAAAACGGGCCGAGCAGGCGGTGATATCTGTCAGTTAAACCTGACTGGCATTTTTTATCCCATCTTTGTGTGTTTTGTGTAGCCTGAATTGCCGTAAATGTTCCGCATTTCTCTGTTACTACAATGAACGGCAATTGGAGGGGCCGAAGGCGCGGCCCCTCCACCCGCGCCTTCGCTTAACACCGTCTGTCCGCTACGCGGATACCCTCGCCGCGTCTGCATTGTCGGGCGGGTCGGCTACGACAAACGTCCCTGTTAGTCTCGCCTCAACCGGCCTTCCCTGGCCGGTTGCCCCTGACAACGCCGTCTTGCTCGGCAGCCGGTGATGCACGTCAAAGGTCAACACCCGAGCTGGCAGCTACCGGGCAACCCGTACTTTATGAGGTTATAGCAGAGAAGAGGAATCGGAGATGAGCACGGTATTGGACGCCCTTGAAGACGCCGAACGCAGGCATAGCGCATTAGGCGAAACCGCCATGGACGGCGGTTTCAGGTGAGACAGGCAGGGACGCCTGTCGCAACCGGCCTCAATGCGGTATGGCGGAGGGAGGACAAATCTGCCTGGAGCAGATTTGAACGCTGCTTGCAGCGGCCCCGAAGGGGCGAGGCCCAGGGATGGGCTGAGTAACGTTGGCAAAGCCAACCGTCTGATAGGGCAAAGGCGCGGGTTGCCAGGGGCCGCGCCTTTCGGCCCCTGGCTCGGTCGAGGTGCAGGAGCCTCATGATGCACCTCTCATTTATCGACCGAAAACGTCACGAGTACTTCAAAAAAACGCTAACTGACAAGCATTGACCGCGCAGGCAGCCCGTCGGTCACATCCCTTTAGGGAACGAAATCGAGCACCACGGCGTTGAACAATGCGTATTCAGTGGCGCTGGCCATCGGCGGAAACTGCGCGCGCTGCACCGCCGCGTTGGCCGCCGCGCACAGCGGCGCATCGCCTCTTACGATCTTGCTGCTCGCCAGTTTCCCGTCCGGCCGCAAACGGATGCTGATGGTGCAGCGTTGGCCGCGCGCGTGCTCCGGCAAACGCAGCTCGCGACTCACCGCGTTATGCACCCGCACCGGATAGCTGAGCGGCGCCGCAACCGGCGCCTCGGTCTGCGGCGACGGCAAGGGGGTGCCGGCCTGACGCCCGGCGCCCGCGCCGCAGCCGCTCAACAGTAACAGCGCCAACAGGCTTAGTGTCTTTTTCATTCCCTATGTCCTTATTGGGGATTAATCTTTATCGAGCGCCCTTACTGCGCCGCTGGGTAAGCCTCACCGTCATCTGCGTAACGCTGCAGCCGCTCGCGCCACCACTTGGCCGCCAGGCCGCTGGCGCTTTCCCGCCAGCCGAAGTAGGCGATGTCGCTGCAACGTTCCGATTCGACGCGTTTCGCCACCAGTTCGCCGCTGTTCAGGTAAGGTTCCGCCAAGGCGCGCGGCAGATAGCCGCAGCCCAGTCCGGCTAGCTGCGCCTGCAGTTTGGCGTCGAAGCCGAAGACTGTCAGCGTGTCTTGCTCTTCCAGCAGGTTCAGGCTCTGCGGCGCGTTGACGCGCGAGGTATCGCGCACCACCACCGCCCGGTGCTGACGGATCTCATCCTTCGGCAACGGTTCCGGCAGCGCGGCCAGCGGATGCTGCGGCGCGACGGCGAACACGTAATCCAGCTGCCCCAGGCGGCTGAACGCATAGCCCACCCGCGACGGCGGCTCGCAGATGGCGCCGATGATAATGTCGGCGCAGCCGTAAACCAGCGACTCCCAGGAGCCGGCCAGCACCTCGTGGCTGAAGCGCAGCCGGGTATGGTGATGCTGCCGGTAGAACTCTTCTATCAGCGGCAACAGGCGGGCAAACGGGAAGGAGGCGTCGATCCCGAGCGTGATCTCGCTTTCCCAGCCGTTTTCGACATAGCGCGCCTGCTGTTCCAGATCCTGCGCCGCGCGCAGCAGCACCCGCCCTTTTTCCAGCATCAGCTTGCCGGTATCGGTGAACTTCGCCCGATGGCCGGAGCGATCGAGCAGGGTGATGTCGAGATCGTTCTCGAGCTTTTGCACCATATAGCTCAGTGCCGAAGGGGTTTTAAACAGTGCGGCGGCCGCGGCGGCGAAAGATCCGTGCCGGTCCAGCGCGTCCAAAATCAGCAGCGCTTCCAGGTTTAATCTCATGTTTTCTCCCGTGTATAAAAAAACTCAACAAGTCGGCAAAAATTCTGCGGTATCTTTGAAATCGCCCTCTGCCTACCATGGGTTTTATCGGCGTTACACTCATCAGATGTTCAACCGAAATATCACTGGGAAGGTAAATTATGTCCAAGTTTCAACTGCTTGATAAAGACAACTCCGCACTGATTTTTATCGATCATCAACCGCAAATGGCCTTCGGCGTGGCTAATATTGATCGTCAGCAACTGAAAAACAACGTTGTTGGTTTGGCGAAGGCAGGCAAGATTTTCAACGTTCCTACCCTTTTCACCTCGGTCGAAACCGAAAGCTTCAGCGGCTATATCTGGCCGGAGCTGCTGGCGGTACACCCTGAAATCACCCCGATTGAACGCACCTCGATGAACTCCTGGGAAGACGCGGCCTTCGTCAAAGCCGTGGAAGCCACCGGCCGCAAAAAGCTGGTGATCTCCGCGCTGTGGACCGAAGTGTGCCTGACCTTCCCGGCGCTGATGGCGCTGGAAGCCGGCTATGAAGTGTATGTGGTGACCGACACCTCCGGCGGCACCTCCGTCGATGCGCACGAGCGCTCGATCGAACGCATGGTGCAGGCCGGCGCCGTACCGGTGACCTGGCAGCAGGTGCTGCTGGAGTACCAACGCGACTGGGCGCGCAAAGACACCTACGACGCGGTGATGGCGCTGGTGCGCGAACACAGCGGCGCGTACGGCATGGGCGTCGACTACGCTTACACCATGGTGCACCACGCACCGGCCCGCACGGTGAAATAATTCCCCCTGCCCCGGCCCCGCGCCGGGGTATTTTCAGGAGTCGGTTTTATGGCCCATCCGCAGCATGTCACGCTGGTGATCACCCACCGTTTGGCGCCGGGGAACGAGCAGGCCTATGAGGCCTGGCTGAACCGCATCATGCCGGACGCCGCGGGCTTCACCGGCCATCTGGGCGTCAACGTCATCCGCCCATCCGACAGCGAACAGGCCTATACGGTGCTGGTCCGCTTCGACAATGTCGATAATCTCTACCGCTGGCTCAACTCGCCGCTGCGCAAGCAATACATCGAAGAAGTCACTCCGCTGTTGCTGGAGAATGACCATATCGAGATCCACCCCGGCGCGGAGTTCTGGTTTACCCCGCCCAACCCCGGCGTGCGCCAACCGCCCCAGTGGAAGCAGTTCATCATCACCCTGCTGGTGATCTTCCCTTCCACCAATCTGGTGCCCTGGTTTTGGGGGCTGGCGCTGCCGCAGTTGAACGGCACGCTGCTCGGCCATTTTCTCAATGACGCCACCGTGGTCGCTCTGGTGGTGTACCTGTGGATGCCCATCGTGACTCGCGTTTTTCATCAATGGCTGATCCGCCGCTAGGCGGTTCGCCGGGAGAATGTTATGAACCACCACGCTTCATTGATCCTCACCAACGGCAAATTTCACACCGTTGACCGCCAAAACCTCACCGCGCAGGCGGTCGCCATTCGCGACGGCAAGTTTCTGGCGGTCGGCAGCGAAGCCGAAGTCATGCAACACGCCGGGCCGGAAACCCAGGTGATCGATCTGCACGGCCACACCGCCATTCCGGGCCTGAACGACTCGCACCTGCACCTGATCCGCGGCGGCCTGAACTACAACCTGGAGCTGCGCTGGGAAGGCGTGCCTTCGCTGGCCGACGCGCTGCGCATGTTGAAAGAGCAGGCGCTGCGCACGCCGAGCCCGCAATGGGTGCGGGTGGTCGGCGGCTGGACCGAGTTCCAGTTTGCCGAACGCCGCATGCCGACGCTGGACGAAATCAACCAGGCGGCGCCGGACACGCCGGTATTTATTCTGCATTTATACGATCGCGCGCTGCTCAACCGCGCGGCGCTGAAGGTAGTCGGCTACACCAAAGACACGCCGAACCCGCCGGGCGGCGAGATCCAGCGCGACGCCAACGGCAACCCGACCGGCATGCTGATCGCCAAACCCAACGCCATGATCCTGTACGCCACGCTGGCGAAAGGGCCGAAGCTGCCGCTGGAACAGCAGGTCAACTCCACCCGCCAGTTTATGCGTGAGCTGAACCGCCTCGGCCTCACCAGCGCCATCGACGCCGGCGGCGGTTTCCAGAACTACCCGGAGGATTATCAGGTGATCGCCGAGCTGCACGAGAAAAAGCAGCTGACCATCCGCATCGCCTATAACCTGTTCACCCAGCGGCCGAAGCAGGAACTGGAAGACTTCGAGCTGTGGACCGACATGCTCAAACCGGGCCAGGGCACCGACTTCTATCGCCACAACGGCGCCGGCGAGATGCTGGTGTTTTCCGCCGCCGACTTCGAAGATTTCCTGCAGCCGCGCCCGGATCTGCCGCCGGGCACCGAAGACGAGCTGGAGCGGGTGGTGCGCCATCTGGTCGAGCACCGCTGGCCGTTCCGCCTGCACGCCACCTATGACGAATCCATCAGCCGCATGCTGGACGTGTTCGAGAAGGTGAACCGCGATATTCCATTCAACGGCCTGCACTGGCTGTTCGACCACGCCGAAACCATTACCGAACGCAATATCGAGCGCGTCAAGGCGCTGGGCGGCGGCATTGCGGTCCAGCACCGCATGGCGTTCCAGGGGGAATATTTCGCCGACCGCTACGGCATCGAAGCCACCAAACATACGCCGCCGGTGGCGAAAATGCTGGCGGCCGAGCTGCCGGTCGGGCTGGGCACCGACGCCACCCGCGTCGCCAGCTACAACCCGTGGACGGCGCTGTACTGGCTGGTCTCCGGCCGCACCGTCGGCGGCATGGCGATGTACGACGACAGCGCCCGGCTGGATCGCGAAACGGCGCTGATGCTGTGGACCCAGGGCAGCGCCTGGTTCTCCACCGAACAGGGCAAGAAAGGCCAGATCAAGGTCGGCCAACTGGCGGATTTGGCGGTGCTGTCGCAGGACTACTTCAGCGTGCCGGAAGAGCAGATCAAAGGCATCGAGTCGGTAATGACGGTGGTGGACGGCAAGGTGGTCTACGCCGCCGGCAGCTTCTCGCCGCTGGCGCCGCCGCCGCTGCCGGTGCTGCCGGAGTGGTCGCCGGTCACCCAGGTGCCGGGCCATTACCGCTCCGCGCCGCCGTCGGCGGCGGCCCGCGTCGGGGTAGTGAGCCAGGCGCACCAATGCTGCGGCCCGTGCGGCGTGCACGCGCACCAGCATGACATCGCGCGCCGCTCCAGCATCCCGGTGTCGGACGAGAATGCCTTCTGGGGCGCGTTCGGCTGTTCGTGTTTCTCGTTCTAAGTTATCAAGCCAATAACTTGTTATAAAATTAATTTAATAAGCCATTAAGCTGGCAACATAATAAATTAATGGCGCTGTCCGCGGAGAGCGCCATTTCCTTTTCAATCGCGGTTGATCTCCAGCCAGCGCCGCTGCTCGGCGGAGGCGGCTATCGCGTCCAGCACGCACGACACCTTCCAGCCCTCTTCAAAGTCCGGCCACATGCGATCGCCCGCGGCGATGCCGTTGACCAGATCGCGGATCTCCACCGTCTTCTGATCGTTAAAACCAATGCCGTGCCCGGCGCTGATGCAAAACGCCGCATAGTCCGGGTGCTTCGGCCCCACCAGCAACGTCTTGAACCCCTGCCGCTCCGCCGGTTCATCGTGTCGATACAGCTTCAGTTCGGCCATCCGTTCCTGGGTATAACTCAACGTGCCTTTGGTGCCGGTAACCACATAGGTCAGCCCCATCTTGCGCCCGCAGGCGATGCGCGACGTTTCGATAGTGCCCATCGCCCCGCCGGCGAAACGCAGCAGCGCGCCGGCCTGATCTTCGTTTTCCACCGGATGCATACGCGACGGGTCTTGCGGATCCGGCCGCTGTTTGATCACGGTCTGCATATCGCCAGAGACCGCCACGATATCGCCCACCAGGTAGTGCGCCATATTGACGATGTGCGCCGCCAGATCCCCCAACGCGCCCAGCCCGGCGCTGGCGCGGCGGCAGTGCCAGTCGATCGGCGTGCGCGGGTCGGCCAGGTAATCCTCATTGTGGGTGCCGTAAAAATGCACCACCTCGCCGATTTCGCCGTTGGCGATGATCTCGCGCGCCAGCTGGCTGGTGGGGTTTTTCATGTAGTTGAAACCGACCAGCGTTTTCACCCCCTTGGCGCGGGCGGCCTGCACCATCTCCGCCGCGTCGGCGGCGTCCAGCGCCAGCGGTTTTTCCGAATACACGTGCTTGCCGTGGCGGATCGCCGCCAGCGCCATCTCTTTGTGCAAGAAGTTGGGGGCGCAGATGTCCACCACATCGATCGCCGGATCGGCCACCAGCTGCCGCCAGTCGCCGGTCGAACGCGCAAAGCCGAACTCGGCCGCGCGCTGCGCCGCCAGCTCGGGCGTCACCTCCGCCAGCATCTCCAGCACCAGATCCCCTTTAAGGGGAAATACCGTGGGGGCCTGCGCATAAGCGATAGCGTGACAACGCCCGATATAGCCGGTGCCGATTAACCCAACGCGTACCTGTTTCATCATCCTCTCCCGTGACCGAAATCTTGCCTGAAACCCGGCGCCCTGAGTGAAACGCGCCAGCTGATAACGGTTTTATATGGAATATAAATTTCAATAACAAGCGCACGGAAAAAGAAAGTTCGGATTCGTGATGTCGTTCATGAAACGTTGACAGGATGATGCAAAAGGAAAATCCGAACGCGGCGTTGCCGTATCCGGATAAGGTAAAATGAACCATTTATTTCATATTACGGTAAACCGTTGGCACCGTGCTGAACGTAGCCAGGGCGTTGCAGCAGGCGCTGCTGATAGGCCGCCAGCGCCGCATACTCCGGCCGCTCGAACGGCGTCATCTGCCAGCGGTTGAGCGACAGCCCCAGCACTACGTCCGCCAGCGTGAAGGCAGCGCCGGCGGCGTAAGGGCCGTGCTGCGCCAAATGCGCATCCAGCAAGCCCATCAGCCGATTCCACTCGCGCTCGGCGGCGGCCAGGCTGGCGGCATCCTGGTAATCCGCATGCCCGCGTACGCGTGACATGAACACATAGCGCCAGGCGCCATTCAGATCGGTGGCCTGCCAGTCCATCCACATCTCCACCGCCGCGCGCGCGCCTGGTTCCTGCGGCAGCAGATCGCGGCGCCCTTCCCGCCCCGCCAGATAGCGGCAAATGGTGTTCGACTCCCACAGCACCCGTGCGCCGTCGATCAGCACCGGCACCAGGCCGTTGGGATTGAGCGCCAAAAACTCGGGTTCCTGCGTGGAGCGAAAGCCGCTGCCCCAGTCTTCCCGTTCCAGCGTCAGCCCCAGCTCATGGCTGGTCCACAGCACCTTGCGCACGTTGATCGATGAGGCTTTGCCCAATAATTTCAGCATCCGCTTTCCTTATTCTCTCCAGAACGGTTTATACCCTTCCCGCCAGGCATCCGCCCGCGTCAGGCCGATATCCGCCAGTTGCCTGTCGTTCAGCAGCAGTAATTCTCTGCGCGTTCTGCGACGCAACAAATACCAACGCCAGCGTGACCAGCCTCCCCGTCGCCACGTCGTCATGCCATCAAACAGAGCCATCTTATTATTCCCCCTGATGTTTTCGCCTTGTTGTGATGATGCGCGCCGGGCAAAAAACAATACAGATGCACGTTAGCGCTATTTTTTTCATACAGCTGCATACCAAAATGCGCTGAATGGTTTACTTTTGAGGCATCTGTACCGGTTTTTCGGTTACTTTTCCTGATGAGGTATATCTGTATGACACGCTACGCCACGCTGGCCGCCATTCTCAGCCAACGCATTCAGCAAGGGCTGTATCCGGTCGGCCACCGCTTGCCTTCGGTGCGCGCGCTGAGCCTGGAACACGGCGTCAGCATCAGCACGGTGCAACAAGCCTACCGCCTGCTGGAAGAACGGCGCCTGGTGGAAGCGCGACCGAAATCGGGCTACTTCGTGCATGCGCAGCGCACGCAGGCCGAGCTGCCCGCCATGACGGCGCCGACGCAGCGGCCGGTGGACATTTCGCAATGGGAACAGGTGCTGGAACTGGTGCGCACCCGGCCGCGCGAGGGCCTGATCCAACTGGGGCGCGGCATGCCGGACATCGCCGAGCCGACGATGAAACCGCTGATCGTCGCCCTGCGCAACGCCGCCCGTCACGGCGACTTGCGCAGCCTGTATTACGACAGCATCCAGGGCGTGACCGCGCTGCGCGAACAGGTCGCTCGCCTGCTGCTGGATTCCGGCTGCCAAATCGGCGCCGATCAGTTGCTGATCACCACCGGCTGTCAGGAAGCGATCTCGGCCGGGCTGCGCGCCGTTTGCCAACCCGGCGACATCGTGGCGGTCGATTCCCCCTGCTTCCACGGCACCATGCAAACGCTGAAGGGATTGGGCATCAAAGCGCTGGAAATCCCCACCGATCCGCTGACCGGCGTGAGCCTGGCGGCGCTGGAGATGGCGCTGGAACAGTGGCCGGTCAAGGCCGTCCTGCTGACGCCCAACTGCAACAACCCGCTGGGCTACATCATGCCCGACGCCCATAAACAGCGGCTGCTGACGCTGGCGCAGCGCCACGACGCGGCGATCATCGAGGATGACGTTTACGGCGACATCGCCTATCACTACCCGCGGCCGCGCACCATCAAATCGTTCGACGAAGATGGCCGCGTGCTGCTGTGCAGCTCGTTTTCTAAAACGCTGGCGCCGGGGCTGCGCGTGGGCTGGATCGCGCCCGGCCGCTATCTGGAGCGGGTGCTGCACATGAAGTTCATCGGCTCCGGCGCCACCGCCACCCAGCCGCAGCTGGCGATCGCCGACTTCATCCGCGGCGGGCACTATCTGAAGCACCTGCGGCGCATGCGCGCCCGCTACCAGCAAAACCGCGACCGCATGACCGATCTGATCCTGAAATACTTCCCGGCCGGCACCCGCGTCAGCCGGCCGCGCGGCGGTTTTATGCTGTGGATCGAACTGGACGAGGCGTTCGACACCCTGCGGCTGAACCGCCATCTTGAACAGCAAGGCGTGCAAATCGCCGTCGGCAGCATTTTTTCCGCCGCCGGCAAGTATCGCAACTGTCTGCGCATCAACTATGCGCCGACGCTGACGACGGAGATCGAACAGGCGGTACAACGGGTCGGCGCCACCATCCAGGCGCTGATGCCGACCGACAGTTTGGCGCAATCGGATTAAATCTTGACGCGATCGGATTATCGGCGCACGGACAGGCTGTTTTAGAGTAATGCCTTCTCTTACCACTGGCAGGCAACAACCATGAGCAGCGATCAAATTCCGGTTTCCAACGCGTTGGCGGTGCGCCTCGCGGCGCAAGGCGTCGATCTCGAACGGGTCGGTCAGTTGGCCGGCTTGCCCGCCGGGCTGCTCAGCGAGCGGCGCGTAAAAGTGCGGTTGACCACCCAGCAGTTCTTCGCCGTCTGGCGCGCCCTCGCCCAACTGAGCGACGATCCCGCCTTTGGTCTGCGGCTGGGCGGCGACGTCGCGCCGGAGCATTACGATATCGCGTCGGTCGCCGCACTGCACTCCGCCACGATGGGCGAGGCCCTGCGTAAAGTCGCGCGCTACAAACGGTTGGTGTGCCCGGAAGAACTGATGCTGGAGGAAGATGGCGACAGCGTTCGGCTGCATACGCGTTGGACGATGATCGAGGACCATACGCCGGAATTGCTGATAGACACCATGTTCGCCTCTATCACCACCCTGTGCCGCCGTGGCACCGGTTTACCGCTGCAGCCCAAGGCGCTTGAGGTGACCCGCCGTCGCGATCCCCACTCACCGCTGCTGCGCCACTTCGGCTGCCCGGTGCGATTCGACGCGCCGCTGGACGTGCTGGTATTTGACCGTGCGCTGATGCAGCAGCCGCTCATCACCCACGACCAGGACATGCTGGCGCTGCTGCTGCCGGAGCTGGAGGCCGAGTTGGCCGAAGCGCGCGCCGAGCAAGATTTGCCCACACAGGTGATGACGATCCTCGGCCGCAGCATGCGCGGCCAGCGCCCCAGCGTCAACAGCGTGGCCGCGGAGCTCTATCTCAGCCCGCGCACGCTGCAGCGCCGTCTGCAACGGCACGGCTACAGCTACCAGCAGTTGTTGGACAAAACCCGCCACCGCACCGCCTGCCGCTTGTTGGCGGAGACCGATCTTGAGCCAGGGGAAATCGCCTTTGTGCTGGGATTCGAAGAGCTGAATTCGTTCAGCCGCGCCTTTATTCAGTGGGAAGCGCTGACGCCCAGCCGCTGGCGCATGCAGCGCACCGCCGGCCAGTGGGAGAACAGGGCGTGAAAGTGATTATCTTCGGCGCCAGCGGCATGGTGGGCCAGGGCGCGCTGCGGGAATGCCTGCGCGATCCGCGCGTCAGCGAAGTGCTCAGCATCGGCCGAAGCCCGTTGGCCCAGAACCACGCCAAACTGCGCCAGCTTTCTGTGCCCGATCTGCGTGATCTGTCGGCGCTGGAGCCGCAGCTTGCCGGCTACGACGCCTGCTTCTTCTGCCTGGGGATTTCGTCCTCCGGCCTGAGTGAAGCTGAATATCGCGCGGTGACTTACGATCTGACGCTGGCCGCCGCCCGCCCGTTGGCGACGCTGAATCCGTCGATGGTCTTCGTCTACGTCTCCGGCCTCGGCACCGACAGCAGCGAACGCGGCCGCAGCATGTGGGCCAGGGTCAAGGGCGCCACCGAAAACGCCTTGCTGGCGCTGCCGTTCCACGCGGTGATGTTCCGCCCTGGCGCCATTGTGCCGCTGCACGGCATTCGCTCCAAAACCCGCCTCTACGATCTGGCCTATCGGCTGTTCAAGCCGCTGTGGCTCGGCGCATTGCGACTGTTTCCCGCGCAGGTGAGCAGCACCGAACGAATCGGGCTGGCGATGCTGGCGGTGGCGCGCCGGGAAACGGCCTTGCGCATCCTGGAGCCGCCGCAGATCAATCAACTGGCGACGCGCTGAAATACCGTCATCAACCGCGCCGCCGCCAATACTCCGCCACCCGGCGGCGCAGATGCTCGATGCCCTGCGGATGCTCAATAAACTGCGCCACCGGCATCATCCGCCAGCGCTGGCCTTCGTCGCCGAAGCGAATGGCGGCGATCTGCGCCGGGGCGATCTCGCCGGCCATAAACCAGGTCGGCGGGGAGCCGGGCAAAATGCCGGCGTAGCGCCGGCGCCAGACAACCTGGTGTTCGGCGATCGTCACGCCGAACTCTTCCCGCGTTTCCCGCTGCACGCACTGCAGCGGCGTTTCGCCGTTTTCCCGCCCGCCGCCGGGCAGATCCCACTGACCGGGCCACGGAATGCCCGGCTTGTCGTCCCGTTGGTAAACCAGCAAGAGACCGTCGCACAGCAGCGCGATCTTGGCCCCGCCAAACGCCTCGTCCGTCATGATTTCTCCGCTCCCGGCCCCATCGCCTTTGACTGAACATCATACTTCATCCCCGCGCGGCCTGGTGTATAGTGAAAATCCGTTTTCACAACAGGCGAACAATGACGATGAACTCTCCGTTTCTGGTGACTCCCCAATGGCTTGCGCAACATATCAACGATGAAAATCTGGTGGTGATCGACGTTCGGATGTCGCCGGTCGGGCTGACGCCGAAAAAAGACATGCTTGCCGAGTTCGAACGCGGCCATATCCCCGGCGCGGTCTATTTTGATATCGACGACGTGGCGGACAAAAACACCGCGCTGCCGCACATGTTGCCGACGGCGGCGGAATTCGCCGCGGCGGCGGGCCAATTGGGCATCAGCGAGCGCGATACCCTGGTGATTTACGACGAGGGCAACCAGTTCTCCGCACCGCGCGGCTGGTGGACTTTCCGCAATTTCGGCGCCGAGCGCGTTTATGTGCTGGATGAAGGGCTGAACGGCTGGACCGCGCTGGGGCAAGCGCTGGAAACCGGCCCGGCGCAGCCTGCCCCGCAGACGTTCAACGCCCGGTTCAACGCCGACGCGGTGGTGGATATGCGGCAAGTGGAGCAAGCGTTAGGCACGCCGGTGCAAATTCTCGACGCGCGCGCCGCGCCGCGCTTTTATGCCGAAGCGCCAGAGCCGCGCCCCGGCCTGCACCGCGGCCATATTCCCGGCAGCATCAACATTCCGTACGGCGAGCTGCTGGAAAACGGCCGCTTCAAATCGTTGGAAACGCTGCGCCAAACCTTCAGCGACAAGGGGGTAGACATCAACGGCCCAATCATCACCAGCTGCGGCTCCGGCGTGACGGCGGCGGTGCTGGCGTTTGGCCTGCTGTCGCTCGGCGCGCCGCAGGTCAAGTTATATGACGGCGCCTGGAGCGAATGGGGCCAACTGAGCGGCAAGCAGCCTATCGCCCAAGATTAAGTTTCGATCCGCTCGACCACGATCTGCGCCAGCCGCTGCACGGCGGCCGAAGGCTGATCCTCGGCGCGGTGCAGCACCACGCCGAGTTGGCCGAGAGCGGGCAGCAGATCGGGGGCCAGCGGCGACAGGCCGGGCGGCAAGCCCGCCGCCGTGCGCACCGTAACGCCCAACCCGGCGCTCACCGCCGCCCACACGCCGTTCAGGCTGCGGCTGCTAAAGGCGATGCGCCAGGGTATGCCGGCGCGATCCAGCGCCTGCGTCGCCGCGCTGCGCATCAGACAGGGTGCGTCGAACATCACCAACGGCAGCGGCTCATCCCCTTCTCGCCAGGGCGCCAGCGCGAAGCCGGGCGACGCGATCCAGTGCAACTGCCGCTGCCCCAGCGCCTGATGAAACGGCGTGCTCAGACCGCCATCCCACGCCAGCGACAGATCCAGCTGGCCTTTCAGCACCCAGTCGATCAGCTCGGCATTACGCGCGATGCGCGCCTCGATCCTCACCTTTGGATTGGCGCGCGCGAAGCTGCCCAACACCTGCGGCAGAAACGTCTCGCCGAAATCCTCCTGCAACCCCAGCCGCACCGTGCCCTGCAGATCCAGCCCGCGCACCGCGGCGGCGGCTTCGTCATTAAGCTCCAGCAGGCGGCGCGCGTAGCCAAGCAGAGTTTCCCCCGTCTCGGTCATCACCATGCCGCGCCCGGCCTTGCGCAGGATCGGCGCGCCAACCTGCTGTTCCAGCTTTTTCAGGTGGGCGCTGACCGCCGACGTCGAACGCCCCAGCCGTTCAGCCGCCTTGGCGAAGCTGCCCAGCTCGACGCCGGTGACGAAGCTGCGCAAATCCTCGAGATCGAACGTTATTCGCCCCATGCTGACCATCCTGATTTTCTGAACCATCAATCAAAATAATACCGATTTTACTGATAAAGATGGCGTGTCACGCGCTCCGGGTCAATGTCTTTCCGGAGAATCCTTATGCTCGCGATGCAATACCGTTTTACCCTGCCCGCCGGTTCCGCCCCTCTGTCCGCTCCCTTTGACCACACTGCGCCGCGGGTTGACAGCTCAATGTGATATTGATAATCATTATCAATATTGCATATTCATTTGCGGCTCGCGGGATGCGGGTCGCTCTCCGGGGTCAACCGTCATGTCGTCATCACCAATCACACCTTACGCCACCACCTGCTGCATCGTGGGAGGCGGCCCCGCCGGGCTGATGCTCGGCTATCTGCTGGCGCGGGCGGGGATCGACGTGACGGTGCTGGAGAAGCACGCCGATTTCCTGCGCGATTTTCGCGGTGACACCATTCACCCGTCGACGCTGGAAGTCATGCATCAACTGGGCCTGCTCGACGAACTGCTGACGCTACCGCATCAGCGCGCGGAATCTCTGCACGCCGAAGTCGCCGGACGCGACATCAAGCTGGCGGATTTCACCCGCCTGCCGACACGCTGCAAATTTATCGCCTTTATGCCGCAGTGGGAGTTCCTCAACTTTTTGGCCCAGCAGGCCGCCGCCTTCCCCAACTTCAGGCTGCTGACCTCAACGCAGGTTCACCAGCTGCTGTACGACCGCGGCCAGGTGTGCGGCGTGCTGGCCGACACGCCAGAAGGCCCGATCCGCGTGCGCAGCCAGTTGGTGGTCGGCACCGACGGCCGCAACTCGGTGGTGCGCGAACAGGCGGCGCTCAGCAGCCGATCCTTCGGCGCGCCGCGCGACGTATTGTGGATGAAGCTCAGCAAGCAGCCGGGCGATCCGGCCTGGTCGATGGGCCACACCGGGCCGAAACAGAACTTCATCATGATCGATCGCGGCGACTACTGGCAGTGCGGTTACTCGATCGACAAAGGCAGCTTCGATGCGATCCGCCACAGCGGGCTGGAGAAATTTTTACTGCACCTCGCTGAGGTGGCGCCGTTCCAGGACGATCGCCTGCAGGAGATCGTCGAGTGGGATCAGGTCAAACTGCTGAGCATTCGCATCGATCGTCTGGATCGCTGGGCCAAACCGGGAGTGCTGTGCATCGGCGACGCCGCGCACGCCATGTCGCCGATCGGCGGCGTGGGCGTCAACCTGGCGATTCAGGACGCGGTGGCCGCCGCCAACGCCCTGATCCCGCCGCTGCGCCAGCATCGGCTGCAGCTGAAGCATCTGCTGAGCGTGCAGCGCCGGCGCGAACTCCCCACTCGCGCCATCCAGTTTTTGCAGATCAAAATGAGCCAGCGCAAGCCGGGCGAACGCCGCGCGGCGGGCGGCTCGCGCTTGATCGCCCGCGTCGGTAACAGCCGCTGGCTGCCGCGCCTGTTCGGCCGCATCATCGGCCTGGGTTTTCGCCGTGAAACACCGCGGCATCTGTCCAACGAAACCTGCCCGCCGGAATAGCATTGGTGATTTTTTCATCGCGTCGTATAATGGTTAAATCGAACGATTTAATTAACTGGAGCGATTAAATGTACACACTCACCGCGAACGAGGCCAAAACCCAATTCGGCGATTTGCTGCTCAAGGCGCAGCGTGAACCGGTGCAAATCAATCGCAACGGCAAACCGGTCGCCGTCGTCATGTCTGTAGAAGATTACCAGGCGCTGGAAGATCTCAAATTAAGCGCACTGCAGCAAAAAATCGCGCAGGCTACCGCCGAGGAAGACGCCGGTAAGGCGGTAGACGGCGATGCCTTCTTCAACCGTCTGCTCACCGATGAAACAGACTGAGATGCCCGCGTTTCGCCTCACCCCGCAGGCCCAACAAGATCTGCTGGCTATTCGTCATTTCACCATCGAGCACTGGGGCCAAGCGCAATCTCGCCGCTATCTTGAGCAGTTGAGAGAGGTCATGCATCATTTGGCAGATATGCCGGAAGCGGGTAAAGCTCACTTCCACGATCTGGGCGAAGAGATACGCAGTTTTCCTTACGCCAGCCATAGGATCTACTACCGCAACCGCCCTGCCGGCATCACCGTTCTCGCCATTCTGCATCAGGCGATGGTGCCTCACCGGCATCTGGAACAACGGCTGTAATTTTTCTTACTCAAAGGGGCACTGATGTTCACCGTCCGTCAGGCATTGCTGGAAGATTTAACGCAAGTGCGCGATATCGGCATCCGCACCTACCGCGCCCACTTCGGTGAGCTGTGGCGCTACCCGCACGAGCTGGAGGTCTTTCTGGCGGAGAATTTTTCCGTCTCCGCGTTGGAACGGACGCTGCGCGATCCCAACGTTTGCTGGCTGTTGGCCCATGAGGATGACGCCCTCGTCGGCTATGCGCGGGTGAATTTCGACAGCCTGCTGGCACCAACCGAGCACATCGGCGCAGAGCTGCAGAAAATCTATTTTCTGCCGGACCATGCCGGCAACGGCTATGGCCAGCGCCTGTACGAACAGGTACAGCAGCGGGCTATCGACCGTCGGCAAAAAACGCTGTGGCTGGAAGTGCTGCAACGCAACACCCGCGCCCAACGTTTTTATCAGCGTCAAGGATTGAGCATTTGTGGCGAGACCTGCTACACCAGCGCCCAGGGCTCGATAGGCATTTGGTATATGAGCAAGGCGCTGTAACCGCGCCCCACTCCGCCGTCGTTTAGCGCGGCTCCCGCTGCAGCATCAGGAACAGCAAGGCAAACGCATTGGGCGCCAGGTAGATCAGCGCCCCCAGCTGCACCGCCAGCGGATCCTTCTTGGCCTGCCAGGCCATAAACCAGTCGCCGGCGACCACCATAAAGCCGACGCCCCACACCGTTATCGCGCAAAGCGCCCCCAGCATCGCCCAGACTTTGCCCTTGGCGAAAGCGGCGTAAGGGCCTTTCAATCGCCCGATCATCAACGCCACGCCCGCCGTCGCGAATAGGCCGGCCAGCGTTTCCAGCGCGGTGATGACCGCCAACCCCAACATGCAGGCCCAGTCGGCGCTGATCGCGCGCCACATCAGCCCCGGCGTTTGATAAGTATCCTGCATGGCGAGCAGCGGCCCCACCGCATTGCGCGCGGTGCCGGCGAAATCCGCCGTATTGTTCAACAGGCTAAACAGCCCCCACAGGGCCGGAAACAGGGACAGGACGATGCAACCGAGGCGTGACACAGTGATTTCGTTCATGGTTATCCTTAATGAATAAACGGGTGGCTCCCGTCCTCATGACGGGACCGCTATTGAGATCCTGATAGTTTGACGTGCACAATGTAAGAACTAATCTTACAATGACGCAGCATAGCCGAAAGTGAGGAGGAATAATGGGCAGAACACTAACGGTAGATCTGGGTGACGAACTGCGTAGCTTCGTCGAAGACCTGGTGGCCAGCGGCGATTACCGAACGCCCAGCGAGGTCATCCGCGAATCCGTGCGCACTTTGCGCGAACGTACCGCCGCCTCAAAACTGGAAGAGCTTAGGCGCTTGATCGCCGAAGGAGAGAACAGCGGCGAAGCCGTCGAATGGGATCGTGATGTGTTCATGGAAAGAATACGGAGCAAAGCAAAAGGATGCGCAGGAGAGTAACCGTTCGTCCAAAAGCGTTGGACGATATGGAAGAGATCTATTTTTACGGGTTGGCGCACTTTGGCTTGCAGGTGGCCGAAGATTATCTGCGCCGCCTGCATCAGGCTTTCGATAACCTTAGCCACCACCAACTCGGCAAAAACATCGATGCAATCGGCCCCGGCCTATGGGTATTGCCCGTCGCCAACCACCTGATTTATTTTCGACAGCACAGGCGGGAGGTGAATATCATCAGAGTGCTGCATCATTCCCGCGATCCGCTCAGCCAATCCTTTTTCAGCTGACCCAACGTTAAATCGCCACCAGCGCGCGGACGCCGTCCTGTTCCATAGCGCTGCCGGCGCCGCGCTGCACGATGCTGCCGCGCGACATCACCAGATAGCTGTCCGCCAGGTCGGCGGCGAAGTCATAGAACTGCTCCACCAGCAGGATCGCCATATCGCCCCGCGCCGCCAGCTGTTTGATCACCGCGCCGATCTCCTTGATCACCGAAGGCTGGATCCCTTCCGTCGGTTCGTCGAGGATCAACAGCTGCGGCCGGCAGGCCAGCGCCCGGCCGATCGCCAGCTGCTGTTGCTGCCCGCCGGAAAGATCGCCGCCGCGCCGATCCTTCATTTGCCGCAGCACCGGAAACAGTTCATAGATCGGATCCGGCACCGCGCGCGCGTCGGCGCCGGAAAAACGCGCCAGCCCCATCAGCAGATTTTCCTCCACCGTCAGGCGCGGAAAAATCTCCCGCCCCTGTGGCACATAGGCGATACCCGCCTGCACCCGCTGATGCGGTTTTTTACCGGTGATGGTTTCGCCCCGCCAACGGACGCTGCCGCTGCGCGCCGGGATCAGCCCCATCAGGCATTTCAGCAGCGTGGTCTTGCCCACGCCATTGCGCCCCAGCAGGCAGGTCACCTCGCCGATGCGCGCCTCGAACGACAGGCCGCGCAGAATGTGGCTGCCGCCGTAATACTGATTCAATTCCTCTACCTGCAGCATGATTACGCCTCCTCAGCGCCCCAGATATACCTCAATCACCCGTTCATCGGCCTGCACCTGCGCCAGCGATCCTTCCGCCAGCACCTGTCCCTGATGCAGCACCGTCACGCGATCGGCAATGGTTTCCACAAACCCCATGTCGTGCTCCACCACCATCAGCGAATGCTTGCCCGCCAGCTCGCGGAACAGTTCGGCGGTGTAGTCGGTTTCAGCGTCGGTCATGCCGGCCGCCGGCTCGTCGAGCAGCAGCAGATGCGGTTCCTGCACCAGCAGCATGCCGATCTCGAGAAACTGTTTCTGCCCGTGGGACAGCAACCCGGCGGGCCGGTGGCGCTCATGCCCCAGCCGCAGGGTCTTCAGCATCTCGTCGATGCGGTCGCGCTGTTCGCTGCTTAAACGGGCGCGCAGGCAGGCCCATACCGACTTGCGGGTTTTCTGGGCGATCTCCAGATTTTCGAACACCGTCAGCGCCTCGAACACCGTCGGTTTTTGAAACTTGCGGCCGATGCCGGCATGGGCGATCTGCATCGGCGCCAGCCGGGTCAGATCGACGGTCTGGTCGTAAAACACCCTGCCGCTGTCCGGCCGGGTTTTGCCGGTGATCACATCCATCAGCGTGGTCTTGCCGGCGCCGTTGGGGCCGATCACGCAGCGCAGTTCGCCGACGCCAATGCGCAGCGACAGATCGGTCAGCGCGCGAAAACCGTCGAAGCTGACGTTGACGTTGTCGAGCTGCAGCACCGGATCGGTTTGCTGCCGGTATTTGTCCGCCGGCAGCGGATGGGTAAACAGTTCGTCGGTCACTTGCATCGCCTTCATGAGGATTTCCTCCGACGCAGCAGGCCAATCACCCCTTTGGGCAGAAACAACGTGACGACGATAAACATCAGGCCGAGGAAAAACTGCCAGTATTCGGGAATGGCCATGGTGAACCAGCTCTTGGCGCCGTTGACGATGCCGGCGCCGAGCAGCGGCCCCACCAGGGTGCCGCGCCCGCCGAGGGCGACCCAGATGGCGGCCTCGATGGAGTTGGTCGGCGACATTTCGCCGGGGTTGATGATGCCGACCTGCGGCACATAGAGCGCGCCGGCCAGCCCGCACAGCACCGCCGACAGTGTCCAGACGAACAGCTTGAAGCCCTTCGGATCGTAGCCGCAGAAGGTCAGGCGGTTTTCCGCATCGCGCACCGCGGTCAGCACCCGGCCGAACTTGCTGCGCGCCAGCGCAAAGCCGATGGCCAGGCTGGCGGCCAGCAGCAGCACCGTCGCCAGGAACAGCGCCACCCGCGTGCCGGCGGCGGTGATGGGAAAGCCGAGCAGCGTGGTGAAACCGGTAAAGCCGTTATTGCCGCCGAAACCGGTCTCGTTGCGAAAGAACAGCAGCATGCCGGCATAGGTCAGCGCCTGGGTCATGATCGAGAAGTACACCCCTTTGATTTTCGAGCGAAAGGCGAAGTAGCCGAACAGGAACGCCAACAGGCCCGGCACCAGCACGATCAGGCACAGCGCCCAGGCGAAATGCTGGGTGCCGCTCCAGAACCACGGCAGCTCGTTCCAGGAGAGGAACGCCATAAACGCCGGCAGCCCGTCACCCGCCGCCTGCCGCATCAGGTACATACCCATGGCGTAGCCGCCGAGCGCGAAGAACAGCCCGTGGCCGAGCGACAGCAGCCCGGCATAGCCCCACACCAGATCGAGCGCCACCGCCACCACCGCGTAGCACAGGATCTTGCCCGCCAGCGTCAGGGTATAGGTGGACACCGCCAGCGGATGATCCGCCGGCAACAACGTCATGAACGGCATGACCAGCAGCGCCAGCAACGCCAGCCCGCCGATGCTCAATGCCAGCCGGGGCGCTTTCTGCACGCCGGTTACGGTCAATGGTTGGCTCATCAGTCAATCACCCTGCCCTTAAGGGCGAACAGCCCCTGCGGACGCTTTTGAATAAACAGAACGATCAGCACCAGGATCAGGATCTTGCCCAACACGGCACCGATCTGCGGCTCGAGGATCTTGTTGACGATGCCGAGGCCGAAGGCCGCCACCACCGTCCCCGCCAGCTGGCCGACGCCGCCGAGCACCACCACCAGGAACGAGTCGATAATGTAACCTTGCCCCAGCTCCGGCCCGACGTTACCCAACTGCGACAGCGCCACCCCGCCGAGCCCGGCGATGCCGGATCCCAACCCGAAGGCCAGCATGTCCACCCGGCCGGTGGGCACGCCGCAGCAGGCCGCCATCGCGCGGTTTTGCGTCACCGCGCGCACGTTCATGCCGAGCCGGGTCTTGTTCAGCAGCAGCCAGGTCAACGCCAGCACCAGCAGCACGAACGCGATCACCGCGATGCGGTTCCACGGCAACACCAGGTTCGGCAACAGCTGCACGCCGCCCGACAGCCACGCCGGGTTGGCAACCTCGACGTTCTGCGCACCGAACAGCACCCGCACCAGTTGGATCAGCACCAGGCTGATGCCCCAGGTGGCCAGCAGGGTTTCCAGCGGCCGGCCGTACAGGTGGCGGATCACCGTGCGCTCCAGCAGCATGCCGATCCCGGCGGTGATGGCGAACGCCACCGGCAGCGCCGCCAGCGGGTAGAGCGCCAGCCACTGCGGCGCAAATTGCTGAAACAGCCCCTGCACCAGATAGGCGGAATAGGCGCCGAGCATCAGCATTTCGCCGTGCGCCATATTGATGACGCCGAGCAGGCCGTAGGTGATCGCCAGGCCAAGCGCCGCCAGCAGCAGGATCGAACCGAGCGACAGGCCGCTGAACGCCTGGCCGAGCAGATCGCCGATCATCAGGCGGTGCTGCACGCGCTGCAGGCTGCGCTGCGCCTCGGCGCGCACCGCGGCGTCCGGCTCATTGGCCGCATCGGTCAAGGCTTGCAGCCGCGCGCGGGTTTCCGGCTCGCCCGATTCTCCCAGCAGCCGCACCGCATTGAAGCGCACCTGCTGGCGGGCGTCGGCCAATTGCAGGTTCGCCAGCGCAATGCTCAGCGCGTCGCGTACCTGCGGGTCTTTCTCCTGCGCCAGCCGCCGGGTCAACAGCGGCAACTGCTCGCCCTGCGCCTCGCGCTGCAGCGCGGTCGCCGCCTGCAGCCGCACCGCCGCGTCCGCGCTGACCAACCGCTGCGTCGACAACGCGTTGGCGATCAGAATGCGCAGCCGGTTGTTCAGCCACACTTTCTTCGGCTCGCCAACCGGGGCCGCCTCACCTTCAAGCGGCAGATAGCGGTCGCCCTGGCGGATAAAGGCGCGTTTCGCCCCGTCGATCGCCACGGTTTCCTGCTGCAGCCCCTGCAGCAACGGCAGGCGCGCGGCGTCCGGCTCGGCCGCCCACGCCTGCAGCAGTTTGGCCTGCTGCGCGCGAGTGGCCGCCGCGAACTCATCGGCCGGCCCGGCCTGCGCCAGCAGGGGCCAGGCGCACAACAGCCACAGCCCGGCGCGCAGAGAGGATAAAAACGGAGATTGCATCAGCTGCCTCTTCTGTTGGGCCGGCGCGCGTCGAGCCGCGCCGGCGCTGAGTGACGTTACTTGCCGCCTTTCACCGGGTAATCCGGTTTTTTGTCGTTGCCGGCGATATACGGACTCCACGGCTGCGCGCGCACCGGCGCTTCGGTCTGCCACACCACGTTGAACTGGCCGTTGCCCTCGATCTCGCCGATCATCACCGGCTTGTGCAGGTGGTGATTGGTCTTGTCCATAGTCAGCGTGAAGCCCGACGGCGCGGCGAAGGTTTGCCCGGCCATCGCCGCGCGCACCTTATCGACGTCGGTGGTGCCGGCCTTTTCCACCGCCTGCGCCCACATGTGGAGGCCGACGTAGGTGGCCTCCATCGGATCGTTGGTGACCGCAGTGGCGTAATTCGGCAGATTGTGCGCCTTGGCGTAGGCTTTCCACTGGCTGACAAACTGTTTGTTGGTCGGGTTATCCAGCGATTCGAAGTAGTTCCAGGCCGCCAGGTTGCCCACCAGCGGTTTGGTGTCGATGCCGCGCAGCTCCTCCTCGCCGACCGAGAAGGCGATCACCGGCACGTCGGTGGCCTTGACGCCCTGGTTGGCGAGTTCTTTGTAGAACGGCACGTTGGAATCGCCGTTAATGGTGGAGATCACCGCGGTGTTGCCGCCGGCGGCGAACTTCTTGATGTTGGCGACGATGGTCTGGTAATCGCTGTAGCCGAACGGCGTATAGACCTCTTCGATATCCTTGTCCTGCACGCCTTTGCTGTGCAGGAAGGCGCGCAGGATCTTGTTGGTGGTGCGCGGATAGACGTAATCGGTGCCCAACAGGAAGAAGCGCTTGGCGCCGCCGCCGTCCTCGCTCAGCAGGTATTCCACCGCCGGGATCGCCTGCTGGTTCGGCGCCGCGCCGGTGTAGAACACGTTCGGCGACATCTCTTCGCCTTCGTATTGCACCGGATAGAACAACAGTCCGTTCAGCTCCTCAAACACCGGCAGCACCGACTTGCGCGACACCGAGGTCCAGCAGCCGAACACCGCCGCCACCTTGTCCTGGCTCAGCAGCTGGCGCGCCTTTTCGGCGAACAGCGGCCAGTTGGAGGCCGGATCCACCACCACCGGCTCCAGCTTTTTGCCGAGCACCCCGCCTTTGGCGTTGATCTCGTCGATGGTCATCAGCGCCACATCCTTCAGCGGCGTCTCGGAAATCGCCATGGTGCCGGAAAGCGAACTCAGAATACCGACCTTGATGGTGTCGGCGGCCTGCGCGCTCCAGGCCAGGCCCAGGCCGACAGCGGCGGCGGACAGCGCAAAAGCTTTGATAAAACGACGACGTTGCATAGTTCAAACTCCTGATGTGTGTGAAATCAAAATCGTTACGCCGAGCGCGCAGGCTGCTGAGCCCGCGCCTGGTGCAACATGTGCAGCGTTATTTTTCGCACTTCTGCCTTGCTGACGGCGATGTGCTCGCCGAGCAGCGTTTGCGCCTCCCCGCTTTGCCGCTGCAGGATCGCCTGCAAAATGGCGGCGTGCTCGCGGTAGGTGGCGTCCACCCGCGCCTGCTGGGTGAAATCCAGCCGGCGAATGATGCGGATCTTTTCGGTCAGTTCGCGGTGAATGCGCGCCATTTCGCCGTTGCCCGCCGCGGCCACCAACGCCTGATGAAACTGCTCATCGTGCTGCGACACCGCCTTGCCGTCCGCCAGGCGCGGCGCTTCGGTCCAAAAACGGCTCAGCGCCGACAGCGCGTCCGGCGTTTCCCCGGCCGGGCGTTCGCACAGCCGTTTCACCGCCTCTTGCTCCAGCACGATGCGCAGGTCGTACAGCTCTTCGAAGTAGGCGAAATCGAACGGCCGCACCTGCCAACCGCTGCGAAACAACACCTCGACATAGCCTTCGCGCTCCAGCCGAAACAGCGCCTGACGCACCGGCGTGCGGCTGGCCGCCATGCGCTGCGCCACGTCGCTTTCGCTGAAGCGATCGCCCGGCAGCAGGCGAAACTCGAAGATGTCGGCCTTGAGCTGCAGATAAATGCGCTCCGCCAACCCTTCCGGGCGCGCCTTGTGCTCTCCGTTGGTGATTTGCATCATCGCTCCTCCGTTCAGACCGCCTTTTCCAGCCACAGCAGGGCGTCGCCCGGCCCGACCGGCCGCCCCTGCCGGCAGCTGATGCGTTTAACGATCCCGGCGCGCGGCGCGGTGACCGCCAGCTCCATTTTCATCGCCTCGACCACGATCAGCGGCTGCCCGGCCGCCACCGCCTGCCCCGGTTCCACCAGGATTTTCCACACGCTGCCGTTCAGATCGGCGCTGACCAGATCGCCGTCGATGGCGTCTTCTTCCTCCGGCGGCAACAGTTGCGCCTCGGCCTCGTCGTCATCGCTGCGCCAGCGCGCCACTTCGGCGCTGAACGCCTGCTGCTGGCGATGCTGGAAGTCGGCGATCGCCTCGGCGTTGTCGGCCAGGAAACGGGTGTAGGCGGCGAAGTCGAACTCGCTCTCTTCGATGCGCACCTGCATGCGCCCTTCACGGAACGCTTCGCGCTGCTCGTCCAGCTCTTGCTCGCTGACCGGGTAGAAGCGCACCTGATCGAAGAAGCGCAGCAGCCAGGGCTCACCGGCGGTGAACTGCGGGTTTTTGAGAAACTTGTTCCAGATCGGCAGCGTGCGCCCCACCAGCTGGTAACCGCCCGGCGAATCCATGCCGTAGATGCACATGTACATGCCGCCGATGCCGACCGTCCCTTCGGCGGTGTGGGTGCGCGCCGGGTTGTATTTGGAGCTCAGCAGGCGATGGCGCGGATCGAGCGGCACCGCGCAGGGCGCGCCGAGGTAGACGTCGCCCAGCCCGAGGATCAGGTAGCTGGCGTCGAACAGAATGTCGCGCACCTGCTCGCGTCGGCTCAGGCCATTGATGCGCTGAATGAAATCGACGTTGTTCGGCAGCCAGGGCGCCGAGGCGCGCACCGTCTGTTGATAGCGATCCACCGCCCCCAGCGTGGCCGAATCCTCAAACGCCATCGGCAGCCACACGGTGCGCGTCGGCACCTTCAGGCGGCTGACGTCCCCCAGCGCCCGTTCGCGCGCCAGTAGGCGCTGCAGCAGGTCGGCCTGGCTAATCTGCCGGCTGTCGTAGCGGATCTGCAGCGAACGCACGCCGGGCGCCAGCTCCGCCACGCCCGGTATCGCCTCCTCACGCAGCGACTGCATCAGCAGATGAATGCGCAGCCGCAGCGCCAGATCGAGCACATTGTCGCCGTACTCCATCAAGATGTAGCCGTCCCCCGCCTGGCGATACGCCACCGCCGGGCGCCCTTCCGCCGCCGGCAGCGCCGCCAGCACCGCGGCGGAAACGGTCTCCGCCGGGGCCAGATCCGGCGGCGGCAGGGTGATGGCCTTCACCGCCGCCAGCGCTTCGATGCTGCCGAGCTGCGCCTGCTCCAGCGACTGCGCCTGCCGGAAGCCGATCGGATGGAAACGGATGCGGTCGCCCGGCTTCACCTGCCCCACTTTCCACAGTTCAGCCTTGGCGATGGTCACCGGGCAAACGAAGCCGCCGAGGCTGGGCCCGTCGCGGGTCAGGATCACCGGGAAGTCGCCGGTGAAGTTGATGGCGCCGATGGCGTACTCGCAGTCGTGCACGTTGGAAGGATGCAAACCGGCCTCGCCGCCGTCCTCCCGCGCCCACTCGGGCTTCGGCCCCGACAGGCGCACCCCGAGGCGGTTGGAGTTGTAATGCACCTGCCAGTCGGTGGCGAAAAAGGCCTCTATCGATTCAGCGGTGAAAAAGTCCGGCGCGCCGTGCGGCCCGTACAGCACGCCGATGTGCCACTGGTCGCCGTAGTGCGGGATCAGGCTGTCGTCCATCGCCTGCGGCGCGGCGATCGGCGCCGGCGTGGTGCTGGCCGCCAGCGCCGGTTGGGCGATCGCCAGCATGTCCGCCACGCGCAAGGTGCGCCCGGCGTGGCCGCCGAACTGGCCCAGCGCGAAGGTGGAGCGGCTGCCGAGATACACCGGCACGTCAAAGCCGTTGCGTACCGCCAGATAGGTGCGGCAGCCTTGCGTAGCGCGCCCCAGCGTCAATACCTGCCCGGCCCGCACCGCGATCGGCCGCCAGTAGGCGACCGCCTCGCCATCCAGATCGGCCGGGCAGCTCGCGCCCGTCAGCGCGATGGTGGCGTCGCAGTGAAAGCGCAGCGTCGGCCCCTGCAGGGTAAACTCCAACCCGGCGGCCGCCGGGTGGTTGCCGACGATGCGGTTGGCCAGCCGAAACGCGAAGTCGTCCATCGGGCCGGACGGCGGCACGCCGATGTCCCAATAGCCGAGGCGGCCGGGATAATCCTGCACGCTGCTGTAGGTGCCGGGTTGCAGCACTTCGAGGCAGTGCGGCTGGAAACGCACATCGTCCAGCAGGCGCGTCCAGACGTCGCCGCGCTGAAATTGCGGTGTGGCGATCACCTGCCGCAGATAGTCGAGGTTGGTGGCGATGCCGTGCAAACGGGTCGCCGCCAGCGCCACGCGCAATTTTTCCAGCGCCTGCGCCCGATCCGCGCCGTGCACGATCAGCTTGGCGATCATCGGGTCGTAAAACGCCGACACTTCGCTGCCGGTCGCCACCCAACCGTCGAGGCGCACGTCGTCAGGGAAATGCACCTCGGTCAGCACGCCGGGGCTGGGCTGGAAGTTTTTCAGCGGATCTTCGGCGTAGAGGCGCACCTCGATCGCCGCGCCCTGCGGCGCGCGTTGCAACGCCGCCCAATCCAGCGCGTCGCCCGCCGCCACCTGCAGCATGCATGCGATCAGATCCAGGCCGGTGACCATTTCGGTGACCGGGTGCTCGACCTGTAAGCGGGTGTTCACCTCCAGGAAATAAAACTCGTCGCGCGCGGCGTCATAGATAAACTCTACGGTGCCGGCGCTACGGTAATTCACCGACTCGCCCAGCGCCACCGCCGCCCGGTGCAGCGCCTGGCGGGTCGCCGCCGGCAGATGCGGCGCCGGGGTTTCCTCCACCACCTTTTGGTTGCGCCGCTGCAGCGAACAGTCGCGCTCGCCGAGCGCCGCCACCCGCCCCTGGCCGTCGCCGAAAATCTGCACCTCGACGTGGCGCGCCCGATCGACGAAGCGTTCGATAAAGGCGCCGGCGTCACGGAAGAACTGCTCTCCCAGCCGTTTGACGCTGTCGTACGCGTCGCGCAGCGCCGCCTCGTCGTCACAGCGCGTCAGGCCGATGCCGCCGCCGCCGGCGGTGCTTTTCAGCATCACCGGGTAGCCGATGCGCGCGGCGGCGGCGACCGCCTGCTCAACGCTCTCCAGCAAGCCGGTGCCCGGCGTCATCGGCACCCCGGCCAACGCCGCCAGCTCGCGCGCCCGGTGCTTGAGGCCGAACTCGCGCATCTGCGCCGCCGTCGGGCCGATAAAGGCGATGCCCGCCGCTTCGCAGGCGTCGGCAAACTCGGCGCTCTCGGACAAAAAGCCGTAGCCGGGGTAGATCGCCTGCGCGCCGGTGGCCGCTGCCGCCGCGAGGATCTTGTCGATGCGCAGGTAGCTGTCGGCGGCCTTGTCGCCGCCGAGCGCCACCGCCCTGTCGGCCTCGGCGACGTGCGGCGCATTGCGGTCGGCGTCGGAATAGACCGCCACGCTGGTTACGCCCAGGCGTTTCAGGGTGCGAATGGCGCGGCAGGCGATTTCGCCGCGGTTAGCGATCAGTACGGTAGTAAACATGTTCATGCCCCCTTAACGCTGGCGAGATAGTCGCGCCAGCCGCCAAACTCAGTGATATCCGTCGCGTCTTCCAGCGCCCAGGCTTCGCAGATAAACCCCTTCACCCGCCGGCCGTCCGCCAGCAGCAGCGTGCCGATGCCCAATGGCGCCGGGATTTCCGCCACAAACTCGCCGAAACGGGCCAGCGGGATGTCCCACAGCTCAACGCGGATCGCCGCCCCCTGCGCCGCGCGCGCCAGCCCCGGCTTCGGCGGCTCGGTATCGGCCAGCGCATACAGGCGATAGCAGGGGGCGGTAGCGGTTTGCTCCACCTGCACCGCGTCGCGCTGTGTCAACTGGACGTTGAGCGGCATGCCGCTCAGGTGAGCGCCCACTACCGCCAGACGCACGTGCCCTGTGGACGGCGCAGACACAGGCTGCGGCGGCAACGCCCGGCCGATAGCGCCGAGCGGCAAGGCGCTTTGTCGTTGCCAGCGCACGCCAAACGCCGCCAGCGCCCGGTCATGCCAGGCGGGCGCAATCAGGGTGATGCCCGCCGGCAGACCGTCTTCGCGCAGCGGCCCCGGCAGCGCCAGCGCGCTCAGATCGGCCAGGTTGGTGAAATTGGTGTAAGTGCCGAATTGCGAATTGAACAGCACCGGCTCCTGCGCCATCTCCGCCAGGGTGCGGATAGTGGGCGCGGTCGGCACCACCAGCGCGTCGAACGGCGCCAGCCGCTGGGCGATTTGCCGCGCCAGCTCGGCGCGCAGGTATTCCGCCTTGTAGGCGTCGCAGGCGCTGTAGCCGAGGCCGTTGCCGACGATGCCGCGCACCACCGGATCGATAGCCTGCGGGCTCGCTTCCAGCACCTGCTCAATGGCTACCGTGCGCTCCGCCACCCAGGGGCCGTAATACAGCTGCTCCGCCAGAGTGCGAAACGGCGCGAAATCGAGGGGTTCCAGCGTGGCGCCGCCCGCCTGCAGCTGCGCCAGCGCTCGGTGAAACGCCCGCTCGGCCTGAACATCGCCGAAAAACTCCAGCTGGGCGGGAACGGCGAAACGCGGCGCGGCGGGGATATCCGCCGGCGCGGTATGCGGATCGGGGCGGGAATACGGGTCTGCCGCGTCAAAGCCGCTCGCCAGTTCCGCCACCAGCGCGGCGTCGGCCACCGTCAGCGCGAAAACCGACACCGTATCGTTCAACCGGCAGGCCGGCACCACGCCGCGGTTGGACAACCGCCCCTTGGTCGGCTTCAGCCCGACGATGTTGTTGAACCCGGCGGGCACACGCCCCGAACCGGCGGTGTCGGTGCCGAGCGCGAACGGCACCAGGCCGCGCGCCACCACCGAGGCGGAGCCGGAGCTGGAACCGCCGCTGACGTAGCGGCTGTCGAAGCTGTTGACCACTGCGCCATGCGGTGAGCGAGTGCCTACCAACCCGGTAGCGAACTGGTCGAGGTTGGTTTTACCAAGGGCGATCGCCCCGGCGGCGCGCAGGTGGGCGACCACGGTGGCGTCCGCCGCGGCCTGATAGGTGAACGCCGGGCAGGCGGCGCTGGTCGGCCAGCCGCCGACGTCGATATTGTCTTTGATGGCGAAGGGCACGCCGAACAGCGGCAGGCGGCTGAGATCGCCGGCGACCGCCTCGAGCCTCTGTGCCAGCTGCCGATACTGCTGCTCGCGCTGCGCCGGCGTAGCGAGATACAGCCAGGCGTTATCGTCTGGGTTCAGCCCGGCGACCAGCGTTTCGATCGTCGCACTGACGCAGGCAAGGCGCTCGCCCGCCGGGCGGGTTTGGTAATGGTGTTGCCATTCACTGAGGGTAAAACCGCACGCTACAACAGGTTCGCTCATCGACTGAATTCCATCTGGTACACAAGATGGGATTCAACAGAGCAACCGGCGTGCCAATTTTTAATCTCATGATTTCAATAAATTATAATTAAAACTTATGACGGCGGCGGCAAACGGGCTGCACCAGCGGCGCGCAGCGGGAGAACAAAAAGAGTGCAATGGCGGGATGATGCAGAGGAAAAACCGGGGCGACGCACTCGCCGCCCCGCAGGCCGATGGGGATCAGTCGTTGATGCGTTTCAAACCGACCGGCGTAATGCAGTAGGTCTGTTGCTTGCCCTTCTCCGCCAGCCGCAAGTGCTGCATTTCGTTGACGATCGCCAGGCGGTTGTCCGGCTCTTCATGCCGCAGATGAATCACTTCACCGCCGTAACCCGACAGCGGCAACACCCAGGTTTTGGCCGGTTGATTCTGGCTGCCGATGACGTCGTAGCTGAGCAAGACGTTGCCGTCCGCATCCGTCACGCTGAGGAAGGCATAGCTGTCGGCAAAGTAGTGGTGAGCAATCCCCGCCGCCAGCGTGACGGTAACGGTTTTCTTCACCAGATCGATGGCGCCGGTCAGGAACTGGCGATCGCCAATCCCTTTGCACGCCACGGTAAACGCATTGCCGACGTTGGCGCCCGGCGGCGTATTGTCGGCCGGCAGGCAATCCCGATAGGTCGCCAACAGTGACTCGCGCTGCGGCTCGGCAAAGGCGCCGAACGCCAGATAAATATCGTCCTTGAACGACGACGATGGCGCATAGTAAGCCGGCAACAGGCGACGCAAACGCTGCGCCGCCTGTTCCAGGCGCGCCAGCAGCGCCTGCTCGGGATCGCCGGGCAACGCCGGGTTTTTCAGCCCGCTGGTTTCGATGCGCAGTACGTTGGTTTTGTTTTTGTTATCGATGACGTCGGCCGCCGCCGGATTCAAACGCACCCGGCTCGGCTCCACATGGTAAATCTCGATGTCATCGCCCTCGGCAAACGGCAGCTCGTCATGACTTAACGTAGCCTGAGTGCCCTGAATCTCCTTGCTGAAGCGCACCGCGCCCTGCCGATCGCGCAGCGTCACCCGGGCATAGGTTTCACCGGGGAAGTAGGCGTGCGGCGTGGTGCTGGTCACGTCAACCACCACCGCTCCTTTGGCGCGATCGACGACCACGGTGGCGAAGACCGCATCGCTCAGGCCCAACAGATTGATCTCCTGCGAAACGATCGGCGAAGCGGCTTTGCGCTCGAAGCGAAGCGTCACCGCGTTTTTCCCCTGCTTCACCGTCAGGTAACCCGCCGTCGGCCGATATTTACGATCTTTGCCGGTCGGCAACCGCAAGGTATACACGCCGATCGGCAGCGCAGTCAGCGCCAGGGTCGGCGTGTCGATACGGACTTTGTGGGCATAGCGCGCCCCTTCCATCAGGATCAGGTCTTCACCGTAGATCTGCGCAAAGTCATCGATATCCAGACTCAGGGTGACGTCGCCTTTCAGCCCGCTGGCCTTGAGCTGGCAGGAATCGACCAGCCGCAGCGAGGAATCCAGTTTCAGCTGCGCCTGCACCGCCGGCAGACTCTGCGCGTCCACCAGTTGATACAGCGGATACACCGCCTTGGCGTGGCTGAACGCGTTGCGATCGCGCTGCGCTTGGGTGATCACGCCGCCGGTCAGCTCGACGAAAGGCGTCACGTCGATCTGCTCACCGGCCGCGGCGAAGCTTGCCGACAGCAGGTCCAGCAAGGCATGTTCCGACGGCACGAAGCCCGGCGTATTGCAGCTTTGACGATATTGCTGATTAAAGTGCGTGAAGGCGTTCTTGCCTGCCTTGTCGACCATCAGCATCGCAAAGAACAGCTTGGAGCGCAGATCCCACTGGTTGAGCGGCATGCCCTGAGCGATCAAATCGATGATTTTCTTCTCGACGGCGGCCGCGTTGCCGTAGTTATACAGCCACCCCTCCTGGTATTTGCGTTCCCCCAGCATCACGTCCTGATAGCAAGCGGCATAAATATTGTTCCACATCTCACCGGTGGAGAAATATTTGTCGCCCATAAAGTGCCCCTGATAGCCGTGCGCGATCTCATGCAGGCTGCCCCAGTTGCTGTCTTTCGGCGTCAGCCAGAAGCTGCTGACCGAGTTGCTGGTTTCCGCCGTCCAGCGGCCGCCGTAATACGCGGCGCCGGCGCCGTGCTTATCGGCCTTCATAAAGTAGCGGTTGCGAATATTGCGATCGGATTCGTGTTCAGCCTCGAACGAGACGCCGGTCAGCGCATTGTAGAAAGTGAAAATGCGATCGTAGTAGGCGATCAGCCCGTCGATGTTTTTCGCGTCGCCCAGCGACTTCAGCGCCGGTTTACTGATTTTCGGCACCAGCAACACTGCGTACTCCGCATCGACCAGGGCAAACTCGGCGTCCCGATCGTCCCAGCGGGCAAAGAATGCGGCTTCGTTTTCGCCACGGCGATAAACCGGCAGCGCTTTCGCCGTGTCCGGGTACTCGAACTCCAGCGCCGGCTCGCCCTGCCCATACGGCGTATCGATGAACGGCACCGAGACGGCATTGACCTGGGCCTCGACCCAGCTCGCGCCGACGCTGAATTCCGCCTCCGTTTTGCTGTCGTCATTCAGCAAGCGCAGCGTGAGCTTGCCGGTAAACGCCGCGTTGGTCTGGCGCACTCGCAGCACCTGCCCGGCGGCGAGAATGACGCCCAGGTGCTGGCGATCGTGATCGATGCCTTTGCTCATGCCTGCCGCATCCAGCCAGACCGGCCGGGTCAACGTGTAAAGTGATTGGGTTTTCGTGATGGTTGGCATCCTGCTTTCCTCATGGTTTGGGTGATTGAATTGACCATGAAAAAGTAACCGGATGGGCGGCACGCCCTCCATCGATGGCGGGTGGCTGAGGGCCAGTACAACAAAGGTAGGAGGGAGGAGACAATAAAAAAGGCGCAACCTTGCGATTGCGCCTGATGTTCGGTGAACGCTGCGCGTTACTCGCCGCGAACGCGCTGCGCCAACCCTTTGAGGAAGTAGCGCAGCATCTGATCGCCGCACGGGCGGTAATTCTTGGTGCCCTCTTTGCGGAACAGCGCGCTCAGCTCCGGCTTGGAGATGCGGAAGTCCACCGCGGTGAAGATCTGGTGCATGTCGGTATCTTTCAGCTCGAACGCCACGCGCAGCTTTTTCAGCACCAGGTTATTGGTGATCGGCAGTTCAACCGCCGGCGCCGGGAACTTGTCGTCCTTGCCGCGCTTGAAGAACACCAGGCCGTTGAGGAAGTGCGCCATCACTTCGTCAGGGCACTTCTCGTAGCCCGGCTCGCCTTCTTTGATCACGTAAGCGTCCATCGCCGACACCGCCACCTCGAAATCGTCCAGTTTGATAATCTCGACCATTTTGGCGTTGTTAATGCTCAGCATATAGCGCACGCTGCGCAGCACGTCGTTGTTCATCATGGGATTGCATTGCCTTTACTTGTCTAACGGGGACGTGCGCATTGTAAAAAAATGCCCCATACCCAAAATAATTGGAGTTGCATCGCGGCGGCAAATTTGTAAGCCCCCGGAGCATAGTTAACTATGTGACCGGGGCGCGCAAATGCAGCCAACAAAGAGGCAGCTCCAAGTATGACGGGTATGGCCGCACACCTTGAATGTGCGGCAGTATAGGGATCGGCAAGGGGTTTCTCAATCGATTTGGCTTTTTTGCTGATACAGCGGGATATCTTCGCCGATGATGTACTTGTTGCGCAGCATCGACGAGACCTTGTCCATGATCATCACCACCACCACCAGGATCAGGGTGATGAACATCACTACGTCCCAGTTCCACAGCCGCATATTCTCCGCATACACCAGGCCGATGCCGCCGGCACCGACGAAGCCCAGCACCGCCGCTGAGCGGGTGTTGGACTCGATCTGGTACAGGCTGAGCGCCAGGAAGGTGGGGAACGACTGGGTGAAAATGCCGTAACGGTGCTTCTGCAACCCGTTGGCGCCCACCGCCGTCAGGCCGCGGCTGGGGGACTTGTCCACCGCCTCATGGCCTTCGGCGTACAGTTTGCCCAGCAGCCCGACGTCCTGCATCACGATAGCCAACACCCCGGCAAGCGGCCCCATGCCGACGGCGCGCACGAAGATCAGCCCCCAGATCGCCATGTCGATGCCGCGCAGCACGTCCAGCAAGCGGCGCACCAGCACCGAAATTGGCCGCAGCAGCGGCGTCGACATCACGTTGCGCGCGGCGAAGAACGACAGCGGCAGCGCGATCAGCGACGCGGTGATGGTGCCGGCGAACACGATGGCAATGGTGATGCCGATCTGCTGGAAGTAGTACATGAACGGCCAGTTGGCGAAGTCATGCCAGACGAACATGCGCAGGAAATAGCGCCCCAGCTGCTGGCAGCCGTTGATAAACTGCGGCCAGCTAATGCCGAAGACCAGGAAGAAGAACACGTAGTACAGCACGATCGCCAAGGCGATCAGGCCGACGGTGCGCAGGTAGCGCCCCTGCTGCGCGAAGATCGCCGGATGCTGCTGTTTCAACTGGCGCAGCGTTTCCGCCGATGCCGGAGTGCCCGCTGTCATTTTGCCCCCTCCACCACGCGCTTGCGCAGCTCGCCCGACACGTAGTCGAGCACGGAAACCACCACGATGATCAGCAGCAGCGTCATGCTGACCTGATCGTAACGGTCGAGTTTAATGTTGGTCATCAGCTCCTGGCCGATGCCGCCCGCCCCCACCAGCCCCAAAATGGTCGACTGGCGGAAGTTGATCTCCAGCCGCATGAAGCTGTAGGAGAGAAACACCGGCTTCACCTGCGGCCACAGGCCGAAGCGCATGCGCTGCAGCGGCGTGGCGCCGCAGGCCGCCAGCCCGCGCACCGGTTTGTTGGAGGCGGTTTCGAGCGATTCGTAGAACAGCTTGGTCAGGCTGCCGATGGTGTGCAGCGCCAGCGCCAGGAAGCCGGGAATGGCGCCGATGCCGAACGCCATCACGAACATCACCGCCCACGCCAGCTCCGGCATGGTGCGCAAGAACGCCACCAGCGTGCGGATCGCGAGCCGCACCGAGGCCGGAGTATAGGTGTTGCCGGCCGCCAGAAATGCCAGCACGGTCGCCACCAGCACCGAGAAAATGGTCGCCGCCAGCGCCAGCTGCAGGGTCTCCCAGATCAGCGGCAGCTGAATGTTCAGGCGATAGCCCCAGTAGGCCAGCGAGCCTTCGGTACGCCCATCGGCGAACAGCAGGTTCCAGTGCAGCGTCGGCACGGTTTCGGCCAGGTAGTCGAAGAAGTGCGGAATAGACACCCAGACGGTGTACAGGTTGAACTCGGCGAGGTTGCCGGCGCCCAGGTACAGCACCACCAGCCCGAGCGACCACAGCAGCGCTTCGCGCTTTTGCTTGCTGCGGATCCGTTGGTAATAGTGTGCGAAATCGGTATTCAAAACAGGTCTTCCATCGTTATGGAACAAGGGGTTCAGCATGCTGAACCCCTTCATTCGGGCGGCCGAGGCAGCCGGGAATCAACGGTCGCCTTTGGTCAGCTCGCGCTTCATATCGATGATGGTCTGGTATTCCGCCAGGGTGGTGTCGCCGATGTGCTGTTTGCCGCCCATCGCTTTGATAAAGCACGCGTGATCGTCTTTATCCAGCTTCTTGATGGCGGTGACCACTTTGGCCTTGAAGTCGGCCGGCAGCGAGTTGCTCACCAGGATCGGGCCGTTCGGGATCAGCGGCGACTGCCAGATGATGCGGATCTGTTTCATCAGGTCCGGATGATCCATGCGGATCATGCGGGTGAACGCGCCGCTGGTGTAGCCGGTGTTGTAGTCGCCGATCATCGACGCCCAGGTCACCGCGCCTTCGAACTGGCCGTTCAGCACGCCGAGGATGTCCTGCTCGTGGCCGCCGGAGAAGGTGACGCTGGAGAAGGTGTTGTTGTATTTATTGTCGACCGTGCCGCCGAACAGTTTTTTAAACGCCTGGTTCGGGATCAGGAAGCCGGAGGTGGAATCCGGATCGGCGAAGCCGATGGCCTTGCCCTTCAGGTCTTCCAGTTTCTGGTACGGGCTGCCGGCCTTCACTACCACCACCGAGTGGTAGCCGCGCGACTGGTCGACGTCGTCAACCGCGATGCCGACGATGTCCACCGCTTTCGGATCCTTGATGTAAACCGAAGCGAACGACGACGGCGACATGCTCAGCACCAGGTCAATCTTGCCGCCCAGCAGGCCCTGGATCACGCCGGAATAGTCGGACGAGTTGCGCAGCTTGGTATCGACGTTCAACTCTTTATCCAGGAACTGCTTCACGCACTGGTTATCGCCGATCTGCTGGGTGGCGTTCTGGCCGCCGAGAATGCCCAGGTTCAGCTCTTTCGGCGCATCCGCTGCGGCAGCATTAAATACCATCATCGCGCCGGCCATCAGGGTGGTCAGACTCAATACTTTTTTCATTAGGTGTGCCTTGTGTGTAAAGGGTAAAGGTCAAAAGTGCTTCAATGGATCTGATTGGCTTCCTCGCCATACAGCTGGTGCAGGATCCGTTCGTTCAGTTGCGAAGGATGCCCGTCAAACACGATCTTCCCGTGGGCGATGCCGATCACCCGCGAGCAATACTCTTTCACCAGTTCGACCGAGTGCAGGTTCACCATCACCGCGATGCCGTCTTCGCTGATTTTCTGCAGCGCGTCCATGATGCGGCGGGTGTTTTTCGGATCGAGCGACGCCACCGGCTCATCAGCCAGCAGGATTTGCGGGTTTTGCATCAGCGCGCGGCAGATGGCGACGCGCTGCATCTGGCCGCCGGAGAGGTGCTCGGCGCGCTGCAGCGCGTGCGGCAGCATGTTGAGCCACTGCAACAGCTCGATGGCGCGAGCGCGGTCGGCGTCATCGAACAGTTTGAAGAAGGATTTCAGGGTGGAGGTGTGGCTCAGGCGCCCCAGCAGTACGTTGGTCATCACGTCCAGCCGCGGCACCAGGCAGAAGTCCTGGAAGATCATGCCGCAGCGCGCGCGCCATTGGCGCATCTGGCGGCCGGCAAGCTGGGCGATATCCTGCGCCACGCCATCGTCTTCGAAGTGCAGCATCTCGCCGCAGCTGGAAGGAATGGTGCCGTTGAGGGTATGCAGCAGCGTGGACTTGCCTGCGCCGGAGCGGCCGATCACCGCCACGAATTCACCGGCGTGCAGATCGAAATTGATGTCATCCAGCACGCGCTGCTGCGCTTTGTAAGCTTTGCCGAGCCCCTTGACCGATAACACTTTGCGGGATGCGGCGACGTGCTGCCCTGGAAAGTCGTGCTGCGCCAATTTTAACAGTGCCTGAGCCATATGATTTCTCTGGTTTCAGTGGCTAATCATTATGGGCACCTATTAACGGATAAGTTTATGACAGTGGGATGATGGTTTTATGGCCGGGGCGTGACGCGTGCCGCCCCGGCGTGCGCATCATTCCAGGCTAAAGAAGTCCAGCCCCAGCGCCGCCTTGACCTGCTGCAGCGTCTGCTGGCTGACCTGATGCGCGCGGCGGGTGCCATGCTGCAGGATGCGCGTCAGCTCGCCTTTATCGGCGATGAATTCGGCGCGGCGGGTGCGGATCGGTTCGAGCAGGCTCTGCAGGCAATCCTCCAGCAGCCGTTTGATTTTCACGTCCCCCAACCCGCCGCGCCGGTAGTGCGCCTTCAGCTCCGCCACCCGCGCGGCGTCTTCGCAGAAGGCGTCCAGATAGGTAAACACCATGTTGCCCTCCACCCGGCCGGGATCGCTGACGTTGAGATGGCCGGGATCGGTGAACATGCTCATCACCGCCTTGTGCACCTCGTCGGCGCCGGCGCCAAGCTGAATGGCGTTGCCGCGCGATTTCGACATTTTGCCCTGCCCGTCCAGCCCCGGCAGACGCCCGACGTTGCTTAACAGCGGCTGGCACTCCGTCAGCACCGGTTGGCCGACGATGTGGTTGAAGCGCCGCACGATCTCGTTGGTTTGCTCCAGCATCGGCAGCTGATCCTCGCCGACCGGCACGTGGGTGGCGCCGAAGGCGGTGATGTCCGCCGCCTGGCTGACCGGATAGATCAGAAAACCGGCCGGCAGGCTGCGGGCGAAATCCTTCTCGGCGATTTCGCTTTTCACCGTCGGGTTGCGTTCCAGCCGCGCCACGCTGACCAGGTTGAGGTAGTACATCGTCAGCTCGGCCAACGCCGGCAGCGCCGACTGCAGGCAAATGGTGGTCTTGTGCGGATCGATGCCGACCGCCAGATAGTCGGCCACGACGTTGAGCACGTTGGCGCTGATTTTTTGCGGGTTGTTGCCGTTGTCGGTCAGGCCCTGCAGATCCGCCACCATCACCGTTTGGTTATGCTGGTGCTGCAGTTCGACGCGCTGGCGCAGCGAGCCGACGAAGTGGCCTAAATGCAGTGGGCCGGTGGCGCGATCGCCGGTAAGAATGGTGTAGCTCATGACAGTGCTCCTGAAGGTCTGTAGACCGCCGGATCAACGCCACAAAAAATAATGCCGCCAAACCGGCGGCATTAAAAAGAGATGTGAATACTCGTGCCGCCTCAGAAGAGGCGCCACCATGACTGATTGTGGGTGGAGTGCATCGATATATTCATGCCATCAAGGTATACCCGCAGCGGCAGCGCGTCAATAGCCCGCCGCCGGCGCGTAAGACGGCGTTACACTCCGGCATTTGCGTTCCTGGCCTGGCGCGCTAGGGTAAAACCTTCAACCTGAAAAAGGAGCGCATGATGAAGATCGGATTTGCCGGACTGGGTGGGATGGGCAGCGCCATGGCGGCCAACCTGTTGCAGGTGGGCTTCGCCTTAACGGTATGGAACCGCTCGCCGCAGGCGGCACAGCCGCTGGTGAGTGCCGGCGCGCAGCAGGCCGAACGGCCGGAGCAGCTGGCCGATGCCGACGTGCTGATCACCATGCTGGCCGACGATGCCGCCACGCAACAGGTGGTGGTTGACAGCGGGTTGCTGCAACGGATGAAACCGGGCGCGCTGCATATCAACATGGCAACCATCTCGGTCGAACTCGCCCAGCGTTTGACGGCGCTGCATGCGGAACACGGCATCGGCTATCTCGCCGCGCCGGTGCTGGGACGGGTCGACGTGGCCGCCGCCGGCAAGCTGAATATTCTGGCGGCCGGCGATAGCGAGCTACTGAAGCAAGCGCAGCCGCTGTTCGATGCCCTCGGCCAGAAAACCTGGCACTTCGGCGCCGATCCGGCGCAGGCCAACGTGGTCAAAATCGCCACCAACTTTACGCTGGCCAGCGCCATTGAAGCGATGGCGGAAGGCAGCGCGCTGGTGCGCAACTACGGCGTTTCCGGCGCCGACTACCTGCAGATGCTGAGCGGCACCGTCTTCGCCGCCCCGGCCTATCAGGGCTATGGCGCGCTGATCGCCGCCGAGAAGTATTCACCCGCCGGATTCCGCTTGGCGCTGGGGCTGAAGGACGTCGGGCTGGCGCTGGCCGCCGGCGCCGACAGCCATACGCCGATGCCGTTCGCCGGGGTGCTGAAGGACAACTTCCTCGACGCGATGGCGCAGGGGGATGCGGATCTGGACTGGGCGGCGCTGGCCAAGGTAGCGGCGCGACGAGCGGGCCTGAAATAACGAACGGGGGCGTTGGCCCCCGTTTTCCGTACTCAGAACACGATGTCCGCCGCGGGCACGGCGCGGATCGGCACGCCGAAGCTGTCGATATTCGATAACGTCTCGTTATGGTGGGTGCGGATCAGCAAACCGTCGGCATAGGATTTGTCGTGGCAGGTATGCGCATCCGCCGCCAGCGTCACCGGATAGCCGTGCGCCGCCGCGCTGCGCACCGTGGTATCGATGCAAAACGGCGTGGAGTAGCCGCAAACCACCAGCTGCGATACGCCGTTGGCGATCAGTAACGCGCCGAGCGAAGTGCGCAGGAACGAGTCCGGCGTGGTTTTATCCACCCGATGGTCGCCTGGCGCCACCTTCAGCGCCGCAAGCACTTGCCAGGCGGCGCTGCCGTGCGGCAGTTCGTCGTCCGGCGTATGGTGCTGAATCACGATCACCGGCACGCCCGCCCGGCGGGCGCGCTCGCTCAGTTGGTTGATGCGCGCAACGGTGCCCGCGGCATCCGCCGGCGGCGGCGTAAACAACCCTTCCTGCACATCGATAATCAACAGCGCGCTGGTCATGGCGGCTCCCGAAGAGAAGACAAGACAAGTCGCGTCAGCACACCGGCTGGCGCGGGCGGAAAATATGGTCGACGCCCTGCTCGCGCAGCCTGTGCACCAGATCGTGCCCGCCGTTCGGCGTGGCGTGCGCCAGCTGGCGCTCGGCGGTAAACACCGGGCTGGCCCAGAACAGGTTCACCGGGTCGCCATACTGCTGAGGCAACGTCAGGTGCGCGTGATGCGGGTAGAAGGACGACGATAAAATATAGCCTTCATAGCCCAACGGCGCCACGTCGGACTCCAGCGTATGCCCTTCGCCGATCCAGGTCAGCCGCGCCCAAGGGGCGTGAGCGAAACCGGCCAGCGCGCTGGCCATCTGCACCGCGTTGTCTTCGGTCATGTATTGGCTGTCGATGGCGATCGCCATCTCCATGCGGCGATAGCGCGAAGCCTCATCGTTGAACAGGATCTCCACCCACGGCATCGGCCGAATGCTGACGCCCATGGTGAGGAAGTAATAGATGCCGTCGCGCTCGTGCTGAGTGATGGCCATCGGCGGCCACTTGCCCTGATCGATGGCGTAGTATTTTACCGAAGGGCCGAAATGCTGCTCATAGCGCGCCTGAAAATCGCGCTGCATCTTCGGCCACGGATTGCCCTCTTCACGCTGCCAGCTGCGCCAAAACTGGCGGGTGCTTTCCGCCTGCGCATATTGCGTGTTGGTCGAGGCCGAACCGAGCGGATAGGCCAACGGGCTCTCCTTGATGCAGCTGGCCGAATAGCACACCGAATGGTCGATATACAGGCTCCAGCCGGGGATCACCGCCAGCAGTTGGCCGTAATACCACAGGGCCGCGCCGTCGTCGCTTTCGCTCCACACCACCATCAGCCCTTCCGGGTTCAGCGGCGCTTCCCCTTCCAGGTTGCGGCAAAATTCCGCCGCCAGCATCGGCGGTTGCCCCTGCTCCAGCGCGGCGCGATCTTCCTGCAACGGCGCGGCGGCCAGATTGCGCAGCCAGCAGGCGCGCACCTGATAGCGATCGCTGTAGGCTTCGGCGGGATAGATGTAAAAATAGGCTGCCCTGCTCCCTTGCTGAACCACCGCGACCAGCGTCTGGTTCTCATTGCTGACTTCAGCAAGTACGTATGACTCGTTCATATCACCTCAATAGGGTCAGGGCGCGGCAGAATCGGCTGCGCGCAAAAAATGGAATGTGGCTTTGCCCTCAAGTGTAAAACGCATTACTGGCCGGATCACCCGTAAAAGTCTCAAAAACGGCCGTAAACGAAGATAAACAAAGGTTAATTATAGCGGCTGCGGCTCATGACGGCTGAGTGATGCGCCGCACCGCGCGCTGATAGGAACCGTTGCGCATCGACGCGCCCAGCACTTTGCCGAGGCCTGCAGCCCCCGTTCGCACCAGCCGCCGCCGCAATGCGCCCGGATGAAAGCCGAACTGCCGCTGCGCCCAATCGGGCAACAGATCGATGCCCGCCTGCATCACCACCCCGCCGAGCGGGCGCGCCAACGCGCTCGGCGCCGGCGCCTTCAGCAGAATGCGCGCCACCTCTTGGGTGCGTTCGTCACAGACCAGCTGCGGCCGCATCGCCTGCAGATAGTCGTCTACCTCCGCGCAGGACTGAGGGATAGCGGTCGCCCCCAGCGCGGCGGCCACGCGCGCCGCTTCGCGATAGTATTGATCCTGCAAATCGCGGGAAAGATGCGGGTTGCGGTAGCGCAGGTGGCTGGCCAGAAAACGGCTGCTCTCCGCCACGTGCACCCAGGTCAGCAGCGCCGGATCGCTGGCGGCATAGGGCGTGCCGTCGCTGCCGACGCCGGTCACCCGCAGGTGGATGGCTTTGACTTTGGCGATCAGCCGCTCCGCCTCGGCGGTCGGGCCGAAGGTGGTGACCGACACGAACTGGCTGGTGCGGCGCAGGCGGCCAATCATATCGTCGCGGAAGTTGGAGTGATCCCATACGCCGGCCAGCGCCAACGGGTGCAGCATTTGCAACAGCAAGGCGCTGACGCCGCCGCACAGCATCGGGGTGAAATCGCGGTGTACCTGCCAGATGACCGACTGCGGGCCGAACAGCCCCGGATCGCCGGGCGGATTCTCGAAATCGACGCCGCCGAGCGCCAACCCGGTCAGGCTGAGCACCTGTTTTTCTATCGCTGCGCGTACCGCTTCCATCCTGCCGCCCTCTTGCTCATTCAGCGGCCAGTGTATCACGCGGCGAGCGCCTCATTGCGCCCTGCGGCGGTTGAAAGCTTTAACTTACTGAATTACAGTTGTTATACCGCTTGCAACCAGGCGGGCCTATTCGATCCACTGCAGAGGCGCTTTGCAGGGCGTTAACCCACGTTAATTCGGCACTAACCCCACAAAACCTCTATCTAGTTTCTTTTCCTTCAACTTAGATAGCAGAGAGTTCGATGATTACCATCAGAGCACGCGCGGCGGAAGACAACGCGCAATTGGCAGATATCTGGCTGCGTTCGGTGCGCGCCACTCACCACTTTTTAACCGAAGACAACATCGCACAGCTGTTCCCGCTGGTGCTGAACGACTACCTGCCGGCGGTCAACGTTTGGGTGGCCGAAGAGCAGCCGGGGCATCCCTGCGGCTTTATCGGTCTGAACGGCAACAAGGTGGAGATGCTGTTTATCGATGCCGATCAGCGCGGCAAAGGCGTGGGCAAAGCGCTGCTGACCCACGCGGAAACGCTGCACGATGAGCTGCAGCTGGACGTGAACGAGCAAAATCCGCAGGCCAGCGGCTTCTACCGCCACTACGGTTTTGTCATCACCGGCCGCTCACCGCTCGACGGCCAGGGCAACCCGTTCCCGCTGCTGCACATGAAGCTGGAAAAACGCTAGTCCGCCCCCGCCGGCCGCCCTGCGGCCGGTTTTCTCCCCCCTCTCTCGCCCGCCGCCTAATATATCAAATCAGAATAAGTAATAGATTTTACATTCTTCCTGTCACTATCAACCCTCGGTAGGATTGCCCGGTATTCACCCGCAACAGAGGTTCCGTCCGTCACTTCCCGCCGGGTTGTGCCCCGCCGAAAAGCCGAACGATCCTTGTCCGGCGCGACGCGCCCCGGACGGAATGCTGTGATGTATCAATAAGGATCCGCTTCGCTATGATCGTTCTTTCGAACGTTTGCAAAACTTTTGACAGCGCACAGGGCCGCGTCGTGGCGGTTGACGACGTCAGCCTGGCGATAGAAGCCGGGCAAATTTACGGCATCATCGGCTACAGCGGCGCCGGCAAAAGCACGCTGATCCGCCTGCTCAACGGCCTGGAAAAGCCCACCAGCGGCCGCATTGACGTGGGCGGATTCGATATCGCCCGCGCCAAAGGCAGCCACCTGCGCCAGGCGCGGCTGAAAATCAGCATGGTGTTCCAACACTTCAACCTGCTGTGGTCGCGCACCGTCAGCCAAAACATCGCTTTTTCCATGCAGATAGCCGGCGTCCCCAAGGCGCAGATTGCCCCGCGCGTGGCGGAACTGATCGCGCTGGTTGGCCTGCAGGGGCGCGAAAACGCCTACCCGTCGCAGCTCAGCGGCGGCCAGAAACAGCGCGTCGGCATCGCCCGCGCGCTGGCCAATAACCCGAGCGTGTTGCTGTGCGACGAGGCCACCTCGGCGCTCGATCCGCAAACCACCGACGCCATTCTCGACCTGCTGCTGGCCATCAATCGCCAGCTGAAATTGACCATCGTGCTGATCACCCACGAAATGCACGTGGTGCGCAAAATCTGCCACCGCGTGGCGGTAATGGAAAACGGCCGCATCGTCGAAGAGGGGCCGGTGCTCGAGGTGTTCACCCGGCCACAGCAACCGATCACCCGGCAGTTCGTCAAACAGGTGTCGCAGTATGCGGACACGGCTGAGAGCTTCAACCCGCAGCTCACCGCCCACCTGCCGGGGACGATCTTCAAGCTGACCTTCGTTGGCGAACAAACTCATCAGGCGGTGATCGCCGAGGTGATTCGGCGCTACCCGCTCACCGTCAACATTCTGCACGGCAAGATCAGCCACACCCTCAACGGTTCGTTCGGCGAACTGTACATCCACGCCGAAGGCAACGAACAACACGTCGCCGACATGCTCAGCCTGCTGAACGAAAGAGACATCGCCGTCGAGGTTATCCAACATGATTGAATCCCTGTTCCCCCACCTGCGTCTGGACCAACTGTGGGACGCCACCTGGGAAACGCTGTACATGACCGGCATCGCCGGTTTGGCCACGCTGGTGCTGGGCATCGTGCTCGGCGTGCTGCTGTTTTTAACCTCGAAGGGGCAGTTGCTGCAAAACCGCACGGTCTACACCCTGATCTCCGTGCTGGTCAACGTCTTCCGCTCCATTCCGTTCATCATTCTGATCGTGCTGCTAATCCCGTTCACCAAGTCGCTGATCGGCACCATTCTCGGCGCGGACGCCGCCCTGCCGGCGCTGATCGTCGGCGCCGCGCCGTTCTACGCCCGGCTGGTGGAGATCGCGCTGCGCGAGGTCGACAAAGGGGTAATCGAAGCGGCGCGCTCGATGGGCGCCAAAAACCGCACACTGATTTTCCGCGTCTTGCTGCCGGAGAGCTCGCCGGCGCTGGTTTCCGGCATCACCGTTACCCTGATCGCGCTGGTGAGCTACACCGCGATGGCCGGGGTGATCGGCGCCGGCGGCCTGGGCAACCTGGCCTATCTGGAAGGCTTCCAACGCAACCACAGTGACGTGACGCTGGTGGCGACGCTGACGATCCTGCTGATCGTTTTCGTCATTCAGTTCATTGGCGACACCCTGACAAGAACGCTCGATAAACGTTAATTAACCAAGGAAAACGATGATGAAAAAGCACCTACTGATGTTGGCTTTCGCCTCTGTCGCCACCCTCGCCTCTTACGGCGCCGCCGCGGCAACCAAGCTGGTGGTTGGCGCCTCCAATGTGCCGCACGCCGAGATCCTCGAACAGGCCAAACCGATACTGGCGAAGGAAGGCATCGATCTGCAGATCAAGCGCTTCCAGGACTACATCCTGCCGAACACCGCGCTGGCCAGCCACGACATCGACGCCAACTACTTCCAGCACGTGCCTTACCTGAACTCGGTGCTGAAAGACCACGCCGACGACAAGAGCTACGACTTCGTCAGCGCCGGCGCGATCCATATTGAGCCTATCGGCATCTACTCGAAGAAGTACAAGAGCCTGAAAGATCTGCCGGAAAACGGCAAAATCATCATGCGCGACGCGGTGGCGGAAGAAGGCCGCATTCTGTCAATCTTTGAACGGGAAGGCGTGATCAAGCTGAAGCCAGGGGTGAGCAAGGTGGATGCACGCATCGCCGACGTGGTGGAAAACCCGAAACACCTGAAGTTCCAGGCTAACGTTGAAGGCGCGCTGCTGCCGCAGATGTACAACAACAACGAAGGTGACGCCGTGGTGATCAACGCCAACTACGCCATCGACGCCGGGCTGAATCCGACCAAGGATCCGATCGCGGTCGAAAGCGGCGAAAACAACCCGTACGCCAACATCATCACCGTGCACAAAGCCGACGTGAACAAGCCGGAGATCGTGGCGCTGGTGAAAGTGCTGCACTCCAAGCCGATTCAAGACTTTATCCGCGAGAAGTACCAGGGCGCGGTGATCCCGGTCAATCAGTAGTGGGTTAAATGGCCCGGTAAAAGCCGCAATGCCGCTCACTTAAGCCTGAGTGGCATTTTTTTATCCAGCCTCTGGGCGTTCTGTGCAGGGGAATTGCCGTAAATGTCCGCATTTCTCTGTGGCCAATATGAACGGCAATTGGAGGGGCCGATGGCGCGGCCCCTCCACCCGCGCCTTCGCTTAACACCGTCTGTCCGCTACGCGGATACCCTCGCCGCGTCTGCGTTGTCGGGCGGGTCGGCTGCGACAAACATCCCTGTTAGTCTCGCCTCAACCGGCCTTCCCTGGCCGGTTGACCCTGACAACGCCGTCTTGCTCGGCACCCGGTGATGCGCGCTCAAGGTCAACACCTGAGCTGGCTGCTACCGGGAAATCTGTCGCTTATGAGGTTCTGGTAGAGAAGTTGGAGATGAGCGCGGTGTTGGGCGCCCTTGAAGACGCCGAACGCAGGCATAGCGCATTAGGCGAAACCGCCATGGACGGCGGTTTCAGGTGAGACAGGCAGGGACGCCTGTCGCAACCGGCCTCAATGCGGTATGGCGGAGAGAGGACAAATCTGCCTGGAGCAGATTTGAACGCTGCTTGCAGCGGCCCCGAAGGGGCGAGGCCCAGGGATGGGCTGAGTAACGTTGGCAAAGCCAACCGTCTGATAGGGCAAAGGCGCGGGTTGCCAGGGGCCGCGCCTTCGGCCCCTGGCTCGGTCGAGGTGCCTGAGCCACATGGGGCATCTCACTTTTATCGACCGAAAATGTCACGAACGCCTGCAGAAAAACGCTAACTGATCAGCATTGCGGTAAAAACCGGGCCTGTTTCTACACCTTATTGCCAATCTGGCTGAGCCGCGGCCACACCAGCATCAGCGCCTCCAGCAACCGCAACAGATCGTCCCGGCTTGCCCCTTCTCGCGCCTGCACCGACATGCCTTCAATGGTGCAAATCACGTATTTCGCCAGCAGCGCGGTATCGGTTTTCGCCAGCAGCTCGCCCTGTTGCACCTTGCGATCGAAGCAGGCCTTCAGCGCCGCTTCCTGCGCATGATGCTTTTTGCGCAGCATCTGGGCGACGTCGTCGGAAGCGGACGACAGCGCAGCGGAGGCACACACCATAAAGCAGCCGGAGGGGGTATCGGGATCGGTGAAGACCTGAACCGAAGAACGCACGTAGGCCTCGACGATCTCGGCCACCGGCACATCCTGTTCCAACAGCTGGTTGGTGCAGGTGGTGTATTTTTGCAGATAGCGCTCCACCGCCGCGCGGAACATCCCTTCTTTGTTGCCGAACTCGGCATATAGCGTCGGCGCCTTGGCGCCGGTCACTTCCACCAGATCGGCCAGCGAGGTGGCTTCATACCCGTGCCGCCAGAACAGATCGAGTGCGCTTTCCAACGCCCGGTCGCGATCAAATTGTTTGGGTCTGCCACGGCTTTTCTTGCCGCAGACCGCTTCATTGATGCTCATCGTTCCTCTCCTATCCCGCTCCACAGCAGGCTTAGCACAAATAACTTAACGATCATTATAAAAAAATATTGCGCCCTCGTCGAGAACCGATTAGCATTTAGTTATCGATCGTTAATAAAAATTAGCGAACCAGATTAAAACCCTCTATAGACCGTTATCGAAAAGGAATTAACATCATGAAAAGCTTAAAACTAACCTTAGCCGCCCTCACTCTGGCCAGCGTTTCCTTCGGCAGCTTCGCCGCCGATTTGGTCACTAGCCAACCGGCCGACCAGCAAAAAGTGGGCGTCATCACCGTCAGCGGCGCGTCCGATTTGACCTCGCTGGAAAACAGCCTGGCCGCCAAAGCCGATCAGGCCGGCGCCAAATCCTTCCGCATCACCAGCGCCGGCGGCAACAACCAGCTGCATGGCACTGCAGAAATCTATCAATAACAAAGCATTAAACCTGTGGACTGCATATCCTTATTGCTCACAACGCCAGGGCGTAAAAAAAATTAATTAACGAGCATTAAAAAAATACTTGCAATCCGTTAAACCGGCACCTAAGATTAAATTATCGATCGTTAATTAATTTAACGACCTTACAAAACAAACATCGTAAAGAACACTGATAGGAAATAAGACCATGAAAAACCTGAAAATGACCATCGCAGCCATCGCACTGGCTTCCGCCTCCTTCGGCAGCTTCGCCGCCGAACTGGTTAACACGCAACCCGCCGACCTGCAAAAAGCCGGCGTCGTTACCGTCAGCGGCGCGTCCGACCTGAGCAGCCTGGAAAACAAACTGGCGGCCAAAGCCGACGCGGCGGGCGCCAAATCCTTCCAGATCATCGCCACTACCGGTGACAACAAACTGCACGGCACCGCGATCATCTACAATTAATGGCCGGATCGGCAATCGTGCAAAAGGGCGGCTCAGGCCGCCTTTTGTTTGCTTTAACGCCAACGTTCTGTTGTAAGCTGTAGCGACCTCTTCCCGCTGAGCCGAGCAACGCCATGACTCCCCTGCTGTTTCACAAATATCACGGTCTGGGCAACGACTACCTGGTATGCCACCGTTCGGTCGCCGATCGCCTGAGCCTGGAACAGATCCGCCTGCTGTGCCACCCGCATTACGGCATCGGTTCCGACGGCCTGCTGATCGACAGCGGCGACGCCGTCAATCCCACCCTGCGCATCATCAACCCGGACGGCTCCGAAGCGGAGAAAAGCGGCAACGGCTTGCGTATCTACGCGCGGTATCTGTTCGACAGCAAGCGCGTGGCGCATCAGCCGTTTCTGGTGCACACCGCCGGCGGCGACGTGCGTTGCCAGGTGGCGGAAGACGCGCATCAGATAACCGTGGAGATGGGGCGCGCCAATTTCAGCCCGGCGGCGCTGCCGGCCTTGATCGATCTGCCGGAGGCGCTGAACTATCCGCTGCCCCTGAAGGAGGAGACGTTAAGCGTTTCGCTGGTGTCGATGGGCAACCCGCACTGCGTGGTGCCGGTGGAAAAACTGGATCTGGCGCAGGTGCATCGGCTCGGACCGCAGATTGAGCGCCATCCGCTGTTCCCGAAACGCACCAATGTACAACTGGTGGAAGTGGTCGATCGCCAGACGCTGCGCATCGGCATCTGGGAGCGCGGCGCCGGCTTTACCCTCGCCTCCGGCAGCAGCAGCTGCGCCGCCGCCAGCGTGATGCGCAAGTTGGGACGAGTTGGCGAGCGGGTTAGTGTGCGGATGCCGGGCGGCGAACTGCAGATCGCCTTCAGCGGCGATTTTCAGGTCAGCATGCGCGGACCGGTGCATAAAATCGCCACCCTGACGCTGGACGAAGACTGCTTTGCCGGCGGCGCGGGGCTGTTTACGGGATCCACCCCAGCAGCCTGAACCACAGATAGTCCAACGGCACCAGCAGTGCGAAGCTGAGCGCGGCCAACAGCAGGCACAGCTTTAGCCCTTCGCGCGCCGGCACTTTGCCCATCCCCATCGCCACCACGATCGGCGAGGCCTGATACGGCAACAGCGGCGTGGCGTAACCGATCACCTGGGTCATCAGCACCGTCAGCAGCGGCAAGCCGCTGCCTGCGGACAACGCCTGCGCCAGCGGGGTAAACAGCGCCGGCACGCCGTTGGCGGTCACCACGAAATTCAACAGCGCGGTGATCCCCACCAGCGAACCGAATGCGGCAAACGGTTTGCCGTGCAGATCCGGCATCATCGCCAGCAGCGCGCCGCCCAACCGATCGCCGAGCCCCGAGTGGCTGACCAATGCGGTCAGCCCCAGGATCCCCGCCACGTAAATACAGGTGCGCACGTTGACCCCGGCGGCGAACTGCTCGCCGTTGAGAAAACCGATGCGCGGCAACAGGCAGAAGCAGGCCGCCGCCAACCCTATCCAGGCGGGGGCGATGCCGTGCCAGCTGTCGGTCATCCACAACAGTACCGTAATGCCCAACAGCGCGATCAGCCGCCACTCGGCGGCGCTGAGCGGCGTTTGCCCCGCCTCGGTCGCCACTGGCTGCGGCCGCGCACGGAACAGGCCGCAGATGCACAACGTCAACAATGCGCCTTTGGCCACCCCGAGCACCGGGGCATGCAACAGCAGATAAGAGAGATAGGCGAAGTGGCTGCCGTAGGCGCTTTCTGCCGCGCCGCTCATCACCAGGTTAGGCACGTTGGCCGGCAGGATGCTGGCGGAAAGCTGGAAGGTGCCGAACCCCACCGCCAGCGCCAAACCGATGCGGCCGCGCGAGCCTTCAGTCAGACCGGCGCGCTCGGCCAACGCCATGACGATCGGCATCAGCAGCGTAATCCGCCCCATGTTGGAGGGCATGACAAACGCCAACGCGTAGCTTATCGCCACCACGCCGCCCACCAGGCGCGGCCAGGAACCGGCCAGATGCGGCAAGAGTCGGTTGGCCAGGCGATCCGCCAAGCCGGTGCTGCGGATGGCGGTGCCCAACACGAAACCGCTGAGCACCAGCCAGAATGCGGAAGACGCGAAACCGGAAAAGGTCACCGCGGCGGGCGCCAGCTGCAATACCATCACCGCCGCAAAGAACAGCAACGCGACCAAATACTCCGGCAAACGGGCGCTGGCCCATAGCGCGATGACCACCAGCGTGACCAGCGCAGAAAGCGCCATGGGATCCCCCAACATAGTTCTTCTCCCTGATAAAACATTGTGATTGTTATCAAACGGTTAACAGGGTGACACAAGGCGCGGGCGTTAACCTTGAAACCGCTCACATATCGTCGTTCTGCAGATTTTTCAGCATGCACACATTGCAGCCGTGGTGGCCGGTATTGCCGCGCCGTTCCGTCAGCAGCGTGAAACCCAACGCGTAATACAACCCGATCGCCTCTTTCAATTGTTCGGTGGTTTCCAGATAGCAATAGCGATACCCTGCCGCCCGGGCCGCCTTCAGCGCCTGCACCACCATATAGCGCGCCATGCCCAACCCACGCACACCGGGTTTGAAGAACAGTTTTTGCAGTTCGCAATAGCCGGGCTCTTCGCCGGCCAGCGGCGCCATGCCGACGCCCCCCACCACCAGCCCGTCCCGCTCCAGCACCCAGTAGCGGCCGCCGTTGTCGCGATACAGGCCGGTCAGCCGATCGAGATCGGGATCGTGCAGGCTGACGCCTTCCATCTTGTCCATGCCGTACTCGCGAAACACCTCGCGAATGATCGCCGCCATCGCCGCATCGTCGCGCGCGGCGATCGGCCGCACCCGCAGGTTGGCGTCGCGCTGTTTGCGCGCGCTGCGCAGCGCCGCAGTCATCTTTTTCATCGCCGCAGTGGTGCTCGCCAGCTCATCGTCGTCCAACTGCGCCAGCGCCGCCTGCATAAAGCCGTCGGCGTCGCTCTCGATGCCGGCCAGCGCCTTGCCGCCCTGTTTACTCAGCCGATGCAGGTTGTGCCGCTTGTCATCCGGATGATCCACCGTTTCTATCACGCCGGCGGCCACCAGGCTGCGCAGCGCCCGGCTGGCGCTGGCCTTGTCGATGCACAGCCGGGCCGCCAGCTCGGTGACGCCCAGCGGCTGCTCGCTGACTTCGATCATCAGATGGATCTGCAGCGGCGAAAAGCGCGAGCCGTTGCTCTGCTTGTTCAACATGCCGAATTCTCTGACCAAATTGCGCGCCAATGCTCTGAAATCCCTGATGTTCACGACGTTATGTTCTCCTTTTCTCCCACCTTCACGCTACGTTGGATGGATTATTGGTTGATAGTGTTACCTAATTTCGAACATAACGATAACGCATAAACAATTGCGAATGAATAACCAACAGGGCACCCGAATATGTCAAAACATTTCAATTAAAAGAATTTAAACCCAACAAAATAATTATTTTTAAAATTAAAAACCAAATTAGTATTTAAAATTAAAATAAAAACCCAGATAAAATGAGCATAAAAACATCAAAAATTCATAAATAAAAAAACAAAGAAAATATCCACATGAAAAATAAACAATAAAAATAAAAACGTGAAAACTTGATATAAACAACTTAACCGTTATCTCGTCAACGTCGGTTACATATTTACGCCTGCCTTCACGCGCCTGCCTGCGCCATTGTCCCTTTTGCCAAAAGTAGCCCATGCTTTAACTGCACCTCTCCTTCTGGCTAACCGGGACGCTGGCTCATGACGAAAAAAACCACCCTGCTGCAATTCTTCCACTGGTACTACCCCGACGGCGGCAAACTGTGGCAGGAGGCCGCCGAACGCGCCCCGCACCTCGCCGAACTGGGCATTACCGATCTGTGGCTGCCGCCCGCCTACAAAGGCGCTTCCGGCGGTTACTCCGTCGGTTACGACACCTACGATCTGTTCGATCTGGGCGAGTTTGACCAGAAAGGCAGCGTGGCCACCAAATACGGCGACAAGGCGGCGCTCGAACACGCCGCCACTGCGCTGCGCGAACACGGCGTGGGGGTGCTCTACGACGTGGTGTTCAACCACAAGCTCGGCGCGGACGAGAAAGAACGGGTGCACGTGTTCAAGGTGGACGCCAACAACCGCAACGACATTGACGACCAGGGCTTCGACGCGCTGGCCTATACCCGCTTTACCTTCCCCGGCCGCCAGGGCGCGCATTCCGAGTTTATCTGGGATTACAAATGCTTCAGCGGCGTCGATTACGTTGAGCAGCCGGACGATAAAGGGGTGTTTAAAATCGCCAACGACTACGGCGACGACGGCTGGAACGATCAGGTCGACGACGAGAAAGGCAACTACGACTACCTGATGGGCGCCGACGTGGAGTTCCGCAATACCGCCGTGACAGAGGAGCTCAAATACTGGGCGCGCTGGCTGCTGGACACGCTGCCGTGCGACGGCTTCCGCCTCGACGCCGCCAAACACATTCCCGCCTGGTTCTTCAAAGAGTGGGCGGATCACGTGCGCGACAGCGCGCAGCGCGATCTGTTTATCGTCGCCGAATACTGGTCGCACGATCTCAGCGCGCTGCAACAATACATCGAGTTGGTGGACGGCAAAGTGATGCTGTTCGACGTGGCGCTGCACCTGAAGTTTCATCAGGCGTCAAAACAGGGCGACGGCTTCGACATGGCGCAGATCTTCACCGATACCCTGACCGCCGCCGATCCGGCCCACGCGGTGACGCTGGTCGCCAACCACGATACCCAGCCGCTGCAATCGCTGGAGGCGCCGGTGGAACCCTGGTTCAAACCGCTGGCCTACGCGCTGATCCTGCTGCGCGAACAGGGCGTGCCCTGCGTGTTTTACCCCGACCTTTATGGCGCCAGTTACCGCGATAAAGGGCGTGACGGCGGCGAGTACCCGATCGACATGCCGGCGATCCCAGAACTGGAGAAGCTGATTGCCGCCCGCCAGCGCTTCGCCAACGGCCCGCAAACCGACTACTTCGACGACAGCCACTGCGTGGCCTTCAGCCGCGCCGGCACCGCCGACGCCCCCGGCTGCGTGGTGGTGTTGACCAACGGCGGCGAAAGCGGCAAGACGGTCGCGCTCGGCGCCGATCAGGCGCGCACCGCCTGGCGCGATTTCCTCGGTAACCGCCAGGAGGAAATCACCACCGACGACCAGGGCAGCGCCCATTTCCCGGTCAATGCCGGCAGCGTCAGCGTCTGGGTGCCGACAGGCAGCCTGTGAACGCCCGTCGCCGCGCAATGATGCCGCGGCGGCAAAACTAATGTTTGCCTTTCGGGTCTAACTTACGCTATCAACTGCGCAAGCCATTCACACCGGAGCCTAAATAGGGTACAAGGCTGCATGAAAATTCCAAAACGACTCCAGCCGCTGGTGGATGACGGGTTAATCGACGAAGTCATCCGCCGTTTGAAAAGCGGCAAAGAAGCCGACGTGTTTATCGTGCGCTGCGGCGATGAGATTCGCTGCGCCAAAGTGTACAAAGAAGCCGAGAAGCGTAACTTCAAGCAGGCCGTGCACTACCAGGAAGGGCGCAAGGTGCGCAACAGCCGCGACGCGCGCGCCATGAGCAAAGGCTCCAAATTCGGCCGTCAGCAACAGGAAGAAGCCTGGCAGAACACCGAAGTGGACGCGCTGTATCTGCTGGCCAGGGCCGGGGTGCGGGTGCCGCAGCCGGACATTTGCCTGGACGGCGTGCTGCTGATGGAGCTGATCACCGACGAGGAAGGCCTGGTGGCGCCGCGTCTGAGCGATGTCATCCTGACGCCGGAACAGGCGCGCGCCGATCATGCTCTGATGATGAACTACGCGGTGCGCATGCTGTGCGCCGGCTTGGTGCACGGCGATCTGTCGGAATTCAACGTGCTGATGGATAAAGACGGGCCGGTGATCATCGATCTGCCGCAGGTGGTGGACGCCGCCGCCAACAACCACGCCAAAAGCATGTTCGAGCGCGATATCGACAATCTGGCGGAATATTACGGCCAATTTGCGCCGGAGCTGCGCGACAGCCAATATGCCAAAGAGATCTGGGCGCTGTATCAGGAAGGCACGCTGACGCCGGACAGCGTCCTCAGCGGCCGATTCAGCGAAATTCAGAAGCGCGCCGACGTCGGCTCGGTGCTGGAAGAGATCCAGGCCGCCAGCGAGGAACATCAGCGCCGCCTCATGGCGCGCAACGCGGAAGAGTAACGCCCGCGCTACTCGACGCGAAACACGTCCGGCCGCTGCGGGGTCGCGGCTTCGTGATAGATATCCCCCAGATAGCCGGCGATCTCCTCTTCGCGCAGATCCGCCGGCAACACGATATCGTAGCTGGGGGCATATTTGCGCTCCGGCAGCGTCACGCGGAACAGCCGCCATTCGTCCCCGATACGCTTCACGCCTACCAGGCGGCCGAACACGTTAAAAATCATCATCCGCCATTCCCCTTTTCGTCGCTTTCAGGCTATAACACTGTGATGCCGCCGCAGTGAAAAGGAAAGCGCATGAGTGAAAAAACGCCCCAGTTCTGGCGCGACCCGCAGTTGCCTTTTGTCGAAGCGCGCGCCATCAATGATGGCCGCAAAGTGTGCTACAGCCTGCACAGCCACGAATTCTTTTCCATCGGCGCCATCACCGGCGGCGTCAGCACCTATGTCAACGGCGAGCGGCGCATGCAGGTCGGCGCCGGCGATGTGGTGATCATCAATCCGCAGCAGGCGCATGCCTGCAACCCGATCGCCGACCGCCGTTGGTCATACATCATGTTCTATCTCGATCTCGCCTGGCTCGGCGCGCTGCAGCAGGAAATGATGGGCGGCGACGGCGACCGCTTTGTCCCCTTCAGCCGGCCGCTCAGCCGCGATCCGGCGCTGTTCAACGGGCTGAACCAACTGTACGCGCTGCTGACGAACGCGCAGTGCGGCGCGCTGGAAAAACAGATCGCCCTGGTGGAGTATTTCAGCGCCCTGCAGCTCGCGCTGGGCAGCGGCCGCCAGCCGGAGACGCCGCCGCACCCCCGACTGGAAGCGGCGGCGGCGTTTATCGACGCGCACTGCACTCAGTCGCTGACGCTGGAAGACATTTGCCACGCCGCCGCGCTCTCGCCCTCCTACCTGATCCGCGCCTTCCGCCAGCGCTACGGCATGACGCCGCACGCCTATCTGGTCAATCGCCGCGTGCAGCACGGCCATCGGCTGTTGAAAAGCGGCCTGCCGATCGCCACGGCCGCCAGTGAAAGCGGCTTTGCCGATCAGGCGCACTTCCAGCGCACCTTCAAACAGCTGCTGGCCGCGACGCCCGGCCAGTATCAAAAACCCTCCGCCAACAGATAGCAGGCGCTGGCCGCCAGCAACGCCGCCATCGCGCGATTGAAACGCTGTACGTTGCGCGCCTGCCTGAGCAGGCCGCGCAACATCGCGCCAACGTAAGCCCAGCAGGCCACCGAAGCATAGCAAATCACGAAGTAGAGCCCGGCGAACTGCCACAGCAACCGGATGTCGCCGTCGCCGACAAACGCCCCGAGGCTGGCCACCGACGCCAGCCACGCCTTGGGGTTCAGCCATTGCATCAGCGCGCCGTACCAACAGGAAGGCGCCTGCGCCGCACCGTTGCCCAGCCTGCCGTCGTCAAACGCCAGCCGGTAGGCCATAAACAGCAGGAAGGCCACGCCGGCCCACTGGATCAAGCGGGTCAACGCCGGCCACAGGATCAGCAGTTGGTGCATGCCCAAACCCAGCAGCACCAGCAACAGGGTAAACCCCAGCGTGGCGCCGAACACGTGACGCTGGGTCGCGCCAAAGCCGAACTGCGCCCCGGCGCTCAATGCGACGATGTTGACCGGGCCGGGCGTGATGGAGGCCGCCAGCGCAAATGCGGCCATGGAAAGGTAGATATTATTCATGAGGGCACCTGAGGAAAAATTCACAGGCGCCAGAATGCCGGGCCGCGCCGACAACGTATTGAACAGAATTGCCCTGTTAGGTTTAGCGCACCGCGACGGCCCGTCGGCGCGGCAACCCGAAGGTATTGACCGCCATGCCAGCCAGCACCAGCAACGCGCCGCCGAACTGCGCCGGCGACAGCGCTTCGTCCAGCAGCAGCCAGGCGGCGAACAGCCCGATCAGCGGCACCAGCAGCGTCAGCGGCGCGACGCGCCAGGTTTCGTAGCGCCCCAGCAGGCTGCCCCACACCGAATAACCGAACAGCGTGGCGGCGAACGCCAGATAGGCAACCGCCAGCCAGGTGCCGACCTGCACATGGCTCAGGCTGGCCAGCACCGCCTGCGGGCCGTCGAACAGCCAGCTGCAAATCAGGAACGGCAGTACCGGGATCGGCGCGCTCCACACCACCAGCGACAAAATGTTGCGCTGCGGGAAACCGGCCAGGATCTTCTTGTTGGTCAGGTTGCCCAGCGCCCAGGAGAACGCCGCCGCCAGGGTCAGCAACAGGCCCGCCAGGGGGACCGCGCCGCTGCCCGGTTTATGCAGGCTGGCCTGCGCCAGCGCCAGCATGCCGCCGCTGGCGATGGCGATGCCGACGAAATGATTGACGCGCAGCTTTTCGCCCATCAGCACGACACCCAACAGCAGGGTGAAGAACACCTGCGCCTGCAACACCAGCGAGGCCAGCCCCGCCGGCATGCCCACCTTGATGGCGACAAACAGAAAGGCAAACTGCGCGAAGCTCATGGTCATGCCGTAGAGCAACAGCCATTTCCACGGGATGGTCGGGCGCGGGATAAAGAAGATCGCCGGCAACGCCACCAGTAAAAAACGCATCCCGGCCAACAGGAACGGCGGCATCCCCTGCAGGCCGAACTTGATTACCACGAAATTCACGCCCCAGATCACCACCACCAACAGCGCCAACAGCCGATCGCGCAATGTCATCCTCGCCCCGCTTATCCCATTGAAAATTCGCTTTGCCTTGCAGGTTACAACCAAACCGGGCGCATGGACACCGGCAAACGCCGGCGTTTATTCCGGCATCAGGCCGATGAAGGTGGTTTTCTTGCGCGGGCCGGTCATCAGCGCTTCCAGCTTCTCCACGCACTGCAGATAGTGCGGGGTCTGCTTATGCGCCGCCACCGCCTGCTCGTCGCGATAGGCTTCGTAGATATAAAACCGCGTCGGAATATGCTCATCCTGCAACACGTCGAAACGCAGATTGCCCGGCTCTTCGATCGCCCCCAGATGATTGGCGCGGAAAACGTCGATAAATTCGTCGATCTTATCCTGTTTAACGTTGATCTCTACCAATGTGACGTGCATGACAGCTCCTTGTTTAAACGGCGCGCCGCAGCATGGCGCTTTCCAACCATAGGTTTATTCCCGTCGATTGCCCTGCCGCAACGGCAATTTTGCCGCCTGGCTCACAAATCGCACCGGCGATGCCCACCCAGCCCCCGGCGAGGGAAGACGGCGGCATCTATAGTTACTATTCCTCCCCCTGAGAGCATAGGCTATGGATAACTACTTGATGGCGCTGGACGCAGGAACAGGCAGCATCCGCGCGGTGATCTTCGATCTGGCGGGCAATCAGATCGCGCACGGCCAGGCCGAGTGGCAACACCTCGCGGTGCCGGGCGTACCCGGCTCGATGGAATTCGATCTCAACCGCAACTGGCAGTTGGCCTGCCAGTGCATCCGCCAGGCGTTGCAGCGCGCGGGGCTGAGCGCGCAGGCGATCCGTGCGGTAGCCTGCTGCTCGATGCGTGAAGGCATCGTTCTGTACGATCGCAACGGCGTGCCGATCTGGGCCTGCGCCAATGTCGATGCGCGCGCTAGCCATGAAGTCAGCGAACTGAAAGAGTTGCACAACCACGGCTTCGAACGTGAGGTCTACCAGTACTCCGGCCAGACGCTGGCGCTGAGCGCCATGCCGCGCCTGCTGTGGCTGGCGCACCACCGGCCGGACATCTATCGCCAGGCGGCGACGCTGACCATGATCAGCGACTGGCTGGCCTACATGCTGAGCGGCGAGCTGGCGGTCGATCCTTCCAACGCCGGCACTACCGGCATGCTGGATCTGACCAGCCGCGACTGGCGGCCGGCGCTGCTCGATATGGCCGGGCTGCGCGCCGATATTCTGTCGCCGGTGAAAGAGACCGGCGTCGTGCTGGGGCGCGTCACCGAACAGGCGGCGCAGGAGAGCGGGCTGCTGCGCGGCACCCCGGTGGTGATGGGCGGCGGCGACGTGCAGCTCGGCAGCCTGGGGCTCGGCATCGTGCGCGCCGGGCAGACGGCGGTGCTCGGCGGCACCTTCTGGCAGCAAATCGTCAACCTGCCGGAACCGGCCATCGATCCGGAAATGAACATCCGCATTAACCCTCATGTCATTCCCGGCATGGCGCAGGCGGAATCCATCAGCTTCTTTACCGGCCTGACCATGCGCTGGTTCCGCGACGCTTTCTGCGCCGAAGAGAAACTGCTGGCGGAGCGACTGGGGATCGACGCTTACAGCCTGCTGGAAGAGATGGCGGCCAGGGTGCCGCCGGGCGCCTACGGCGTGATGCCGATCTTTTCCGACGCCATGCATTTCAAAACCTGGTATCACGCGGCGCCGTCATTCATCAACATGTCTATCGATCCTGAACGCTGCAACAAACAGACGTTGTTCCGCGCGCTGGAGGAGAATGCCGCCATCGTCTCAGCCTGTAATCTGGAGCAGATCGCCGCCTTCTCCGGCGTGCAGGCCCGCTCGCTGGTGTTCGCCGGCGGCGGTGCGAAGGGCAAACTGTGGAGCCAGATCCTCAGCGACGTCACCGGCCTGACGGTGCGGGTGCCGGTGGTGAAAGAAGCCACCGCGCTGGGCTGCGCGATCGCCGCCGGGGTCGGCGCCGGGCTTTACGCGTCGCTGGCCGAAACCGGCGAGCAGCTGGTGCGCTGGGAGCGCGAGCATCAGCCGGATCTCACCAACCATGCGCGGTATCAGGAACAGAAAGAAAACTGGCGGCGGATTTACGCCGATCAGCTGACGCTGGTGGATAGCGGCCTGACCACCTCATTGTGGAAAGCGCCGGGGCTCTAGCGCCGCGCGCGGCCCGGTCATAACCTTATACCGTTTTATTCCTTTCCCCTCGGCGCGGCGCAAGCCGCGTTTTAACTCGCTGCCGTCATTGTTCCCCCTCAGAAACAGTGTAACCACCGCAGATGGATTTATCTGCGCCTTCAGCCTGCCGTAGATTGTGACTTTGATCACGCCGCGCCCCGAGCGCGGCCTGCGCATTCACCTGAGAAGAGCGGCATTATGCTGAATAATAAAGATAACCCTGCATCATCCCCGTGGCCGGCGATCTTCTCGCTGACGGTCGCCTGTTTTGTCATGGTCACCACCGAGTTTTTGCCGATCGGCCTGCTGACCAACATCGCCCCTTCGCTCGGCGTCAGCACCGGCACCGCCGGGCTGATGGTGACCATGCCCGGCATCGTGGCGGCGGTGGCCGCGCCGGTATTGAGTCTGGCTTCCGGCCGGCTGGACAGACGCCTGCTGATGCTGGGGCTGTCGTTGCTGCTGATGGTGTCCAACCTGGTGGCGGCGCTGGCCGTCAACTTCCCGATGATGCTGCTGGGCCGCGTGCTGCTGGGCATCTGCGTCGGCGGCTTCTGGTCGTTCGCCGCCAACTACGGCCGCCATCTGGTGCCGGAAGCCAGCCAGGGCCGCGCCACTGCGCTGATCCTCAGCGGCATCTCGGTCGGCGCGGTATGCGGCGTGCCGGCCGGGGCGCTGATCGGCGATCTGTTCGGCTGGCGCGCCGCCTTCTTCGGCAGTGCGGCGCTGGCAGTCGGCGTACTGTTGGCGCAGCTGCGTTTGCTCACGTCGGTACCGCCTTCCCGACCGGTCACGCCGCGCGATCTGGTGCTGCCGCTGCGCCTGCCGATGGCGCGCATCGGCCTGATCGCCATCGTGCTGCTGTTCATCGGCCACTTCGCCGCCTATACCTATCTGCGGCCCCTGCTGCAGCAGGTGTTCGTGCTCAGCCCATCGGCGATCTCGCTGCAGCTGTTGGCCTATGGCGCCATCGGCCTGCTGGGCACCTTTCTCGGCGAGCGTCTGGCGGAACACAGCCTGCGCGCCACCTTCATACTGATCGCCGCCATGCTGGCGGGCATTTTGATCGTTTCGCCGCTGCTCAGCGGCCTCGCCGGCGCCACTTTGATGGTGCTGGTTTGGGGGCTGGCCTTTGGCGCCGTGCCGGTCTGCGCCACCAACTGGATGTTCGCCGCCGTGCCGCAGGCGCCGGAAGCCGGTCAGGCGCTGTTGGTGTGCGTCATCCAGATCGCGCTGGCCTCCGGCGCACTGCTGGGCGGCGAGGTGGTGGACTGGCAGGGCGTCAGCAGCGCCATGCTGTTCGGCGGCGCGCTGATCCTCTCCGCCACGCTGGTATTCGGCCTCAGCTTGCGCTCCGGCGCGATTGGCGCTAAACAGTGTTAATCATTATCTATCTGCAGAAACATGCCCCGGCCACCGCCGGGGCATGGCGTTGAGAACCTATGGACCATCATTTGCTCGCTATCCGGGTATTTAACCGCGTCGTGGAAACCGGCGGCTTTACCCGAGCCGCCGATTCGCTGGGCATGCCGAAAGCGACGGTCACCAAGCTGATCCAAAATCTGGAGGATCACCTGCAGACCAAACTGTTCCAGCGCACCACCCGCAGCGTGTCGGTCACCCGCGAAGGCGAATGCTATTACCAGAATACGGTGAAATGGCTGGCGGATTTGGAGCAGATGGAGGGCTGTCTGACCGAGTCGCAGAATTCTCCGCAGGGCGTGCTGCGCATCGATACCGGCAGCGGCACCGCCCGCCAACTGCTGTTGCCGGCGCTGCCCGGCTTTTTGGAACGCTACCCGCAAATCCAGATCGATCTCAGCATCGGCGATCGCGTTATCGATTTGATCAGCGACAGCGCCGACTGCGTGATCCGCAGCGGTCCGTTGGCCGATTCCAGCCTGATCGCCCGCCGTCTGTTCGATCTGGACTGGGTCAGCTGCGCCACCCCGGCCTATCTGGCGCGCCACGGCACCCCGCGCCACCCGTGCGATCTGGAACAGGGTTTTCCGATGGTGCACTACCGCCATCCGGTCAACGACCGCATCCATCCGCAACGCTATGTCGAGCGCGGCAAAGAGATCGCCATCCAACAGCGCTACCCGGTCAGCATCAATGAAGGCAACGCGCTGCTGGCGGCGAGCCTGGCCGGCTTGGGCATCATCCAGATCTATCGGTTTATGGCGCAGCCGCACCTCGAGCGCGGCGAACTGGTCAGCCTGCTGCATGACTGGCAGCCGCCGCCGGAGCAGATGTACGTGGTCTACCCGTCCAATCGCCACCTCAGCGGCAAGCTGCGGGCGTTCATCGACTGGGCGGTGGAGACGTTTCATTAACCGGCCGCTTAGGCAGGAGCGGCTTTTTTCCCGACTTTAAAAAAATAGGCACATCATGCATATCGAACCGCTGCTCGCCCATCGCCGGCGCATTGAGGAACTTGCCGCGTTGCTGCACCAGGAATGGGGAGCCTTTGCGCAGTGGAGCAGCCGCGATACCATCAGCCGGCGGCTGGCTGAACGCTGCGCACCCGAGAGCCAAGGCGTCGTATTGCTGGCGCTGTCGCCGCAGCAACAGATCGTCGGCATCGCCAGTTTGACGCTATATGAATTGACGGATAAACCGGAGCGCCAATACTGGCTGAGCGAAGTCTTTACCCACCCGCAGCACCGCGGCCAAGGCATTGCCCGCAACCTGATCGCGCGCTGCATCGAGCACGGCCGAATCCAGGGCATTAGCGAACTGTATCTGTATACGCCCGACCAGCAGACGCTGTATCAGAAACTCGGCTGGCGCCCTCTGGAGCAACGCCAGGTCGCCGGTGAAACCGTCACGGTGATGAGCCGCACGTTGTAGCCGCACGCACTGTGATATTATTGGCGCATAGTGATTTCCGACGGACGACCACCATGGCCTATATCCCCAAAAACTATGCGAAGCTGGAAACCGGCTACCGCGAAAAAGCGCTGAAACTGTTCCCCTGGGTATGCGGGCGCTGCTCGCGCGAATTCGTTTATTCCAACCTGCGCGAGCTGACGGTGCACCACATCGATCACGATCACAGCAACAACCCGGAAGACGGCAGCAACTGGGAAATGTTGTGTCTGTATTGCCACGACCACGAACACTCGAAATACACCGAGGCCGATCAATACGGTTCGACGGTGGTGGCCGGTGAAGATGCGCAAAAAGATATCGGCGTCGCCACCCACAACCCGTTCGCCAACCTGAAGGCGATGATGAAGAAGTAACGCCATCGACAGCTTAATGAGCCACTAACTTATTAAGCTGTTAAATTAACAAAAGACTCTTCCGTTCCGCCACTTCCCAGAGAATTCCTACTTACCCATCCGGTCCATTCACCGCAAAATAAGCTGCGCAGTTAACAACATACTGGCTTGGCAAGCCGCCGCAGTTGGTGCATATTGTTCGCGAGTTGTTCTTGTTAACCTGTTTGATTATCAACCTAATAAGCACATTAACTTAATAAGTTACCCGCTTAATAACTTGAGAGATGGCAGCATGATTGTTCTGATTGGCTCGCAAAAAGGCGGCGTCGGCAAATCGACGAAAGCAGTGAATATCGCCGGGTATCTGATTCTTAAGCAAGGCAAGACGGCGATCATCGTCGATGCCGACGACCAGAAATCGATCATGACCTGGTACAACGACCGTCAGAACGTCGAGGGGCTGCCGCACATTCCGGTGGTGGCCGCGTCGGGTAAAATCAAGGAAACGCTGCTGGAGCTCGATCGCCATTACGACTACGTGATCGTCGATACCGCCGGCCGCGACAGCGCCGAACTGCGCTCCGGCCTGCTGGCCGCCGATCTGTTCCTCTCGCCGCTGCGCCCTTCGCAGATGGATCTCGACACCATCGGCTATCTGTCGGAGATGTTCTCCACCGCACAGGAATACAACGAGAAGGTCAAAGGCTACATCGTATTGAACATGTGCCCGACCAATATCTTCATTAATGAAGCCAACGAAGCGGCGCAGGTGCTGAGTGAATACCCGGAGTTCACCCTGGTGAGCAATCGCCTGTGCGACCGCAAGATTTACCGCGACGCCTGGGGTGAAGCCATCACCGTGCACGAGGCGAATAATGAAAAGGCGCAGACCGAAATTGAATGCCTGGTGAAAGAGGTGATCCTGTGAAGAAACGCACCCCCACCCACCGCATGTCGGAAGACGAATTCATCAACAGCGCCACCTCGCATACGTTGCCGGTTGCGGCGCCCGCGCCGGAAGCCAAGCCGGCCGGCCGCAAGCGTACTTATAAGGCGATCTCCGTCAGCCTGACGGACAACCACATTGAGGCTATCGATGAAGTGATCGTCCAGGCGGCGCGCAACGGCATCGTGCGTATCACCCGCTCCGACATCATCAAACTGGCGATCGACGGATTGGCGGAGAAAAGCGAAGCGCAACTGCTGGCGCTGCTGAAAAAACTCTGACCGCACGGCAGCCGCCGGCTGATCGAGCCGGCGGGCCGTTATCATCTAGAGTTCCCCGCGACCTCGCACCGGTAGTCCTGAATTTCACCGGCCGACCCCAGGTTGAGATCGGTCAACTTCAAACGGTTTGCCAACAGCAGCATCTCGCCCTGCGGGCTGACCGCCAGCGCCAGACCGTAATTGCCGATGCTGTCGCCCTGTTCGACCACGTAGTTTTGCAACAAGCGGAAAGGATCTTCCTGGGTTAAATCGGTGCCCGCCAATTTTCTGGCCAGATATTGATGGCCGACCAATTTCACCGCCAGCGGCCGCCACTGTTGATCTAATTGCTCAGCCTGTTCCCCCAGCGCGTTATAGACATCCTGGCGCAAGCAGGCAACGTGAATATGCAGCTGATTTTGAGAGCGGCCATATTTCGAATTGACCGCCAGAGAAACCCATGCGTCTTTTAACGGTTTACCCAGCTCGCTGGATATATGTTCGCGGTTATTCCAGGCCTGGGCGAAATAAGGCGGCGTTCGATCCGCTTGCAATATCGGGCTCTCGATGCCGCTGACCTTTTCGGTCGGCATCACCAGATCGTGGTAAGGGCCCTTGCTGTCCTTAAACAGCACATATCCCTCGGTTAAATCCACCTTTAAGCAGGGGGCAGGATCGTGGTTCTGCTGCTGATTGGGCACGCACTGTTGGCTGACTATCTGCCACAGCGCATTCGGATTGCCGCGCCCGAAGAACCACCACAGCACCGCCGCCAGCAGCAAAATGACAAGCAAAATAATTAATAGTCTGAAAAGTCTTTTCATCGCGACTCCCTGTTTATCTATTCCATACCGAAAGGAGCGCCAGCATAAACCAAGGCTCCGGCATCGACCAGAATATTATCCTTAATGTCACCTTTTATTGACGTCTTGTTAGCAATGGATAATTAAAAATAAGCCTCCACCTGAGTAATTTAAGGTAAATTAATACCGTGGGTTGAATATGAGTGTGATATAAGCAGCCGGGACTCTTTTTATATAAGGAACCGATAAGATGCCAACGATGGGCAAATCCCTGCATTATCTCGACGTAGGTTCAGGCTTTCCATTGCTGCTGGGCCACAGCTATCTGTTCGATCTGAATATGTGGGCGCCGCAGTTTGAAGCGCTGGCTAAACGCTACCGCCTGATCGTACCGGATCTCTGGGGCCACGGCGATTCACCGGCGCTGCCACCCGGGCGAAACAGCCTGTCGGATATCGCCGCCGATCATTTGGCGCTGATGGGTCATTTGGATATTGAAGAGTTCGGCATCGTCGGCCTGTCCGTCGGCGGCATGTGGGGCGCCGAACTGGCGGCGCTGGCGCCGGAGCGGGTGAAAGTGCTGGCGCTGCTGGACAGCTACCTGGGCGACGAAACTCCAGAGGCGCGGCAGCGCTATATGGGCATGCTGGCCGCCGTGGAACAGGCCGGCGCCATCACGCCGCCGCTGCTGGAATATATCGCCGCGCAGTTCTATTCCGACGAAGTGCCCGCTGCGCTGTCGCAGCCGTTGCTGGCCCATCTGCAAAGCCTGCCCGCCGAGCGCCTGCGCGAAAGCATCGTGCCGCTGGGCCGGATGATCTTCGGCCGCCCCGACAAGCTGGCGCTGCTGGAACACATCACCGCCGCCAGCATCGTCATCACCGGCGCGCAGGATAAGCCGCGCCCGCCGGCGGAAGGCCAGCGCATGGCGGATCTTCTCGGCTGCCGACATGTGCTGATCCCCAACGCCGGGCATATCAGCAACAAGGAAAATCCGGCGGCGGTCAATGAAACGCTGCTGGCGTTTCTGGCCGAAAGCACCACGCCGCTGTTTTGGTAAGTCGCTCCGGGCCGCCAGGCCCGGACCTGCCATGCCATCGCTCAGACGACGTGGCTATCGCCATTTCCCTGACCGAATCCCCCCAGACGCAACCAGCGGTAAAGCTCCGCATCGCGCTGGAAATGCATCTTTCTCATCACCGCCCGTTTATGCGTGCTCACCGTCTTGATGCTGACCCGAAGCCGACGGGCAATGGCGGTCGGCGTCATTTCCCAACTCAGGTAACGCATCACTTGTTTTTCCTGCGGCGTCAATGGCAACGGCTGGCACCAGGCGCAACAAGAAAAACCGCAGGCGCCGCCGGTTCGGCCTTTTATCACCCGCGCTACCGTGTGCAACAGCTTTGCGACGCCTTCATTGCGGTACACCCTGCCCGCTTCCCTCAGGCACCCCGAAATGGCGCGAATGCGGGCTTCTCTGAGATCGTAAACGGCGAGATAAAGGGCGTGAGGAGCATGGGGAGGATGGCAAAAACGCGCCATGTCGCCTTTGGCGATCGCCTGGAACACAAGGTCGGCATTCATCGGCTCGCTGCAGCGCGCCTCGATGCCACGTTCACTAAAATAGTCGCTCAACGCCCGATACGCCCCGGCGACAAAAAAGCGGTCGATATCCAGGAAGGCGATATTGATGACCGTGTTCACGCCGTTTCCCTCCGCGCGAAAACAAACCGGCAAAACCGGCCGGCATTGAGCCTGCTGCGCCCATCCAACGTAACGAGCAGCAGCGTCAAAACCGCCCATTGGATGAGCGACAGCCCGAACGGGTAGGAAAACTGCGCGCACAGCAGCAAGGGAATGCCGCTCGCCGCCAACGCGGCCTCTTCCCCGGCGGCCGGGCTGTGCAAGCGGGCGGCGATGCGCTCCCGTCGCCATGTTTGGCGCACCAGCGCCGCAACGCCCGCCAGCAGGCACAGCATGCCCGCCAACGCAACGACGCCGCCTTCTATCCACCACAGCAGGAGCTCATTATAGGGTTGCCGCGCTGCGCCTGCCCGCGCCACCGCGGGCAGCGCATGGGCCTGTAAATGCTCAAAGCCATGCTCGAATCGGCCATAGCCCCATCCCAACCAGGGCCGCTCTACCACCAGCGCCAACGAGTCAAGCAGCGTATCGCAGCACGGCGCGGCATTCGACAAACGAACGCCGGCGTTCAATTCATCTGCCAATATCGCCAGGCAGAATCCCAATGCCGTCATCAGCAGCGCGAGCACGCAATGCAGCGGGTATCTGCGCACAAACATCAGGGTCAACAGCGCGGCACCCAATAGCACGCTGAGACAAACGGTCTGCGATGCCCCCCAGCCCAGCGCGGCGGATAAACCGATCAAGAGCGGCAGCAAGAGTAAAATACGCCATCGCTCGTTATCTCGGCGCAACATGCGGAACCGAGGCAACACCGTCAGACCCCATCCCGCCAATAATCCGCTCGCCAATAAACTGCTCGCGGCATCCGGCCAACGCCCCCCGCTGCCGGCATAGCCCGCCGCCGCCTCGGCCGGGAAGGAAAAAAGCCAAATGCCTCCCACGGCAGCGGCTAATACCAGCGTATAGATAAACGCAATACGCACGTGCTGCATGACCCGATATTGCAATAGGATAAAGTAAATAATCCAACTGCCAAACAGGCAGGCCATTCGCCCGACGGTAAGCACGCCCCACTCGGCACGAGAATAAAAAAGGGGCAGCAGCAATATCACCGCGCCCAGCGCAAAGAAAAAACACGCGGGGGTCATCCCCCACGCTTTTCGCAAAAAAAGGAGCGCGCCGCCGACGCCCAATAAAGCAAACAGGACAACCCCAATCACAAGAGAATATGGAAACGTCAGCGAGAAATAGTTCATATCATAGTGATAAATATAGCCACCCAACAAAAGCAATACGCTGACATAGACCATCACCATGAACTTTAAACATGGAATAGACATAATAATTTCATCCCAAAATATCTATCTAAAAAACCATCAGAAAAGGCTAAGCCATTTTTCAATTGCAATAAAAGAAATGCCTGTCAGCAACACCAGCCCGGTAACTATCGCCATCACAATCCCGACAGATTGAATAGCTTCAAAAAGCTTTCGCCTGTAGCGTAAAAGCGTCCAGTTTCTTTTAAACATACCTTTTCCTCTTGGCCATTCAGGCTTCAAGCAAAGAAAGCCCGCAATTTAAACGTGGATTACCGGCAAAATCCTGTCGCATTCCCCAGCGAGTTCCATCGTATCGCCGCAGCCAAAATCAAGATATATGTATTAAATTTAACCATAAAAACAGTTTTTAATTCCTAAAAATAATAAAAATAAGGAATTAAAAACCAAAACAAAGAAAACCTAATATTATAAAACTGGCGCCCCCGTACGTTTGAACTTTCGCCAAAAATTTCACAACATGAAAAAATCGCCATCATCTTGACGGGTGAAAAATAATAGATGACTCTGTCCTCGCTAAATTTCGCCGTCGCTATAAGGGCAAGCAGCAAATTATGGAATACGTCATTAATCAGATGATTATTTTCTCACCTGCCGAACGCGCATTGTTCATCATCAATGAACGGGAATCTTTTATGCCATTATCTAACCCTGCCACCCGCTTGTTGTTAGAGTTGGTTACCCATCATAAAGAGATGCTCACCCGCAGGCATTTGATGCAGCGGGTCTGGGAAGATAATGGTTTTGTGGGTTCAAACAATAATCTGAATGGTTGCATCAGTGAGATAAGAAAAGCGCTTGAGTCGCTGGCGCTGGATCCGCAAATCATTATTACCATCCCCAAACTGGGGTTCATTCTTGAAGCGGAAATTACCTCATGCGAAAACATGCGCTCAGCGGACAACCAAAAAGCGGTTATTCCCACCCTGTTGACCCGGGCCGGCGCACTGTTAAAACGGCGTGGGAATATCTGCCAGGCAAATAAAGCGCCCCTTGCCGCAGCATTGATGATGATTGCGTGCTTTAGCCTCGTCTGCGCTTTATTGTGGTTCAACCGGCCGGTTCACGCGTTCAAAAACGCCAGGGTCGATTTTTTTTATCGCCATGAGCAGTGCAACGTTTTTACGTTGGAAACCGCCGCGCTGAACGACCGGCGTGAAACGCAAGCGCAAATTGCCGCTGCATTGAAAGCTGAAGCGACCGACTGCGGCACAACGCCCGCCGATCTGTTCTACACCAAAATCGCCAACCCCAACCTTCCTTTTCAGGTCACCTTCATCGCCATCTGCAATCTGGCGCAACCCGGTCAATATGGCCGGTGCCGCACGATCAAAAACACCGACGGTATGACGCCATGAACAAAAAAACACGCTTTATCGTCGGCTTGTTATTGCTGATGGCGCCCCTGGCAAGCCAGGTCGCCCAGCTGTCGCACCATCCTAAAACCTTACTGCGTTGCGAAGCGGAGATCACCGCGCGCAACCGCTATGGCCCAGCCATGGAGCCCGCCGCGGTTTTAAAAGCAAAGATGTATTTTTTCCTCTACCACAACGGCACTGGCTTTATCAGGCTCAATGGTTTTATCGAGCGACAAGAAAAGACCTATGTGCTGAACCGCGAACTTCACTATGTGTATGACACCCCCGGCGATGAGGCGGCTGAAGAGGATGGCGGCGGCGATGGGTACACGCTGCGATTCGCCGCCGACCGTAAACATGCCGGAGATACGGTTCCCGCCCCCCTTTGGGCGACCTTTTTGCAGTCGGAAGATCCCCGAATCTCCTACCATGTCGCCGTCGAACACGTACTCGGCAACCTGTATGTGGTCAGTACGCTTCAAAGCCCGACCTTTGTCTGCCGGCGTTATTAGGCTATGCGTTGCGAGTGTTGCCTATCGGAAGAAAAGCCCGCAAGCGGCAGCCATTTCAGCGGTTAATTGAACGCGCCATGCGGCTGTAGGTGTGGCGCACGCCGCGAATCGCCACGCTGTAGGCGAAGATGTTTTCCGGCAGCGCCAGCCCCAAATAGCCGGTATCGCCGATATGGTGCAGATCCGCGCCGGCCATTTTGCTCATCAGCGCAATCTGCCGCACGGTCTGCACGTCGGCCCCCTCTTGCGAGGTGCCGATCGCCGTCATCGCCAGCGCCCCCTGCCGCTGGGCAAAGGCGATCAGCGCCGCCACTTTCTCCTGCGACATGCCGGGAATGGTGCCCGGCGCCGGCAATAGCACGATATCCGCACCGTTCTCCACGAACAGCGCGATGTCCTGCTCGCCGATCAGTTGGCTGCCGCTTTCGCGCACAATGCCGGCGCCGTGCATTTTGCCGGTCACCAGCACCATCTCGTCGCCCACTTCCTCGCGGATCGCTTTCAGCGCGGCGGCAATCGCCTGATTGCTGACGCCGTTGTTCGGGTTGCCGGTCAGCACCAGCATGCGCGCGCCGAGCTGATACAGCTTGCGCGCATTCTCGGCGGTGGCGGCGCGGCCCGCCGTCATCTGCCAAAAGTCGTTATGTTCGCTGGCGAAAGCCGGATCGACGGCCTCCAGGTTCACCCCGATCACCCGCCCGGTCAGTCGCTGCAGCGTGCGCAGCGCCTCCTGCGGCGGCACGTCGGCGGGCAGGCCCGCGATATGCGGACGATCGACGTCGAACAGGTTCAACAACAGCAGGTCGGCGCCCTGGCTGGCCGCCAGTTCGGCGTTGGTGACGTTATTGAGCAGCGGCTGAGTGACCGCGATGGTTTCGCTGACCAAGATGCGCCCTTCGCTGGCGCGGATGGCGTAGAGCAGATCGGCTTTGCCGATATCGGCCAGATCGCTGGCGCTGCAGTCCAGATAGCGTTTCATGAGGCAAGCTCCGGTGACGTTAGCGGAAAGGGATGGATGCCCCCTCTCCCACCGCCGTGAAAGAGGGGGAAAAGGTTACTTCAGCGTAAAGCTTTGCGCCTGCACGTTGTCGGAATCCAGGCCGACGAACACGTTGAATTTGCCCGGCTCCGCCCCCCACTTCAGGCTGGCGTTGTAGAACTTCAGATCGTCTTCGCTAATCGGCAGCTCAACCTGCTGCGACTGGCCGGCCTTCAGCGTCACTTTCTTGAAGTTGCGCAGCTCTTTCACCGGGCGGCTGACCGACGCGGTGACGTCCTGCAGATACAGCTGCACCACCGTGGCGCCGTCGTACTTGCCGGTATTCTTCAGCGTGACGCTGGCGGTTAACTTGCCGTTGCGCGCCATCGTCGGGCTGGATAACTTCAGATCCGACAGGCTGAAGGAGGTGTAGCTCAAGCCGTAACCAAACGGATACAGCGGGCCGTTCGGCGAATCGAAGTAGCGCGAGGTGTACTTGCCCGGGTTCTCCTTGCCGAACGGCCGGCCGGTGTTCAGGTGGTTGTAGTACATCGGGATCTGGCCGACCGAGCGCGGGAAGGTCATCGGCAGCTTGCCCGACGGGTTGTAATCGCCGAACAGCACGTCCGCCACCGCGTTGCCGCCCTCGGTGCCGCTGTACCAGGTTTCCAGCATCGCGTCCGCCTGCTCGCTCTCCCAGCTCAATGCCAGCGGGCGGCCGTTCATCAGCACCAGCACCAGCGGCTTGCCGGTGGCTTTCAGCGCGGCGATCAGATCGCGTTGGCTCTGCGGGATCGTGATGTCGGCGCGGCTGGAGGCCTCGTGTGCCATGCCCTGCGATTCCCCCACCACCGCCACCACCACGTCGGCCTTGTTCGCCGCCTGCACCGCTTCGTCGATCATCTGCTGCGGCGAACGGGTATCGAACGCCACCGCCGGCTCATACTCGTTCAGATAATCGATGATGCCTTTATCCTGCGTGACGTTGGCGCCCTTGGCGTACAGAATGCGCGCCTTGTCGCCCACCGCCCGCTCCAGCCCCTCGCGCAGGGTGACCGACTGCTTGACCACCCCGGCGGCCGACCAACTGCCCATCACGTCGCGCTGGCTGTCGGCCATCGGCCCGACCAGCGCGATGGTCTCCTGCTTGCTCAGCGGCAGCGTCTGCTTATCGTTCTTCAGCAGCACCATCGTCTTGCGCGCCACCACCCGCGCTTCGGCGCGGTGCAGACGGCTTTCGGCGTTGGTGTCCTGCGGATCGGAACCCGCCGGGCCCAGATGCACGTAAGGATTGGTGAACAACCCCATGTCGTATTTGGTGTTCAGCACGTCGCGGCAGGCGCGGTCGATATCGCTTTCAGACACCAGTCCGTCCTTCACCAGACCCGGCAGGTATTTGTCGTAGAACTCGTCGCTCATGCTCATGTCGACGCCGGAGGTGATCGCCAGGCGCACCGCGTCGCGCGCGTCGGCGGCCACGCCGTGCTTAATCAGTTCCTTAATCGCGCCGTGGTCGCTGATGGTGATGCCTTTAAAGCCCCACTGCTCGCGCAGCAGATCTTTCAGCAGCCACGGGTTGGCGGTGGCCGGCACGCCGTTCACCGAGTTGAGCGACACCATCACTCCGCCGCTGCCGGCGTCCACCGCCGCTTTGTAAGGCGGCAGATAGTCCTGATGCATGCGCAGCGGGCTCATGTCGACGGTGTTGTAATCGCGGCCGCCTTCGACGGCGCCGTACAATGCAAAGTGCTTGACGCTGGCCATCACCGAACCGGGTTTGGCCGGATCGCCGTTCTGGAAACCGTCGACCATCACCTTGGCGATTTTCGAGACCAGCCAAGTGTCTTCGCCGAAGCCTTCGGAGACCCGGCCCCAGCGCGGATCGCGGGTGATATCGACCATCGGCGCGAAGGTCATGTTCAGGCCGTCGTCGCTGGCCTCTTGCGCCGCGACCCGGGCGCTGAGCGCGATGGCTTCCAGATCGAAGCTGGCCGCCAGCCCCAGGCTGATCGGGAACACGGTGCGCTGGCCGTGCACCACGTCATAGGCGAAGAACAATGGGATTTTCAGGCGGCTGAGCTGCATCGCCTGATCTTGCATCACCCGGATATCCGGCCGGGTGACGGTATTGAAGATGGCGCCGATCTGCCCTTTGCGGATCCCCTCGCGGATCGCTTCTTTCGGGTTATCCGGCCCGACGCTGATCAGCCGCAGCTGGCCAATCTTCTCTTCCAGCGTCATCTGCTTCATCAAATTGGACACGAAGGCGTCGCGCTGCTGGGCGTGAATGCCCTGCGTTATCGGCGTTTCCTGCGCAAAAACCGGGCTGAGGGCCAGACCGGACAACATACTCACCACACAAAGCCATTTCATCTTGTTTTATCTCAGGCGTGTTTCCGCCGCCAACGCCGCGGAGTTTAATCGGAGTGAAGAAACAGTTTGCCACACTCTGTTTCATCGCCAAGGGAATTCGCATCGCTAATGTTTACAAAGCATTACAGGTTATCGGCAGGTAATTCTGCAGCCGGGCGCGGCTGTCGGCGGCCTCCGCCGCCAGAAAATCGACCAGCGCGGTTAACGTCGGCGGCGCCACCGTGCGTTCAGGATAGACCAAATAATAGGCCGCGCCGCTGCTGACGCAGAGCGGGAACGGCGTTACGACGCGCTGCGCCTGAATATCCTCCTCCAGCAGGCACAGATCGCCGATGGCGATGCCAAACCCTTGCAGCGCCGCGCTCATCGCCAGATCGAGGGTATCGAAATGCTGGGCCTTGCCGGACGGCAACGCATCGGCGCCCGCCGCCTTCAGCCAGCGCAGCCAGTCGCGCCGATCGCGCGTCGGGTGCAGCAGGGTTTTGTCCGTCAAGTCCGTCAACCGGGCTGCCGGCGGCAGGAACGTCGGCGTGCAGACCGGCGTGAGGATTTCGTCGAACAGCAAGTGCGCGGTCAGCTTTTTACCCGGCGGCCGGCCGAATACCACCGCGGCGTCAAACTGCTCGGTACTGAAATCCAGGCCGTGCGACACCGAGGCGGTCAGCTCGATATGCATGTCCGGCCGTTCATTTTGCAGGCGAATGATGCGCGGCAGCACCCAGCGCATGGCGCAGGTCGGGCATTTGATGCGCAGCGCCCCCGGCGGAGCGGCGGCCCGCGTCAGGGCTTCATCCAACTGCCCCAGCGCTTGCTGTACCGGCGCCAGCAGCTGCGCGCCCTGCGGCGTCAGCGCCAAACCGCGCGCCTGACGGCTGAACAGCGGATAGCCCAGACGCTGTTCCAGCCCGAGAATTTGCCGGCTGACCGCCCCCTGCGTCAGGTGCAGCTGCCGGGCGGCATGGGTAAAGTTGAGGCGTTGCGCCACCACCACAAAGGTTTTCAATACGTCGAGCGACGGCAGGGATATCGGCATAGCGTGCCTCGATTAGGTATGATCGTAGTGCATGGCAAGTATGACAAACTTTCCCTTGTCCGCCTACGCCGCCTGATGCTTAATCGCTCAACACTTCCCTGTTTGCCTGGAGCCCATCATGCAGAGCGCCTGCTCATCCCGCTCGAAGCTGCCGGACGTCGGCACCACCATCTTCACCGTTATTGGCCAACTCAGCGCCGAACATCAGGCCCTCAACCTGTCGCAGGGCGCGCCCAACTTCGCAGGTGACCCGCAGCTGATCGAGGCAACGGCGCAAGCCATGCGCGCAGGTCATAACCAATACGCGCCGATGAGCGGCGTGGCGGCGTTACGTGCTGCTCTGGCGGAAAAAGCTGAACGATTGTATGGCGCGCACTATGACGCCGACGAAGAAATCACGGTGATCGCCAGCGCCAGCGAAGGGCTGTACTCGGCGATCAGCGCGCTGGTGCATCCCGGCGACGAGGTGATCTATTTCGAACCGGCGTTCGACAGCTATGCGCCGATCGTGCGCCTGCAGGGCGCCACGCCGGTGGCGATCAAACTGTCGCTGCAGGACTTTCGCGTCGACTGGGACGAAGTGGCCGCCGCCATCAACGGCAAAACGCGCATGATCATCGTCAACACGCCGCACAACCCGACCGGCGCGGTGTTCGACGCGCAGGATATCGACCGCCTGGCCGCCCTGACCCGCGACACCGACATCGTGATCCTGTCCGACGAGGTCTACGAGCACGTGGTGTTCGACGGCGATATTCACCACAGCATGGCGCGCTACCCGCAGTTGGCGGAACGCAGCGTGATCGTGTCGTCGTTCGGTAAAACCTACCACGTCACCGGCTGGCGCGTCGGCTATTGCCTGGCGCCGGCGGCGTTGATGGACGAGATCCGCAAGGTGCACCAGTTCATGGTGTTCTCCGCCGATACGCCAATGCAGCACGCCTTCGCCGCCGCGCTCGCCAACCCGCAGAGTTACCTGGGGCTGGCGGCGTTTTACCAACAAAAGCGCGATCTGCTGGCCAGCGCCCTGCAGGATTCGCGCTTTGAGCTGCTGCCCAGCCGCGGCAGCTTCTTCATGCTGGCCCGTTTTAGCGGCTTCAGTCACGAAAGCGACAATGATTTCGCCGTGCGCTTGATCCGCGAAGCGAAGGTGGCGACGATCCCGCTGTCGGCGTTCTACAGCGACGGCACCGATACCGGCCTTATTCGGCTGAGTTTTTCCAAAGATAACGAGACCCTGCTGGAAGGCGCGCGCCGCCTGAGCCAGGTGTAATTTTTTGTCCGACCATGGGAAAGGGGCACTGCCTATGAAAGCTTTGAAAACGCTGTTCGCCGCCGGATGCCTGCTGGCCGCCGGCTCTTCTTTGGCGGCGGAAAACAGCCTGCGCTTCGGTCTGGAAGCGCTGTATCCGCCGTTCGAATCCAAATCCGCCAGCGGCAAACTGGAAGGGTTCGACATTGAACTGGGCGACGCGGTGTGCGCCGCCGCGCAGTTGCAATGCAGCTGGGTGGAAACCTCGTTCGACAGCCTGATCCCGGCGCTGCAGGCGCGCAAGTTCGACGCCATCAACTCGGCGATGAACGTGACCGAACAGCGGCGCCAGGCGATCGCCTTTACCGACGCCATCTATCAAGTGCCGAACCGCCTGATCGCCAAGGCCGACAGCGGCCTGCTGCCGGACGCCAAAGCGCTGGCGGGCAAACACGTGGGCGTGCTGCAAGGCTCAATTCAGGAGATTTACGCCAAAACCCATTGGGCGCCGGCGGGCGTGGATGTGGTGTCTTACCAGGATCAGAATCAGGTGTATCTCGATCTGGCGGCCGGTCGGCTCGACGCCACGCTGGTGATGGCGCCCTCGGGGCAAAGCGGCTTCCTGTCACAGCCGGACGGCAAAGGCTTCGCCTTCGTCGGCGAGGCGGTGCGCGACGACAAGATCCTCGGTGAAGGCATCGCCTTCGGCCTGCGTAAAGGGGATGAGGCGCTGAAGAAGAAACTGGATGCCGCCATCGCCAAAGTGAAACAACAAGGCACGGTGACGGCGCTGTCGAAGAAGTATTTCGGCGATATCGACGTGACGGTGAAGTGATGGACGGGGGCGGCACCGCCGCCCCCTGCCGCGTTTAGCGATCGAACACCGAACTGTTCAGCGCGCGATCCTGCTGGTGGCGCTCCAGCGCCAATTCGATCAGGCGCGTGATCAGCGCCTGGTAGCTGACGCCGCTGGCGGCCCACAGCTTGGGATACATGCTGATGTTGGTGAAGCCCGGCAGCGTGTTGATCTCGTTGATCACCACCTGGTTATCCGGCGTCAGGAACACATCCACCCGCGCCAACCCGAAGCACTCCAGCGCGCGGAACGCCTTCAGCGCCACCTCACGGATGTGGTCGCTCACTTCCGGCGCGATCGCCGCCGGCACCACCACCTGAGCGCCCTGCTCATTGATGTATTTGGTGTCGTAGGAGTAGAAAGCGTCGCTCAGCACGATCTCGCCGCACACGCTGGCCTGCGGATCGTCGTTCCCCAGCACCGCGCACTCGATCTCGCGGCCGACGATCGCCGACTCCACCAGCACTTTGTGATCGAAGCTGAAGGCCAGTGCCACCGCCGCGTCAAACTCGGCGCGGTTCTCCACCTTGCTGACCCCGACCGACGAGCCCTGGTTGGCCGGCTTGACGAACAGCGGCAGGCCGAGGCGCTCGCTCAGTTGCTCAAACGTGAACCCGGCGCGGTTGGCGCGCGTCAGGGTGACGAACGGCGCCACCGCCAGCCCGGCGTCGCGCAGCAGGCGTTTGGTCACGTCTTTATCCATGCTGACCGCCGAGCCGAGCACGCCGGCGCCGACGAACGGCATATTGGCCATGCGCAGCAGCCCCTGCAGCGAGCCGTCTTCCCCCAGCGTGCCGTGCACGATCGGGAAGATGACGTCGAGCTGGCCCAGCGCGCCGGCGCTGCCCGCTTCGATCAGCTGCTGTTTTTCCTGGCCCGGGATCAGCGCCACGTTCTTGTTCGAGCGGTTCAGCGCGATCAGCGCCGGGTTCTCGGCGTTGAGCAGGTAGTTGGAGGCGTCGTTGATGTGCCACTGCCCCTGTTTGTCGATCCCCAGCAGCGTGACGTCAAACTTCTCTTTGTCGATTGCATCCACAATGTTTTTGGCCGACTGCAGCGACACCTCATGCTCCGCCGATTTACCGCCAAAAATCACCCCAACACGTAGTTTAGTCACGCCTTAAATCCTTCTGAAAAATCATGGCAAAAAAGTCGTTCATCACAATAAACGCATTGCCTGGCGGCGGCAATCGTTGTTGCCAGAATCTTCTTACGCCACAGAATGCCACATCGCGACCATCCAAAGCGTATACACTTCGTATATCGTTCATTTATGGAGACGCCGATGGGCATCGTAAAAATTTCGGACGCGCTGCATGACGATCTGCGCCTCGCCAGCCTGACCATGACGCGTTCGATCAACGCGCAGGCCGAGTACTGGATCAAGATCGGCATGCTGGCGGAGTTCCATCCGGAACTGACCTACCCGCAACTGGTAAAAAAAATGATGAAAGATAATGCGCTGACGCTGAAGGAGATTGTCGGGTGAAACAGATTGTGATTAAAACGCCGGAAGAGATTGCCAAAATGCGCCATTCCGGCGCTCTGCTGGCTAAAGTGTTTGCTATGCTCGATGAGGTCATCGTCGAAGGCATCTCCACCATGGAGATTAACGACCGCGCCGAGGCGTTTATCGTCGAAGAACTGAAGTCGCGCCCGGCCAGCAAGGGGCAGTATGATTTCCCCTATGTGCTCAACACCTCCGTAGACGACGTGGTGTGCCACGGGGTGCCGTCGGCCAGCAAAATCCTGCGTTCCGGCATGATTGTCAACGTGGACATCACGCTGGAAAACGGCGGCTACATCGCCGACTCCAGCAAGATGTACTGCATCGGCCAGGTGACGCCGCTGGCTAAACGGCTGGTGAACAACGTCTATGAATCGATGTGGCAGGGCATTCGCGCGGTGAAACCGGGCGCGACCCTGGGGGATATCGGCCACGCCATCCAGCGCCACGCCGAGCAGGCCGGCTACAGCATCGTGCGGGAGTATTGCGGCCACGGCATCGGCCGCGACATGCACGAAGAGCCGGCGGTGCTGCACTACGGCCAACCCGGCAGCGGCATGGCGCTGCAGGAAGGCATGGTGTTCACCATCGAGCCGATGATCAATCAGGGTGACCGCCGCATCAAGCAGAAGAAAGACGGCTGGACGGTGGTGACGCGCGACAAAAAACTGTCGGCGCAGTGGGAACACACCGTAGCGGTCACCGCCGACGGCGTGGAAATCCTGACGCTGCGCGACGAAGAGCGTCGGGCCGGTTACGCCGAACGCTACTAAATCCGCAAGCCATTAGCTTAATAAGCTAATGGCTTGATAAGTTATTTAATTGATAGCCTCTTAGCTGACTACGCGGCACTCCGGCGCCGCGGTTAAAGCGACGGGGATGACAGGGAGACAGGCAGCATGCAGTCAGGCAATCAGGCGTTTCTCAACCAGCTTAAGGACATCGTCGGCGGCCCGCAGTTGTTGACCGGCGATCGCAACACCGAACGGTATCGCAAAGGGTTCCGCTCCGGCGAAGGCCAGGCGCTGGCGGTGGTGTTTCCCACTAGCCTGCTGCAGCTGTGGCGCATTCTGCAGGCCTGCGTGGCCGCCGATAAAATCGTCATCATGCAGGCCGCCAACACCGGCCTGACCGAGGGCTCAACCCCCAGCGGCAACGACTATGATCGCGATATCGTCATCGTCAGCACCCTGCGCCTCGACCATATTCAGGTGCTGGACAACGGCAAGCAGGTGGTCGGCTTCCCCGGCAGCACCCTGCACCACCTCGAGAAATTGCTCAAGCCCTACGGCCGTGAACCGCATTCGGTGATCGGCTCTTCCTGCATCGGCGCCTCTGTTATCGGCGGCGTGTGCAACAACTCCGGCGGCTCGCTGGTGAAACGCGGCCCGGCCTATACCGAAATGGCGCTGTACGCCCAGTTAGGGGAAGACGGCCAGCTGCGCCTGGTGAACCATCTGGGCATCCGGCTTGGCGACACGCCGGAAGAGATCCTCACCCGGCTGGAAAAAGGCGACTATCGCCCGAGCGACGTCGAATACGGCGAGCTGCGCGCCTCGGATAACGAGTACGCCAGCCGGGTGCGCGACGTCGACGCCGACACCCCTTCCCGCTTCAACGCCGACAAACGCCGCCTGTACGAAGCCTCCGGCTGCGCCGGCAAACTGGCGGTGTTCGCGGTGCGGCTCGACACCTTCGAGAAAGAGGGCAAAGAGCAGGTGTTCTATATCGGCACCAACGACACCGCGGTGCTGACCGAACTGCGCCGCCACATGCTGAGCCAGTTCGAAAACCTGCCGGTGGCCGGTGAATACATGCACCGCGATATCTTCGACATCGCCGAGGTGTACGGCAAAGACACCTTCATGATGATCGACAAGCTCGGCACCGATCAGATGCCGCGCTTCTTCACCCTGAAGGGCCGAATGGACGCCAGCCTCAACAAGCTGCCGCTGCTGCCGCACAACCTGACCGATCGGCTGATGCAGGGCCTGAGCCATCTGGCGCCGAGCCACCTGCCGAAACGCATGAAGGAATACCGCGAACGTTTCGAACACCATCTGCTGCTGAAGATGGCCGGCCCCGGCGTGGAAGAGGCCCAGCGCTACCTGACCGACTATTTCGCCCAGGCCGAAGGTGCCTTCTTCGCCTGCACGCCTGACGAGGGCAAAAAGGCTTTCCTGCACCGCTTCGCCGCCGCCGGCGCCGCCGTGCGCTACCACGCGGTGCACGCCGACAAGGTGGAGGATATTCTGGCGCTGGACATCGCCCTGCGCCGCAACGACACCGACTGGTTCGAAACGCTGCCGCCGGAAATCGACAGTCAGTTGGTGCATAAGCTGTATTACGGCCACTTTATGTGCCACGTCTTCCACCAGGACTACGTGGTGAAAAAAGGCGTGGACAGCCATGCACTGAAAGAAAAGATGCTCGAGATCCTCAACCGGCGCGGCGCCGAGTACCCGGCGGAGCATAACGTCGGCCACCTGTACCACGCCAAACCGGATCTGCAAGCGTTCTACCGCACCGCCGATCCGACCAACAGCTTCAACCCCGGCATCGGCAAAACCAGCAAACGCAAAGGCTGGGCCGAAGCCCCCCGCTAAACGCCGCACGATTGGCCCGCCGCCCACCCGGCGCGGGCCTCACCGCCCCTGCCCGCCTCGTCGAGATCTTTGCGCCCATAAAGATGCATTCTTATTGCAACTTATAAAATTCCCGATTACCATTCATCGCAAATGAGAATTAATTACAAAGCTGTCGTGACGGATACATGACATCCGCCGTGGCATTCACCGCGAACTTAATGAGAAGGAACCTACCATGAGTCAGACCCTCGATTCCGCCCAGCTGTTGGCCGCGCTCGATAAAGTGATGGTGATCTCCACCACCGATCTGCAGGGCACCATCACCTACGTCAACGACCTGTTCTGCCAACTGACCGGCTTTTCCCGGGAAGAGCTGGTGGGCCAGCCCCACAGCATCGTGCGTCACCCTTCCGTGCCGAAAGCCGTTTACAAAGCAATGTGGGACACCATCAAGGCGGGCGGCATCTGGACCGGCATCATCCCGAACGTCGGCAAGGGCGGCGTGCTGTACGTGGTCGACACCACGGTGCAACCGCTGTATGACGCCCAAGGCAATATCGAGGCTTATATCAGCATCCGCCGCGTAATTAACGATCTGATGACCGACTTCGAATCGGTGGAATTCGCCAAAGAACAGTTCGACAACCACTACGACAAGTAACCGCTATGGCCGACATCATCGAACGCATCCTGATTGGTTACGGTTCGGAGTCGGGCAACGCCCGGGCGCTGGCGATGCGTCTGGGCGAGCAAAGCAGCCTGCAACCCTACCGCCCCGTCGTTAAAGAACTCAACGCCATCCAGCCTACCGATGTGGGCGAATGCGACGCCCTGTTGATTGTCTCGAGCTCATTTGGCGACGGTGAACCGCCCGCCAACGCCGAACGTTTTCCCGACGCGCTGGCGCAATGGCCGGATCGCCACCGGTTGCGCTATGCCATCTTCGGTCTCGGCGACACCGCTTACCCGCATTTCTGCGGGTTTACCCAGGCGCTGGATGCGCGCCTGACGCAATACGGCGCCCGTGCCATCATCAATCGCGTTGACGCCGACGTTAACGTCGAACGGTTCTTCACCACTTGGCTAACGACGCTGGATAAGGTGCTGGCCGGCGATGCCCAGGCGGGCCGCGATTTGCATCTGCGCGTGACCGCCTACGGTGAAGACCATGCGTTCAACGCCGCCCTCCTCGAACGGCGGCCGCTTAGCGCACGCACGCCGCAAGCCTGGCATCTGCGGCTGAATATCGCCGGCAGCGGCATCGTTTACCGGGCAGGGGATACCGTCTATCTGTTGCCGGAGAACGACGAAGGATTATTGATCCGGCTGGCAGAGTGGCTCGGCAGGCCGGAGGCCATCGACGCGCTGCGGCGCCGGGAGCTGCGCCAGATCAGCAAAACGACGCTGCGCGAACTGGCGCAGTTGGCCGACAGCGAAGAGCTCAAAAGCCTGCTCAAGATCCGTCAGCGCAAATCCCTGGAGAGTTATCTGTACGGCGCCGATCTGCTGGACGTGCTGCACGATTTTTGCCCGCCGCACGCGATCACGCTGGAGAACCTGTTGGCGCTGCTGCCCATTTGCCTGCCGCGCGCCTACTCCATCGCTTCGGCAACGCGGGAAGAGAGCCTTGATCTGTGCGTGCGCGACGTGCGTTATGAACGCGGCGGCCGCACGCGGCGCGGCACGGCGACCGGCTGGCTGCTCAAGCACCCCGGCCCTTTCCGCCTCTTCTGCCGCGCCAACCCCGGCTTTTACCTGCCGCGCGACACCGCCTTGCCGGTGCTGCTTATCGGTACCGGTACCGGCATCGCACCGTTGATTGGCTTACTGCGCGAAATGGCCGCCCAAGGCGAACGGCGTGAAACCGTCCTGATCTTCGGTGAGAAAAGGCGCGATGAAGACTTCCTGTATGGCGAGGAGTTGGTCACGCTGAACGCGACGGGCGTACTCACACGGCTCATCACGGCATTCTCGCGCGACGCCGCCGACAAGTATTACGTGCAACACGCCATCGACGATCACGCCGATGCCGTCAGCGGCCTGCTGCAACGGGGCGCGCATGTCTACCTGTGCGGCAATCGTCAGTATCTGGAACATGCCGTGGCGACGGCGCTGGAGCAAGCCTGCGGGGCGGAAAACCTGTGGCAGACGCTGATTGAACAGCAGCGGCTGCACCTGGAACTCTATTGAGACAGGGCGGCGTTCACCGCTCCGCGCGCAGCAGCAAGGAGACGATGAACGCGCCCCCCAGCCCCGCCGTAATGATGCCGATGGGCAGCTCCTGATTGGGGATCAGGCTGCGGCTGAGCATGTCGCCGCCGGTCAGCAGCATCGCCCCCAGCAGGCCGCACATCGGCACGGACAAGCGGTGGCGCACGCCCACCAGGCGCCGGGCCAGATAAGGCACCATCAGCCCGACAAAACCGATCACGCCCGTCAGCGAAACGAGAAACGCTGTAGACAATGCGCAGCACAGAAAGGTCTCGGTGCGCAGGCGCGCCACGTTGACGCCCATCGAATGGGCGGTTTGCTCACCCGCCAGCAGCGCGTCCAGCGCCCGCCAACGCAGCGCCGTAAACCCGGCCAGCAGCGCGAAACTTACCAGCGGAATGAACAGATTATCCCAACGCGCCAACCCCAAGCCGCCCAGCGACCAGAACAACACTGAACCGGCCGCCCGCTGATCGCCGGAAAAAACCAGATAGCTGGTGAGCGCGCTGAACAAAAATGAGACCGCCAGGCCGCAGACGATAAGCTGCTCGGCGCGCCTGACCCGGCTGACGCGAAACAGGATCATCACCGCCAACGCGGACAGAATGCCGCCGACGAAAGCGGACAGCGGCAACGTCAGCGCCCCCAGCGCATCGCCGAAGCGCGTGATGACCAGCACCGCGCCGGCGGCGGCGCCGGAGGAGAGCCCAAACAAAAAAGGATCGGCCAGCTCATTGCGGGTGGTGGTCTGCAGCAGCGCGCCGGTCATCGCCAGCCCGGCGCCGGTCAACGCCGCCAACAAGGCCCGAGGCACGCGCAGTTGCACGACGATAGTGTCCAGCATGCCGGAAAGCGGCGCCGAACCTATCCCTAACGCCGCCAACGCCTGCCGCCATGACAGCGCGACGCTGCCCAATTGCAGGCTCCAGACCATTAATCCGCACAACGTCAACATCGCCAGCGGCGCGAGCACCATAAACCGCCGTGTCAGCGAGTTCATTCAGCCTCCGGCGCGTACAGCGCCCGCGCCAGCTTTTCCACCGCACCGATATTGGCCGGCCCCGGCGTCAGCTCCGCATACTGCAGTTTCAGATAACGATGGTGCCGTACCGCAGGCGTCAACTTCATCAACGGATGAGACTCGAGGAAACGCCGCAGCGCCTCGGCGCCTGACCCGGTCTGGTAATCCAGCAGAATGATGAAGTCGGGTTCCGCCGCCGCCACCGCCTCCCAGGATGCCGTCGTCCAGCTCGCCGCCAAACCGTCCATCACGTTGCGGCCGCCCGCCGCTTCGACAATCGCCGTCGGCATGGCGTATTTACCGCTGGTAAAAGGCTTCTCTTCTCCCGAGTCATACACGAACACCTTGAGCGGCGCCTGACCCGCCGGTCTGGCGGGCAGCGCGGCTAACCGGCGGCGCCAGCCCTCAACCAGCGCGGCGGCCTCTCGCTGCTTACCGAAAATCTTGCCGAGCTTCAGCTCATCGTCATACAGCAGGTTCATATCGGCCTTCTGCGGCCGGCCGCCGGCCTGTACGCAGCTCTCGCTCAGCACCAGCGTTTTGATGCCGAACGGCGCGAGCGTCTCCGGCGTGACGTCGCCGCCGATCTTCATGCCGTAATTCCAGCCGGCGAAGAAAAAGTCCGGCTGCGCCGCCAGCAACGTTTCCAGAGCGGGATACTTCGGCGCCAGTTCGGGAATGGCGCCCATCGCCGCCTTGAAATCAGGCGTCAATTTGTACCAGCCGGTGATGCCGGTCAGCCCGACGATCCGATCCTGCAGATGAAGCGCAAAGGCCATCTCGGCCATATTGATGTCGTTGATGACGGCGCGCTGCGGCGCCTGATTGAAGGTGATCGGCTTCCCGCAGCTTTCTACGGTGACGGGAAATTTTTCGGCCGCTGCCGCTCCGCCGGCCAACAGCAGGAGCAAGGGGAATACGCGTATGTTCATGTTTCTCTCTGGTTTATCAAGCGCAATGGGGAACTTCAAAAATACGCAGCGTTTTCCCGCTGACGGGATGCGCCACGCTGAAACTGTGCATGCCGAACACCGGCAGAATTACCGGGGTTTGCAACACCGCCGCGGGCGAGCCGCAGGCCACCTGGCGGCTTTCGTTGAGCACTAGGATCCGATCGGCGAACGCCTCCGCCACGGGCAGGTCATGCAGCACCGCAATCACGGCGATGGCTTTATGTTTTACTAACGACAGCAGCGCCGAACGCCCGGGGGGATCGAGGTGATTGGTCGGCTCATCCAACAACAACAGGTCGGGAGACTGCGCCAACGCCCGGGCCAACGCAGCGCGTTGACGCTGGCCGCCCGAGAGCCGCCCCAACGGGTGGTGCCTGAGCGGCGCCAGACCGGTTTCCCCGATGATCTCGTCAACGATGCGTTTTCCCGCCGCGGGCCGTTCGCCATGCGGCAAACGCCCTAACGCCACATAGTCCTCCAGCGACAGCCGCAAATCCGGCAGATCGTTTTGCGCCAGAAAGGCGATGCTTCTGGCGCGTTCCGCCGCCGACAAGCCGGACAAAGCGCGCCCTCGCCAGTAAATCTCGCCGCTGTCCGGCCGCGTTTCGCCGATCAGCGTGCGCAACAGGCTGGATTTGCCGCTGCCGTTAGGGCCGATCACCGCCAGCTTCTCACCGGCGCGCAGCGTGAAATGGATGTTGTCGAGTATCGAGGCCCCGCCGTGGCCGGTCAGGCTAACCCCATCAACATGGAGGATGTCGTGAGCTGAATTCATCATGCATTAATTGTTATATTATAACATTTCAATATTTTTATCACGATTGCGCGCCCTCTGCAAAAACGAATCGTAAAGTCTCTTGCCGCACGCATGACGGGAAACGGCGGCGGGGAGCCTACCCCCTTGCGCTTCGCGCTGGCGTTAAAACTGCGTTTTTGCAGCAACATAGCACACCTTCAATTTAATGATAATGGTTTTCATTATCATTTACGCTTCTGTGATTTTCGGTTGCGCGCCCCGCTGAACTTGGCTATGTTTGAAGCGATTGGTTTCATTCACGGTTTTCAGGAACTCACATGACCTACCTGGCGCACAGCACAGATCCGACAAACGCGACCGTTCCGGCCGTCGTTTTGCTGTGTGCTTCCTCCGCTCCACCCGCCGTTTTCTCTGTCGTTTCCGCGGTTGCCGCTTACCCGCCACGCATTGTGGTCGTGCGCTAAGCCACACCGACTTTTTACCTCCGGCTTATGTTGATTTGTTGCGTTCAGGCGTAGACCGCCGCGCGCGCCGGAGCCTGTAATTTTCACGACAGGTGAAATTGATATGCGATTACCTTCTCTCTGGGCCAATGCCGGCCTGGCTACGCTGTTCGTCCTGCTTTGGAGCAGCGGCGCGATCTTCTCCCGTTGGGGGTTGGAGCACGCCTCCGCCTTCGCTTTTCTGTTCTTCCGCTGCGCCATCGCGCTGGCGGTGCTGTTGGCCATCGGCCTGTGGCAGCGCCAGTGCCTGCCCGCCGCCGGCACCCGCCGGCGCGTAGCGTTGATCGGCGTGCTGATGATCGGCAGCTATCAGATCTGCTATCTGCTGGCCCTCGAACGGGGCATTACCCCCGGCGTGCTGGCCACGCTGCTTGGCGTACAGCCGATCCTGACCCAGTTCATTACCGAACGGCGCTGCGCCGGGCTGCGCGCGCTCGGGTTGGCGCTGGCGTTGGCGGGGCTGACGCTGGTGATGTACCAAAGCCTGATGGTGGCCCATTTCTCGCTGAGCGGCATGCTGTTCGCCTTTATCGCCTTGGGCTGCATGACCGCCGGCACCCTGCTGCAAAAGGGCATGACGCAGCCGCCGCTGGCGGTGTTTCCGCTGCAGTATGCCGTCGGGCTGTTGATGTGTGCGTTGGCGCTGCCGTTTGAGCCGCTGCGGGTCGAATGGAAGCCTGAGTTCGTGCTGCCGCTGCTGTGGATGGCGGTGGTGATCTCGGTGCTGGCGACGTTCTTGCTGTATCGGCTGATCCAGCGCGGCAACCTGGTGCAGGTGACCAGCCTGTTCTACCTGATCCCGGCGGTCACCGCCCTGCTGGATTATCTGCTGCTCGGCCACGCGCTGGCCGCGCTGAGCCTGCTGGGCATGGTGGGCATCGTGCTCGGCGTGATGCTGGTTTTCCGCCGCGCATAGCCTAAAAACAAAAGCCCCCGCGCCGTTCCACCGGCGCGGGGGCGATAACAACAACCGTTAACTCAGAACAACCAGGAACCGTACCCCCACAGCAGCACCGTCACCCCAAGCAGCAGCTCGAGCAACAGAATGCCGATGGCGAAGGTCGAGCTGGAGAAGATGAACCCTTCCTTACTGTCGATATTCAGGAAGTGCGGGATCCCCAGATTCAGCAGATAGCCCGAATAGCACAGGCCGATAATGCCGACAAACAGACACAGCCAGACGACCGGATAAAGCGCCACTACCCCGCTGAGGAACATCGGGGTCGCCACGTAGCCGGCGAACACCATGCAGCGGTGCAGGCTTGGGCGCGATTCATAACGCCGCGCCATCCAGTGAATGACTTTCCCCATGGCCGCTACGCCTGCCAGCATCAGCAGGTAGAACGCCACGGCGGTATAAAACGCGGTAAACATGTCGAGCCTGATGGCATGTCCCTCGCCGGAGAGCCAGCCCAACTGGGTGGTGCCGATAAAGGCGCAGACCACCGGGATTGCTGCCAAGAGCAACACGTGATGGGTGTATAGGTGCGAGACGCTTTCATTCTCGCTTTTGATCTGTTCGAACTCGGCGCTGGGATGCGCCAGAAGTCCCCAAACATGACTGACCATGAGACACCTCCTATCTCGCCGTAGGCCGCGATCGGCGAACGAATTTCACACCTCTGACGGACAGCTACCCGTGCGAGGATTGCGGCCACGGGGCTCTCTCCCCTGTACTAATTATAGTCTTTTGGCGAAAAAACGTGCGGAAAGCGAAAGGCGCGGCGCTTTGTCTTATACTCCCCCCATTAAACCCAGGCTGTGAGGAAGGTTATGTCATCCGCTATCATCACCCGCCAGGCGGGGATCGTCGACGTCGACGCCGGGCGCAACGTCACCGTGGTAGAACCCTGCAATCTTTACGGCTGCCGGCTCGGCGACGATGTCTTCGTCGGCCCGTTCGTCGAGATCCAGCGCCACGTCAGCATCGGCGCGCGCAGTAAAATTCAGTCGCACAGCTTTATCTGCGAATACGTTACCCTCGGCGAAGCGTGCTTTGTCGGCCACGGCGTCACCTTCGCCAACGATCTGTTCCGGGACGGCGCGCCCAACGCCGATCCGGCCAGCTGGGGGCGCACCTGCATCGGCGATCGGGTGTCCATCGGTTCCGGCGCCACGATCCTGGCGGTGACGATCTGTAGCGACGCGGTGATCGGCGCCGGGGCGGTCGTGACCCGCGACATCACCCGCAAGGGGATCTACGCCGGCAACCCGGCGCGTCTGCTGCGGGAGCTGCCGTAATGAACCCGGCCATCCGCATCGCGGCCATTGAGACGTTGCCCGACGATTATCTGGCCCGCGGCGATTTCAGCTTCACCATCGCCTGTTACGCCCTGCCGCAGTTCGACAGCCCGGTGGACAGCTGGCCAACCCGCCCGGTGGCGCCGTTTCGCAAACGCTATCCCCTGGCGCCGTTCGCCAACGAAGACAGCGTGACCTTCCTGGCTTATCGCCAGAACGACGCCGTTGGCCACATCACGCTGAGCAAAAACTGGAACGGCTACACCCTGATCGACGAGATCGCCGTCAGCGCTGACGCGCGCCGCCAGGGCATCGCCGGGGCGCTGCTGGACTGCGCCAAACAGTGGGCGCGGCAGCAGGAAACCTCAGGTATGATGCTCGAAACGCAGAACAACAACCTGGCGGCCTGCCGCTGCTACCAGCACTATGGGTTTATCCTCGGCGGCATCGATCGCTTGCTGTACCGCGCCGAACCGGAGATCGCCGATCACGAAATCGCGCTGTTCTGGTATTTGCCGTTCAATAGCGAAATCGGTTACTGATTTATCGATTGCCATTGAGGTTATGTTTACTTTTTAACCCCTACCATCGGATGAGAACTGTTATCACTTACTCTGATAAACCAGCGACACCCATGGAGGGCCGTATGAACAAGAACAAGGCTGTTTTACTGATGTTAGCTATCGCCATGAGCGGATGCGCCGATCGCCCCACCGCCGTCACTCCCGCAACGCCGCCGACCGACGCCGCCGTTTCACCGCCGAACCTGCAACCGCAGATGGATGACAGCACCCGCAGCAAGCTGCGTGAGATCCTCGCGCTACGCGCCGGTTGGCCCGCCGCGCAGCCGCATGGCCGCACCGTCGATTTGATTTCGCGCGAATTCCTCGGCACGCCCTATCTCGCCAACCGCCTGATCGGTTCGCAAAGCACGCCCGAGCAGTTGGTGATCGACTTCCGCGGGCTGGATTGCTTCACCTACATCGATTATGTCGAAGCGCTCAGCACCGCCCGCAGCGAAGCCGAGTTCGTTCAGCGCCTGGTGGACATCCGCTATGTCGACGGCAAAATCGCCTTCCCGCAGCGCAAACACTTCTTCACCGACTGGGCGCAGCGGCCGAAAAAAGTGGCCGAAGACATCACCGCCCAGCTCAGCCCGCACGCCGTCAGCCTGGTGAAAAACCTCAATCAGAAAGCCGACGGCGGCAGCTACCTGCCCGGCTTGCCCGTCGTGCAGCGCAGCGTGACCTACATTCCCAGCGACCGCGTCGACGACAAGGTGCTGGCCCAGCTGCGCACCGGCGACTACATCGGCATTTACACCAACCTCGCCGGGCTGGACGTGACCCATACCGGCATCTTCGTCATGACCGACAACGGCCCGGTGCTGCGCAACGCCTCATCGCGCAAGGCCAACATGCAGGTCGTCGATTCGCCCTTTATGGATTACGTGATGGCCACGCCGGGTATCGTGGTGCTGCGTTCGCTCAGCCGATAATCCCCCATCGCATAACGGCTATAAGCTATAGCCGTTTATGCTGAACGAGCGTTTGACTTCATCGGCGGTTCAGGCTTAGCTGTAAGAACAAAAACCAACTGATTTTATTGTTCTTTTCAGGGAGAGTTCGATGACCTTACGCTGGCGTATCACCCCTCTGGCGGCGGCCTTCGCCGCCGTCTTGGCGCTTCAGGGCTGCGATCAAAAAACCGACCAAAACCATATCAAAGTCGGCGTCATCAACGGCGCGGAACAGGACGTGGCGGAAGTCGCCAGGCAGGTGGCGAAAGAGAAATACGGGCTGGACGTCGAACTGGTCGGTTTCAGCGGCTCGCTGCTGCCGAACGACGCCACCGACAAAGGCGAACTGGACGCCAATGTGTTCCAGCACCGCCCGTTCCTCGAACAGCAAAACAAAGATCACGGCTATAAGCTGGTGGCGGTCGGCAATACCTTCGTCTTCCCGATGGCCGGCTACTCCAAAAAGATAAAATCGCTGAGAGAGTTGCCGGACGGGGCGGTGATCGCCATTCCGCTCGATCCGACCAACCTGGGACGCGCCCTGCTGCTGCTGGAAAAAACCGGGCTGATTAGCCTGAAGCCTGGCAAAGGGTTGCTGCCTACCGCGCTGGATATCAGCGCCAACCCGCATCATTACCAGATCATGGAGCTGGAAGGCGCGCAGTTGCCGCATGTGCTGGACGATCCGAAGGTCACCGTCGCCGTCATCAGCACCACCTACATCAACCAAACCGGCCTGTCGCCGACCAAAGACGGCATCTTCATCGAAGATAAAGACTCGCCGTACACCAATATCATCGTCACTCGCGAAGACAACAAGGACGCGCCGAACGTGCAGAACTTCATCAAGGCCTATGAGTCGGACGAAGTGGCCAAAGCCGCCGAAAAAATCTTCAACGGCGGCGCGGTTAAAGGCTGGTAATGCCAGGCAAACCGCCTCAGGGGCTCTCCCCAAAGAGCCCCTTCCCGCTCATCATCGCCTTTTCTTATCTCACCATAAGAAAACCCGATTTATCCCGGCGACGAGCAGCGCGCATAATGGCGTTTATCCGCTGATTTTCAAGGTAAACAGACACGTGACAACGCTCTCCGCCCCCGTACTCAGCCTTCTTGACGCCACACCGGACGATATGGCCGCCGTGCTGCGTATTTACACCCAGCACGTGCTGTACGGCGCGGCCTCATTTGAAGAGCAGCCGCCGACGCTGGCGGAAATGCAGTTGCGCCTGAGCAAGGTGCGGGAGGCCGGCCTGCCCTGGCTGGTGGCGAAAAGCGCAGGCGTCATTGTGGGTTACTGTTATGCCACGCCTTATCGCCCCCGGCCGGCTTACCGCTTTACCGTGGAAGACTCGGTGTACATCGCCGAAGGGGAACAGGGTAAAGGCATCGGCAGCGCGCTTCTGAGCGCCTTGATCGCCCGCTGCGAACAAGGCCCCTGGCGCCAGATGCTGGCGATCGTCGGCGATTCCGCCGCCAACCGCGGCTCATTGGCCTTGCATCAGTCACTCGGCTTCACCAGTGCAGGGACGTTAAAAGCGGTGGGGTTCAAGCTGGGGGAATGGCGCGACACGCAGATTATGCAGCGCGCGCTGGGCGCGGGCGACAAGCGGCGCCCGTGAAGGCATGACGACGCACGATAGAGAGATAGCGTCTATAGTGAAGAATGATTTCATTAAGTTAGCGCCAATCGCGCCCCACCTTTAACCGGTAAGGAAGAAGCCAATGAAAATTATTCTGTGGATTGTCGCCATCATCTTCATCGTGGGTTTGTTGACGATTACCGGCGTTCTCAAACTGATCTTTTAATTCGTCTGATACGTCCCGCCCCTCCCGGGGCGAGACTTTTCATCAAGCCTTGAAACGCGCGCGCACGGCGCCCAGCGCCGACACCACCGCCAGCACGACACCGCCGGCCACCAGCCCGAACGCCACGTTCAACAGCGCCGGGATCACCCCCTGCAAAAGATGGCCAAACGTCGGCACCACAGTGGTGTACGAGGCCCAGTCTTCGAACAGATGATGCACCGGCGGCAAACCGTGGGTCAGAATACCGCCACCGACCATAAACATGGCGACAGTGCCGACGATCGACAGCGTTTTCATCAAATAAGGCGCGGCGCGCACGATGCCGCCGCCGAGGGAGCGCGCCACCGCGCTGCGTTTGCGGCTCAGATACAGCCCCAGATCGTCCAGGCGGACGATGCCGGCGACAATGCCGTACACACCGAGCGTCATCACGACGGCGATGCCGCACAAGACGATCACCTGCTGGCTAAAGGTGGCGCCGGCGACCGTGCCCAAGGTGATGGCGATAATCTCGGCGGACAGCACAAAATCGGTGCGTATCGCCCCCTTCACCTTGCGCTTTTCATAGGCCGCGGCGTCCTCATTGGCGCCGGGCCCGTCCGATGTCTCCTCCTGCGCCGCCTTGCCGGGGCTCAGGCTGTGGAACACCTTTTCGAACCCTTCGTAACACAGGTAGGCACCGCCCACCATCAGCAGCGGCGTAATCGCCCAGGGCGCGAAGGCGCTGATCAGCAGCGCCAACGGCACCAGGATCGCCTTGTTGATCAGCGAGCCTTTGGCGACGCTCCACACCACCGGCAGCTCGCGGTCGGCTTTAACGCCGGTGACCTGCTGCGCGTTGAGCGCCAGATCGTCCCCCAGCACCCCGGCGGTTTTTTTCGCCGCCATCTTGCTCATTAAAGAGACATCGTCCAGCAATGAGGCGATGTCGTCGATGAGAGTGAGTAAGCTACTTCCTGCCAAAATGATTCATCCTTTTACATTCACATTTATTATTTGTTTAGCATAGCGGTTAAGCGCCATGCAGGGATATAGGATGAGAGAGGAAAACGCCAGGCCATCAATGGCCGCCCCGCGCCGACGTTAAGCCCCCTCGCCCGCCGGCCCCTCATCGGATCCGGTAGCGGCCGCACGCGAGATATGTTGAAGGACAAGGCGATGGGCATCAAATACGCACGATAGGTGCGTGCTGCCTTCAAGCAAACCAAAGGCGGTTTGGGCGTTGCCATGCTGCTCGACGAAGCGCTGCATCGCTTGCGCATTGAACAACTCATCCTGCGCTGCCGCCAGCAGCAAGGTCGGTAATCGCAGCGCCGCCAGTTGCCTGGCCGGGGCGCGAGGCGTCAACGCGTTAGCCATATTGACGCTGTATTGGCAGACAAAATCGGGGGCGGCGGCCAGCACAGCCGGGGGAAAATTCAGGCTGACCGCCCGAACGTGCCCAAACCAGCGCCCGCCGCTGAGCGCATTGGCGACAAACGGCCATTGTCGCACCTGCGCAAAACGGGCCGTCGCCGCCAGATCGCGGGCCATCCCGGAAAATGGCCCCAGCTCGGGCGCCAGCATGATCAGGCTGTCCGCCTGCTGTTCGCCAGGGTAACGGGTCAGGTAGTTGAGCAACATGCCGGCGCCGCTCGAATGGCCCAGCAGGTGCCTGCGCGCCAACGGAAACCGGCGGCGCATTTCCGCCAGGATGACATCGACATCGCGCCAAATACGCTCAGGCCGCTCAACCGTCCCCCGCTCTCCCGTGGAATCGCCATGTCCGCGGATATCCACCAGGCACACCACGAGCGTTGGCTCGGCGGCCAGCTGGCGCGCCAGGACGTCATACCCGGCAGCGCTGTTCACCCCGCCGCCGTGATAAACCACGATCGCGTCTTCACTCTCGGCTGCGTGCCGATACAGACGATAGCTCAACCCCTCGACGCAACCGGACGACATGTCCACATGCCCGCCCGGCCACTCGCCGTAAGACTTCGCTTGCTCAACATAGCGGTCAAAATCAATCAAAGCGCACCTTTCCATGATGTTGTCGGTATTTCCTACGGCAGAGAGCCCTGCCGCCATGCCGATAAGCATATGAAACAACAGTAGGCACTACCATCCCTTTTGCACGCCGCGCGCTGAGCTCAGGGCAGATCGCCCGCCGGCACATTGAGCTGCCAGGAAAGGCCGAAACGATCGTTGAGCCAACCGAAACGGGCGCTGAATCCGTAGTCATCGAGCGGCATCAGCACCTTGCCGCCCTCCGCCAGCCGGTGGAACGCCCGCTCCAACGCTTCTTCGTTAGGCAGGTTGATGAACAGCGACACCGCCGGGGTAAAGCTGAAGTCATGGCTGATCGGGCTATCGGTAAACACCAGGTTCTGCCGATCAAAATCGATGGACGCATGCTTGATCAACCGCCGGCCGTCCGGCGTCGGATCGTAATGCTGCACCTGCATGAGCCGAAAACGCTCGAACACCTGGCTGTAGAGATCGATCGCCCGCTGCGCCTCTCTCTGGAACATGACAAAGGTCGAAACCTGGCTCATAACATCCCCTCCGGCAAACGTTGTGGTATTAATGGAGGATAGCGGATTACCGTTGAAGCGGCGGAAAGGAGCAACCATGAGCATCATTCATCGCCTGGCGCAGCCGGACGATCTCAACGGCCTGTTAGCCTTGTATCACGAGCTGCGCCCGCAGGACGCGCCGCTGCGCGCCGACGATGCGCGCCGTACCCTGCAACGCCTGTTGGACGATCCGGCGATCCGTCTGGTGGTGGCGGTGAAAGAAGATCACCCGATCGCCACCTGCATGCTGGCGCTGATCCCGGGGCTGGCGCATCAGGCGCAGCCGTTCGGCGTCATCGAACACGTGGTGACAGCGGAGCCCTACCGCGGCCACGGCGTGGCGCTCGCCATGATTGAGTACGCGCTGCAGCTGGCCTGGCGCAAAGGCTGTTACAAGGTGATGCTGTTGTCGGGGCAGCAACGCACCGGCGCGCACCAGCTCTACCTGAAAGCGGGCTTCGACGGCGATCGCGAGCGGGGATTTGTCATCAGACGGCCCGAGGGCCGATAGCGGCCCGCCGCAAACGGGCGGACCGCCAGGCGGGTTATTCGCTGTCGTTCTTCGCCAGACGGGCGTCTTTTTGGCGGCGATAGTCACGCGCGGCGGCCGGGATCGGCGTCACCTTGCCGGTTTCAATCCAGCTGCGCAGACGGTTGGCGTCAGCGAAGTGGGTGTATTTGCCGAAAGCGTCCAGCACCACCAGCGACACCGAGCGGTTGCCGATCACGGTGCGCATCGCCAGGCAGTGCCCCGCCTGGTTGGTGAAGCCGGTCTTGGTCAGCTGAATGTTCCATTTCGGGTTGTACACCAGGTGGTTGGTGTTGCGGAACGGCAGCGTGTAGTTGGGATCCTTGAAGCTGGCCATGCGTTCGGTGGTGGTGCTGAGCTGGCCGATCAAGGGATATTGCTTGGTGGCGATCAGCAGTTTGGTCAGATCGCGCGCCGTCGACACGTTATGAATAGAGAGCCCGGTCGGTTCCACATAATGGGTATTGGTCATGCCGAGCGCCCTGGCCTTGGCGTTCATCGCTTTGATGAAGGCGCTGTAGCCGCCCGGATAGTGGTGCGCCAGGCTGGCGGCCGCGCGGTTTTCCGACGACATCAGCGCCAGCAGCAGCATATCCTTGCGGCTGATTTCGCTGTTCAGCCGCACCCGCGAATACACCCCTTTCATCTCCGGCGTCTGGTGGATGTCCACCGACAGCATCTCGTCGAGCGGCAGGTGCGCGTCCAGCGTGACCATGGCGGTCATCAGCTTGGTGATCGAGGCGATCGGCACCACCTCATCCGGGTTGCGCGCGTACATCACCTTATGGGTTTGCATATCGACGACCATCGCGCTGCCGGAAGCCAGCTCCGGCTGGGCGGCGTGCAGGGCGGCGGCGTTATCGCTGGCCAGCGCGCGCGGCGCAAAGCCCGCGCCCGTCTGTAAAGCGAGCAGAGTCAGAACCAAAACACGTATTTTCACAGGCATTACTCTGAAATGGGGGCTTGAACTCAGCGAATTATATGTGAGGGTTCAGCGCTTGGCACTGGGATTGTATGGCGGATTTGTGACAAATTCTGTCGGCCGAAAATCGGTACAGCCCGCGGGCGCTCTGGGATGAACGCCCGCGGGGAAAAAGTTACAGTGCCGGCTGCCACGCCGACTGCGGCAACAGGTACAGCCCCGGCGTTTGCCGCGCTCCCGCGCCGACGATATGGCCGATGCCGACCGCCATCACCGCCAGCGTGACGTCGAAGGCGTTAAGGCTGTCGCCATAGCCGGCGGTCAGGTTGAACATCGAGCCGTTGGCCAGCAAATAGACCGTCTTTTCATTCAGTTGGTAAGCATTCACATAAGGCATCGGCTCGTGGTGCGGCAGGCTCTTGAGGAAGCCGACATCGATCTCTTCGGCCACGTGGCCGACGTTGAGGATAAATACGCCGTCCTGCGCCTGTTGCAGATGCTGCGCCGAGAGCACGTTTTTCGCGCCGGTCGCGGTGGCGATAACGTCCGCCTGCGCGACCGCGCTCGCCAGATCCACCACCTGCCAGCCGTCATAACGCGCCTGCAGCGCACGCGCCGGATCGATTTCCGCCACCATCACCTGGCCGCCGTAGGCTCTGGCCGCGGCCGCCGTGCCCTGCCCGACCAGGCCGTAACCGATCACCAGCACGCGCTTCTCGTGCAGCGTCAAATGGGTGGTCTGGAAGAAGGTATGCCAGGCGGTCAGCCCAACCATGTGCCGGTTATGCAGCCCTTCTTTCACCGGCAGATCGTCCCAGTTGAAGATCGGGTAGCGCGGCGCCACGCCGTTCAACCGGCTGATGCCTGATCCGGTGGCCTCCAGCCCGGCGACGATCTGCGTGCCGTTCGGCGATTGGTGCAGACGGGTGGTCAGATCCGCTCCCATTTCGCACAGGTGAGTCGGCCGCCAGGCCAGCGCGCGATCGAAAGATTCCGACCATTCGCCGGCGCTCATATCGCGCCAGGCGTAAGCCTGCGCGCCCCGCCGTTCCAGCCAGGCCACCACGTCGTTCTGTACCGTGGTGGGATTGCAGGTGGTCAGAAAGATCGCCGCGCCCTTGTCCAGCAGGCCGGCCACCAGCGGCGCCATTTTCAGATCCAGGTGCATATTGCACGCCAACCGCACCCCGTGCAGGTCCGGCAATGCCGCCACCGCCGCCCGGGTGCGCGGCATATGACGCATCGCCCAGCTCAATTCGCTCTCAAAATCCTGATACATCCGTTGCTCCTCTGATGCGCCCCGCCGCCAGGCGTGGCAAAAAAGTTATCCCGCGCGGCCAAGCCGGCGGATCGCCTGCGGCGACAGGCCAAATACGCGGATAAACGCCCGCCTCATACGCTCCGGATCGCTGAACCCCACCGAGCGGGCGATCGCCTCCAGCGGTTCGGCGCTCTCTTCAATACGCCCTCTGGCCGCCTCTACCCGCAGCTGCTCGATCACCTTGGCCGGCGTCTGCCCGGTTTCGGCGCGGAACAGCCGGCCGAATTGCCGCTCGCTCAGGCAGACGGCGTCGGCCAGATCCGCCACCGACAGCGGCAGATGCAAATGCTCGCGTGCGTACGACAGCGCGGTGCGCATGCGATCCGACGACGGATTCAGCGCCAGCAGCAGCGAGTACTGCGACTGCCCGCCGGGGCGGCGGTGATAGACCACCAGCTGCCGCGCCACGGCCGCCGCCAGGGTGGCGCCCAGATCGTCTTCGATCAGCGCCAACGCCAGATCGATGCCGGCGCTGATGCCGGCCGAGGTCCAGATATCCCCGTCGCGAATGAAGATGCGGTTGCTGTCGACGCGAATGCGCGGGTAGTTCTGCTGCAGCCGCGCCGCATGATACCAGTGAGTGGTGGCGCGCTTGCCGTCCAGCAGCCCGCAGGCCGCCAGAATAAACGCGCCGGTACATACGCTGGCGATGCGCCGCGCTCGTCGGCTTTGGTTGGCCAGGAACGCCGCCAGCGCCGGTGATTGCGCCGCCATCACGTTGCCGCTGCCGCCGGCCACCACCAACGTATCGAAACGCTCGTCGCCGCACGGCTGCGTGGCGATTTCCACCCCGGCCGAGCTGGCGACCATGCCGCCCTGCGGCGAGATCGCCACACAGCGGTAGGCCGGCGGGTCGGTGAACTGGCTGACGTTATCGAACGCCGCCAGCGGCCCGGCAAAGTCCAGCAGGTTAAAGCCGGGAAAAACCACAAAACCGATCGTTTTCATGATGGCGCTTTTTGAGGGTTATCTGTCATATCAGCCAAAAACAGGGCGGCTATTATGACCCAGGTCCAACGATAAAAATGAGGCGAATATCATGTCTGAATCACTCGTGATTGTATTTCCCATCTATCAAGGCGTCACCCAGCTCGACTTCACGGGCCCCTTGCAGTTCCTGCGCCGCATGCCGGGCGCGGAAATCGTCGTCGCCTCGGTAGACGGCGCGGATGTCGAGTCGGAAGGCTTGCACTTCACCCAGCTGCGCCCGCTGCCGGAGATCGCGCGCTGCGACGTGCTGTGCGTGCCGGGCGGCAGCGGCTGCACCCAGGCGCTGCAAGATGAGGCCTTCATGCAGCAGATCCGTCGGCTGGGCGCCGATGCCCGCTACCTGACCTCGGTGTGCACCGGTTCGCTGATCCTGGCCGCCGCCGGTCTGCTGCAAGGCAAACGCGCCGCCTGTCACTGGTCGATGCGCGACAGCCTGAAGCTGTTCGGCGCCGTGCCGAGCTCAGCGCGCGTGGAGCGCGACGGCAATGTGATCAGCGGCGGCGGCGTCACCGCCGGCATCGATTTCGCGCTGGCGCTGATCGCCGAACTGCACGGCGAAGAGACCGCCCAAATGATCCAGCTCTATCTGGAATACGCCCCGGCGCCGCCGTTCGAGGGCGGCACGCCGGAACTGGCCCCGCCGCACATTTACGCCAGGGTACAGGCGCAGATGGCGGAGAGCCTTCAGCGGCGCAGAGCGTTGGTGGCCCAGATCGCCCAAGGTTAGCAATCGGGCGTATACTTGCCCTTATGCGTCAGCCACATAAGGAGTAAGGAATGACCGATTTAGCCCACTATATTACGGACTACGGTTACTGGGCGTTGTTTATCGGCTGCCTGGCGGAAGGGGAAACCATCACACTGCTGGGCGGCATCGCCGCTCATGAAGGGCTGTTGCACTGGCCGTGGGTGATCGCAGTGGTGGCGCTGGGCGGCATGATGGGAGACCAGCTGCTGTACTTCGCCGGCCGCCGGTTTGAAGGCCGCGTCATCTCGCGGCTCAAGGGACAGGAAAAACGCATCGCGCGCGCCAGAAGGCTGATCGCCCGCCACCCGATGCTGTTCGTTATCGGGGTGCGTTTCATGTACGGTTTCCGCATCATCGGCCCGGTGTTGATCGGCGCCAGCCGCCTGCCGCCGTCGCGCTTCGTGCCGTTGAACATCCTCGGCGCCATGTTATGGGCGACGATCTTCGTCATGCTCGGTTATTTTGGCGGCCAGGCGATCGAACGCTTCGTTACCGGCTTCGACAAAAAGCTCTCCAGCCTGCTGTTTGTCGCGCTGGCGATCGTCGCCATCCTGCTGGTGCGTTTCTGGTGGCGTAAACGCCACCCGGAGTAAGCAAACGCAGCGGGCGTCAGCTTTCCTGCGGCGCCTCGCGCATCAGCGCGACCAGTTCGCGCGCCGCTTTGTCCAACGGGCGATTCTTAAGCCAGATCAAATGCATCGGCAAGCGCAGCTCGTTCTTGGTGTTTTTGAATTTCAGCCGCACCAACCGCCCCTGCGCCAGCAGCGGCTCGGCCAACGACAGCGGAAAATTGCCCCACCCCAGACCCGCTTCCACCATGTTCAGCGCCATCGGCAGGCTGTCGGTGCGCCAGTAAGCCTCCGCCACCTGGGGACGCAGATCGCCGATCGGCAGATCGCGGCTGGCTACCATGATCTGCCGCACGTTGACCAGATCCTCGAGAAACAGCTCGCCCGCCGCGCCGTCCAGCGCCGGGTGCTGCGGTGACAGCATCGCCACCAGTGACTCCGCGCCCACGAAGTGGAACTGTTCCGCGCTGTTGACGTTCAGCCCGCCGAACGCCAGACAAACGCCGATGCGCCCCTCGTGCAGCATGTGCAACACGTCGTCCTGCGGCGCGCTGAGCACTTCGATGTTCAGCAGCGGATAACGCTGCGACAGCGTTTTCACCGCCGCCAGCAGGCCGGCGCCGTTGATATCCGACGCCACGCCGATCGAAAGCCGGCTCTCCAGCCCCTGGGACAGTTCGATGGCGTGCACCTGCAGCTGCTTGAGCTGCCCGGCGATCAGGCGGGCGTGCGGCGCCAGAGCCAACGCCAGCGCGGTCGGCGTCGGTTCACGGTGAGAACGGTCGAACAAGGCGAAACCGAGCTCCGCCTCCATGTTGGCGATGGCCATGCTGACGGCGGAGGGCACGCGCCGCAGCGCGCGGGCGGCGGCGGAAAACGAGCCGCGATCGAGCACCGCCAAAAACAGTTCGATGTTGTCGCTGGAAAAATTCATTGTTCAACCTGTCAGATTAACTGACAACTCCTGACTTTTTCTATCAATGTGATTGACGTTATCTTAGCCGCCGTCGCCACAGAGGCAACTAAAAACAGATCGGGAGAAAACGATGCAAGGCGTCAAACGCAAACTGGTGTATGTCACCGCTTATGAAATCATCGGCATGGCGATCTCGGCGTTGGGGCTGGCGCTGCTGTCGGGCCACGCGCCAAGCACCACCGGGCCGCTGGCGGTGGTGATCACCACCATCGCGGTAAGCTGGAACTTTATTTACAACTATGTATTCGAGTGGTGGGAAAGCCGCCAGGCGTCGCGCGCCCGCACGCTCAAACGCCGCATTTTGCACGCCGTCGGCTTTCAGTTGACGCTGGTAGTGTATCTGATCCCGCTGATCGCCTGGTGGATGGGCATCACGCTGTGGCAGGCGCTGCTGCTGGATATGGCGTTGATCGTCATCATTCCTTGTTATACCTTCGTGTTCAATTGGGCATTCGACAAGCTGTTCGGCCTGCCCGCATCGGCCCTGCCGGCCGGTGAATCGGCCTAAGACTCGTTACGCGCCAACCGACCCGCTGCTGATGCCATTTTCTGCGCGGGTCGCCATTTCCTCCCCCCCTTATTTCTCACCGCGAAATATAAGAACAACACCCTGTAATTTGCACGGTAATTATTATTTTGTGATTTTAATCACTTTTTATTCCTCGATATTTCCGTCTTGATAAAACATCACATCTTTTTGAATAATATATCCTTTTATATTTGGATTAAAAAATAAACACACTTGTTCACGTTTTATGCGCAGTATTTTTTGCCACCATTACGGAGAAAAGGTAGCATGCTTCGCCGTTATTTTAATGATGGCTGTATACACAATAAACAGCGGAATGATGCCACGACCTCATTCTCATGACGATTGGTCATAGCAATCGTTTGCTCTCGGTAAGAGCAGGGTTAACATAGACAGGTAAACAGGACGGATAATGCACTCACAAAAACAGTCTGCGGATGAAAAACACGCCGCCAGAAGACGCTGGCTAGACTCTCATGAATCCGGTTATCACAAAAGCATGGGCAACCGGCAAATCCAAATGATCGCCATCGGCGGCTCCATCGGCACCGGCTTGTTCCTCGGTACCGGCGGCCGTCTCGAACTGGCCGGGCCGGCGCTGGCGCTGGTCTATCTGGTGTGCGGGATCTTCTCTTTCTTCATCCTGCGCGCGCTGGGCGAACTGGTGCTGCATCGCCCTTCCAGCGGCAGCTTCGTTTCTTACGCTCGCGAGTTCCTCGGTGAAAAAGCCTCTTACGTCGCCGGTTGGATGTATTTCCTCAACTGGGCGATGACCGGCATTGTCGACATCACCGCCGTGGCGCTGTACATGCACTATTGGGGCACCTTCGCCGACGTGCCGCAGTGGCTGTTCGCCCTCGGCGCGCTCGGCATCGTCGCCACCATGAACATGATCGGCGTGAAGTGGTTCGCCGAGATGGAGTTCTGGTTCGCGCTGATCAAGGTCGCCGCCATCGCGCTGTTCCTGATTGTCGGCGTTGTCTTCCTCGGCACCGGCACGCCGGTGGCCGGCCACACCACCGGCATGCACCTGATCACCGAAAACGGCGGCATGTTCCCGCACGGCCTGCTGCCTGCGCTGGTGCTGGTGCAAGGGGTGATCTTCGCCTTCGCCGGCATCGAGCTTATCGGCACCGCCGCCGGCGAGTGTAAAGATCCGGCCAAAATGATGCCTAAAGCGATCAATAGCGTGATCTGGCGTATCGGTCTGTTCTACGTCGGCTCCGTGGTGCTGCTGGTGCTGCTGCTGCCGTGGAACGCCTATCAGGCCGGCCAAAGCCCGTTCGTCACCTTCTTCAGCAAGCTGGGCGTGCCTTACATCGGCACCATCATGAACATCGTGGTGTTGACCGCCGCGCTGTCCAGCCTCAACTCCGGCCTCTACTCCACCGGCCGCATCCTGCGTTCGCTGGCGATGGGCGGCTCCGCGCCGAAGCTGATGGCCAAAATGAGCAGCCAGCAGGTGCCTTACGCCGGCATCCTGGTTACCTGCGGCATCTACGTGATCGGCGTGGTGCTCAACTACCTGGTGCCGTCGCAGGTGTTCGAGATCGTGCTGAACATCGCCTCGCTGGGCATCATCGCCTCCTGGGCGTTTATCATCGTTTGCCAGATGCGCCTGCGCAAAGCCGTGCGCGAAGGCCGCGCTCAGCCGGTGTCGTTCAGAATGCCGGGCGCGCCGTTCACTTCGTGGCTGACGCTGGCGTTCCTGCTGATCGTGGTGGTGATGATGGCCTTCGACTACCCGAACGGCACCTGGACCATCGCCACCATTCCGGTGTTGGCGGCGCTGCTGACGCTGGGCTGGTTCGGCCTGCGCAAACGCGCGCAGGAAGTGAAGCTGGAACAGCAGGCTCACGAAGAGCAGAACCCGCACTGAATCGACAAACCGCCCTCCGGGGCGGTTTTTTTATCCGCTATAACCGCCCGTAGAACGTCATTCTGGCGCTTTCCGACAGCATCACGTCCGGCTGCGCATTGTAGGCCAGCACCACCAGCATGCGCGTGGTGTCGCCTTCGGTCGGCGTCACCCGGTGCATGGCGTTGCGCCCGCGAAACAGCACCAAATCCCCCTCCTCCATCGCCAGCTGTTTGACCGCCCGCTCACCGTCCAGCACCTGCGTGACCCCGGCATAGTTCATCTCGCCGCGATCGGCGTCGCGCAGGTTCTCCACGTATTCGAAGCGCCCGCCCGCCTGCGGTTTCTGGATCAGGAGCGTGATGGCGAACGAGGAGTTGTCAAAATGCCAGCCCAGCTCCTGACCGGTGTGGGCGTAATGCAGGTTGATCGACGACAGACGATCGGCGTAGGGATACAGCTGCGCCTCATCCAGCACCGCACAGAGGAACGCGCGAAACGCCGGAGCGTCGTACAACGCGCGCAGCGGCGACTGCGGCGGAATATCCTCGTCGGTAATGCAGCCCTTGGACGACACCACCAGCCGGTTGCGCGCATGCTCGGCCGGCAGCGCGTCGTCCTGCGGCCGCAGATACACGTTGTGTTTGCTGGTGGCGTAAAACGCCGCATGGTGCTGTTCGGCGCCTTCCAGCCGCACCGTCGCCAGCGCGGCTTCGCGCAGAAATCCCGGCAGCACCAGCGCGCCGGCGCGCGCCAGCGTTTGCCGGCAGCGGACGCGGAACGCGGCGTCGTCGATGGGGTGGGCGGACAGATCGATAATATCGGCAAGTTGCGGCATGACGTTCCCCTCGTGTGCGAAAGCCGGATGCCTCCCACTGTAGCGAATGCCGCATTGCCGCCATAACAAAAATACGTTATGGATAAGCTAACGAATTCTTAGCGATAAGCCCTGCTCATGCACTCACCGTCCCGTGCGCGCTTGCCCAAGCTGAGCGCCATTCTGGCGTTCGAAACCGCCGCTCGCACCGGCAGCCTGGCTCGCGCGGCGGATGCGCTGGCGCTGACCGCCGCCGCGGTCAGCCAGCAGATCCGCCAGCTCGAACAACATCTGGGCATCACGCTGTTCATTCGCGCCAAAAGCGGCGTCACGCTGACCGAGCAGGGCGCGGACTACCTGGCCTACGTGCAGGAGGCGTTTGAAACGCTGCGCGTGGCGCAGCAGCACGTGGAACGCCAGCGCGGCAAGCAGACGCTAACGGTGTTCACCCTGCCGGCATTGGCCTCCAAATGGCTGAACCCGGCGCTGGGCGACTGGCTGGCGCAGTGCCCCGACGGCGATCTGCGGCTGCACGCGACCCATGCGGCGGTCGATTTCGCCCATTCGGCGGCGGATTTCGCCCTGTGCTTCGGCGATCAGGATTACCCGCTGCTGGAAAAGGCGCGGCTGTTTCAGGATCGGGTGCAGCCGGTATGCAGCCCGGCGCTGCGCGATCGCGGCGACTGGACGCAGCTGCCGCTGATCCACGTCGACTGGGGCAAGGAGAGCCAGTTTTTGCCGGGCTGGCACGAGTGGTTCACCGCCGCCGATCGGTCGCCGCCGCCGCGCCGCGGGCTGACCTATAACCTGACCTCGCTGGCCATCGACGCCGCCGTGCAAGGGCACGGGGTGCTGCTCGGCCAGCGGCGACTGATCGCCCGTGAACTGGCGGAAGGCCGGCTGGTCACCCTGGCCGAACCGGCGCTGCCGCTCAGCAAGCCCTACTACGTAGTTTACCCGCCGCGCACGCTGGAAAAACCCGGCGCCGCGGCGTTTTTGGGCTGGCTGCGGGAGCTGGCCCAACGCTCGGCATAGCGTTCAGGTTTTGGCCATCAGCTCGCCCAGCAGCAGGTTGGTGGCGCGCGGTTGGTACACTTCATTGCCTGCACCGGGGGTGAGCGTCAGCTCGCCGATATAGAGCCTGTCTTGCGTCAGGTAGAAATCGACCCGGCAGTAGTCCAGATCGGCGGCAACGGCTTGGGCGACCTCAATCATCTCATCCCAAAAGTCAGGCTTCGCGTGCAACGTGTTGATCTGGGGAATATCTTTCTGGGTAAAAAAGCAGTGATGCGCATGGCGGTCCAAGAACTCCAGCGACGTCGGCTCCGGGCCGCCCCGCAGCAACTCCACGAACAGATAAGGCTGGCTGCCGTTAAAAACATGCACTTTATAGTCGATCAATTCACCGTCGCGTTCGATGTCCAACAGGTTTTCAACCACAATTTGCAGTGGGATCTTCGCATAGTGCTTCTCACGAAAGCGCTTCCAATACGTTATTTTTGACCATTTCTTGAGAGTGCTTGCAATCTCATCATAACTCACTCGCGCTTTATCTCTGACAATCTTAACTTGCTGCGAGGCATTATTTGTTTTGATAACAAAAGATTGAGGCAACGACAAATAGTCTTGCTCAGTGAAGTTCTCCGTTATCATGATGACCGGCGTTAGGTATTTTTCCGAAACGCGACTGGATATATAATCCCTCACCGCCACCTTATCCGCCAACAGGCTGAACTCTTCGCGCGGGTAGCGCATTCTGTGGTAAATCCTTTCAGAAAAACTTTTAGGATTCAAAAAGTTAACAAAGCCTCCATGAACAGAATAATGCGACAGCTGATAATAAATAAAGTCAGGCGAAACCTTATAGAGGTATTTTACGAATTTTCTCATTCCGTTGATTCATCCATTAATCCAACATAACAAAAGACCCAGCTAAAGTTTAAATGCAATTGACTTCAATTGTAAAATATAAAAAAAGCCTTGGTGATTATTAAAGGATAAAAAACGGAATAATCCTATATCATAAGGTATTCAGGGAAGCGTCAGTGAAACTAAAGATCATAGACTTCAGCATAATAAGAAACGCTTCCTGGATGATAGCGGAAAAGACGGTATCAATCCTCGGCGTTATATTCATCACCGCCTACATGGCCAAATATATTGGGCCGGAAAGCTTCGGAAAGATTACCTTTGCCACGGCGATTTTCGCCATTACCCAAACGTTGGCGCTGCTGGGGTCGGACACCATCCTCTTCAAACGCATTAGCCGTAATCCGCGCTCCGGCGCAGCGCTGATGTTCTCCACCAACCGGCTGAGGCAAGCCTGTTTCCTGGCCTTTTCTGCGATCATCTTGCTTTATACCGGGCTGCGGGAAGACTTCACGACCTTTTACTTTTGCGCCGCCACATTCCTGGCCTCGTTTTTTTCACTCAAAGACGTCTTCGCCATTTACCATGACGCCCGGCTGGAATCGCGTTTCAATACCCTGGCCAACGTGGCCGGCTTAGCCAGCGCATTGTTGGCTCGCTGGCTGATCGTGTTTTTTGATCTGCACCTGTACTTTCTGGCCATCCCTATCGTGATGGTGTACCTCATCCCCTATCTGATCCGTCATCACCTTTATCATCGCCGCCATCCGGGCTTTTCGGCCCCCGGCCGTATTCGGCGCAAATATGTGCGCTATCTGCTCGCCAGCGGCCTGCCGTTGGCGGTATCCAATGTTTCCATCGCCATCTATACCCGGCTGGCGCAGCTGTTTTTGATGTGGTTCGTTTCCGCCGCGGTGCTGGGCATTTACTCGGTCGCCATTACCCTGGCGACCGCCTGGATGTTCGTTACCGATGCCGTCATCACCTCGTTCTTCGCGAAAATATTCGCCTATCGGCGCGAAGACGCGATGCGCGCCGCGGCCAAACTGAATGGGTTGGTGCTGGCTATCGCCTTAGCCATCGTCGCCGGGATCGTTTGGCTGGGCAAACCGGTCATCGCACTGTTGTACGGCGAGCAATACCTGGCGGCCTATGCCGCCATGGGGGTGTTGGCCGTCGCCACCCTGCTCTCCGCCCTGGGGACCGTGGCCTATAAATACATCGTGCTGTTTTCCGGTTACGGCTTCCTTTCCCGCAAAATGTTGTTGGTGTTTATCATTAACATTCCCCTGTCATACGGCCTGATTCGGCAATACGGCATGATGGGCGCCGCTTACAGCACCTTGCTGACCGAACTGCTGTCATTGACCGTACTCAACTATCTCTTTCAACGGGGTACCGTACTGAAAATGCATCTGCGCTCACTGAACCCGGCGCTTTACCTAAGACGCCCGTCGGGAAAGTAATCCGGCTGCCGAGGCGCAGCACGTAATGCGCTCACAAACGCCACAAAGCCCGCTATTTTAAGCCTACTTTTTCTCATGCGAGACACCCTGTGGACACCCAACGCTACCTGCAGCATATCGGCTTTACCGGCGTCGCCCGCCCCGATCTCCCCACGTTGCAACAGCTGCACCATCGCCACATGCTGAGCGTGCCGTTCGAGAACCTGAGCATTATTTATCATCAGGGTATTCAGCTGGCGCCCGAAGCGCTGTTCAACAAAGTGGTCGAGCGTAACCGCGGCGGTTTCTGTTATGAGCTGAATACGCTGTTCGCCCTGCTGCTGCGGGAGATCGGTTTCAGGGTGAGCTTTATCTCCGGCGAGATCCGCGCGCGCGACGGCCATTTCGGCCCACCCTACGACCATCTGGCGCTGCGGGTGGATCTGGCGGGCCAGGCCTGGCTGGTGGACGTCGGTTTCGGCGATTCCTTCCTGACGCCGCTCAAAATCGTCGTTGCCGAGCCGCAACCGCAGGCCAGCGGCACCTTCCACCTGGAGCGGGAAGGCGAATATTACCTGCTGGAACGCCGCAACGGCGACCAGCGCTCGCATGCCAAAACCCTGTATCGCTTTACCGTTCAGCCGCGCGAACCGCATGAATTCGACGAGATGTGCCACTTCCACAGCACCTCGCCGCAGTCGCACTTCACCCAGCGCCTGGTGTGTTCACGGCCGACCGAACAGGGCCGAGTGACCCTCAGCGACATGAAGCTGATCGTGACCGAAGATCACCAACGCCACGAAACGACGCTGCATTCGGAAGAGGAACGGCGGGCCGCGCTGTGGCGGCATTTCACCATCGATGTGGATCGTTGACGGCGCGGGCGGCGTCCTTTTATTACGATTCTGTTACATCGATTGCATAACCGCGCTTGGCTGATTGCCAGCATCGCGGCGGCAGGCATCATAGGATCATGATTCGGCAACAGAGTGCGAAAAATGATCCGTGTGATACTGGTCGATGACCATGTGGTGGTGCGCTCCGGCTTTGCGCAATTGCTCAGCCTCGAAGCAGACATCGACGTGGCGGGGCAATACAGCAGCGCAGCGGCGGCCTGGCCGGCGCTGCTGCGCGACGACGTCAGCGTCGCGGTGATGGACATCGCCATGCCGGATGAAAACGGCCTGAGCCTGTTGAAACGCCTGCGGGCGCAGAAGCCGCAGTTTCGCGCGATCATACTCAGCATTTATGACTCCCCCACCTTCGTGCAGAGCGCGCTGGATGCCGGTGTCAGCGGTTATCTGACCAAACGCTGCGGGCCGGAAGAGCTGGTGCAGGCGGTGCGCTCCGTCGATATGGGCGGCCATTACCTGTGCGCCGACGCGCTGCGGGCGCTGCGCGGCGGCGAGCAGCCGGCCACGGCGCTGGAAGTGCTGACCCCGCGCGAGCGCGAAATCTTCGAGCTGCTGGTCAAAGGCGACAGCGTAAAGGAGATCGCTTTCAAGCTCGATCTCAGCCATAAAACGGTACACGTACATCGCGCCAACGTCCTGGGCAAGCTGCAGTGCAACAGCACCATCGAGCTGGTGCATTTCGCCCTCGATCATCAGCTGCTGGCGGGGCATTGATGTCACTCCGCTCACGGCGCTGGGTTATCTCGCTGTTTATCCTGTTGGCCTGGGGCAGCGGCTGGCTGATGCTGTGGACGCTCGGTTTCTATCTGACCCACAACGGCAATCAGGCGGCGCTGTTTCTGCCCCACGGCGTCTATCTCGCGCTGCTGATCTTGCTGGGGCGGCGCTATTGGCCCGCCCTGATAGCGCCGCCGGCGCTGCTGCTGTTCTGGCTGCACGGCGAACGCCTGCTGAGCGGCTACGGCCTGCTGGCCGCCCCGTTCATCACCCTGATCCCGGCTCTTCTCGCGCAACGGGTCTGGCGCCGTTTTCCGCTCTACTGGCAACGACTGACGCTGCTGCTGGCCGCAGTGACCGCCGCCTCGCTGCTCAATACCGCCCTGCTGTCACCTTTCGCGCAGAGCCCGGCGATGCTGCTCGGCCTGGCGTCGTTTACCGGCGGTGTTTTGTTGACCCCGTTCGTCTACCTGATCTTTGAATTTCTGCGCCAGCAGCACCGCTACCATCTGCTCGGGCTGGACACCGCCAACCCGCCGCTGCGCGCGTCCTTAATCATCTGGTGCAGCCTGTTTTTCGTTATCGGTATCGGTACGCAGATGGTGCTGTCGCCGGAAATCGAGCGCCTGCTGCTGATCGTGGTGTTTTTGCCGAACGTGGTGATGGCGTGGAAGTTCGGTTGGCAGGGCGGCGTGCTGTCCGGCCTGCTCGGCAGCATGATGATCACCCTCGCCCGGCAGGTCGGCGTGGGGTTCGGCAATCTGGTCGAGCTGGAAATCTTTCTGGCGACCCAGGCGCTGCTCGGCATCGGTCTGGGCATCGCCATCAGCCGTCAGCAGCACCTGGCGCAAAACCTGCACCACTATCGCCGACGCCTGGAAGAAGAGTTGGCGGCGCGGCGGGCGTTGACCGAAAAACTGATCCACACCGAAGAAGACACGCGAAAGAACCTGGCGCGCGAGCTGCACGATGAAATCGGCCAGAACATCACCGCCATTCAAATTCAGTCGCAGCTGGTCAAGCGGGCGCGCGATCCGGCGCAAACCCAGGCCGCCGCGAACCAGATAGGCGATCTCGCCCGGCGCATTCATCACTCCACGCGCCAGCTGCTGCGCCAACTTCGCCCGCCCGCGCTGGACGAGCTGGCGTTCAAAGACGCGCTTCACCACCTGCTGAGCGAATTCGCCTTTAGCGAACGGGGCATCCGTTGCCGTTTCGACTACCGCCTGACCGACACGCCCGCCGGCGAGACGGTGCGCTTCACCCTCTACCGGCTGCTGCAAGAGCTGCTCAACAACGTGTGCAAACACGCCGAGGCCAGCGAAGTCGCCATCGTTTTGTATCAGCAAGGCGCCATGTTGCACCTCGAGGTAAGGGACAACGGCGTCGGCATCCATGCGGGCAACGCGCCGGGCTTCGGCATTCAGGGAATGCGCGAACGGGTCAGCGCGCTCGGCGGCGAACTGACGCTGGAAACGCAGCGCGGCACCCGGGTAATTGTTAACCTGCCCACAAATTTGCAACAAACCGCCGACTAACTAGGAAAAAGTCTTAGCCACTCCGGACTTTATCTCATCCCCTTTCCTTTTCACCTTCTTATAGTCAGCACCAGGGAGGCGGCTATGCAAGCACGCTCAGCATCTGAAATCGATCATCGTTACCGCGCGCTGCGCCCGCGGCTGCTGCTGTACATGGTCATCGGGTACGCCGCCTTTTACCTGACGCGCAAAAGCGTGAATTACGTGCTGCCGGCGCTGCAAACGGATTTGGGGCTGGATAAAGGAGACATCGGCCTGCTCGGCTCGCTGTTTTATCTGAGCTACGGCCTGTCGAAATTCGCTGCCGGGTTGTGGCACGACGGCCATGGGCAGCGCGGGTTTATGGGGATCGGCCTGTTCGCCACCGGTTTGCTGAACGTGGCGTTCGCCTTCGGCGAATCGCTGACGCTGCTGCTGGCGGTCTGGGCGCTGAACGGCTTCTTTCAGGGCTGGGGCTGGCCGCCCTGCGCGCGGCTGCTGACCCACTGGTATTCGCGCAACGAGCGCGGCTTCTGGTGGGGCTGCTGGAATATGTCGATCAACCTCGGCGGCGCGATTGTGCCGCTGATCAGCGCCTTCGCCGCCCAGCGCTGGGGCTGGCAGGCGGCGATGTTGATCCCGGGGGCCGTCAGCATGGTGCTGGGCATCTGGCTCACGCGGCAGCTGACAGGCACGCCGCAGGAAGAAGGCCTGCCGTCGGTCGGCCAGTGGCGCCACGATCCGCTGGAGCTGCGCCAGGAACAGCAAAGCCCGCCGATGGGGCTGTGGCGAATGTTGCGCACCACGATGCTGAAGAACCCGATGATCTGGTTGCTCGGCGTCTCTTACGTGCTGGTCTACCTGATCCGCATTGCGTTGAACGACTGGGGCAACCTGTGGCTGACGGAAAGCCACGGCGTCAACCTGCTCAGCGCCAATGCGACAGTGATGCTGTTCGAGATAGGCGGCCTGCTCGGCGCGCTGTTCGCCGGCTGGGGCTCGGATGTGCTGTTCGGCGGGCAGCGCGCGCCGATGATTTTGCTGTTCACGCTCGGGCTGATGGTTTCCGTCGCCGCGCTGTGGCTGGCGCCGGTGCATCACTACGCGCTGCTGGCGGGCTGTTTCTTTACGGTGGGCTTTTTTGTCTTCGGCCCACAGATGCTGATTGGCCTCGCCGCCGTGGAATGCGGGCACAAAGGCGCTGCGGGCTCCATCACCGGCTTTCTCGGCCTGTTCGCCTATCTGGGGGCGGCGCTGGCGGGCTGGCCGCTGTCGCGGGTCATCGAAGGCTACGGCTGGTCAGGCATGTTCAGTTTGCTGTCGATCGCCGCTGTTCTTATGGGTTTATTGCTGATGCCGCTGCTGATGGCGAGCGTTACCACCTCTACCGAGAGAAGGATAAAACAATGAAAAAAACGTGGGTCACTACCCTGATAGCGTCCGGCATCGCGCTGGCGACCCTGAGCGGCGCCGCGTACGCCAAGGGCCGCCTGGTGGTCTACTGCAGCGCCACCAATGAAATGTGCGAAGCGGAAACCAAAGCCTTCGGCGAGAAATATGACGTGAAAACCGCGTTCATCCGCAACGGTTCCGGCAGCACGCTGGCAAAAGTGGACGCCGAGAAGAAGAACCCGCAGGCGGACGTCTGGTACGGCGGCACGCTCGATCCGCAATCCCAGGCCGGTGAAATGGGGCTGCTGCAGCCGTACAAATCGCCGAATCTCGACCAGGTCATGACGCAATTCCGCGATCCGGCCAAGCTGAAAGGCAACTACTCCTCGGCGGTCTACGTCGGCATTCTCGGCTTTGGCGTCAATACCCAGCGCCTGAAAGAGAAAAATCTGCCGGTGCCCAAGTGCTGGAAAGACCTGACCAAGCCGGAATACAAAGGCGAGATTCAAATCGCCGATCCGCAAAGCTCCGGCACCGCCTACACCGCGCTGGCGACCTTTGCCCAGCTGTGGGGAGACGATCAGGCGTTCGCTTACCTCAAACAGCTGAACGCCAACGTCTCGCAGTACACCAAGTCCGGCATTGCCCCGGCGCGCAACGCCGCCCGCGGCGAAACGGCGATCGGCATCGGTTTCCTGCATGATTACTCGCTCGAAAAGGAACAGGGCGCGCCGCTTGAGCTGATCTCGCCGTGTGAAGGCACCGGCTACGAAATCGGCGGCGTCAGCATCCTCAAAGGCGCGCGCAACCTCGACAACGCCAAGCTGTTCGTGGATTGGGTGCTGTCGAAAGAGGCGCAGGAGCTGGCGTGGAAGCAAGGCAAGTCCTATCAGATCCTGACCAACACCACCGCCGATACCTCGCCGAACTCGCTGAAGCTCGACGACCTGAAGCTGATCAACTACGACATGGACAAGTACGGTTCGACCGAGGTCCGCAAGGCGCTGATCAATAAATGGGTCAGCGAAGTCAAGATGGGTAAATAAGCCCACATTCTGCGCCTGTTGCCGGGTAAGCCTCACGGCTTGCCCGGCCTGAACATCCGGGAAACTTATGTCACATACACATGCACTCCATCTCGTGAAAAAACGAGATGCGATATCCCTTTGGGTTTTGCTTGGCTGGCTGGCGTTCGCCCTGCTGCCGAGCTGGAGCCTGGATTACGGCCTGCTGGAGTCCACCGGCGAAGAGATCCTCGCGGCCTATGGCTGGTCACACCGCAATATCAGCTGGCTTTGGTGCCTGCTGCCGAGCCTGCTGCTGCTGCGCCCTTACGCTGCGGCGGGCCGTGAGCAGCGGCGCCGCCACGCGTTCGATGCCGGCTGGGCGCTGCTGTGCATGGCCTTTATCGTTGTCAGCGCCACGGTGGCGGGACGCGGTTTAGGCTACGCCACCCTGGTGCAGTTGACCGCGCTGGGCGCCATCATGACGCTGGCGCTGACCCGCCTCGACTGGCTGGGCGGCGACCGTTTCGTTATCGGCGCGCTGGTCACCATCGTGGCGCTGATCGGCGTCTTCATCGTCTGGCCGAGCATCGCGATTTTCATTCCGATGTTCACCGACCAGACGGGCGCGTTCGCGCCGCTGGCCTTTATGAACGTGCTGTCGCAGGCGCATATCATTCAGGTGATCCTCAACTCCATCGCCCTGTCGATCGCGGTGGGCGCCGGCTGCACCTTTTTCGGCCTGGTGCTGGCGATTTACACTACCCGCATCGCCAGGCGCAGCGCCATTATCGGCCGCATCTTCTCCATCTTGCCCATCGTCACGCCGCCGTTCGTCGTCGGCCTGGGGGTCACGCTGATGATGGGGCGCTCCGGCTACGTCACCGAGTGGATGGTGGCCTGGTTCGGTTTGACCAACACCAACTGGCTGTACGGCTTTACCGGCATCTGGCTGGCGCAGGTGCTGGCGTTCACCCCGATGGCGTTCATGATCCTCGACGGCGCGATCAAGACCATTCATCCTTCGCTGGAAGAGGCCTCCTACACCCTGCGCGCCAGCCGCTGGCAAACCTTTAACGGCGTGTTCGTGCCGCTGCTGAAACCGGCGCTGGCCAACGCGTTTTTGATCGTGGTGGTGCAATCGCTGGCTGATTTCAGCAACCCGCTGGTGCTCGGCGGCAACTTCGACGTGCTGGCGACGCAAATCTATTTTTACATCACCGGTTCGCAGCTCGATTATCAGGCCGCCAGCACCCTCGGCGCCTTCCTGCTGCTGTTCTCACTGCTGGTGTTCTGCATCCAGTATATGTGGATCGGCAAACGTTCCTACGTCACCGTGTCCGGCAAATCGTATCGCGGCGACGTGCAGCCGCTGCCGGTCACGCTGGTGTGGGGCGTGATCGCGCTGCTGGCGGTGTGGGTAGCCTTTAACGCCCTGCTTTACGGCAGCATTTTCTACGGCAGCTTCACCGTCAACTGGGGAGTGGATTACACGCTGACGCTGGATAACTTCATCAAACTGTTCGGCCAGGGCATGAGCGACGGCGCGTGGCCTTCGCTGCTCGACACGCTGCTATACGCCGGGATCGCCGCGCCGATCACCGCCGCGTTCGGCCTGCTGATCGCCTGGATCGTGGTGCGCCAGCAGTTCAAGGGCAAAAAGACCATCGAGTTCACCACCATGCTGTGCTTTGCGGTGCCGGGTACCGTGGCCGGCGTCTCTTACATTCTCGCCTTTAACGGCGCGCCGGTGTACCTCACCGGGACGGCCGCCATCGTGATTATTTCGATGGTGATGCGCAACGTGCCGGTGGGCATTCGCGCCGGGATCGCCGGGCTGGGCCAGATAGACAAATCGCTGGACGAAGCCTCGCTCAGCCTGCGCGCCGGCTCGCTGCGCACCATCACGCACATCCTGCTGCCGCTGCTGCGCCCGGCTATCCTGTCGGCGCTGATCTACAGCTTCGTGCGCGCCATCACCACCGTCAGCGCCATCGTCTTCCTGGTCACCCCCGATACCCGCGTGGCCACCGCCTACATCCTCAACCGCGTGGAAGACGGCGAATACGGCGTGGCGATCGCCTACGGTTCAATTCTGATCGTGGTGATGCTGGCGATTATTTTCCTCTTTGACTGGCTGATCGGCGAGGCACGCATCTCCCGTTCAAAAGCCAAAAACCAGGCGTAATGGAGCCCATGATGAGCCAGAAAAATTTCGTTGAACTGCGTAACGTCTCCAAACGGTTCGGCAGCAACACGGTAATCGATAACATCACGCTCACCATCCCACGGGGGCAAATGGTGACGCTGCTCGGCCCTTCCGGCTGCGGCAAGACCACCATTTTGCGCCTGGTCGCCGGGCTGGAAAAACCGAGCGACGGGCAGATATTCATTGATGGTGAAGACGTCACCCATCGTTCCATCCAGCAGCGTGACATCTGCATGGTATTCCAGTCTTATGCCCTGTTCCCGCACATGTCGCTGGGGGAGAACGTCGGCTATGGCCTGAAGATGCTCGGCATTCCGCGCGCCGAAGTGAAAGCGCGCGTGCAGGAAGCGCTGGCGATGGTGGACTTGGCGGGGTTCGACGATCGCTATGTCGATCAGATCTCCGGCGGCCAACAGCAGCGCGTGGCGCTGGCGCGCGCGCTGATCCTCAAGCCGAAAGTGCTGCTGTTCGACGAGCCGTTGAGCAACCTCGACGCCAACCTGCGCCGCAGCATGCGCGAAAAGATCCGCGAGCTGCAAAAGCAGTTTGATATCACGTCGCTGTACGTCACCCACGATCAGAGCGAGGCCTTTGCGGTCTCCGACACCGTACTGGTAATGAACAAGGGGCATATCATGCAGATGGGCTCGCCGCAGGATCTCTATCGGCAGCCCGCCTCGCGCTTTATGGCGAGCTTTATGGGGGACGCCAACCTGTTCCCGGCCAGCTTCAGCGCCGATCATGTCGATATCAGCGGCTATCGCCTGCCGCGCCCCGCGCACTTTGCCGCCCAGGGCGCCGGCACGGTGGGCGTGCGGCCGGAAGCGATCACGCTGAGCGAGCATGGCGATGAAAGCCAGCGCTGCGAGATCCAGCATGTCGCCTACATGGGGCCGCAGTATGAGGTGACGGTGGCGTGGCACGGGCAACAGATTTTGCTGCAGGTTAACGCCACCCGCCTGCAACCGAACGTCGGCGAGCAGTATTATCTGGAAATTCACCCCTACGGCATGTTTATGCTGGCGGACGCGGCATAGTCGGCCTCACGCTTAAGGGGTAGAATAACGGCCATCCCGAACGGGATGGCCGAAAATAATCGCCAAAAACACCGTATTTATCTATTTTTACAATTCCACCCAAGTCCTTGTTCAGCCGAAAAATAAATATAGCCACACCCACCAAAAAATAACCACCCAGACCACTCAGGGTGATATTTTTATTTAAATAGGGTAAGCTTGATCCCGCAGTCGAAATTATTTAACGGCCAACTCAAGGAGAAATTCATGAGCAACAATGCAAATGCACAGGCGCAGCTGGATAATTTACGCAATGTCGCTTCCCAGCTGAAGGAAATGCGCCACTACGCGCAGTCGAATATCGAGACGCTCTCCGCACACTGGCTGGCCTTCGATCAGGGGGAATGCAAAAATAAGGCATTCGCCGAAGCCATTAACGACCTATTGAATAAACAAGGCGCCTGTCTGGAAGGGCTGGAAAAAACCATTCAGGATATCGAGATAGAATTAAACCGTCTTGATAAAGCCGCCTGATAATGCCGATTTAAATAAACCCGCCACGCGCGGGTTTATTTTCAGCTGCGGCAGATGACGCGCGCAATATCCCCGGACGTCGTCAGCGCGCGGATTTCGCTGAACAGTTCAGTTGCTTCATCATATTCTTTACGCAAATAACCCAGCCACTGTTTAATGCGCGCCACGTGATATAGGCCGGTGTCGCCCTGCTTTTCCAGATGGACGTATTTTTGCAGCAGCTCAACCACCTGCGGCCAGGGCATGCGCGGTTCGTTATATTTCACCACCCGGCTCAGGTTCGGCACGTTGAGCGCGCCGCGCCCCAGCATGATGGCGTCGCAGCCGGTCGTCTGCAGGCAATCCTGCGCGCTCTGGTAATCCCAGATCTCGCCGTTGGCGACAACCGGGATGCTCAGCCGCTGACGGATCTCGCCGATCGCCGCCCAGTTGATGCGATCCGCCTTGTAGCCGTCCTCTTTGGTGCGGCCGTGCACCGTCAGTTCGCTGGCGCCCGCCTGCTGCACCGCATCGGCGATTTCAAAGCTGCGATTGGAAGAGTCCCAGCCCAGGCGCACCTTCACCGTGACCGGCAGATGGGCCGGCACCGCCGCGCGCATCGCTTTGGCGCCCTGGTAGATCAATTCCGGATCTTTGAGCAGCGTCGCCCCGCCGCCGCTGCCGTTCACCAGCTTGGACGGGCAGCCGCAGTTGAGATCGACGCCGTAAGAGCCCAATTCCACCGCGCGCGCGGCGTTCTCCGCCAGCCACTGCGGGTACTGCCCCAGCAGCTGTACCCGCACCAGCGTGCCCGACGGCGTGCGGCTGGCGTGACGCAGCTCCGGGCACAGCCGGTAGAACGACTTGGCCGGCAGCAGCTGATCGACCACGCGCAAAAATTCGGTGATGCACAGATCGTAGTCGTTCACTTCGGTGAGTAACTCACGCACCAAAGAGTCGAGAACGCCCTCCATCGGAGCCAATAATACGCGCATGACCAATCCCAGCTAAAAAAAGACCCGCAATGATACGGGTGAATGCCCGCGCCAGACAAGCCTCTGCGGGCATTAAAAACGCCATCAGCCCAGCCGACGGATCGGTTGACCGGCGAGAAACGCCGCAATGTCCTCGACCGCCTCGGTGAAGTAGGCGCGGTAGTTGTCGTCCGCCACGTAACCCACATGCGGCGTCGCCAGCACGTTGGGCAGTTGACGAAACACATCGTCGGCCGGCAGCGGCTCCGTCTCGAACACGTCCAGCCCGGCGCCGGCAATCTTCCGCTGTTGCAGCACGTCCACCAGCGCCGCCCGATCGACGATCCCCGCGCGCGAGGTGTTGATCAGGTAAGCGGTGGGTTTCATCGCCGTCAATTCGTCCCGCCCTACCAGCCCGCGGCTGCGATCGCTCAGCACCAGGTGAATGGAGACAAAATCGCTCTGCTCGAACAGCGCCCGTTTGGACGGCGCCAGCAGGGCGCCCTCCTGCGCCGCCCGTTCCGCCGTCAGGTTCTGGCTCCAGGCCAACACCCGCATGCCGAACGCCTGTGCCACCCTGGCCATTTGGCCGCCGATCTTGCCCAGCCCCAGCAGCCCCAGCGTCTTCCCCTGCAGCGTGACGCCCAAGCCCAGCTGCCACGGGCCGTTGTTCCGCAGCCCGGCGCTTTCCGGCACGATATGCTTGGCCAGCCCGAGCAGCAGCGCCCAGGTCAACTCCATCGGCGCCGCCGACCCGCTGCGGGTGCCGCACACCACCACGCCGCGCTCGGCGGCGGCGGCCAAATCGATAGCGGCATTGCGCATGCCGGAGGTGATCAGCAGCTTCAGCTGCGGCAACCGCGCCAGCAGCGAGGCGGTTATCGGCGTGCGCTCGCGCATGATGACCAGAATGTCGCATTCCTGCAGATGCACCGCCAGCTCCGCCTCATCGGTAAAGTGCGCGCTGATGGCGGACACCTCCACCCGATCGGCCAGCGCTGACCAATCCGCCATGTTGAGCGCCACCTGCTGGTAATCATCAAGAATTGCGCACTTCAATTTCATCTCCGTCTCCTGGAATGTAGGGATAGCCACCGTCCAGCCTAGTACGAAAATGTCGTTCCGCCAGGCAAAAAAAAGCCGCCCATACAGGCGGCTTGCTTTTGCGCAATCGGGCTTATTCGGCCGGTTTGCGGTTGCGCGGGCGACGCGAGGCCGGCGCGCCGGAACGGCGCTGGCCGTCACCCTGCGGGCGAGCGTTGCCGTTACCGTTGCCACGGTTTTCACGCTGGCCGCCGTTGGCGTTACCGCTGCGCTGACCGCCGCCGTTACCGGAACGCTGGCCACCGCCGTTGCCGCGCGGCGCGCCGCGTCCGCCACCCTGGCGGCCGTTGATGATCGGCTCGGCCTTGATGGTCGGATCCGGCTCGTAGCCCGGCAGCGCAATGCGCGGAATTTCACGCTTCAGCAGACGCTCGATGTCGCGCAGCAGCTTGTGTTCATCCACGCACACCAGCGAGATGGCTTCGCCGGTACGCTCCGCGCGGCCGGTGCGGCCGATGCGGTGCACGTAGTCTTCCGGCACGTTAGGCAGCTCGTAGTTCACCACGTGCGGCAACTGGTCGATATCCAGGCCGCGCGCCGCAATGTCGGTCGCCACCAGCACGCGGATGCGGCCGTCTTTAAAATCGGCCAGCGCACGGGTACGGGCGCCCTGGCTCTTGTTGCCGTGGATCGCCGCAGCGGTGATGCCGTCTTTGTTCAGCTGTTCCGCCAGGTGGTTGGCGCCGTGCTTGGTGCGGGTAAAGACCAGCACCTGTTTCCAGTCGCCTTCGCCGATCATCTGCGACAGCAGTTCCCGCTTACGCTTCTTGTCGACGAAGTGCACGCTCTGCTCGATCTGCTCGGACGCGGTATTGCGGCGAGCCACTTCCACCGAGGCCGGGTTATGCAGCAGTTTGTTGGCCAGCGCCTTGATGTCGTCGGAGAAGGTGGCGGAGAACAGCAGGTTCTGGCGCTTGGCCGGCAGCTTGGCCAGCACGCGGCGGATGTCGTGGATAAAGCCCATGTCCAACATGCGGTCCGCTTCGTCCAGCACCAGAATTTCGATTTTGGACAGGTCAACCGCGTTCTGATGTTCCAGATCCAGCAGACGCCCCGGCGTCGCCACCAGGATATCGACGCCGCCGCGCAGCTTCATCATCTGCGGGTTGATGCTCACGCCGCCAAACACCACCAGCGAACGCAGGCGCAGGTGTTTGCTGTAGGCATCGACGTTTTCGCCGATCTGCGCCGCCAGCTCACGGGTTGGCGTCAGGATCAGCGCGCGCACCGGGCGACGGCCTTTGACCGGATGGTCATGCTTGCTCAGCAGCTGCAACAGCGGCAGGGTAAAACCGGCGGTTTTACCGGTGCCGGTCTGGGCGCTGGCCATCAGGTCACGACCTTCCAGCACGACAGGGATAGCCTGACGCTGAATTGGCGTCGGTTCGCGATAGCCCTGTTCTTCAACAGCGCGCACAATTTCAGCACTTAAGCCGAGGGTTTCAAATGACATAAAGAGAAAAACTCCAGATCCCCCCTAACCTAACAGTGTTCGGTGCAGTTTCCTGGGAGGATGATCAGACGGGGCATTAAGCATGACCACGAGGGATTGGCACAAACTGCAGTGCACCAGGCGGCGATTGTAACAGAAGTCGCGCAATAAAAAGCACTTTTACGTGCAGAGAGCACAATCTGCCGTAAATTCAGCATTATCTGAAGTCGGTCACATAACTCATTGTGGTTAGCGGTTGCGTTTTAAACAATCTGGCATAAAGTTAATCATATGATTGATTAACTTTGAGCGTGACCTATGCCAGCTTCCGTCCCTCATCAGGCCGCCGGCCGGGCGCGCGGCGAGCAAACGCGCCGGCAACTGCTCGCCGCGGCGACCGACCTGTTCGGTGAATATGGCCTGCAGGGCGCCACCACCCGCGATATCGCCCAGCGCGCCGGCCAGAATATCGCCGCCATCACCTACTACTTCAGCTCCAAAGAGGGGCTGTATCTGGCCGTGGCGCAGTCGCTCGCCGATTTCATCCAGCAGGCGTTCGCCCCGCTGGCCGAAGAGGTCGATCGCTTTGGGCAGCAGCCTGCCGCACAGCGATCGCCCGACGCGGCGCTGCGTTTGCTGCAGCGTGGCCTACTGGCCTTCAGCGAGCTGATGACCCAGCCGCACACGCTGAATCTGAGCAAAATCATGTCGCGCGAACAGCTCGCCCCAACCGACGCCTATCCGCTGATCCACCGCCAAGTGATCGCGCCGATGCACGAACGGCTGTGCCGCCTGCTGTCGGCCGCCACCGGCATCGACGAACGCGCCGCCCGCCTCGTGTTGCATACCCATGCGCTGATTGGCGAGGTGCTGTCGTTCCGCGTAGCGCGGGAGACCATCCGCCGTCAGGCCGGCTGGCAAGAGATTGGTGAGGGCGAAGCGGCGCAAATCGCGGCGGTGCTGAGCGAGCATATCGAGATTTTAGTTATTGGGCTGCGCCAACGTCACGGCGCGTAAATTCAGGCAGGGAGTGTTATGAACAAAAAACGCAGTGCCTTGATCGTGTTGTTGATTCTGCTGATCGCGGCCGTCGCTTACGGGGTATGGCATTACCAACAGCAGCAAGAGCGGCCGCTGACGCTGTACGGCAACGTCGATATCCGCACGGTCAACCTCGGCTTTCGCGTCGACGGCCGCCTGGCGTCGCTGACGGTGGATGAAGGCGATACCGTTCAGCCGGGCCAGCTGCTCGGCAAGCTGGACGATGCTCCCTACCGCAACGCGCTGCAACAGGCCGAAGCCAACGTCGGCAGCGCGCGCGCCAAACTGTCGCTGCTGCAGGCCGGCTATCGCAGCGAAGAGATAGCCCAGGTGCAGTCAGAAATGGCGCAGCGCCAGTCCGCTTTCGCCTACGCCGACAGTTTCCTGAAGCGCCAGCAAGGGCTGTGGGCGAAAAACGCCACCTCCGCCGACGCGCTGGAGGATGCGCGCACCGCCCGCAACCAGGCGCAGGCCAACCTGCAAGCGGCGAAAGACAAACTGTCGCAATACCGCAGCGGCAATCGCCCGCAAGAGATTGAACAGGCCAAGGCCGAGGTGGCGCAAAGCGAAGCGGCGTTGGCGCAGGCGCAATTGAACCTGCAAGACGCCACGCTGCTCTCCCCTTCCGCCGGCACGGTGCTGACCCGTGCGGTAGAGCCGGGCACCATGCTCGGCGCCGGCGGCACGGTGTTCACCCTGTCGTTGACCCGGCCGGTGTGGGTGCGCGCCTACGTCAACGAAACCAGCCTGAACCAGGCGGTGCCCGGCACCGAGCTTGAGATCTACACCGACGGCCGCCCCGGCAAGCCTTACCACGGCAAGATCGGTTTCGTCTCGCCGACCGCGGAATTCACGCCGAAAAGCGTTGAAACGCCGGATCTGCGCACCGATCTGGTGTACCGCCTGCGGGTGATCGTCACCGACGCCGACGATGCGCTGCGTCAGGGCATGCCGGTCACCCTGCGCTTCGCCAAACCCTGAGGCCGGCCATGGAACAGGCGCACACCATCGAGTTGGAAGGGCTGGAAAAGCGCTTCCCGTCGCTTGAGAAACCGGCGGTCGCCAGCCTGACCACCACCCTGCGCAGCGGCGCGGTCATCGGACTGGTCGGCCCGGACGGTGCCGGCAAAACCACCCTGCTGCGCATGCTGGCCGGGCTGCTGAAGCCAAGCAGCGGCAAACTGCGGGTCGCCGGGCTGGATCCGATCGGCCAGGATCGCCAACTGCATGCGATCCTCGGCTACATGCCGCAGAAATTCGGGCTGTATGAGGATCTGACGGTGATGGAGAACCTGACGCTGTACGCCGATCTGCGCGGCGTCACCGGCGATCTTCGCCGCCAGACCTTCGAACGGCTGCTGAAATTCACCGATCTGACCCGCTTCACCGAGCGTCTGGCGGGCAAGCTGTCCGGCGGCATGAAGCAAAAACTGGGACTGGCCTGCACGCTGGTGGGCGAACCCCAGGTGCTGCTGCTGGACGAACCGGGCGTCGGCGTCGATCCGATCTCGCGCCGCGAGCTGTGGCGCATGGTGCACGAGCTGGCCAATGACGGCATGTTGATCCTGTGGAGCACCTCTTATCTCGACGAGGCCGAGCAGTGTCGCGAAGTGCTGCTGCTCAACGAGGGCGAGCTGCTGTTCAGCGGCGCGCCGCAGGATCTGACCCAGCGCATGGCCGGACGCACGGTATTGATCGCCGCGCCGCCCGGCAGCCATCGATCGTTGCTGCAGCGGGCGATCTGCCTGCCGGCGGTCACCGACGGCGTGATCCAGGGCAAGTACCTGCGCCTGATCCTGAAAGAAGGCGAAGATCATCGGCAGCTGCTGCAGGCGCTGGATCTGCCGGACGCCGAACTGGACGAAGCGGATCCGCGCTTCGAGGATGCGTTTATCGATCTGCTCGGCGGCGGCCCCAACCATCGCTCGGCGCTGGCGGAGATCATGCCGACCGTTGACGGAGAAAGCGGTGAAACGGTGATTGAAGCGGTGCAGCTGACCAAGAAATTCGGCGATTTCGCCGCCACCGATCACGTCGATTTTCAGGTGCGGCGTGGCGAAATCTTCGGCCTGCTCGGCCCGAACGGCGCCGGCAAGTCCACCACCTTCAAAATGATGTGCGGCCTGCTGGTGCCGTCCGGCGGCAAGGCGCTGGTGCTGGGGATGGATCTGAAGACCAGTTCCGGCAAGGCGCGCCAACGCCTCGGCTACATGGCGCAAAAATTCTCGCTGTACGGCAACCTGACGGTGGCGCAGAACCTGAAGTTCTTCTCCGGGGTCTACGGCCTGAGCGGCAAGGCGCAGCGCGACAAAATCGACGAGATGTCGCGCGCCTTCAACTTCGCGCCGATCCTCGATCAGACGCCGGATGCCCTGCCGCTCGGCTTCAAGCAACGCCTGGCGCTGGCCTGCGCGCTGATGCACGAACCGGATATTCTGTTCCTCGACGAACCGACCTCCGGTGTCGATCCGCTGACGCGGCGCGAGTTCTGGCTGCACATCAACGGCATGGTCGACAAGGGCGTCACGGTGATGGTGACCACCCACTTTATGGACGAGGCGGAATACTGCGACCGCATCGGCCTGGTGTATCGCGGCAAGATCATCGCCGCCGGCACGCCGGACGATCTCAAACAACAGGTAGCGCGCGACGACAACCCCAACCCCTCGATGGAACAGGCGTTTATCGAACTGGTGCAGGGCTACGACGAGGAGGAACCGCGGTGAGCGACAATCGAGCCCCAATCGACGACGGCGGCTTCTCCTGGCGCCGACTGCGCGCGCTGTGCCTGAAGGAGACGCGGCAAATACTGCGCGATCCCAGCAGCGGCCTGATCGCCTTCGTTATCCCGCTGATGCTGCTGTTTATCTTCGGCTACGGCATCAACCTGGACTCCAGCAAGCTGCATCTGGGCATTCTGATGGAGCAACAGAGCGAAGACGCGCGCGATCTGGCCCAGGCGTTCGCCGGTTCGCCCTATATCGAACCGACCATCAGCGACAACCGCCAGCAGCTGATCCAGCAGATGCAGGCCGGCACGATCCGCGGCCTGGTGGTGATCCCGGTGGATTTCGACCAGCGCATGGCGCGCCCGCACGACAGCGCCCCCATCCAGGTGATCACCGACGGCAGCGAGCCGAACACCGCCAACTTCGTGCAGGGCTATGCCCAGGGCGTATGGCAAATTTGGCAGCAGCAGCGCGCCGCCGATCGGGGGAGCAACGACAAGCCGCTGATTGACGTGCAGATGCGCTACTGGTTCAACCCGGCGGCCATCAGCCGGCACTACATCATTCCCGGCGCCATCACCATCATCATGACGGTGATCGGCGCCATTCTCACCTCGCTGGTGATCGCCCGCGAATGGGAGCGCGGCACCATGGAAGCCCTGCTCTCCACCCAGGTGACGCGCAGCGAGCTGCTGCTCTCCAAGCTGATCCCGTATTACTTCCTCGGCATGATCGCCATGGCGCTGTGCATGGCGGTGGCGGTCTGGGTGCTCGGCGTGCCCTATCGCGGTTCGCTGCCGATCCTGCTGCTGATCAGCAGCCTGTTCCTCGCCAGCACCCTCGGCATGGGCCTGCTGATCTCCACCCTCACCCGCAACCAGTTCAATGCGGCGATGGTGGCGCTGAACGCCGCCTTCCTGCCGTCGATCATGCTGTCCGGCTTCATCTTCCAGATCGACAGCATGCCGGCCATCGTACGCGCGGTGACCTACATCATTCCCGCGCGTTACTTCGTCAGCACGCTGCAAACGCTGTTCCTGGCGGGCAACGTCGGCACCGTGCTGCTAATCAATCTGCTGTTCCTGATCGCTTCCGCCGTGGTGTTCATCGGCCTGACGGCCTGGAAAACCCAGCGCCGGCTGGATTGAGGAGAAAGAGCGATGTTTCATCGTCTGTTGACGCTCATCATCAAGGAAATGCAGGCGCTGCTGCGCGATCCGCAAACCCGCGCCATTTTAATCATGCCAGTGATCCTGCAGGTGCTGCTGTTCCCGTTCGCCGCGACGCTGGAAGTCACCAACGCCACCATCGCGGTCTACAGCGAGGACAGCGGCCAGGCCTCGGTAGAGCTGACCCAACGCTTCGCCAAGGCCAAAGCCTTCTCCCATGTCCTACTGCTGCGCAATCCGCAGGAGATAAAGACCACCATCGACAACCAGCGGGCGCTGCTGCTGATCCGCTTCCCGGCGCAGTTCTCGCGCGATATCGCCACCGGCAACACCGCGCCGCTGCAGCTGCTGCTCGACGGGCGCAACTCCAACAGCGCGCAGATCGCCGCCAACTACGTGCAGCAGATCGTGCAGGAATATCAGAACGAGCTGCTCGGCAAGCGCGCGAAACCCAACAACAGCGAACTGGTGGTACGCAACTGGTATAACCCGAATCTGGACTACAAATGGTTCGTGGTGCCGTCGCTGATCGCCATGATCACCACCATCGGCGTGCTGATCGTCACCTCGCTGTCGGTGGCGCGCGAACGTGAACAGGGCACGCTGGAACAGCTGCTGGTCTCGCCGCTCACCACCTGGCAGATCTTTATCGGCAAGGCGGTGCCGGCGCTGATCGTCGCCAGCTTCCAGGCCAGCATCGTGCTGTTGATCGGCATCTTCCTGTATCAGATCCCGTTCGCCGGATCGCTGCTGCTGTTCTACGCCACCATGTTGATCTACGGGCTGTCGCTGGTCGGTTTCGGCCTGCTGATCTCGTCGCTGTGCGCCACTCAGCAGCAGGCGTTTATCGGCGTGTTCGTGTTCATGATGCCGGCGATCCTGCTCTCGGGGTATGTCTCGCCGGTGGAGAATATGCCGGTGTGGCTGCAGGATCTGACCTGGGTGAATCCGATACGCCACTTCACCGACATCACCAAGCAGATCTACCTGAAGGACGCCAGCTTCAGCATTATCTGGCGCAGCCTGTGGCCGCTGCTGGTGATCACCGCCACCACCGGCAGCGCCGCCTACGCGCTGTTCCGCCGCAAGATCGCATAAAAAAAGCTCTGCATGTCACATGCAGAGCTTTTTGATCGCCAGATACCCTAAGGCATGAAAGACGACGGATTTAGCGGCGGTTGCCGAAGATGCGCAGCAACATCAGGAACAGGTTGATGAAGTCGAGATACAGCGTCAGCGCGCCGACGATGGCGTACTTGCGGAAGCCGTCTTTATCATCGGCGTTCAGCTGCTCGCCCATCGCCTTGAGTTTCTGCGTGTCGTACGCGGTCAGGCCGACGAACACCACCACCCCGATGTAGGTAATCGCCCACATCAGCGCGGTGCTTTTCAGCCAGATGTTCACCAGCGAAGCCAGCACGATGCCGATCAGCGCCATGAACAACATGCTGCCGAAGCCGCTCAGATCGCGCTTGGTGGTGTAGCCGTACAGGCTCATGGCACCGAACATGCCGGCGGTGACTACGAAAGTGCTGGCGATCGAGCTGTAGGTGTACGCGATGAAGATGCTCGACAGCGTCAGCCCGGTCAGCGCCGAGTACAGCATGAACAGCGAGGTGGCCACCGCGCCGCTCAGGCGGTTGACCATGCCGGAAATCACGAACACCAGCGCCAACTGGGCGATGATCAGACCGAAGAAGGTGATCTGGCTGGAGAAGATGAAGTTGAGGATCGCGGGCGTATTGGCCGCATACCAGGAAACGAACGCCGTCAGCAGCAGACCGCAGGTCATCCAGCCGTAAACCTGCGCCATGTAGGCCTGAATGCCGCTGTTGGCACGTTCGACGATTGAACCATTAGAGCGTGGATATCGGTCCATGACGGTTACCTTTTGCGTTGTAAACAAGATTCCGAAGCCCCGTAAACGGGGCTTCGCCTGCTATAAGCGTACCACAGAATAGGCCGCGCGAAAGCGGCAAAGGTCTTGATTTGTTTCCGCTGTTGAGGCGTTATTTAGCCGCGTCGTGCCAGCGCTGCGCGGCCTGACGATCGCTGTCGCGAGCGTCCACCCAACGATCGCCCTGGCCGGTCGCTTCGCGCTTCCAGAACGGTGCGCGGGTCTTCAGGTAGTCCATGATGAACTCGCTGGCGGCGAACGCCATGCCGCGGTGCGCGCCGGTCACGCCGACGAACACGATCTCGTCGCCGGGATACAGCGCGCCGACGCGGTGGATCACCGTCACGCGCTCCAGCGGCCAACGGCTGCGCGCCTCGGCCACGATCTCCGCCAGCGCCTTCTCGGTCATGCCGGGGTAGTGTTCCAGCGTCAGCGCGCTGACGTCGTCCCCGAGGTTATGGTTGCGCACCTTGCCGGTGAAGGTCACCACCGCGCCGTCGGCGTCGCACTGCGCCAGCCACTGATACTCGTCGCCGACGTTGAACGGCGCTTCGCCCACGCGAATGCGGGTGTTTTCCATGCTTACCCCCCGGTAACCGGCGGGAAGAAGGCCACTTCATCGCCGGCGCGCAGCGGGTGATCCGCCGCCACCAGCGACTGATTGACCGCCGCCAGCAGTTTGCCGGACTCCAGCGCCAGCGCCCAGCGATCGCCGCGCGCGCACAGCGCCTGGCGCAGCGCCTCGACGGTCGGGTAATCCGCCGGCATCGACAGCGCGCCGGTGCCCACCAGTTCGCGCACCTGCGCGAAGAAAAGAATATCGATCATGCGTTCACCTTAAAATCACCGGATTTGCCGCCGCTTTTCGCCAGCAGGCGCACCGGGCCGATCACCATGTCTTTCTGTACCGCTTTGCACATGTCATAGATGGTCAATGCCGCCACCGAGGCGGCGGTCAGCGCTTCCATCTCGACGCCGGTTTTGCCGGTCAGCCGGCAGCAGGTTTCAATGCGCACCCGGCTGTGCTCCGTTTGCGCCTCCAGCTGCACTTCGACCTTGCTCAGCATCAGCGGGTGGCACAGCGGGATCAGCTCCCAGGTGCGTTTGGCCGCCTGAATGCCGGCGATACGCGCCGTGGCGAACACGTCGCCCTTGTGGTGGCTGCCATCGACGATCATCGCCAGCGTGGCGGGCAGCATCTCGACGAAGGCTTCGGCGCGCGCCTCGCGCGCCGTTTCGGCCTTGGCGGAAACGTCAACCATATGGGCTTCGCCGGCGGCGTTAATGTGGGTTAGCTGTGTCATGACTCAGGGCTTCTTCAAATGGGGCTGGAAGTTGCACGGGCGATGGCGCGCGTCCAACTGCTCTTCGATAATCCGCTCCCAGGCGGTGCGGCAGGCGCGGGTGGAGCCCGGCATGGCGAAAATCACCGTGCGGTTGGCCAGACCGGCCAGCGCGCGCGACTGGATCGTCGCGGTGCCGATCTCTTCGTACGACACCATGCGGAACAGTTCGCCGAACCCTTCCACCTCTCTGTCAAACAGCGGCAACAGCGCTTCCGGCGTGTTGTCGCGCGCGGTAAAACCGGTGCCGCCGGTGATCAGCACCGCCTGCACGTTGTCATCGGCGATCCACGCGGAAACCCGTGCGCGGATCTGGTAAATGTCATCTTTGACGATGGCGCGATCCACCACCTGATGGCCGGCTTCCTGCGCCGCTTCCTGCAGATATTGGCCGGAGGTGTCTTCCGCCGCGCCGCGGCTGTCGGACACGGTCAGGATGGCGATATGCGCCGGAATAAACTCGCTGCTCGCATGGCTCATGGTTCAATAAGCTCCTATTGGCTGTCAGCCGCCGATAAACGACAGGTTCTGGGTGATCCCACTGTTACCCTGATGCAGGAAATGGGTCTGCTTCTTGCTCAGCAGCCCGCTCTGAATGCGCGCCTTCAGCGCGTCGAGCTGGCCGTCGTCCGCCAGCAGATCGCGCAGGGGCACCCCCTGCTCGCCGAACAGGCACAGATGCAGATTGCCGATGGAAGAAACGCGCAGCCGGTTGCAGCTGGCGCAGAAGTCTTTTTCATACGGCATGATAAGACCCACCTCACCCTGGTAGTCCGGATGGCTGAACACCTGCGCCGGGCCGTCGCTGCGGCCGCGCGCCTGGCGCTGCCAGCCCTGCTGCTCCAACTGCAGGCGAATCACTTCGCCGGAAACGTGGTGTTTGCGAAACAGTTCGCCCCCCTCGCCGGTTTCCATCAGTTCGATAAAGCGCAGCTGGATCGGCCGATCCTTGATCCAGGCGAGAAACGCGCCGAGTTGCTGGTGATTGACGTCGCGCATCAGCACGGCGTTGACCTTGACCTTGCTGAAACCGGCGCTGAAGGCGGCGTCGATGCCGTCCATCACCTGGCGGAACTTGTCCTGACCGGTAATGGCGTGAAACTGGCGGGGATCCAGACTGTCGATGCTGACGTTGATCGCCGTCAGACCGGCGTCACGCCAGGCGGCGACGTCGCGCGCCAGACGGTAGCCGTTGGTGGTGACCGCCAGCGTGCGAATGGCCGGATTTTCCCGCACGGCGGCGATGATCTCGGTAAAGTCGCGGCGCAGCGAAGGCTCGCCGCCGGTCAGGCGCACCTTTTCGGTGCCCAGTTCGGCGAACGCGCGGCTGACGCGGCGGATTTCATCCAGCGACAGGAAGCTTTTCGGGCTGCCGCTCGGCTTGTAGCCGTCGGGCAGACAGTAGGTGCAACGAAAGTTGCACACGTCGGTGATCGACAAGCGCAGGTAATAGAACTTGCGCTCATAAGCATCAATGAGTTGCGGTACCATAACACCTTTCCAAAGTCGGGAGATGCGAGCGTTTCCCCTCTGCACCCTGGTGGCTGACTTCGCCACGGCCCAGGCGCCATATCGTTCCGGATGAACAACGTAGGCGCAGGGGCTAGGAGTTTGATTTCTCTTCCCGCTACCTTGAGTAGCCGGAATGAAACCGTGGTTTTCAGCAGAATTCTAGCGCTAATCGGCAACGATAGCCAACGCGTTAATTCGCTATATAACTGTCTATACAGCGTTTTTAGACGCCGCGTAATCGGGTAAACCATGATAAACATCGCTTACGAGGGCGAATTGACCAGAATCACGCAAATGGCACTCTTTATCCCCTAAATGATGGGCGTCGCCTCCCGACGGCAAGCGCGTTCACCCCAGAGGCAACGTCAAGGATAACGGGTATATCGCGTTTTTACGCCGGATCCGCTACCTTATGCGGGCAGTTCAGCCCCTTTGTAAGGAAATTTATGCGTAATCGTACCCTGGCCGATCTCGACCGCGTGGTGGCGTTGGGCGGCGGACACGGCCTGGGCCGTGTGATGTCGGCCCTGTCGTCCTTAGGCTCCCGCCTGACCGGCATCGTTACCACCACCGACAACGGCGGTTCCACCGGCCGCATCCGCCGTTCGGAAGGCGGTATAGCCTGGGGCGATACCCGCAACTGTCTCAACCAGCTGATCACCGAGCCGAGCGTCGCCTCGGCGATGTTCGAATACCGCTTCAGCGGCAACGGCGAACTGGCCGGCCATAACCTCGGCAACCTGATGTTGAAAGCGCTGGATCATCTGAGCGTGCGCCCGCTGGAAGCGATCAACCTGGTGCGCAGCCTGTTGAAGGTGGACGCGGCGTTGATCCCGATGTCGGAACAGCCGGTGGATTTGATGGCGCACGATCACGAAGGCAACCATGTTTACGGTGAAGTGAATGTTGACCAACTGACTCATATGCCGCAGGAGCTGATGCTGTCTCCCCCGGTCAACGCCACGCGCGAAGCGCTGGACGCCATCGCGCAGGCCGACGTGATCCTGATTGGGCCGGGCAGTTTTCTCACCAGCCTGATGCCGCTGCTGCTGCTCGACGATCTCACCCAGGCGCTGCGCCGCAGCAGCGCCAGCATGATCTATATCGGCAACCTCGGCCGCGAGCTGAGCGTGGCCGCCGCGGCGCTGTCGTTAAAGGATAAGCTGACGCTGATGGAAGAGAAGATCGGCCGCCGAATGATCGATGCGCTGATCGTCGGCCCGGCGGTGGACGCCAGTGAAGTGCAGGATCGGGTGGTGATTCAGCAACCGCTGGAAGCGAGCGACATCCCTTATCGCCACGATCGCCAGCTGCTGCGCCAGGCGCTGGATCAAGCGCTGGTGGAGCTGGCCGACCGCCGCTAACCGAATTTAACCGTCTCGCCCGCGCAGCCAGGGATTATCGCTGGCTGGGGCGGGATGGCTGACCATATCGATATACAGATCTTCCACCTCTTTACGCGCCCAGGGCGTGCGACGCAAAAATTTCAGACTGGACTTGATGCTCGGATCGCTGCGGAAGCAGTTGATGCGAATGCGCGCGCCCAGCTCGGACCAACCGTAGTGATCCACCAGTTTATTCAGCAGTTGCTCCAGCGTCACGCCGTGCAGCGGGTCTTTAGACTGGTGTTGGCTCATGTTCGGTACTCTTCGTGGTCAAATCGGGCCGCACACCATAACAGCTTTGACGCGGCCGACAAGGAATTTTGACGCCCACAGCGCGGGCGCCGTCCAACGGTCAGGAAATCGCGATGAACTGCTCGCGCAGCTGGTGGATCTCGTCGCGCAGCGCAGCCGCCTGCTCGAACTCCAGATTTTGCGCATGGGTATACATCTGCGCTTCCAGATCGCGGATTTTCTGATCCAGCGCTTTCGGCGTGAGGTTCTGCAGCTGAGCGCCGCTGTCCGCCGCCTTGCCCCTGCCTTTACCCTTGGCGCGGTTGACCGGCTGGCCAATCTGCAGAATGTCGCCGATCTTCTTGTTCAGCCCCTGCGGCACGATGCCGTTGGCTTCGTTGTAAGCCTGCTGCTTGGCGCGCCGCCGCTCGGTTTCACCGATCGCTTTGGCCATCGAATCGGTGATGCGATCGCCATACAGGATCGCCTTGCCGTTCAGGTTACGCGCCGCGCGGCCGATGGTCTGGATCAGCGAACGTTCGGAACGCAGGAAGCCTTCCTTGTCGGCGTCCAGAATCGCCACCAGCGACACCTCAGGCATGTCGAGCCCCTCACGCAGCAGGTTGATGCCCACCAGCACGTCAAACTCGCCCAGACGCAGGTCACGAATGATTTCGACGCGTTCCACGGTGTCGATATCCGAGTGCAGGTAGCGCACGCGCTCGCCATGCTCTTCCAGGTATTCGGTCAGGTCTTCCGCCATGCGTTTGGTCAGGGTGGTCACCAGCACGCGCTCGTTGATCGCCGCGCGTTTGCGGATCTCGGAGAGCAGATCGTCCACCTGAGTGGCGACCGGCCGCACTTCCACGATCGGATCCAGCAGCCCGGTCGGGCGCACCACCTGGTCGATCAGATCGCCGCCGGATTTCTCCAGCTCATATTTGCCCGGCGTGGCGGAGACATAGATGGTCTGCGGCGCCAGCGCCTCGAACTCCTCGAAGCGCAGCGGGCGGTTGTCCAGCGCCGACGGCAGGCGGAAACCGTACTCCACCAGCGTTTCCTTGCGCGCGCGGTCGCCCTTGAACATCGCGCCGATTTGCGGAATGGTGACGTGGGATTCGTCGACCACCAGCAGGCCGTCCGCCGGCAGGTAATCGAACAGCGTCGGCGGCGGCTCGCCCTCGGCGCGCCCGGAAAGGTAGCGCGAGTAGTTTTCGATGCCCGAGCAGTAACCCAGCTCGTTCATCATCTCCAGATCGAACTGGGTGCGCTGCGTCAGGCGCTGCTCTTCCAGCAGCTTGTTGTTGGCCAACAGCACCTTGCGGCGGTCCGCCAGATCGACCTTGATCTCTTCCATCGCCTGAATGATCCGCTCGCGCGGCGTCACGTAGTGCGACTTCGGGTAGATGGTAAAACGCGGCACCACCTGCTCAATCTGCCCGGTCAGCGGATCGAACAGCGACAGCCGCTCCACTTCGTCGTCGAACAGCTCGACGCGCAGCGCCAGCTCGTCCGATTCCGCCGGGAAGATGTCGATCACCTCACCGCGCACGCGGAAGGTGGCGCGCTGGAAAGCCTGATCGTTGCGGGAATACTGCAGCTCCGCCAGCCGGCGCAAAATGGAGCGCTGATCGATGATCATGCCCTTGGTCAGATGCAGCATCATCTTCAGGTAAAGATCCGGATCGCCCAGGCCGTAGATCGCCGACACCGACGCCACCACCACCACGTCGCGCCGCTCCAGCAGCGCCTTGGTGGCGGAAAGGCGCATCTGCTCGATGTGCTCATTCACCGAAGCGTCTTTTTCAATGAAGGTGTCGGAGCTGGGCACGTAGGCTTCCGGCTGGTAGTAGTCGTAGTAGGAGACGAAGTACTCCACCGCATTCTCCGGGAAAAACTCTTTCATCTCGCCGTACAGCTGCGCCGCCAACGTCTTGTTCGGCGCCAGCACCATGGTCGGCCGATTCAGATCGGCTATCACGTTGGCGATGGTGAACGTTTTGCCCGAGCCGGTTACCCCCAGCAGCGTCTGGTGCGCCAGGCCGTCTTCCAACCCCTCTTCCAGTTTGCGGATGGCTTCCGGCTGATCGCCGGCCGGTTTGAAATCAGAATGCAGTTTGAAAAGTTTACTCATTGCTCGGCTACCCTGTGGAGATGCGCGCGCTCAGGCGGCCAGCCGGCTCTGCGCCGGACGTGGCCCCTAATTATGGAAAGTGTCGGCGATTTGCGCCAGTGCCCATGATACTGGATATAAAACCAGCTTCAAGCGGATTCGTCGCTGCGCGCGGCAGCGCGGCAACGCCGTTGCACCGTGAGGTTACAGTGGGGTGACATTTTTATTGTCAATAACAGATTTATCCCCAGAACTTGCCGAAAATTAACTTATTGATAGCACCGCGGCGAAAAATCACACATAGAAACCCGATCAATGCCCTGGCGTCTTGATTTTAGTTAATTTATTGATAATTAATAGTTTTAATAAAAAGACGAGATTGCGGACAAAGCGAACAGAACCCGCGTCGGCTCTCGCTTTACAGCGTTTTTCTAAATCTAATGCACAAGGTTATCCACAGGAATAGTGGATAACTCTCACCGCCCCGCCCGTGGCGGGAGTTACAGAAAGAAAGCTTTTCGCCCTTTACACTCGCCAAAATGGCTTTTTTAGTTATTTTTTCATAAAAATATCGCTTTGTTTATGCCGATTAATACTAAAAATCCCCATTGCCAAAATCGCATTGCCCCCTTTCACGCCGATCGCGCTTGACGGCGGCGCAACGCCTTGCACCACGCCCACGCTGGAGAGCACCACAAGAGTGCAAAAAACGTCCGGGTTAACTTCCCGGCGTATTTTCAGGCCGCCGCGGCAGAGCGCGTCGGGCCTGACAGGCGGTTAACAAAGCGATAACACTCCCCCTTTTCGGCCAGTGGCAAAACTGGCCTGGGAGTTGCTTTATCTTCCCGCGTGCGAACGAGGCGCGACAGCATAATGCGCTGCCGAATGCGGCGTGCAACCGCCGCCTGGCTATGCCTCGTAAAAGCGCGAGAACGACACCAAGTCGTCATAAACGTCGTTTTTCACGACATATTGACTGTCTTTCCGTCCACCGCAGACATTGCTCAGGTGAATCGGAGGGACGGCATTTTGTTCCGGACATTGCCACACTCGGGAAATCAACCGCCAATGCGGCCTTTGCAGCACCCCACCAACGAGTGGAACGGGCGCCTATGTCTATGAGGAGAATGCCACATGCTGAGTCTGAGATCGGTCAATCAATTTTACGGGCAAAATCATACCCTGTGGGACATCAACCTGGAGCTGCCGCGCGGCCAGTGCACCGTGCTGCTCGGGCGCAACGGCGTGGGCAAGACCACGCTGGTCAACTGCATCATGGGGCATTTGCCGGTGGTGAGCGGCAGCATGACCTGGCAGCCGGCGGATCAGCCGCCGCAAAACCTGCTGCTGCAACCGATGGAGCGCCGCGCCGCACTCGGCATCAGCCACGTCCCGCAAGGGCGGCAACTCTTCTCGCAGCTGAGCGTGGAAGAGAATCTGCAAGTGGCGCAGATGGCCGTGCGCGGCGCCCCTTACCGCATTCCGCCGCTGATCTACAGCCTGTTTCCCAATTTGCGCCAGATGCGCACCCGCCGCGCCGGCGATCTGTGCGAAGGCGCTCAGCGCCAGTTGGCGATTGGTCGTGCGCTGGCGCAGGAGCCGGCGCTGCTGATCCTCGACGAACCGACAACGGGCGTACCGCCCTCGATCGCCGCCGACATCGGCAACGTGATCCGCAGGCTCAACTATGAGTTGGGCATGACCATTTTGCTGGTAGAGCATCAGCTGCCGTTCGTGCGCCGGGTGGCGGATCGTTTTTGTCTGCTCGATAGCGGGCGCACCGTGGCGCACGGCGCGCTGGCGCAGCTGGATGAGGCGCTGATCGGCGCCGGGCTGGCGGGATCGGAAGGAGAATGAGGGAGAGGCCCCCCTCATGGAAATTTATAGCAGGCTGATATCCAGATACTGCCCCAGCGGCGCCCGTTCGGCCTGCGGCAGGTGCGGGATTTCGCCCAGCAGCGGCGCGGGCAGCATACGACGCAGCGTAGCCAGGTATTCCTGATGCCGCCGCCCCGGCGGCGCCACGTCGTTGGCGATCCAACCGGCCAGCGTCAGCCCGGCCTGTTGCACCGCCTGGGCCGTCAGCACCGCGTGGTTGATGCAGCCCAGCTTGATGCCCACCACCAGGATCACCGGCAGTTGCTCTTGCCGCACCCAGTCGGCGAAGGTGTACTCCGCCGACAACGGGGTAAACCACCCGCCGGCCCCCTCGACCAGCACCCAGTCGGCGCGCTGCTCCAGCCGGCGCAGGCCATCGGACAGCCGCGCCGCGTCGATCGGCCGGCCTTCATCGGCGCTGACGATATGCGGCGAGGTCGGTTCGGCAAATACGTAAGGGTTCACTTCGTCGTAACGGAGCGCCACGCCGCTGTTGGCCTGCAGCGCCAGCGCGTCGCCGTTGCGCAGCCCCTCGGCGGTCATCTCGCTGCCGGAGGCCACCGGCTTATAGCCGGCGCTGCGGTAGCCCGCCCGGTTGGCGGCCTGCAGCAAGGCGCTGCTGGCGACGGTTTTCCCCACTTCGGTGTCGGTGCCGGTCACGAACCAACGTTTACTCACGATAAATCACTCCATAAGCCAGATGATAGCTGAGCGGGAACTGCCCCTGCCGACACGGGTAAGCCGCCTGCAGCGCGGCGAGGCGGCCGCGCGACATCAGGCCGCCCTCGCGCCCCTGATGCAAATGCGTCGCCCCGATGCCCTTGAGCGAACGCATCAGCGTCATCACGTCCGGGTAGTTCAGGATACGCAACTCCGTCACCAGTTCGTGTCGATAGGCGGCGCAGGCGGTGCGGATCTGCGTCAACGGCAAAAAGGCGTTCACGTGACGTTCGCCGTCCACCTGTTGCCAGGCGTCCCCCAATTCCTGCAGCGAGCCCGCCGCCAGCGTGGAAAACAGGATCACGCCGCCGGGACGGGTCACGCGATACAGCTCTGCCAGCGCGGCAGGCAGATCGCTGCACCACTGCACCACCAGGCTGCTGAAACAGATGTCCATCGCCGCATCGGGCAGCGGCACCTGTTCGATATCGCCCAGCAGATAATGATGCGCCGCCTGCCGTTGGCGGGCGACGTCCAGCATGCCCGGCGCCAAATCGAGCGCGGTCACCCGTTTGCCGCGCTCACGCCACATACGGCTGAAATAGCCGGTGCCGCAGCCGGCGTCCAGCAGCTGTTCGCCCGAGTGGGAACTCCCCATCCCCAGTAAGCGCTCGCCAACGTCACGCTGCAGCTCGGCGGCGGCGTCGTAGCTGCCGGCCGCGCGGCTGAAGGCCGAGGCGACCGCCTGTTTGTTCACTGTGTCATTGGCTGACGTCATTCAGCACCTCCAGCAGGCGATCGATATCCTGCGGCTGATGCGCCGCCGTCAGGGTAATGCGCAGCCGCGCGCCGCCCGGCGGCACCGTCGGCGGACGGATGGCGCTCACCCACAGGCCGCACTCGCGCAGGCGGGTCGCCAGATCGAGCGCGCGTTGATTGTCCCCCACCAGCAGCGGCTGGATGGCGGTGTCGGAATCCGTCAGGGTCAGCGCCAGCGGCGCCGCGCCCTGACGGAAACGCCGAATGTTGTCCTGCAGCCGGGTGCGCAGATCATCCCCCTCGCGAATGCAGACCAGCGCCGCCTGCAGCGCGCAGGCCTGCGCCGGCGGCATCGCGGTGCTGTAGATCAGATGGCGGGCGAACTGCAGCAGATACTCGGCGGTCGCCTCATCGCACAGCACCGCCGCGCCGCTGACGCCGAACGCCTTGCCGAAGGTCGCCACCAGCAGTTCAGGCCGCACGCCCTGCTGCCAGCAGCTGCCGCGGCCTTGTTCGCCGCGCACGCCGATGCCGTGGGCGTCGTCCACCATCAGCCAGGCGCCCGCCGCACGGGTTAAGCGATGCAGCTCTGCCAACGGCGCGCCGTCGCCATCCATGCTGAACACCCCTTCGGTGACCGCCAGCCGCTGCCCGTCGCAGGGTTTGGCCAGCAGATCCGCCAAGGCCTGCGGTTGATTGTGCTGGAACCGGCGCAGCTCGGCCGGCGACTGCGCCGCCGCCTCCAGCAGCGAGGCATGGCTGAGACGATCGGCCAAAATGCGATCGCCCTTTTGCATCAACGCCGCCAGCACCGCCTGGTTGGCGGCGTAGCCGGAGATGAACAGCAGCGCGCGCGGATAGCCGAGCCACGCCGCCAGTTGCTCTTCCAGCGCCTGATGCGCCGCGCTAAAACCGGTCACGTGGCCCGAACCGCCGCTGCCGACGCCGTAACGCTGCGCGCCCTGCTGCCAGGCGGCGATCACCCGCGTATCCTGGCTCAGCCCCAGGTAGTCGTTGCCCGAGAAGTTCAGATAGAGACGATCGCCGAGCCGGATCTGGCGGCCATTGCCGCCCTCGGTGGTCTGTCGCCGGCGGTAGGCGGCGTTCAGGCGCCGCTCAGCCAGCGCCTGCTCGATGCGTTGCTGCCAGCTCATCACGGCGCCGCGTTGTAAAACTCGGCGGTATCGGCGTTCAGCAGTTGCTTGGCCAGCACCTGCTGTTGCTGGTTGTCGCCGTGTTCGGTTGCGGTCTGCTGCGGGTTGAGCCCCAGCTTGCGGAACAGCTGCAGGTCTTTGTCTTCTTCCGGATTCGGCGTGGTCAGCAGCTTGCAACCGTAGAAGATCGAGTTGGCGCCGGCCATGAAGCACATCGCCTGCGTCTGTTCGTTCATCTGTTCGCGGCCTGCTGAGAGACGGACATAAGAAGATGGCATCATGATGCGCGCCACCGCGATGGTGCGGATGAAATCAAACGGATCGACGTCATCGTTATCCGCCAGCGGCGTGCCTTTCACCTTCACCAACATGTTGATCGGCACGCTCTCCGGTGGTTTTGGCAGGTTGGCCAGCTGCACCAGCAACCCGGCGCGATCGCGCACCGTTTCACCCAGCCCGACGATGCCGCCGGAGCACACTTTGATGCCGGCGTCGCGCACCTTGTCGAGCGTATCCAGGCGCTCCTGGTAGCTGCGGGTGGTGATGATGTTGCCGTAGAACTCCGGCGAGGTGTCGAGGTTATGGTTGTAGTAATCCAGCCCGGCCTCCGCCAGCCGCTCGGCCTGGGTGCCGTCCAGCGTGCCCAGCGTCATGCAGGTTTCCATGCCCATCGCTTTCACGCCCTGCACCATTTGCTGCAGATAAGGCATATCGCGCTCGTGCGGGTTCTTCCACGCCGCGCCCATGCAAAAACGGGTCGAACCGTTCGCCTTGGCCTTGCGCGCCGATTCCAGCACCTGCTCGACCTGCATCAGCCGCTCCGACTCCAGGCCGGTCTTGTAGCGTGAGCTCTGCGGGCAGTATTTGCAGTCTTCTGGGCAAGCGCCGGTCTTGATCGACAGCAGCGTGCTGACCTGCACCTGACGCGGGTCGAAGTGCTGGCGGTGTACGGTTTGCGCTTCGAACAGCAGTTCCAGCAGCGGTTTATCAAACAGGGCCTGGGCTTGCCCTACTGTCCAGTGAATGCGGTCGGCCATCATGGCGTCTCCAAAACGAAAAAGTGTCGCCAGTTTAAATATTGTGGATATACTGTCAACCAATCTTAATCCAATTTGGTTTACAACAATGTCTGTCACCGCTTCCGACCTGGCGTTTGACCAACGCCATATCTGGCACCCCTACACCTCCATGAGCCGCCCGTTACCCTGTTACCCGATCGAATCGGCCAACGGCGTCGAACTGCAGCTGGCGGACGGCCGGAGTCTGGTGGACGGCATGTCCTCCTGGTGGGCGGCGATCCACGGTTACAACCATCCGCGCCTGAATCAGGCCGCCAGCCAGCAGTTGGAGAAGATGTCGCACGTGATGTTCGGCGGCATTACCCATCCGGCCGCCATCTCGTTGTGCCGTCGGCTGGTGGAAATGACGCCGGAAGCGCTGCAGTGCGTGTTCCTGGCGGACTCTGGTTCGGTGGCGGTAGAAGTGTCGCTGAAAATGGCGCTGCAGTACTGGCAGGCGCGCGGCGAGCGCCGGCAGCGCATCCTGACGCTGCGCCACGGCTATCACGGCGATACCTTCGGCGCGATGTCGGTCTGCGATCCGGACAACTCGATGCACAGCCTCTATCAGGGGTATTTGGCGCCGCACCTGTTCGCCACCGCGCCGCAGTGCCGCTTCGACGAGGAATGGCGTGAAGAGGATATCGCGCCGTTCACCGCGCTGCTGGAACAGCACGCCGGTGAAGTGGCGGCGGTGATCCTGGAACCGGTGGTGCAAGGCGCCGGCGGCATGCGCATCTATCATCCGACCTATCTCAAGCGGGTGCGCGAGCTGTGCGATCGCCATCAGGTGCTGCTGATCGCCGACGAGATCGCCACCGGCTTCGGCCGCACCGGCAAGCTGTTCGCCTGCGAGCACGCGCAGGTGGTGCCGGACATTCTCTGTCTGGGCAAGGCGCTGACCGGTGGCTATATGACCCTTTCCGCCACCTTGACTACCCGCCATGTGGCGGAGACCATCAGCAACGGCGCGGCCGGCTGCTTTATGCACGGGCCGACCTTTATGGGCAATCCGCTGGCCTGCGCCGTGGCGGACGCCAGTCTGGCGCTGCTGGCGGAAAATCGCTGGCAGGCGCAGGTGAGCGCCATCGAAACCCAGTTGAAGCGGGAACTGTTGCCGTTGGCGGCGCTGCCGAAGGTGGCCGACGTGCGGGTGCTGGGCGCGATTGGGGTGGTGGAGATGCGCGAACCGGTGGATGTCGCCGAGCTGCAGCGCGGGTTCGTCGAGCGCGGGGTATGGATCCGGCCGTTCGGCAAGCTGATTTACCTGATGCCGCCTTACATCATCGAAGCGGACCAGCTCAGCCGCCTGACCGCCGCCGTCGCCGCCGCCGCGCGTTAATGCCTTACCAATGCTGGTCCAGATAGCGGGCCAGCAATCCCAAACACAGCAGCCACAGTACAATGATCATCGCCGCCGCCATGCGGCCGGTGGGATTATCGACGCGCTTTTGCGCCTTCTCGCGCAGCTCGGCCATCAGCGGTTTGGGGATCAGCCGCACCGCCAACATGATGCCCAACGGCACGATGATCACATCGTCCAGATAGCCCAGCACCGGAATAAAATCCGGGATCAGATCGATCGGTGAGATCGCATAGCCGGCCACCAGCAGCGCGATCAGCTTGGCGTACCACGGGGTGCGCTTATCACGGGCGGCAAGCCACAGCGCGTAGATATCGCGCTTGATGCCTTTGGCCCAACGGCGCAGCCAGCCGAACCACGGCGTGCGTTTTTTCAGTGAAATCATGATTACTTCATATAAGAACGTAAAACGGTCATCAATTGCTCGATGTCCTGCTCGCGCTGCTGCGGCGTAGCGTCCGCGGCAGCCAGATGTTCGCGCACATGCCCTTCCAGCACCTGCGCCATCAGGCCGTTGACCGCGCCGCGCACCGCCGCGATCTGCTGCAGAACAGCCGAACATTCGCCGCCGCTCTCCAGCGCGCGCTCCAGCGCTTCGGCCTGCCCTTTAATGCGGCGCACCCGCGCCAACAGCTTCTTTTGATCTCTGTGGGTATGGCTCATCATTTCCGCCTGATTGTTATTTACTATACTGGGGTATAGTATATTTCAGCACACTATCTTTTGCTGAGGAACTTCACCATGACGTCTCACGCGCCCGTTTTGCACCGCGAGCACAGCCACGTTTTTGACGATGGTAACCCATTGGCCGAAAGAAACACCAGATGGGCGGTGATACTCACCGCCAGTATGATGGCTATCGAGATCGCCGGCGGCTGGCTGTTTAACTCGATGGCGCTGCTGGCCGACGGCTGGCACATGAGTTCGCACGCGCTGGCCCTGGGCCTGTCGGTACTGGCTTACGGCGCCGCACGCCGGCTGGCCAAGGATCGCCGCTTTAGCCTCGGCACCTGGAAGATCGAAGTGCTGGCCGGTTACACCAGCGCGGTGTTGTTGGTGCTGGTGGCGGCGCTGATGCTGTTTCAGTCTGGGCAGCGGCTGCTGAATCCCAGCCCGATTCATTACAACGAAGCCATCGCCATCGGCGCGATCGGGCTGGCCGTCAACCTGCTCTGCGCCTGGCTGTTGCGCGGCGGCGGCCACCATCATCATCACGGGGATGACCACGACGACACTCATCACGACCTCAACCTGCGTTCTGCCTATGTTCACGTGCTCGCCGACGCCGCCACCTCGGTGCTGGCGCTCGTCGCGCTGTTCGGCGGCAAGCTTTGGGGCGCCGCCTGGCTCGATCCGCTGATGGGCATCGTCGGCGCGGCGATGGTGGCCGCCTGGGCCTATAGCCTGATGCGCGATAGCGGAAAGATTTTGCTGGATGCCGAAATGGACGCCCCGGTGGCGCAAGAGATCCGCCAGGCCCTGGCCGCTTCCGGCCACGCGCTCACGCTGACCGATTTGCATGTAGGCCGCATCGGCAAAGGAAAATATCATTGCGTCCTCGCCCTGAGCAGCGCCGATCGCGCCCTCACCGCCGATCGGGTGCGCCAACTGTTGGCCGCGCATCCCGAACTGGTGCATGTCACCGTCGAGATCAACCGTCCGCCGCTGGCGCAAGGGGTTGTATTGTTCCACCGAAAAGATCTAGCTTAAGGGTCCGCGTTTATCGACAACTGGGAGTCATTATGGCTTTTCGTTTGTACAGCAACGATCTGCAGGACGGCGGCACAATGCCGCAGACTCAGGTCTTCAACGGCATGGGCTACCGCGGCGATAACCTGTCGCCGCACCTGGCCTGGGACGGCGTGCCCGCCGGCACCAAAAGCTTCGTCGTCACCCTGTACGATCCCGATGCCCCGACCGGCTCCGGCTGGTGGCACTGGGTGGTGGCCAATATTCCGGCCGACGTGCGCGAGCTGCCGCAGGGCGCAGGCTCCGGCAAAGCGCCGTTGCCGAGCGCCGCGCTGCAAACCCGTACCGACTTCGGCTCGGCCGGTTACGGCGGCGCCGCGCCGCCGAATGGCGAACGCCACCGCTATCAGTTCACCGTGCATGCGCTGGACGTGGAAAGCATTGAGGTGGATGAAGGCTCCAGCGGCGCGTTGGTGGGCTTTAACGTGCATTTCCACAGCCTCGGCAGCGCCACGCTGACGGTGATGTTCAACTGATTGATCTCCGCCCATAAAAAAGCGCGGCTCAACCGAACCGCGCTTTTCTGCTCTGCCCGCCGAATTACTTCGCCAGCACGCTTACCCACATCGGGCCTTTGCCCACCGGATAACGCGCCAACATAGTCAGCTGACCGCTGGCCTGATCAATTTCATGCACCGCGATGTGATCGGACTTCTGGCCGGACGAAATCACGAAGCGGCCGCTGTGATCGATATTGAAACCGCGCGGTTGCGCTTCGGTCGGATAATAGCCGACCACGCTCAACGTGCCGCCGTCTTCGGAGACGCTGAAGAGGGTCAGAATGCTGGCGGTGCGATCGCTGGTGTACAGGAAGCGGCCGTTCGGCGTGATATGAATGTCCGCCGCCCAGCGGGTGCCGTCGAAATCGTCCGGCATGATATCCAGCGTTTGCGTCACGGTGTATTTGCCGCCGTTTTCCGAAATGGCCAGCACGTCCACCGTGCCGTTCAGCTCGTTGACGCAGTAAGCGAACTTGTCGTTGTGGTGGAACGCCATATGGCGCGGACCGGCGCCGGCGGCGATATCCACCGCGTCCTGCGCGTGCGGCGTCAGCTGGCCCGCCAGGCTCAGGTTGAACAGACGGATGCGGTCTTCTTTCAGACACGGCACCAGCACCAGCTGGTTGGTCGGATCGATGTTGGCGGAGTGCGGCGCGCTCAGGCCGTCGATCTGTTGGATCGGCGCCGTGACCACGCCGTCGTGGCCGATCGGGCTGATGCTGGCGCAGTTGCCGCTGTAGGAAGCGGAGAACAGGTAACGCCCCTGCAAATCGGTGGAGATATGGGTCGGGCTGCCCGGCAGCGGCGCCATGCCGGCCTGCTGCAGCGTGCCGTCCGCCTCGATGCGGTAACTGACGATGCCGAACGCCGGACGCACGCCGACGTACAGGTGAGTCTTGTCCGGATGAAGGGTCATCGGCTGCACCTGGCCCGGCACGTCAACGGTTTGCAGCAGCGTCAGCGCGCCGGCGTCGTCCAACTGCCAGACGTGGATCTGCTGGCTCTCCGGGCTGGCGACATAAACGATTTGCTTCATGTGTTCTCCTTGCAAAGGGTAAAAGAGGAACCGGTTTCAGGCCGTTCGATTGTCCCTAGCTTACCGCACATCCGTCGCATGGCAACCCTGCTTAGCACCGGAAGCTCACGCGGTTTTCTCCATTGGCTATCCGGTGTACCATCGGATTAATTTTATGGCTAACGATAACGAGAACCCTATGAGCTACCGCGTCATCGCCCTCGATCTTGACGGCACCCTGCTGGACAATCAAAAACGCATCTTACCGCAGTCGCTGGAAGCGCTGGCGCAGGCGCGCGCCGCCGGCGTCCAGGTGGTGGTGGTCACCGGCCGCCATCACGTCGCCATCCATCCGTTCTACCAGGCGCTGCAGATTGACACGCCGGCCATCTGCTGCAACGGCACTTACCTGTATGATTTTCAGCAAAAAAAGGTGCTGGCCGCCGATCCCTTGGCGAAGGAGCAGGCCAAACAGGTGCTGCAGATGCTCAAACAGACCGACATTCACGGGCTGATGTACGTTGACGACGCCATGCTGTATCAGGAACCGAGCGGCCACGTGACTCGCTCGCTGGCCTGGGCCGAAACCCTGCCTGCGGCGCAGCGCCCGACGCTGCTGCAGGTCGGCAGCCTGGCGCAGGCGGCCGACGACGCACAGGCGATCTGGAAATTCGCCACCTCGCACGCCGATATTCCGGCGCTGCGCGAGTTTGCCGACACGGTGGAAAAAGAGCTGGGGTTGGCGTGCGAATGGTCCTGGCACGATCAGGTGGATATCGCCAAAGGCGGCAACAGCAAAGGCAAACGCCTGCGCCAATGGGTGGAGTCGCAGGGGCTGAGCATGGATCAGGTGGTGGCGTTCGGCGACAACTACAACGACATCAGCATGCTGGAAGCGGTCGGTTTGGGCGTGGCGATGGGCAACGCCGATGACGCGATCAAGGAACGCGCCGATCTGGTGATCGCCGATAACCTGCAGCCGGGCATCGCCGAGGTGATCCGCACCCGCGTGCTGTAGTCTTTTCGCCCTCCCGCCGGGAGGGCCCGCCTTAACGGCTCTCGCGGCTGATCGACACGCTTTTCACCTGCGCGTACAGCCACTGCCCGGGGCGGATCGCCAGTTCGTCTCGCGCCCAGGGCGTGATGCGCGCCCACAGCACGTGTTCCCCGACCGCCAGCTTCACTTCCACCTGCCCGTCCACGTCCAGACACTCGCTGACCTTGGCCGGCAAGACGTTGCGAATGCTGCTGTTGACCGGCGGCTGCAGCACCAGCGAGACGTCGGCGGCATTGATGCGAATGCGCAGCTGAGTGCCCAACTCGGCGTCGATGCCGCTGACCCACAGCCGCTGATCGCCGAGCGCCAGCGCGGTCATGGCATAACGTTGATGATGCTCAATCACGCTGACGCGCAGCACGCTGCTCTGATCTTCACGTTGCAGCCACGGCCGCAGCGCGCTGCTGGCCCAGACGGCTTCCAGCCCGCCGAACGCGCGCACCTCGCCGCGATCCAGCACCAACACCTGCTCGGCCAGGCGCAGGATCTCGTCCAGACTGTGGCTGACATAGAGGATGGGGATGTTCACGTCCTGCGCCAACCGCTCCAGATACGGCAGCAGCTCGCGTTTGCGCGGCAGATCGAGCGAGGCCAGCGGTTCGTCCATCAGCAGCAGTTCCGGCGCCGTCAGCAGCGCGCGGCCGATCGCCACCCGCTGTTTTTCACCGCCGGAGAGCGTCAGGGGCAGCCGATTAAGCAGCGGCCCGATGCCCAGCAGCTCGACGATGGTGTTGAACTGCGTACGCATGCCGGCCGCCATGCCGTACTGCAGGTTGCCGCGCACCCGATAGTGCGGGAACAGGCGCGCATCCTGAAACACATAGCCGATACGGCGCTTTTCCGGCGGCAGGCAGAGGCCCGCGGCGGTATCCACCAGCGTGCGGCCATTGAGCGCGATACGCCCCTGCTGCAGGTGGGTCAGGCCGCCGATGGCGTTGATCAAGGAAGTTTTGCCTGCGCCAGACAGGCCGAAAATCGCGGTGATGCCCTGCGCCGGCAAATCGGCGCGGACGTTGAGATTGAGGTCGCCCAGCTGCTGCGAGAAATCCAGCTCCAGCATTTACACCCCCATCCGTTTGCGGCCCCAGCGGGCCAGCCATTCGGACACCATCAGCGAAGCCAGCGACAGCACGATGGCGATCACGCACAGACGCGCGGCGGCGGCCTCCGCCCCCGGCGTTTCAATCAGCGTATACATCGCCAGCGGAATGGTGCGGGTTTCCCCGGGAATGTTGGAGACGAAGGTGATGGTGGCGCCAAACTCCCCCAGCGAGCGGGCGAAGGCCAGCACCACGCCGACAATGACGCCGGGCAGCGACAGCGGCAGCGTGATGGTGAAAAATACCCGCCACGGATTGGCGCCCAGCGTGCGCGCTGCCTGTTCCAGCCGGGTATCCACCGCCTCCAGCGCCAGCCGAATGGCGCGCACCATCAGCGGAAACGCCACCACCGCCGACGCCAGCGCGGCGCCGCGCCAGCTAAAGCTGAAGCTGAAGCCGAACCAATCGTACAGCCGCTCGCCGATGACGCCGCGCCGCCCCATGGCGATCAGCAGCAAATAACCGACCACCACCGGCGGGAGCACCAGCGGCAGGTGAATGACGCCATCGAGCAGCGCCTTGCCGGGAAAACGGCAGCGCACCAGCACCCAGGCCATCAGAATGCCGAACGGCAGGCTGCAGACTACCGCCAAACCGGAAACTTTCAGGCTCAGCTCAACCGCCTGCCACTCGTACTCGCTCAGAATCATTTACGCGGGGTGAATCCATAATGTTCGAAAATAGCGGCCGCTTCCGGGCTCTTCAAATAGGTATAGAAAGCGCTGACCGTCGGATTTTGACGATCTTTCACAATCGCCATCGGATATTCAACCGGTTTGTGGCTGTCTTCCGGGAACACGCCCACCACTTTCACCTTGTCGCTGGCGACCGCGTCGGAACCGTAGACGATGCCGAGCGGCGCTTCACCGCGCTCCACCAACGCCATCGCGCTGCGCACATTGTTGGCGCGCGCCAGTTTAGGCTCCAGCGCGCGCCAGGCGCCCAGATGCTCCAGCGCCTCTTTGGCGTAGATGCCGGCCGGCACGTGATCCGGATCGCCCACCGCCAGACGACCGCCGTTCAGCAGTTTGGCCCAATCAGTCTGCTTGTCGATGGCGATCTTGTCTTGTTTATCGTTCTTGGCGGCGATCAGCACCAGTTCGTTGCCCAGCAGCGTATAGCGGGTGTCTTTCACCATCTGCTGCTTGTCGATGGCGTAATCCATCCACTGTTGATCGGCGGAGATAAACAGATCGGCCGGCGCGCCCTGCTCAATTTGGCGCGCCAGCGTCGAGGACGACGCGAAGGAGGAAACCACCTGCACGTCCTTGCCTTTTTGATACTGGGTGGCGATGTCCTGCAGCGCGTTGGTCAGCGACGCGGCGGCGAACACGGTGATCTTTTCCGCCGCCGAGGCCTGAGCCACCAGGCCCGATGCCAACACGATCCCGCCAACCCATTGGGTCCATTGCTGTTTCATTGTTTTTCTCCGCAAGTTAACGTGCATTATCACTCTTCGTTATATAAAAAATAATATAACGTTGCGCGAAAGCTTGTCATGCGGTTTATCGGCAAAGCGTGAGATAACTTGAGGAATGCCCGCCGGGCGATGCCGACGGGTATCGGGATGGGGAACGGTCAGTGCTGGGTGCGGTTTTCTTTCGAACGGCCCACTTTGGAGAAGACGTTGAACACTTCGCCAAAACCGTAGATCAAGCCGAGAATGAGCGCCATGACCACCGGCACCATCACCACGGCGAATAACAGACTTTTCAATAATTCCAACATGATAGCCTCGCTTAACTGCCCATTGAGCGGCAAATGCCTTTCACCGCATATCAGGTTATTCTAACCCAAAAAATCGCTAAAACCGGAGTTATTTTAGCCAGCGAGGCGAAATTGTGATCGGCCAAACGTGCCCTTTGGCGCTTTGCCGCCAAATCGGCGACAATACGATTTTTGCCGCCGACAGGATGCGCTATGCAGGCCGAAATTCTTCTGACTCTCAAACTCCAGCAAAAGCTGTTCGCCGATCCGCGCCGCATCGCGCTGCTGAAACAGGTGCAGCACACCGGCTCCATCAGCCAGGGCGCCAAACTGGCGGGCATCAGCTACAAAAGCGCCTGGGACGCCATCAATGAGATGAACCAACTGGCGGAACAAACGGTGGTGGAACGCGCCACCGGCGGCAAAGGCGGCGGGGGCGCGCATTTGACGCACTACGGCCAACGGCTGATCCAGCTGTACGATCTGCTGGGCCAGGTGCAGCAAAAAGCCTTCGACGTGCTGCAGCAGGACGATCTGCCGCTCGACAGCCTGCTGGCGGCCATCTCGCGCTTCTCGCTGCAAACCAGCGCGCGCAATCAGTTTTTCGGCACCGTGATCGAACGCGACCACCAGCAGGTACAGCAGCATCTGGCGATCCTGCTGAACGACGGCAGCACTCGCCTGACGGCGGCCATTACCCAGCAAAGCGCCGATCGGCTGCAGCTGACGCCCGGCAAAGAGGTGCTGGCGCTGATCAAGGCGCCCTGGGTGCGTCTGAGCGTCGATGCGGCCGATAACGCCGACGCGGATAATGCGCTGGCGGGCGTGGTGGCCGGCATTCAGCCGGGCGCCGAACACAGCGAGGTGCTGGTGACGCTGGCGGGCGGCGAAACCCTGTGCGCCACCCTGACGACGGCGGAGCTGCAGCGCCTGCAGCTGAGCGTCGGCGACGCCGTACACGCCCTGTTCAACGCCGATCGGGTGATTGTCGCCACGTTGTGTTAAGCGCAACGTGATGTTGCGTTTTTGTTGATTGACATCACCCGGCAATGCGCCTATTTCTAAGGCAAATAATTGCAAAAAAAGGAACAGGTGATGTCGTCGTTGCACATTTCGCAAGGTTCATTCCGCTTGAGCGATACCCGCACCCTGGCGCTGGAAGCGCTGGCGATCCAGGCCGGTGAAAGCTGGGCCTTCGTCGGCGCCAACGGCAGCGGCAAATCCGCCCTGGCGCGCGCGCTGGCCGACGAACTGGTTCTGCTGCGCGGCGAACGCCGCAGCGACTTTCAGCATGCGGTGCGCATCTCCTTCGAACAGTTGCAAAAGATGGTCAGCGACGAGTGGCAACGCAACAATACCGATCTGCTCAGCGCGGACGAAGACGACACCGGCCGTACCGCGGCGGAGATCATTCAGGAAGAGGTGAAAGACGCCGCGCGCTGTGAGCGACTGGCCGCGCAGTTCGGCATTACCGCCCTGCTGACGCGCCGCTTCAAATACCTCTCCACCGGCGAAACGCGCAAAACCCTGCTGTGCCGCGCGCTGATGCCGCAGCCCGACCTGCTGATCCTCGATGAACCTTTCGACGGGCTGGACGTGCACTCGCGCGCGCAGCTCGCCGCACTGCTGAGCGAGCTTTCCGCCCAGGGGCAAACCGTGGTGCTGGTGCTCAACCGTTTCGACGAAATACCGGATTTTGTCCGGCAGGTGGGCGTGCTGGCGGACTGCACCCTGACCAACCGCGGGCCGCGCAGCCAGGTGATGGCGGACGCGCTGGTGGCGCAGCTGGCGCACAGCGAAAACCTCAGCGGGCTGGCGCTGCCGGAAACGGAGGATCCGGCGCATAAAGTGGCCCTGCCGGCGGATCGTCCGCTGATCGTCCTGCGTGACGGCGTGGTCAGCTATAACGATCGGCCGATCCTCAATCATCTCGACTGGCAGGTTAACCCTGGTGAACACTGGCAGATCGTCGGCCCAAACGGCGCCGGCAAATCCACCCTGCTCAGTTTGATCACCGGCGATCACCCGCAGGGCTACAGCAACGATCTGACGCTGTTCGGCCGCCGCCGCGGCAGCGGGGAAACCATCTGGGAAATCAAACGCCATATCGGCTACGTCAGCAGCAGCCTGCATCTGGATTATCGCGTCAACACCAGCGTGCGCAACGTGGTGCTGTCGGGGTTCTTCGATTCGATCGGCATTTATCAGGCGGTCTCGGATCGCCAGCGGCAGCTGACCGAGCAATGGCTGGCGCTGCTCGGGCTCGACGGCGCGCGCGGTGACGCCCCGTTCCACAGCCTTTCCTGGGGCCAACAGCGGTTGGCGCTGATCGCCCGCGCGCTGGTGAAGCACCCGGCGCTGCTGATCCTCGACGAGCCGCTGCAAGGGTTGGATCCGCTCAATCGCCAGCTGGTGCGCCGCTTCATCGACGTGCTGATCGGTCAGGGCGCCACGCAGCTGCTGTTCGTTTCGCACCATGCCGAAGATGCGCCGCAGTGTATCACCCACCGCCTCAGCTTCGTGCCCGACGGCGAGGGCGGCTACGGCTATCAACACCAGCGGCTGGAGGCAGCCTCCGTCTGAAACGCGGCGTAAACATATCCGGCAACACTTCACCGCAGCACATCACATTTGGCCTTTTATCATAGAAAGAAAGAAGGCCATTTTCTGGAGACGCCATGTCCGCTGCGTTGATTATCATCGACCTGATCGAGGATCTTATCGGGCCCAAAGGCCGCGCCAACCACTGCCGTGAACAGGTGGCGGCGACCCACCTGCTCGCCAACGTCAATGCCGCCGCGGCCTACGCGCGGGTGCGAAAAATCCCGGTAATTTGGGTGCGGGTGGGATTCGCCGACGATTATCATGACATCCCGCCTCACTCGCCGCTGTTCAACCATCTCAAGCAGATCGGCGCGCTGCGGCTAAACGGCCCGGGATGCCGCTGGGTGCCCGAACTGCACCGGGAAGAGACCGATCTGCAGTTTGAAAAAACGGCGGTTAGCGCCTTCTCCGGTAACAATTTGTTAGCCTGGCTGCGGCAACATCGGTGCCACCATTTGCTGCTGGCGGGCATCAGCACGCCGCTCGCCATCGAAAGCACCGCGCGTCAGGCGCACGACGCCGGCTTTCAGGTGACCGTATTGCACGATCTGTGCGCAGCCCCTACGCAGGAGATCCACCAGCAGAGTCTGGATACCCTGCAAAATCTGGCCGAAATCACCCGTTCGCAGGCCTGGATGAGAGGCTAAGCTGCATCGCCGCCGGTTGTGTCGGCCGGCATAATGCACGAATGCATCACTGCCCCGACCTTTAGCGTCATTCTGGTGTGCTACTATCCGCTTTAGCGCTCAATTTCGCCATCATCGCACGCCGCAAAGGCGCTGAGCGCCGTGTACATATTTAAGGGATATATTATGTGGGGCGTACTGGCTGCTTCGTTATTTTTCTTGCCGTTTAACCGGCTGATAGCCTGGGTGATCCTGGCCGCCTCGGCGGGCATGGGGCTTTATCATGGGGTGCTGACGCCACTCAGCCTGGGTTGCCTGTTGGCCATCGTGGCGCTGGCGGGTCTACGTCATTATTTTCGCGCGCAACGTAATCTGGCGATCGCGCTCGAAGGGTTGGTGATCGCCGGCTGCGTGGCGCTGTTCTTGCATCTGGTGCCGGGCATCCACAACCAGCTGATGATCGACGGCGAAAAGGCCGGCCCGCTCAGCGCACCGTTCACCATGTATTACAACTTCGACAAGGCGATGGTACCGTTCCTGCTGTTCGCCTGCTTGCCCACATTGTTTTCCGCCGAACGCGGCGGCAACGGCGGCAAGGCGGGCTGGATTGCGCTGCTGCTGGCCGTCCCGGCGCTGTTGCTGCTGGCGGTGGCGCTGGGCGGCTTAAAAATCGAGCTGCATGCGCCCGCCTGGATCCTGCCCTTCGTCATGGCGAACCTGTTCTTCGTCTGCATGGCCGAAGAAGCGCTGTTTCGCGGCTACCTGCAGCAGCGCCTCAGCCAGTGGCTGGGGGCCTGGCCGGCGCTGATCGTCGCCTCCCTGGTGTTCGGCGCCGCGCATCTGGCGGGCGGTACGTTGATGGTGATCTTCGCGACCCTCGCCGGGGTGATCTACGGCCTGGCGTGGATGTGGAGCGGCCGTCTGTGGGTGCCGATTCTGTTCCATTTCGGACTGAACCTGACCCATCTGCTGTTCTTCACCTACCCGCTGTATCAGCATCCCTAACGTCTGACACCGGCAGAGAGCGCTTCTCTGCCGGTGGCTGGATGAAAACGCTATCACAAGCGCCTCACCGCCCCGCCATCAACCGCTTTGCATGCTGCTTTACGCCGCCTGTCCGGCGCTTTTCACTGAAGTGTAAACGATTCCATTTTTCGCGTTGGATCACCTTTTTATCGCTGTAGCCATGCTATCTTTTTGCGCATTGACCACTCCCTGTTCAGCAATGGGCGTATCAAGACGGTAATTGGAAGCGATTACACCCTCGTCGACGCCAAGAAAGGAACCGTATGACGGAATTTAACCCTATCGACCATCCGCACCGCCGCTTTAACCCGCTGAGCGGCCAGTGGGTGCTGGTCTCACCGCACCGCGCCAAGCGCCCCTGGCAGGGCCAACAGGAGAGCGTCCCCACGGCAACGCTGCCGGCGCACGATCCCGACTGTTTCCTGTGCCCGGGCAATGCGCGCGTCACCGGCGATCGCAATCCGGAATATCGCGGCACCTATGTCTTTACCAACGATTTCGCCGCGCTGATGAGCGATACGCCGCCGGCGCCCGACAGCCACGATCCGTTGATGCGCAGCCAGAGCGCGCGCGGCGTCAGCCGGGTTATCTGCTTCTCTCCCGATCACAGCAAAACCCTGCCCGAACTGACGCTGCCGGCGCTGGAGCAGGTGATCGCCGCCTGGCAGGCGCAAACCGAGGAGCTGGGCAAGCACTACCCCTGGGTGCAACTGTTCGAAAACAAAGGCGCGGCGATGGGCTGCTCCAACCCGCACCCGCACGGACAGGTCTGGGCCAACAGTTTTCTGCCGAACGAGGCCGAACGCGAAGATCGCCTGCAACACGACTATTTCCGGGAACATGCCTCCCCGCTGCTGCTGGACTATGCGCAGCGCGAGCTGGCCGCAGGCGAACGCATCGTGGTGAACACCGAACACTGGCTGGCGGTGGTGCCCTACTGGGCCGCCTGGCCGTTTGAAACGCTGCTGCTGCCGAAAACGGCGGTGCAGCGCATCACCGATCTCAGCGCGGCGCAAAGCCGCGATCTGGCGCTGGCGCTGAAGAAGCTGACCAGCCGCTACGACAACCTGTTCCAGTGCTCGTTCCCCTATTCGATGGGATGGCACGGCGCGCCGTTCAACGGCGCCGACAACCGGCACTGGCAGCTGCACGCCCATTTCTATCCGCCGCTGCTGCGTTCAGCCAGCGTGCGCAAATTTATGGTCGGTTACGAGATGCTGGCGGAAACCCAGCGTGACCTGACCGCCGAACAGGCCGCAGAGCGTCTGCGCGCCGTCAGCGATATTCATTACCGTGAAGCCGGAGCCCAAGCATGAGCCTGAAACCGCTTACCCATTCCCTGTTTACCGAACACTTCGGCTATGCGCCGGCGTTGACCATCCAGGCGCCGGGGCGGGTGAACCTGATCGGCGAGCATACCGATTACAATGACGGCTTCGTGCTGCCCTGCGCCATTGATTACCAAACCGTTATCGCCTGCGCCAAGCGCGACGACCGTCAGATCCGCGTGCTGGCCGCCGATTATCAGAATCAGCAGGATCAATTCTCGCTCGACGATCCGATCGTCAGCCATCCCGACCAGCGCTGGTCCGACTATGTCCGCGGCGTGGTGAAGCACCTTCAGCGCCGTAACGCCGATTTCGGCGGCGCGGATCTGGTGATCGCCGGCAATGTGCCGCAGGGCGCGGGGCTCAGCTCCTCCGCCGCGCTGGAAGTGGCGGTGGGCCAGGCGCTGCAGGCGCTCTATCAGCTGCCGCTGGACGGCGTGGCGCTGGCGCTGAACGGCCAGGAGGCGGAGAACCAATTCGTCGGTTGCAACTGCGGCATCATGGACCAGCTGATCTCCGCGCTCGGCCGGCGCGACAGCGCTCTGCTGATCGACTGCCGCTCGCTGGAGACCCGCGCGGTGCCGATGCCGGACAGCGTGGCGGTGGTGATCATCAACTCCAATGTGCAACGCGGGCTGGTGGACAGCGAATACAACACCCGCCGCAAACAGTGCGAAGAAGCGGCGCGTTTCTTCGGCGTCAAGGCGCTGCGCGACGTCAGCCCCGAACAGTTTGCAGCGCGTCAACATGAGTTGGATCCGTTGGTGGCCAAGCGCGCGCGCCATGTCATCAGCGAGAATGCCCGCACGTTGGCGGCGGCCGATGCGCTGGCGGCCGGCGATCTGCAACGCATGGGCCGGCTGATGGCGGAGTCTCACGCCTCGATGCGTGACGACTTTGAAATCACCGTGCCGCCAATCGATCGGTTGGTCGAGATTGTCAAAGCGACCCTCGGCCCGCGCGGCGGCGTGCGCATGACCGGAGGCGGCTTTGGCGGCTGCATCGTCGCGCTGATGCCACAGGACCTCGTGGAAACGGTGCGCGCCGCCGTGGCGCACGAGTATCCGCTGCAAACCGGCGGATTGCGGGAAACGTTTTACGTCTGCCACGCTTCGCAGGGGGCCGGCACATGCTGACGGTGAGCACGGAAGCGGCGCCCGATGGGCAGCCTTACCAGCTGACGCGGCTGCAAAACGCCGGCGGCATGACCGTCACCCTGATGGACTGGGGCGCCACCTGGTTGTCCGCGGTATTACCGCTCACATCCGGCGAAAAACGCGAGCTGCTGCTCGGCTGCCGCAGCGCCGCGGACTATCAACGTCAGGGCGCCTATCTGGGCGCCACCGTTGGCCGTTACGCCAACCGCATCGCCAATGCCAGCCTGCCCATCGACGGTAAATCCCATGCGCTGCTCGCCAATCAGGGCGCGCACCAGTTGCACGGCGGCCCCGACGGTTTTCATGCCCGCCGCTGGCGCCGGGTACAGCAGGATGCGCACCAGGTCTGCTATGCGCTGCATTCAGCGGATGGCGATCAGGGCTTCCCCGGCAATCTCGACGTGCAGGTTTGCTACCGCCTGACCCCCGATAATCGTCTGGAAATCAGCTATCTGGCGCAGGCCGATCGCCCCTGCCCGGTCAACCTGACCAACCACGCCTATTTCAATCTGGACGGCCCCGGCACCGACGCCCGCGCCCAACGGCTGCAGCTGTTCGCCGATCGCTATCTGCCCGTCGACGCCGAGGGCATTCCCTGCGCCGAGCTGACGCCGGTGGACGGCAGCGGCATGGATTTTCGTCAACCGAAAACGCTGCTGCAGGATTTCCTGCGCGATCGCGACCAACAGCGGGTCAACGGCTACGATCACGCCTTTCTGTTGCACCGCATCTGCGGCGCGCTGGAAAGCCCGGCGGCCCATTTATGGTCCGCCGACGGCCAGGTGCAAATGAGCGTGTTCACCGACGCACCTGCGCTGCAACTCTACAGCGGCAATTTTCTGGCCGGCACGCCGGCGCGCGACGGCGGCAGCTATGCCAACCATGCCGGCGTGGCGCTGGAAAGCGAGTTTTTGCCGGACAGCCCGCACCATCCCGAGTGGCCGCAGCCGGATTGCTGGCTGCAGCCGGGGAGCCGCTACCGCAGCGCCACGCATTATCAGTTTTATCCTATCTAACCCGCCATGCCCCTCGCCGTGCGGCCGGGGGCGATTTGTTATAAATGCTTACCTTTTAGCCCTATCCCCCCGCCGGCGCCCACCTTCCCTTATTCCAAAGCGCGCACTACACTCAGGCTACCGTGATAAGCACAACGCCTTGTGCAACGTCACAATTTTCGGCCGATGGCGGCCAATCAATAGCTGAAGGAACACCTATGCGTCTGATTACTGCACTTCCATTGCTGGCGGGCTTAATGCTGAGCACCAATCTGATGGCGGCCGACGCGACGACGGCGACGAAAACGCCTTCGCCGGCGCAGGCGGCCCAACAGAAACGCATGACCGATTGCAACCAGCAGGCATCCACCAAGTCGCTGAAAGGCGCGGATCGCTCCACCTTTATGAGCACCTGTCTGAAATCCGAAGGCGCCGCTGCGACGGGCAAAACCCTGACGCCGCAGCAGCAGAAGATGAAAACCTGCAACGCCGACGCCAAGACCAAGGATCTGAAGGGCGACGCGCGTAAAACCTTCATGAGCAACTGCCTGAAAAAATCGGCCTGATTCTCCCTCTGCCACGGCGCGTCCGAAGCGATTCCGACGCGCCGTTTCTCCCCCTTCCGCCTCAGGCTGAACGATTCAGCTTTTTCCTTTCTCCAGCCCTTACTTTGCGGCAAGAAATTGGCTATGGTTAGACACTATCGATTGCCGAGCCCCGGCCCGCGGCAATATAATGATTTTCGTTATCATTGAAATGTCAGATTATTAAGGAGTTAAGCTATGGCTGTAACTAAGCTGGTTCTGGTGCGTCACGGCGAAAGCCAGTGGAACCAAGAAAACCGCTTCACCGGTTGGTATGATGTTGATCTGTCCGACAAGGGCCGCACCGAAGCGAAAGCAGCAGGCAAGCTGTTGAAAGAGGAAGGTTTCACTTTCGACTTCGCTTACACCTCCGTACTGAAGCGCGCGATCCACACCCTGTGGAACATCCTCGACGAGCTGGATCAGGCCTGGTTGCCAACCGAAAAATCCTGGAAGCTGAACGAACGTCACTACGGCGCGCTGCAGGGTCTGAACAAAGCCGAAACCGCTGAAAAATACGGCGACGAGCAGGTAAAACAATGGCGTCGCGGCTTCGCGGTGACCCCGCCGGAGCTGACCAAAGAAGACGAACGTTACCCTGGCCACGATCCGCGCTACGCTTCACTGAGCGAGCAAGAGCTGCCGCTGACCGAAAGCCTGGCGCTGACCATCGATCGCGTTATCCCTTACTGGGACGAAGAGATCCTGCCACGCATCAAGAGCGGCGAACGCGTGATCGTTGCGGCGCACGGCAACTCGCTGCGCGCGCTGGTGAAATACCTGGATAACCTGAGCGAAGACGAAATTCTCGAGCTGAACATCCCAACCGGCGTGCCGTTGGTGTATGAGTTCGACGAGAACTTCAAACCAACCAAACGTTACTACCTGGGTAACGCCGATGAGATCGCTGCAAAAGCGGCGGCCGTGGCGAACCAGGGTAAAGCGAAGTAATTTCGCCCGTTCACGAAAAAGCCCCCGGTGAAAACCGGGGGCTTTTTTATTTCTGCTGCGCCATCGCCTCATTTACCGCATCCAGCCGTTCCTGCATCGCCGGATGAGTGCTGAGCCAGGCAGGCAGCGCCCAGTCATCGGTCTTTTCTCGTTCAGGCGCCTGTGCCAACGCGCGGTAGATCGCCGCCATTTCCGCCAGCGAACGCCCCTGGCGCTGCATTTCCGCTATCGCAAACGCATCCGCCTCACGCTCCATCCCGCGAGAAAACTGCATCTCATTTACGAAGGATGCGGACTGCAGCAACGTGTCGCCGATGCCGCTGACGTCACCCGTCATCCACATCAGCGTCAATGCCACCAGTGACGAGCGCACCAACATGCGCATCGGATGGCGATAAGCGTGATGCCCCATTTCGTGCAGCATCACCGCCGCCAAGCCATCGTCGTTTTTCGACAAGGTGACCAGGCTATCGCTGAGCACCAGCGTGCCGTCCGGCAACATAAAGGCGTTCGGCGCGCCGGGCGCCGCCATCAACTTCAGCGAGAGCGGCGTGCGCTCTTGGCGCATGTCGGCCGGCATCACCTGCCGGAACAGCTGCTGCAGCGCCCGTTGCCGCTCGGCCGGCAGTGCCGAGGGCGCGAAGCCGCTCTGCTCCAAGAACGTCTGCGTATGTTCGCCCAGCTTCTGTTCCACCGAGGTGGGGATGCGCATGGCGATCTCGCTGCTCGCCCACGGCAGCACCACGTAAACGTAAGCCACTACCGCCAACAGCGTCATCAGCAGCGCCAGGGCGACGCCGCGTTTATGGCGTTCCAGGCGATGCACCCACCCCGGCGAACGGCGCTGATAGAACCAGCGGCGAAAGGCCGCGTCGTCGTCGGGCACAAAGCGCCCGCCCCCCTTGAAGGTGAGCGTCAGCGGAATATTGCCCAGCGCGGCAGAAACGGTGATGTCCGTCAGCGGGATGTAACGCTGTTCATCCTGCCGCTGCAACGTCACGCCTTCGCCGCTTTCGTTCACCAGCAGACGAGCCGCCTCACGTGCGGCCCGCCCCGGCAACTGATAAGCGCCTTCAAGGATCATCGGCGCCTCAGAAGCTGCCGCCCAGATCCAGCGCCTGCACCGCTTCTTCGGCCACCGCGCTGTTGGCGGTTTCCTGATGCGCCGTAATATCCAGCAGCGCCAGATCGCCTTCAACCGCCGTGCACGCCGCCAGATAACGGGCATGACGCACTTCCGCCACCGGCGCCGCCAAACCGAGCGAGAACAGGGTAATCAGGGTATTGGTGATCAACAATCCCATGTACGGCAGCGTTTTCATTGAGGAATGCAGCTTGATGTCGCCGTTCAGCCTTGCCTGATTAAACAGATAGTTGCGTTGGGCGACAACCTGGTAGCTGCTGGCCACCAGGGCGCCGATCAGCAGCACCACCATCATCAGCAGAAGGCTGCTGATATTGTCCAGCACCAGCACATCGATGGCTTCGTTGGTCAACAGGCCCATCAACACCATCTGATAGAGGGTAAAGAAGAACGAACCGATGCACACCAGCGCGACCAACATGAACGGCAGGAATATGAGCAGGCCGATCAAGGCAAATTTGATAAAGGCCGATTTCTTCAGTTCGGCAATAAACGGCGTGTTCCCGAAAAACAGGTTATTAACGTACAAATCATGCTGCAGTGCGCTAATAATGCCGTTTACCGCCGCAAATGCCGGTACGGCCAAAATCAGCGTCAGCACCAGCATAAATGCGATGGCGTTGACGCTGCCAAGACCGCTGCCAATGCCGAGCAAGACGATCAGACCGACATACAGTCCGATAATCAGCAATAATGGGCAGAACAGCAAAGCCCAATAGGCGCGCCCGGTGCGGCAGACATAATTAAAGCGCACGCCGCGATAGCTCGACATAATCGCATTGTAGCGCCAGCTGCGGATAACAATCCACGGCAACAGGGCAAGCAATACCAGCAGCGCCAACAGCCCCAGCAATGGCGTCACCGCCAGCAGGAAATAAAATACGATGATGCCGCCGATCACCAACAGCCGTCCTTTCAGAATTTGCAGCGGCTGCGCATGATAATCGAAACGATCGCCGTCCAATTCCGTGTTGCCGTAAAAATAGCGACGACGACGCACCGTCGCCCAGGCGGAATAGATGCCCAGGGTCAGAGCGGTCAATAACGCGTTGACTAACCAAATAGCGAAGTACTCACCACCTTTCCCATGGAATTTAATCCGGTGCAGCCCCAGCGGCTGCGAGGTATTGTTTGTCATAATTCTTTCGTCCTGAAAGGAATAAGGTCATACCACTCCCCACTTATTAGGCCTGCGGGGTTTATGGAATAAAAAAAGCGTCTTATATAAGCACAATGCCGAGAGCGGTGACAATTATTCTTTTATTAAATAGGAATAATGCGAATACGGCCGCTTAAAGATTTAATAAGCCCATTGACTGTAGGCCTTAAATTGACAGGAGATATAAAATTTTAAGGTAAATAGAAAAAGGGCCCGCTGGCGAGCCCCTCTTTACGCGATTAACCGCGGCGCGCTTTCACCGCCGCCGCCAGATCGCGCAGCACGGTTTCGGTATCCTGCCAGCCGATGCAGCCGTCGGTGACGCTCTTGCCGTAAACCAGCGGCTCGCCGCTTTCGAGGCTCTGGTTGCCTTCCACCAGGTGGCTTTCGATCATTACACCGATAATCGCTTTTTCACCGCCGCCAATTTGCCCGCAAACATCGGCGCTCACGTCCATCTGTTTTTTGAACTGTTTGCTGCTGTTGGCATGGCTGAAGTCGATCATCACCTGCGCCGGCAGCCCCGCTTTGCTCAGACCGGCTTTGACGTCCTTCACATGCGCCGCGCTGTAGTTTGGCTCTTTGCCGCCGCGCAGGATAATGTGGCAGTCACCGTTGCCGCTGGTGTTAACGATCGCCGAGTGGCCCCATTTGGTCACCGACAGGAAGCAGTGCGGCGCGCCGGCGGCGTTGATGGCGTCGATCGCCACCTTGATGGTGCCGTCAGTGCCGTTCTTGAAGCCGACCGGGCAAGAGAGACCGGAGGCCAGTTCACGGTGCACCTGCGATTCCGTGGTGCGCGCGCCGATGGCGCCCCAGCTCATCAAATCCGCCAGGTACTGCGGCGTGATCATGTCGAGGAATTCGCCGGCGGCCGGCAACCCGCTGTCGTTGATCTCCACCAGCAGCTTGCGCGCCAGGCGCAGGCCGTCGTTGATGTTGAAGCTGTTGTCCATTTGCGGATCGTTGATCAGGCCTTTCCAGCCCACGGTGGTGCGCGGTTTTTCGAAGTACACGCGCATCACCACTTCCAGCTCGCCGCTCAGTTCTTCACGCAGCGCCAGCAGGCGCCCCGCGTACTCTTTGGCGGCTTGGGTATCATGGATGGAGCAAGGGCCAATTACCACCAGCAGGCGATCGTCGCTGCCGCGGAGGATATTGTGAATTGCGCTGCGGGCCTGGGACACCGTCTTTGCCGCGCGTTCAGTGGCCGGGAATTTCTCCAGCAAAGCCACCGGCGGCAGGAGTTCCTTAATATCATTAATGCGTAAATCGTCGTTTTGGTAATTCATAGCTTTTCCATTCGGTATCGTGGGGTATTTCGCAGTGCGTAACGGTGTAGATCCCAACAATCTAGCCTGTGAGAATGGCGCTGTAAATCACCTTTGCCCCCCGCCGCTGGAACCGCCAAATTAACAGCAGATTGTGCTGTTTCATCTGGCGAGCGCAGAGCCTCCTTTTTCGCTATGCTAGCGATCAGAATATAAAGTGACCCGAGTTGAACATGCCCTCTCTGCTATTAGTTGATGACCACCCGGTGGTTCATGTCGCACTGGAAGCGGCGCTAATGAAATCATCCCGCCCCTACCGCCTGCAGGCGGCGCAGGATGACGTACAGGCGCTGGCCCTGCTGGCCGAGGCCGCTTTCGGCCTGGTGATCCTGGATATCGGCCTGCCGCAGGTCGACGGGCTGCAGCTGTTGAAAAAAATCCGCCGACGCTATCCGCAACAAAAGATCCTGATCTACACCGCGCAGGAAGCCGATGTCTATGCGCGCATGGCGCATGCCGCCGGCGCCGACGGTTTCGTCAATAAAGGCAGCTCGCTGGCGGAGTTGGTGCAGGCGATCGAACAGGTGCTGGACGGTGAAATCAGCTTCCCCGCCGCCGCGCTGGCCGAAGAGGCGCCGACGGCGGACGGCGGGCTGCTCACCCCTAAGGAGCTCGAGGTGCTGGGCTTGCTGAGCCAGGGGCTGTCCAACCTGCAGATCGCCGACCGGCTGCACATCAGCAACAAGACCGTCAGCACGCACAAAAAAAACATCCAGCGCAAAACCGGCGCCGGCAACCTGCTGGAGCTGGTGGCGGTGTTTAAAGAGCTGGCGCCATGATGCGCCGCGCCCTGCTGCTGCTGATCCTGTGGTGCGGCCTGGCGCAGGCGGCGGAGCCGGTGCGCTATCAGCTGGTCAGCAACCTGAATACCCCCGAGAATATGCTGATCGTCGGCGAGAAAAATCCCTGGCGCGATCGCACGCTGCGCGTCGGTATCATCAGTGAGAACACCAGCCCGTACAACATCATCGTGGACGACGATCTGTATGGGCTGAACGCCGACTACCTCGGCTATATTCAGCAGGTGACCGGCATCCGCTTCGCCATTTACGGCTTCGCCGATCTGACCCAGCTGGAACAGGCGCTGCACGACGGCAAGGTCGATCTGCTGTACGGCATCCCGCAGAGCGAAGCGCTGCACGGGCTGGAGATCTCCCAGCCTTACTACATCAGCAACCTGCGCGTATTGCGCGATCGCAGCAACGATAGGCCGGTGATGCTCAATTCCGCCAACGCCCGCGTCGCGATCGGCGCGCTGACCGACATGCAGTCCGGCGGCGCCCTGCAGGCGGTGGCGTCGCAGATCCAGCGCTACGACAACAACCTGCAGGCGGTCTATTCGCTGCTCAACGGCAGCAGCGACTACTTTATCGCCGACGAGGCCAGCGCCAGCTTTATCATCGACCAGCTGCAGCTCGGCCAGCTCTATCAAATTGAAAGCAACGAGAACCTGGGCAACCTCTCCTTCGTGTTCGCCGCCGCCGACCCGCGCCTGATAGACACGCTGGACACCGCCATCGCCGACGCGCCGATGGAACTGATGAATGCCCTGCAGAGCCGCTGGAGCAAAAAGATCCCCAGCTACCTCGATACCGGCAATGCCGATCTGACGACGATGGAGAAGAATTGGGTGGCGAGCCACCGCGTGGTTTACTATGCCGCCATCGAGAACAACTTCCCGTTCGCCTACCGCGGTTCCGACGGCCAGCCGCGCGGCTACGCCATCGATATTCTCAACATCATCGCGCAAAACACCGGGCTGCGTTTCGCGCCGCTGTGGGCGCGCAACGCCGAGCAGGCCGATCAGCTGGTGCAATCCGGCCAGGCCAGCTTCCGCGCCGCCCTGCCGCTGGCGCGCGGCGTCAAGGCGCGCTATGGCGCCAGCATGCCGATCCACCGTTCGCTGTGGGGCGTTTACGTCGGCCAGTATGCCAACGGCGTCTCGACCTGGAGCGATCTGGCCGGCAAGCGCATCGGCGTGCTGCAGGGCGATTTGGCTCAGGGGCTGGTGCCGGATCAGGAACAGACCGTCAGCTTCGCCGACAGCAAGTCGATGTACGACGCGCTGGCCAACGGCCAGTTGGATGCGCTGGTGGATAACGTCATTTCCGCCAACTTTTTGGCGCTGTCGCGCTATTCCGGCGCGATCAAACTGGCCTTCGCCGCCAACAACATCCCCTATCCGGTAGCCTTCGGCGTACGCCGCGATCAGCCGCTGCTGCTGGCGATCCTCGATAAGAACCTGATGCAGATCCCGGCGGATACCCTGCAATCGCTGCGCGATGAGTGGATCGTCGACCGCAGCAACCTTATCGACGCGGTGAACGACAACCGCATGCCGCCGCAGACCACCTGGCTGCTGGCGCTGTTGGCCGCCGCCACCGTGTTGCTGTTGGCGCTGACGCTGCGCCGTTTCATGCTGCAGCGCCGTGAAAAACGCGAACGCGAGGAGCTCGAGCAGGCGCGCCGCCGCGCCGAAGCGGAAAACCGCATGAAGAGCAAATTCCTCGCCACCGTCAGCCATGAACTGCGCACGCCGATGCACGCCATCCTTGGCCTGCTGGAACTGGAACTCAAACGCCAACCTGCGCCGGAAGGCCTGCCGGTGATTTACAGTTCGGCCTCATCGCTGCTCAACCTGCTCAACGACCTGCAGGATCACGCCCGACTGGAAACCGGGTCGTTGACGTTGGCGCCAAAACCGGTGGCGCTGCGCCCCTGGGTCGCTCGCATTGACGCCCTTTACCGGCCGCTTATCGGCGAACGGCCGTTGACGTTGAAGGTGACGGCAGATCCGGCGCTGCCGGAGGCGGTGGTCATTGATGGTGAGCGTTTACTTCAGGTGGCTAACAACCTGATAAACAATGCGATAAAGTTCACGACGCGCGGAACCATTCAGGTCGAGGTCGGCTGGCGCACGCAGGATGAACGACGGGGAGAGTTGCAGTTAACGGTGAACGACAGCGGCTGCGGCATCGCCGCCGATGAGGTAGGCAAGCTGTTTCAACCGTTTTACCGCGCGCGCGGCGCGCAACGCATCTCGGTGCAAGGCACCGGTTTGGGCCTGTCTATCTGCAAAGAAATCGTCGAACAGATGGGCGGCCGCATAGAGCTGCACTCGCAGCCGGGCGTCGGCACCCGCGTCGAGGTAGTGATACCGGTCGAGCTGAGCGGCGACGCGCCGGCTGACGCCCAGGAGGAGCACACCTTTGCTCTGCCGTCTTCCGCCTTGCGTACCGCGCTGATCGACGATCATCCCACCAATTTGTTGCTGCTGGAACGCCAACTGCGCCACTTCGGGCAGCAACCCGCCCGCTTCGAACAAGGCTATGCGCTGCTGAAGGCCCAGCGACGGCAGCCGTTTGACCTGCTGTTTATCGACTATAACATGCCGCGCCCGGACGGCCTGACGCTGGCCAGGCTGATCCGGCGCGACGAACAGCGGCTGCAGCGCCCGCCTTGCCGCATCGTGCTCTGTTCGGCGGACGTGCAGGAGTTTACCCGCATCCCGCCGGGGCTGGTGGCGATCGATCACTTCCTGACCAAGCCGATTTCGCTGACGGCGATCGGCCAGGTATTGGCTCAGCAACCGCAGGCTCAGGAAGAAAAGTCAGTCCTTACTGACCTACGGCAAACGCTGGCCGAAATGGCGGGCGGCGATCGCGCCATGCTGCAGCGGCTGGCGCAGACGCTCGGCGATACGCTGCGGCAAGACCGGCAGCGGCTCGCGGATGCCGTCGCCGCGAGCGACTGGCCACGCCTGGAACAGGCGGCGCACCGCATCAAGGGCAGCCTGCTGATGCTGCAGCTGCCGGAAGCCGCACAGCTGTGCCAACAGCTGGTGGATACCGCACGTCGGGGCGAACTTGCCGCCGCCGCTTATACTAAATTAAAGGCGTCAGTGGCGCAGATAGAACCGGAGCTGGACGCTCTGCTCGCCGCCGCCCCCACTTTCGCTATGCATAAGGATGAATAATGTCGGACACTCCACACGTACACCTGCCGAAAGACAGTAATAGTAAACGCCTACTGACCGCTTTTTTAGTCACCGCCGTCTTTATGGTGGCCGAAGTGGCCGGCGGCCTGTTGTCCGGCTCGCTGGCGCTGTTGGCCGACGCCGGGCACATGCTGACCGATGCCGCCGCGCTGTTGGTGGCGCTGATGGCGGTGCACTTTTCCCAGCGCAAGCCCAACGCGCGCCACACCTTCGGCTATCTGCGCCTGACCACCCTGGCGGCCTTCCTCAACGCCGCGGCGCTACTGGTGATCGTGGTATTCATCCTGTGGGAGGCGATACGGCGTTTCTTCGAACCACAGCCGGTGATGGGTACTCCGATGCTGATCATCGCCATAGCGGGGCTGCTGGCGAACCTGTTCGCCTTCTGGCTGCTGCATCGCGGCAGCGAAGAGAAAAATATCAACGTGAGGGCGGCCGCGCTGCATGTGCTGGGCGACCTGCTCGGCTCGGTGGGCGCCATCGTCGCCGCCATCGTCATTCTCGCCACCGGCTGGACGCCGATTGACCCGATCCTGTCGGTGCTGGTCTCCTGTCTGGTGCTGCGCAGCGCCTGGCGGCTGCTGAAGGAGAGCTTCCACGAGCTGCTGGAAGGCACGCCGCAGGAGGTCGATATCGCCAAGCTGCAAAAAGACCTGTGCCTGAACATCCCGGAAGTGCGCAATATCCACCACGTACACGTCTGGCAGATCGGCGAACAGAAGCTGATGACGCTGCATGCGCAGGTGATCCCGCCACATGACCACGATGGGCTGTTGCAACGCATCCAGGCTTATCTGTTGCAACACTACAAGATCGGCCACGTGACCATTCAGATGGAGTACCGGCACTGCGAGACGCCGGACTGCGGTATCAATCGGGCGCCGGAGCCGAGTGAACACTCACATGCCGAAGCGCATTCGCACCTGGGGCATCGCCACTAAGCCAAGAGGGCGCCATCACGGCGCCCTCTGCGTTGTTACGGAGCGGAAGATAACGGATTGGAATGGTTGCGCCCGGCGCTCTTGATCCACAGCCAGGAGCCGTTCAGCGCGATCAACGTCAGAATGACGTACTCCAGCGCCATCGCGTAAACGCCCTGGTAAGCGAAGATCGCCACGCTGATGACATCGATCACCACCCACAGCAGCCAGTTTTCCACGTACTTGCGCGTCATCAGGATCATCGCCACGATGGACAGCACCATCATCGCCGAATCCCAGAACGGGAAGGCGTCCGGCTGCAGCGTCGGCATCTGTACGTTCAGCCCCAGCCCTTGCATCACCGCCACCGCAATCTGCGTCAGCCAGGCGAACACGCGGTCGATGTTGAAGGTCATCAGGCCGATGCCGATGACGCAGACCGCCGCCCAAGCCAGCGCTTTCGGCAGCGGCAGCCAGCGGATCTGCAGTTCAGCCTGATTATCCTGGGTCTGGCGGCTCCAGGCATACCAACCGTAAATATTGGCGCCGAAGAAGAACAGCTGCAGCAGCAGGCTGGCGTACAGCTGGATCTGGAAGAAAATCACCGCGAACAGCGTGACGTTGATCAGGCCGAACAGGTAGTTGATGATTTTTTCCTTGCTGGCGTACCAGATGCACAGCAACCCGAACAGTGTGCCGATGGCTTCGATCCACGACAGATCGTAACCGCCCGCGCCAAGCGGAATATGCACCAGAATATTGCTGGTACTGAAGAAGCTCATGAGGTCATCCTTTTAAACGGTTAAGCGTTGCCTTTAACCTGCATCTTAAGCTGAGCGGCGAAATCCAGCATGCGGTTCAGCGGTACCAGCGCCTTTTCACGCAACGCAGCGTCCACGTGGATCTCATGCTGTGCGCCCCCCTGCTCCAGACCTTCGGCAATCGCCTTCAGGCCATTCATCGCCATCCACGGGCAATGCGCGCAGCTGCGGCAGGTCGCGCCTTCTCCGGCGGTCGGCGCTTCGAACAGCTCCTTGTCCGGACAGGCCTGCTGCATCTTGTAAAAGATACCGCGATCGGTGGCAACGATCAGCTGTTGATGCGGCAATGTTTTCGCCGCCTGAATCAACTGGCTGGTAGACCCCACCGCATCCGCCAGCTCGACCACCGCCTGAGGCGATTCGGGATGCACCAGGATAGCCGCCTGCGGATAGAGCGCCTTCATGCGCCGCAGTGCCTGGGTCTTGAACTCGTCATGGACAATGCAGGCGCCTTGCCAGCACAGCACGTCGGCGCCGGTCTGCTTCTGCACGTAGCTGCCGAGATGGCGATCCGGCGCCCAGATAATTTTCTCGCCCAGGCTATCCAGATGCTCGATCAGTTCGACGGCGATGCTGGAGGTCACCACCCAGTCGGCGCGCGCTTTGACCGCCGCCGAGGTGTTCGCATAGACCACCACAGTGCGATCGGGATGGCTATCGCAAAACGCATGGAACTCCTCTTCCGGGCAACCCAGGTCAAGCGAACATTCGGCAAACAGGGTCGGCATCAGCACCTGTTTTTCCGGGCTGAGGATCTTGGCGGTCTCCCCCATGAAGCGCACGCCGGCCACCAACAACGTGGAAGCCGGATGGGTGCTGCCGAAGCGCGCCATTTCCAGCGAATCCGCCACGCAGCCACCGGTTTCTTCCGCCAGCGCCTGGATTTCCGGATCGGTATAGTAGTGGGCGACCATCACCGCATTGCGCTGCTTGAGCAAGGTTTTGATCTTTTCGCGATAAAAGGCTTTTTCCGCTACGTCCAGCGGTACCGGTTTGGGCGGGAAAGGATACACCGCCGCGTTGACATCAAACATTTCACTCATCGCTGCAATCTCATGCTAGGCTGGGCGCCTGCCATTTGAATATCGCCTGCCGCAACGCCCTTAGTTTTATATACTAAACAAAATACCTAAAATTGCGCGAAAAGTCCGCTGATATTTTCAAATTTGCGCACTTAGTGTTTAATGGATTAAAAACACTGGAATGAGCCGCGCAGAGCACAGCGGATAATGGCCTGGCGAAGACGCATAACGCCCAGAGAAGACCCGGATGCCGATTGGCGCAGAGTTGAAACGAGAAAGCAGGGATTCAGGTTGGGGTGCTGCAGAGGTGAAAAAAACGCCAAAAGGCGCTTTTTTCTGAATGGGTGGGTCGTGCAGGATTGATTCGGCCTGTGGCCTCACCCTACGGGCAACGCTGCGCGTTGTCGTATCGCTGCGCGATGCTCGAACCTGAACGCAGGATCTCACCCGCACGACTCAGTGGGCTATGTCAGCAAGAAGATAATAAGGCAGAGCCAGGTAGGCGCAGATGCGAAAAAAGCGCCAAAAGGCGCTTTTTTCTGAATTGGTGGGTCGTGCAGGATTCGAACCTGCGACCAATTGATTAAAAGTCAACTGCTCTACCAACTGAGCTAACGACCCGCAGTGTGGTGGGTGATGACGGGCTCGAACCGCCGACCCCCTCCGTGTAAAGGAGATGCTCTACCAACTGAGCTAATCACCCACTGCTGTGGTACTGCTATTTTTCACATCCTGCTCTATCAAAGAGTGGTGGGTCGTGCAGGATAACTCGGCCTTTGGCCTCGCCCTAACGGGCCATCACCGGGGTGATGTTGTCTCGCTTCGCAAGACTCGAACCTCTACGGTTCTCATCCTGACGATTTAACACCTTGCTCTATCAAAGAGTGGTGGGTCGTGCAGGATTCGAACCTGCGACCAATTGATTAAAAGTCAACTGCTCTACCAACTGAGCTAACGACCCACTGATGTGGTTTACTGCTGATGGCGAATAGGTTACAAAAACCGACTCGCGGAAAACAAGGATGGGGATGTTCAGGACAACTCGACGGGTACTCGACTCGGACCTTTACTTTGCCACATCAAACCGATTCTGAAGCTGCCATTCTCGAAGAATGGTGGGTCGTGCAGGATAACTCGGCTTTTGGCCTCGCCCTTGCGGGCCATCACCGGAGTGATGTTGTCTCGCTGCGCGAGACTCGAACCTTTACGGTTCTCATCCTTTACGATTCTCTATCGCAGCCATTCTCGAAGAATGGTGGGTCGTGCAGGATTCGAACCTGCGACCAATTGATTAAAAGTCAACTGCTCTACCAACTGAGCTAACGACCCATAACAGTGGTGGGTGATGACGGGCTCGAACCGCCGACCCCCTCCGTGTAAAGGAGATGCTCTACCAACTGAGCTAATCACCCACTGTTGTGGTTACTGCTACTTCAGAAATTGGTGGGTCGTGCAGGATTCGAACCTGCGACCAATTGATTAAAAGTCAACTGCTCTACCAACTGAGCTAACGACCCAATTTCCCTGCCGCTTTAACATCTTGCAAGATGTCTTGGCAACGGCGGCATATATTACTAATTTATCTTGGCAGCGCAACCTAAATTTTTTACCGATGCGTTCAACTGCTTGTTCTTCACGCGAATGAGCCCAGAAATCGGTCAAATCGACTAACTTCTGGGCTCATTTTTCTAACCGTTAACCGCCTACGCGACTTTTCGCCTGCTTGGCCGCCGCACTGGTTGGGTATTGTTTAATCACCTGCTGGAACACGGCCTTGGCTTTATCGGCCTGCCCTTTTTCCTGCATGATGATACCCACCTTGTACATGGCGTCCGGCGCCTTCGGTGATTTAGCGTAATTCTTCACCACCACCGCAAAATAATAGGCCGCATCGTCTTTTTTACCCTTGTTGTAGAACAACTGGCCCAGCCAATAGTTGGCGTTGGGCTGGTAAGTAGACTTCGGGTACTGTTTTACGAAGGACTGAAAGGCGGAAATCGCCTGGTCATACTGTTTTTTTTCCAGCGCCAGAGAAACAGCGGCGTTGTAGTCGCTGTTCTCATCACCGCCGCTCGGCGTTGCAGAAGCGGCTGCAGGCGCGCTGCTGCCCGCATCGGAAGATGCGCCTGCGGCTGCCCCGCCGGCAGCGCCCGCTGCCGCAGAGGCGCTCTGAGCGCCGCCCTGGCTGAGGCTATCCATCTGTTGATAGATTTGCTTCTGGCGTTCAACGACCTGATTCAACTGATACTGGCTTTCCTGGATTTGCCCACGGAGAGAATCAATGTCGCGTTGATTGTCAGAGAGTTGTTGCTGGAGTTGGTTTAAAAGCTGGCCTTGAGCATTGCTGATGCGCTCAAGCGAGGTGACGCGGTCTTCGACCGAGCCGGAGCCGACATTACTGATTGGCGCTTGGGCAGTAGCGGCCCAAGGGGCCGCTACGCCAACCAGTAACGACAGACTCAACAGGTGACGTCTGAAGTTACTGTTCATGCGATTCTCTTAGTAAACCAGAACGGCACGACGGTTTTTAGCATAAGCCGCTTCGTCGTGGCCCAGTACTGCTGGTTTTTCTTTACCGTAAGAAACGATAGAGATCTGGTCAGCGGAAACGCCTTTACCCTGCAGGTACATTTTAACGGCGTTAGCACGACGCTCACCCAGAGCGATGTTGTATTCCGGCGTGCCGCGTTCGTCAGCGTGGCCTTCAACGGTCACTTTGTAAGACGGGTTGTTACGCAGGAATGCAGCGTGCGCGTCCAGCATCTGAGCGAATTCGGAGCTTACGTCATACTTGTCCAGGCCGAAGTAAACGATGTTGTTCTTCTGCAGTTCTTGCATCTGCAGACGAGCTTGTTCTTCGGAAGACAGGTTGCTGCTGCCGTTTTCCATACCAGTGCCGGCGCCAGCGCCCATACCAGATTGGTCGTTGTTCGCGCTTTTGTTAGAACTACAAGCTGCTACAGCCAGAACTGGCAGTGCCAGCAGAAGCCCTTTCAGCACTTTGTTCAGTTGCATTTCTTTGATCCTTTTATAGTTTGCCATACATATTTACACATGCATCACAGATACGGCGACCAGGCAGGGAATTTGACCTGTCCATCAGTTGCCGGAAGACGCGCTTTGAAACGCCCATCAGTTGACACCAACTGCAGCACGGAGCCCATACCTTGCGTGGAGCTATAGATCACCATGGTGCCGTTTGGCGCAATACTAGGCGTTTCATCCAGGAAGGTGCCGGTCAAAACCTGAACGGCGCCTGATCCAAGATCTTGTTTGGCGATGTGTTGTGCACCACTGTTGGTGCTGACCATCACCAGGAATTTACCATCGGAGCTGACTTCAGAATCCTGGTTCTGAGAGCCTTCCCACGTCAGACGCTGTGCGGCACCGCCGCTGGCGCTGATTTTATAAATCTGCGGACGCCCGCCCTGGTCGGAGGTAAACGCCAGAGACTGGCCATCCGGGAACCAGGTCGGTTCGGTGTTGTTGTTGCGGCCATCGGTCAGCTGCGTGATCTGGCCGGAGCCGAGGTTCATCACGTACAGGTTCAGGCTGCCGCTCTTGGACAGCGCGAAGGCCAGCTTGCTGCCGTCCGGCGAGAACGCCGGCGCACCGTTGTGGCGCGGGAACGAAGCGATCTGGCGGATGGCGCCGTTAGCCAGGGTTTGCACCACCAGCGCGGAACGGCCGCTCTCGAAGGTCACGTAAGCCAGTTTGCTGCCATCCGGCGACCAGGCCGGCGACATCAGCGGCTCAGGCGAACGGTGCACCGTGAACTGGTTGTAACCGTCGTAATCCGCTACGCGCAGCTCGTACGGGAATTTCCCGCCGTTGGTCTGCACCACATAGGCGATACGGGTGCGGAACGCGCCCTTGATGCCGGTCAGCTTCTCGAACACTTCGTCGCTGGCGGTATGGGCAGAATAACGCAACCACTGTTTGGTCACTTTATACTGGTTCTGCGCCAATACGGTGCCCGGCGAACCCGAGGTGTCCACCAACTGGTAGGAGATCAGGTAGCTGCCGTCGGCGCCAGGTTGAACCTGACCGACCACTACGGCGTCGATGCCCAATGCAGTCCAGGCCGCCGGCGTCACTTCAGACGCGGAGGTAGGTTGCTGCGGCATGCGCGCCACGTCGATCGGGTTGAATTTGCCGCTGTTGCGCAGATCCGCACCGACAATCTTGCCGATATCTTCCGGCGGCGTGCCTGGGCCCGCCCATTTAAACGGCACCACGCCAATCGGACGAGCGGAGTCGACCCCTTGGGTGATTTCAATGCGAACTTCCGCGTGCAACACGGACGCCCACAGAATTAAAAAACCTAGCGCTACTCGAAATGCCTGCTTCATCTCATCTCCCTTATCCAGGCGGGATGCCTGCGATAAATTAGCAGAATTTTAACAAACCAACTCACGTAAAACTACATAATCCCTGTTGGTTACCTTAGTACATCCCTGTGATCTTACTTAGCTCAAACAACCATTATTCCGGCCTGAACGTAAGGGGAGCATTCTTAAACACCTCATACACCGCCTGGCTTGGCGGTTTCGGGATCTTCGCCTGTTTCGCCGCGGCTATCGCCGCCTGACACAGTGCCGGATCGCCCCCTTCAGATTTAACGTCTACCAGAAAACCGTCCGGGGCCAGCTTGATTCGCAGGTCACATTTACGGCCCTTGTACAGATCCGCATCGTAGAACTTGCTTTGAATCGCAGCGGTAATCTGGCCAAGATAGCCATTGATTTCCGCCCCGCTGGCCCCAGCCGCTTTGGCATTGCCCTGGCCAGCCGGTTTACCGTCACCCTTCTGCTTGCCACCACCTTTCGGCGCGTTCTTGCCGTCCGCCAGGCCACCAAACAGGTCATCAACTTCCGCCGATTGCTTCGCAGCCTCGGCGGCGGCTTTTTTCTTCTCTGCAGCCGCTTTCTTGGCTGCCGCAGCTTTCTCAGCGGCGGCCGCTTTCTTCTCTGCCTCGGCGGCAGCCTTCTTCTCGGCTTCCGCTGCGGCTTTTTTCTCGGCTTCAGCAGCCGCTTTCTTCTCCGCGGCCTCTGCAGCTTTTTGCTCTGCGGCAGCGGCGGCGGCTTTCTTCGCCTCTTCCGCCTGTTTCTTGGCGGCGGCAGCGGCGGCCGCTTCTTTCTTGGCTTCCGCTTCGGCTTTCTTCTGCGCGTCCGCCTGCGCCTTGGCGACCTTGTCCGCTTCGGCCTTCGCCTTGGCGGCGGCGGCTTCGGCGACCTTCTGTTGCTCTTTGGCTTTCGCTGCGGCGGCTTCCGCCGCTTTTTGCTGCTCGGCGGCCTGCTTCTGCTGCTCCGCCGCCTTCTGCTGTTGCTCCGCCTGCGCCTTGGCGTTCTGCGCGGCTTTCTCCTGCGCCGCCAAACGCTCTTTCTCCAGCTCTTTCAGGCGCTGCTGCTGCTCCGCCTGCTTCTGCTGAAGCTCTTCGGCCTGTTGCTCCGCTTTTTTCTGGCGCTGCTTCTCGGCACGCTGCGCATCGTTGCTCTGCTGCTGCTGGCGGTTGTACTGCTCCACCACCGCGCCGGGATCGACCATCACCGCGCCCACTACAGAACCATCGCCGCCGCCGCCGGCGCTCATGTCGACCTTTTCCTGCAGCGATCCCCAAATCAGCAGGGCAATCAGTATGAAGTGCAGAACGACCGAAACAATAACGGCGCGGTTCAGCTTATCGTTTTGCTCAGTTGCCTTTACCAAAATAGATTCCCAAAAACTGGTGTTGCTTATACGGGGTTCCTGGGCCGCAGCGCAGGAACCGGGTTGCCGTTCGCCTTACGGTCAGATCGGCTGGGTCATCAGCCCCACGGAAGCCACGCCCGCCTGATGGAGAATATTCAATGCCTTGATAATCTCATCGTAAGGGACTTCCTTCGCACCGCCGATCAAAAAGACCGTTTTCGGGTTAGCCGCCAAACGCGACTTGGCTTCGGCCGCGACTTGTTCAGGCGGCAGCAGCTCCATACGGTTGTGATCCACCACCAGGGTGTATTGACCTACGCCGGAAACCTCGAGGATCACCGGCGGATTGTCATCGCTGGACACCGTTTTGGAATCGGTGGCGTCCGGCAGGTCAACCTCCACGCTCTGCGTGATGATTGGCGCAGTTGCCATAAAGATCAGCAGCAGCACCAGCAACACGTCGAGCAGCGGAACGATGTTAATTTCGGACTTCAGCTCGCGCCGACTACGTCCACGTACTCTCGCCATGCTACCTCCTACTTATTTGCTGTCGCTGGAGAAGGCCTGACGATGCAGAATAGCGGTGAACTCTTCCATAAAGTTGTCGTAATTCTGCTCAAGCTTGTTGACGCGCTGGTTGAGACGGTTATAGGCCATTACCGCCGGGATGGCGGCGAACAGACCGATCGCGGTGGCGATCAGCGCTTCGGCGATACCCGGCGCCACCATCTGCAGCGTGGCTTGCTTCACCGCGCCCAGCGCGATAAAGGCGTGCATGATCCCCCACACGGTGCCGAACAGGCCGATGTACGGACTGATCGAACCGACGGTGCCGAGGAACGGAATATGGGTTTCCAGCGTTTCCAGCTCACGGTTCATCGAAATGCGCATCGCACGCGACGCCCCTTCGATCACCGACTCCGGCGCATGGTTGTTGGCGCGGTGCAGGCGGGCGAACTCTTTGAAGCCGGAATGGAAGATCTGCTCGGAACCGGTCAGGCTATCGCGACGCGCCTGACTTTCCTGGTACAGACGGGAAAGCTCGATACCGGACCAGAATTTGTCTTCAAAGGCTTCGGCGTCACGCGTCGCCGCATTGAGGATGCGGGTGCGCTGAATGATGATCGCCCAAGAGGCTACCGAGAAGCATATCAAAATCAACATGATAAGCTTAACCAGCAGGCTCGCCTTCAAGAATAAATCTAGGATGTTCATGTCAGTCACTGCTTAAACTCCGCGACAATAGACTTAGGAAGCGCTCTTGGCTTCATTTGGTGTGGATCAATACAGGCAATCAGGACATCTGCCTGGCTCAGTAGGGCCCCGTCAGAATTGACAATGCGTTGAGCAAACGTGAGAGAAGCCCCGCGCAGAGAGGTGATTTCACTCTGGACCTCCAGTTGCTCGTCGAGACGAGCCGGAGCCAGATAATCCACCGTCATGCGCCGGACGACAAAAGCGACTTGTTCACTGAGCAGCTGCTGTTGATGAAAGTTGTGCTGACGCAGCATCTCTGTGCGCGCTCTTTCAAAAAAGGCGACGTAGCGGGCGTGATAGACCACACCACTGGCATCGGTATCCTCGTAGTAAACGCGAACCGGCCATCGAAACAACGTATTACTCACTCTACTTCCCAGCAATGCAATTTAACGCTGCTACTATACGCAAGACAGATCGGGTTGGGAATGGGTTACAAGATGGGAATGAAAATAATTATGGGCCGTGAGGGCCCATAACGTGGGGACATCGGGGAGATTATAAAGAAACGTAAAGTAATCCTGCGCACAAGATCACAATTGCAGGAAGCGGCGCGAAAAAAGCGCGCCAGACGCTGCGCTGCGGGCGGAATCCGAAGCCGTGGATCACTCCGGCGCATACGGCCCAAATCAGCAACAGCCCTTCCCAAATCTCCAGCGAGCTGGTTTTGGCGGCGAAACGCGTCGGATCCCAGAACACGCACCCCGCCAAAATCAACGCCAGCACCAGTGAAAGGGCCCGAACCGGGCCCTTGTCGGTGACAGCGTACAGCTTGTCAATCACGGACGAGCTCATTACTTACCGTCTTGCTGAGCTTTGGTCGCTTCGCTCTGCTCAAGCGCCAGCGCCGTGATGATGCCGAAGGCGCAGGCAAGAAGCGTTCCGAGAATCCAGGCAAAATACCACATGGTTTAGCTCCTTATCCTTAGTACAGCGAATGCTTGTTGTTTTCGATGTAGTTCTTGTCGAGACGACCGAACATTTTGTAGTACGACCAGCTGGTGTACGCCAAAACGATAGGCACGAAGATCGCCGCTACGACGGTCATCACTTTCAGCGTCAACAGGCTCGACGTCGCGTCCCACATGGTCAGGCTGACGTTAGGCACGGTGCTGGACGGCATCACGAACGGGAACATGGTGACCCCGGCGGTGAGGATGACGCAGGCGATGGTCAGCGACGAGGTGACGAACGCCAGCGCGCCTTTCTCCAGACGCGAGAACAGGATGGTGAACAACGGCAGCACTACGCCCAGTGCAGGCAAGGCCCACAGCAGCGGATACTTGTTGAAGTTGATCAGCCATGCGCCGGCCTGATGCGCCACTTCTTTACGCAGCGGGTTGGATTCCGCCATGGTGTCCAGCGCCGAAGTGATCACGTAGCCGTCGATGCCTTTAACCAGCCACACACCCGCCAGCAGGAAGCATACCGCCATGATCAGCGTCGCGATCTGCGCTGCGGCGCGTGACCGCAGGTGGATCTCGCCGGTGGTGCGCATCTGCAGATAGGTCGCGCCCTGAGTGACCAGCATGGTCAGACTGACCACGCCCGCCAACAGACCGAACGGATTCAGCAGCTGGAAGAAGTTGCCGGTGTAGAACAGACGCAGGTACTCGTCCACATGGAACGGTACGCCCTGCAGCAGGTTGCCGAACGCCACGCCGAACACCAACGCAGGCACGAAGGAACCGATGAAGATGCCCCAGTCCCACATGTTGCGCCAGCGGCTGCTCTCCAGCTTGGAACGGTAGTCAAAACCGACCGGGCGGAAGAACAACGCCGCCAGCACCAGGATCATGGCGACGTAGAAGCCCGAGAAGGCCGCTGCGTAGACCATCGGCCAGGCGGCGAACAGCGCGCCGCCGGCGGTGATCAGCCACACCTGGTTACCGTCCCAGTGAGGGGCGATGGAGTTGATCATCACCCGGCGCTCGGTATCGGTTTTACCGATGATGCGCACCAGGATGCCGACGCCCATGTCGAAACCGTCGGTGACGGCGAAGCCGATCAGCAGTACGCCAACCAGCACCCACCAGATAAATCGCAGTACTTCATAGTCAAACATACGTGGACTCCTGTTTAGCGCGCTTCCTGCACGGCGGCAGTCGGTTGTTCAAAGTGGTAGCGGCCGGTTTTCAGGCTGCTTGGACCCAGACGCGCAAACTTGAACATCAGGTACATTTCAGCCACCAGGAACAGGGTGTACAAGCCGCAAATCAGCCCCATCGAGAACAGAATGTCGCCCGCGGTCAGCGAAGAGTTGGCGACTGCGGTCGGCAGCACCTCACCAATCGCCCACGGTTGACGGCCGTATTCCGCCACGAACCAGCCGGCTTCCACCGCGATCCACGGCAGCGGCAAGCCATACAGCGCCGCACGCAACAGCCATTTTTTCTGGCCGATGCGGCCGCGCACCACGCTCAGGAAGGACAGACCGATAATCAGCAGCATCAGCACGCCACAGGCCACCATGATGCGGAAGGCGAAGTACAGCGGCGCCACGCGTGGAATGGAGTCCTTGGTCGCCTGCTGGATCTGCGCTTCCGTCGCGTCGCTGACGTTCGGGGTATAACGCTTCAGCAGCATGCCGTAGCCCAGGTCTTGCTTGGTTTTGTTGAATTCCGCACGCACCGCAGGATCGGTATTGCCGCCGCGCAGCTCTTCCAGCAGCTGGTAGGCTTTCATGCCGTTGCGGATGCGCACTTCATGTTGCGCCAGCAGATCTTTCAGGCCGGTGACCTGAGTGTCGGTGGAACGCGTGGCGATCAGGCCAAGCGCATACGGGATCTGAATAGAGAAGGAGTTTTCCATCTTGTCCTGATCGGGGATGCCGAACAGGGTGAAGGACGCCGGCGCCGGCTGGGTATCCCACTCCGCTTCGATGGCGGCCAGTTTGGTTTTCTGTACGTCGCCCATTTCGTAACCGGATTCGTCACCCAGCACGATCACCGACAGCACCGCTGCCATGCCGAAGCTGGCGGCGATGGCGAAGGAGCGTTTGGCGAAAGCGATGTCGCGGCCCTTCAGCAGGTAGTAAGCGCTGATGCCCAGCACGAACATGGCGCCGGTGGTGTAGCCTGCAGCCACGGTGTGAACGAATTTCACCTGCGCAACCGGGTTAAGCACCAACTCGGAGAAGCTGACCATCTCCATGCGCATGGTTTCGAAGTTGAAATCCGACGCGATCGGGTTCTGCATCCAGCCGTTGGCGACCAGGATCCACAGCGCGGACAGGTTGGAGCCGAGGGCCACGAACCAGGTTACCGCCATGTGCTGCACCTTGCTCAGACGATCCCAGCCGAAGAAGAACAGGCCGACCAGCGTCGATTCAAGGAAGAACGCCATCAGACCTTCGATAGCCAGTGGGGCCCCGAAGATATCGCCGACGTAATGAGAGAAATATGACCAGTTAGTCCCGAACTGGAACTCCATGGTCAAACCGGTGGCCACACCCAGAGCAAAGTTAATCGCAAATAACTTTCCCCAGAATTTGGTCATGTCTTTATAGATTTGTTTGCCAGACAGGACATATACCGTTTCCATAATTGCCAGCAAGAACGCCATACCGAGCGTTAATGGGACAAATAAGAAATGGTACATCGCCGTTAAAGCAAACTGTAAGCGCGACAGTTCGACAATATCAAACATCTTGACTCCTTGCTCCTCGCAGGAAGACTCCGACACGCGGTTATCGGCACGCTTCTTTCAAAGCCGCCAGTAACGCCCCGCAGTGAATGCCCTTAAACACAACAAATTTGATCCAGCTTCTCCGCTTTCAACCGCACACTCGGCCAATAGCCCGCACGGGCCGTCGACAAGCACGCCACTGAAAACCGACAACGGGTAACAAATGCAACAAGATCAACCATCCATAATCACAACATGGATGATACTCGCCCAATCCCACACAATAAATAGGTTTTTACGTGACGTGGGTTGGACTTTTGGTTACAGGTCAAATCTTAGCCGAAAGAGGTACTTCGGCCTAATTTGATCTGAGACAATTTAAGCCTATCCGCATATTATTTCCATATTCATCAGCACATTTCGCATAATTTTCTTAGGGTCATGTTGCGCAATGGTTTAATTGTTTTTTAATGATATTTTTGTGTTAAATAAATGTAATTCAAAAGAGCCGCCATTGTATTATTACGCACTTATTATGCGACATAATTAACCTTTTATTTCCAATAAGCCGTGACAGTGATAGCAGTCACAAAACAACAAATCTCTCTCCAATATTAGTCTATTTCTCGCAATGGGATCGTAAAGGTTGCGATTTTGTAGCAAAATGACCACTTATGTTAAAATTGCATTGAGTGACAATAACTTATGAAAAAAATCATCTTTGCCTCTGTCTTGGGACTCTCGGGAAACGCCATGGCCGCCGAAACGGTAAATATCACCCTGTTGGGCACCTCCGATCTGCACGGCACTTTCGTGCCCTGGGACTACGCCAGCGACACGGAAAACCTGGCGGGCAGCCTGAGCCAGATAGCCACCCAGGTCAAAAAGGTGCGCGCCGAACAGCCCAACCTGATTCTGGTGGACGCCGGCGACACCATCCAGGGCAACTTCGTCGAAACCTTCAAACAGGAGGCCGTCAGCCCGATGATGCTGGGCCTCAACGCGCTTGACTACGACGTTTGGGTGATGGGCAACCACGAATTCGACTTCGGTCTGCCGGCGCTGGCCACGCCGCTCAAACAGTTTAAAGGCGCGGCGCTGGCGGGCAACATCGTCTGGGACAGCGGCAAACCTTATCTGCCGGCCTATACCATCCTCGAACGCCAGGGCGTGAAGATCGGCATCATCGGCATGGACACGCCGATGACTGCGGAATTCGCCAAGGGCACCGATCGCATCAAAGGGCTGAACTTCACCGATCCGGTACAGGCGGTGAAACAGGTCATCAGGCAGATCGACGGCCAGGTCGACGCGATCGTGCTGGTCGCGCATATGGGCATCGACAACGAGAACCAGCGCCCCGGCACCGGCGTGGCGGACATCGCCAACGCCAACCCGGAGCTGGCGGCGATCGTCGCCGGCCACATGCATGTGAAAATCGACAAAGCGGTGGTGAACGGCGTCATCATCACGGAGCCGGATAAGTACGGTCGCGCGCTGTCACGCATTGACCTGCAATTTGAACGCCGCGATGGCAAATTCACGCTGATCGACAAAAACAGCTACACCTATTCCATCAAGGGGCTGGCGCCGGACAGCGCCATGCAGGCTCTCTACCAGCCGTATCATGACATTTTGCGCGCCAACGCCAACCGAGTCGTGGCGAAGCTGAGCGGCAGCGATCTGGTGCCTGCCGACGAGTTCCGCGGCATTCCTCAGGTACACGTTCAGGATACCGGCATCAGTGAGTTATTCCAGCAGGCCGCCCGTCACTATGCACCGCTGGCGCAGGTGATCGCCCTGCAGATCGACAACGATCGCGCCAAACTGGATGTCGGCGACATCAAGGCCAAGGATATCGCCTTTAACTACCAATACGCCGGCGGCGAGATCACCGTTTATCAGCTCAACGGCAAAGCGCTTAAACGCTACATGGAGTGGTCTGCCGATTATTTCAATCAGCTGCAGCCGGGCGACGTCACCTACAGCTTTAACCCGGCGCGGCGCTCGTCCAAATATTCCACCAACGATTTCTTCGACGGCGTCACTTACACCATCGATCTGCGTCAACCGGCCGGTTCACGCATCGTCAGTCTGCGCCTGGCAGACGGCACGCCGGTCACCGACGACATGCCGATCCGCCTGGGCATGAACAGTTACCGTATGGGCCACCTGACGCAGAAGGGCGGCGCGCTGGAGGGGCAATCCTTCCCGGTGCTGTTCGACAGCAAAGCGCAATACGGTGAAGAAGAAGGCACCATTCGCAACCTGACTCTGCGCTACCTGACGGAAGTGAAACACGGCCAGTATCAGAGCGTGCCGCCGCAGCGCTGGAAGCTGGCCGGCATGGAAGGATACGAACCGCAGCGGGCGATCGTCAAACGGCTGCTCAATGAAGGCGTTATCCAGGTGCCGACCACCGACGACGGGCGCTATACCAACGTCGCCTCGATCAACGTCAAAGACGCGCTGTTCAACAATGCCGACGATTACCGCACCGCCCTCACCTCGCTGGAGCTACAGCGGCAAACCGCCGCGGATCCGGTGCGGCAGCGCCGCCTGCAGGATCGGATCGCGCTGATCAAGGCGCTTAACGACTTCTGATCTTCACCCATAAAAAAGGCCACCCAATGGGTGGCCAAACATGTCGAGATAGTGTTATTTCGTACTCAATGCTTAGCGCTTCAGCACCGCTTTTACCGCGTCGCCGATGTCCGCCAGGCTGCGAACGGTTTTCACGCCCGCCGCTTCCAGCGCAGCAAACTTCTCGTCCGCCGTGCCCTTGCCGCCTGCGATGATGGCGCCCGCGTGGCCCATACGCTTGCCTTTCGGCGCGGTTACGCCGGCGATGTAGCCGACAACCGGTTTGGTGACGTGTTCTTTGATGTAAGCTGCCGCTTCTTCTTCAGCGCTGCCGCCGATCTCACCGATCATCACGATCGCTTCGGTCTGCGGATCCTGCTGGAACATCTTCAGGATATCGATGAAGTTGGAGCCCGGGATCGGGTCGCCGCCGATGCCCACGCAGGTGGACTGGCCCAGACCGGCATCGGTGGTTTGTTTCACCGCTTCATAGGTCAGGGTGCCGGAGCGGGAAACGATGCCCACTTTGCCCGGCAGGTGGATGTGGCCAGGCATGATGCCGATTTTGCACTCGCCCGGGGTGATCACGCCAGGGCAGTTCGGCCCGATCATGCGCACACCGGCTTCGTCCAGCTTCACTTTCACAGTCAGCATGTCCAGGGTCGGGATGCCTTCGGTGATGGTGATGATCAGTTTGATGCCGGCATCGATCGCTTCCAGAATGGAGTCTTTGCAGAACGGCGCTGGAACGTAGATGACAGAGGCCGTCGCGCCGGTCGCTTCAACCGCTTCACGCACGGTGTTGAACACCGGCAGACCCAGGTGCTGAGTGCCGCCTTTGCCCGGGGTGACGCCGCCAACCATTTTGGTGCCGTAAGCGATAGCTTGTTCGGAGTGGAAAGTCCCCTGGCTACCGGTGAAGCCCTGACAAATTACTTTGGTGTTTTTATCGATTAAGATGGACATTATTTACCCTCCACTGCTGCAACAACTTGCTGAGCCGCATCAGTCAGGCTGGTCGCAGCAATGATATTCAGGCCGCTGTCCGCCAGTTTCTTGGCGCCCAGTTCGGCATTGTTCCCTTCCAGGCGCACCACGACCGGGACGTTAACGCCCACTTCAGCCACTGCGCCGATGATGCCGTCAGCGATCAGATCGCAACGTACGATACCACCGAAGATGTTAACCAGAACCGCTTTCACCTTGTCGTCGGACAGGATGATTTTGAACGCTTCGGTCACGCGCTCTTTGGTCGCACCGCCGCCAACGTCCAGGAAGTTGGCCGGTTCGCCGCCGTGCAGTTTAACGATGTCCATGGTGCCCATCGCCAGACCGGCGCCGTTCACCATGCAGCCGATGTTGCCGTCGAGGGCAACGTAGTTCAGCTCCCACTGAGCCGCACGGGATTCACGCTCGTCTTCCTGCGAAGGGTCACGCATTTCACGCAGTTCAGGCTGACGGAACAGGGCGTTGCCGTCGGCGCCCAGTTTGCCGTCCAGGCACACCAGATCGCCCTGCTTGGTGATCACCAGCGGGTTGATCTCAACCATCGCCAGGTCGCGCTCCAGGAACAGCGTCGCCAGACCCATGAAGATCTTGGCGAACTGGCTGACTTGCTTGCCGGTCAGGCCCAGTTTGAAGGCCAGCTCACGGCCCTGATAAGGCTGTGGACCCGCCAGCGGATCGATGGTCATTTTGTGGATCAGTTCCGGGGTTTCTTCCGCCACTTTCTCGATTTCCACGCCGCCTTCGGTAGACGCCATGAATACGATGCGACGGGTCGCGCGGTCTACAACGGCGCCCAGGTACAGCTCTTTATCGATGTCGGTCGCCGCTTCTACCAGGATCTGGTTAACCGGCTGGCCCAGCGCGTCAGTCTGGTAAGTCACCAGACGTTTGCCCAACCAGGCTTCCGCGAAGGCACGGATATCTTCTTTGCTGTTGACGACTTTAACGCCGCCCGCTTTACCGCGGCCGCCAGCATGAACCTGACATTTCACCACCCACGGGCCGGAGCCGATTTTGGATGCGGCTTCTTCTGCTTCACGCGGAGTGGTACAGGCGTAACCGGTTGGTGCCGGCATGCCATACCGAGCAAACAGCTGTTTTGCCTGATATTCGTGTAAATTCATGATGTTCTATCCATTCAGTTCTGAAGGTTTTTAGCCGGACCATTATTACGCGGTAAACCGCATGGTTTTCCGGCCACATAGCACAGAGTGCGGGCGCGGCATGCCGCGCCCGGCAAGGGTTACTAGACGTCCAGCAGCAGACGAGCCGGATCTTCCAGCATCTCTTTGACCGTCACCAGATAACCGACGGATTCTTTACCGTCGATCAGGCGGTGGTCATAAGACAGCGCCAGATACATCATCGGCTGGATCACCACCTGACCATTGACCGCCATTGGGCGATCTTTGATGGCGTGCATGCCCAGGATGGCGCTCTGCGGCGGGTTGATGATCGGGGTGGACATCAGGGAGCCGAATACGCCGCCGTTGGTAATGGTGAAGTTACCGCCGGTCAGCTCTTCCACGGTCAGTTTGCCGTCGCGGCCCTTAACGGCCAGCTCTTTGATTTTCTTCTCGATGTCAGCCATGCTCATGGCGTCCACATCGCGCAGTACCGGCGTCACCAGGCCGCGAGGAGTAGAAACCGCGATGCTGATGTCGAAGTAGTTGTGGTAAACCACGTCGGAACCGTCGATCGACGCGTTCACTTCCGGGAAACGCTTCAGCGCTTCAACCACCGCCTTGATGTAGAAGGACATGAAGCCCAGACGCACGCCGTGGCGTTTCTCGAAGGCTTCGCCGTACTGCTTGCGCAGATCCATGATCGGCTGCATGTTGATTTCGTTGAAGGTGGTCAACATCGCGGTGCTGTTTTTCGCTTCCAGCAGACGCTCGGCGACGCGTTTGCGCAGGCGGGTCATCGGCACGCGTTTTTCGCTGCGGCCGGCCAGAGCAGGCTGCGGCGCGGCTTCAGCGGCGGCTGGTTTGGCAGCGGCGCCGCCTTTGGCCAGGTGCGCTTCCACGTCTTCACGCGTAATGCGGCCACCCACGCCGGTGCCTTTGATGGCGCCGGCATCGAGATCGTGTTCAGCAATCAGGCGGCGAATCGCCGGGCTGAGTGCGTCATTGCTTTCTTCTTCCAGGCTCGCGGTCGCGCGCTGCGCAGGCGTGGCTTCTTTCTCCTGGCTCTTCTCAGCGGTCGGCTTGCCGGAGCTGTCGCCCGGACGGATGCGGCCGAGCAGCTGGCGAGACAGTACGGTCGCGCCCTCTTCTTCCACGATAGCATCGAGAATACCCGCTTCACTGGCCGGCACTTCCAACACCACTTTGTCGGTTTCGATTTCAACCAGGACTTCGTCACGCTGAACGCTGTCGCCCGGTTTCTTGTGCCAGGTGGCTACGGTCGCATCGGCAACCGATTCAGGAAGGTCAGGAACCAGAATATCTACGCTACTCATTTAGCTTTCCCTTAAGTTTTTTATCATCTGCTTGCCGGCCCCTCGGCCGGCAAGCGAGCGAACATTAGTCAATATTCAGCGCATCATTCACCAGAGCCTGCTGCTGCTTCTGGTGTACGGACATATAACCCACCGCCGGAGAGGCGGAGGCCGGACGTCCTGCGTAACGTAAAGAAGCCCCGAACGGCACCACTTCACGGAAGTTGTGTTGGCTGCAGTACCAGGCGCCCTGGTTCAGCGGCTCTTCCTGACACCAGACGAAGTCATGCACGTGCGAGTATTGCTCCAGCACGGCCTGCACGGCCTGATGCGGGAACGGATACAGCTGCTCGATGCGCACGATGGCCACGTCTTTCTGCTCGTTCTTGCGACGCTGTTCCAGCAGGTCGTAGTAAACCTTACCGGAGCACAGCACGACGCGCTTGACCGCTTTCGGATCCAAATCGTCGATCTCGCCGATCGCCGGCAGGAAGGTGCCATTGGCCAGCTCGTCCAGCGAAGAGACAGCCAGCGGGTGACGCAGCAGCGACTTCGGCGACATCACCACCAGCGGACGACGCATACCGCGCAGCGCCTGACGACGCAGCATGTGGTAAACCTGTGCCGGCGTGGACGGGACGCACACCTGCATGTTCTGCTCAGCGCACAGCTGCAGATAACGTTCCAGACGCGCGGAGGAGTGCTCTGGGCCCTGGCCTTCATAGCCGTGCGGCAGCAGCATCACCAGGCCGCACATACGGCCCCATTTTTGCTCGCCGGAGCTGATGAACTGGTCGATAACAACCTGCGCGCCGTTGGCGAAGTCGCCGAACTGCGCTTCCCAGATGGTCAGCGTGCGCGGTTCCGCCGTGGCGTAGCCGTATTCGAACGCCAGCACCGCCTCTTCAGACAGCACGGAGTCCCAGACCTTGAATTCGCCCTGGCCGCTGTGGATATTCGCCAGCGGAACATAGACCGAACCGTTTTTCTGGTTGTGCACCACCGCGTGACGGTGGAAGAAGGTGCCGCGGCCGGCGTCTTCGCCGGAGATGCGGATTGGAATGCCTTCATCCGCCATGGTGGCGTAGGCCAGCGTTTCGGCGGCGCCCCAGTCGAACGGCTTGTTGCCCGCCGCCATCTCGGCGCGGTCAGCGTAGATTTTCGCCACGCGTGACTGCATTTCGATCGCTTCCGGCACGGTGCTGATGCGGCGGCCCAGTTCCTGCAGACGCTTCATCTCAACCTTGCTCGGGTACTCTTCGTCCCACTCGTGGTTCAGGTACGGCGACCAGGTGAAGGAGTGCAGATTCATCGGACGCCATTCTTCAACCACACAATCGCCGCGGTCGAGCGCATCACGATACAGGTTGACCATTTCCGTGGCATCTTCCAGGCTGGCCACTTTCTGTTCGGTCAGAATGTCAGCGTAGATTTTGCGCGGCGTAGGGTGTTTCTTGATCTTCTGATACATCACCGGCTGGGTGGCGCTCGGCTCATCGGCCTCGTTGTGCCCATGGCGACGGTAGCAGACCAGATCGATCATCACGTCACGCTTAAAGGTGTTACGGAAATCCAACGCCAGGCGAGTGACGAAGGCCACGGCTTCCGGATCGTCCGCGTTAACGTGGAAGATCGGCGCCTGAACCATTTTGGCGATGTCGGTGCAATATTCGGTAGAGCGCGCATCCAGCGGGTTGGAGGTGGTGAAGCCAACCTGGTTGTTGATGACGATGCGCACGGTGCCGCCCACTTCGTAGCCGCGAGCCTGAGACATGTTCAGGGTTTCCTGAACCACGCCCTGGCCGGTAATGGCGGCGTCGCCGTGGATGGTGATCGGCAGCACCATGTTGCTGCGCGCTTCGTCCAGACGATCGCGACGGGCGCGAACCGACCCCATGACCACCGGGCTGACGATCTCCAGGTGCGACGGGTTGAACGCCAGCGCCAGGTGAACCATGCCGCCTTCGGTTTCCACGTCGGAGGAGAAGCCCTGGTGATATTTCACGTCACCGGTGCCGAGGTGTTCTTTATGCTTGCCGGCGAATTCGTCGAACAGGTCGGCCGGCTTTTTGCCCAGCACGTTGATCAGCACGTTCAGACGGCCGCGGTGGGCCATGCCCAACACCACTTCACGCGTGCCGTTCTTGCCGGCGTGGCGCACCATCTCTTTCAGCATCGGCACCAGCGCGTCGCCGCCTTCCAGCGAGAAGCGTTTGGCGCCCGGGAATTTGGCGCCCAGGTAGCGTTCCAGGCCTTCCGCAGCGGTCAGCTCGTTCAGGAAACGGCGTTTTTCGTCGGCGGTAAAGCTGGCGCGCCCCACCACCGACTCGATGCGCTGCTGGATCCAGCGTTTCTCTTCGGTGTTGGTGATGTGCATGTATTCAGCGCCGATCGAACCGCAGTAGGTCTGCTTCAGCGCGGCGTACAGATCGCCCAACTTCATGGTTTCTTTGCCGATGGCGAAAGAGCCCACGTTGAAGGTTTCCTGGAAATCGGCTTCGGTCAGGTTGTGGTAAGCGGGCTCAAGGTCAGGAACTTGCTCACGCTGCCACAGGCCGAGCGGATCGAGGTTGGCATGCTGATGTCCGCGGAAGCGGAAGGCGTTGATCAGCTGCAGTACCTTGACCTGTTTGGCGTCGGTTGCCGGATCGGTGATGGTGGTGTTGTAGCGCGCGGAGTCTTTCGCCAGGCGGCGGAAGTAGTCGCGCGTTTGAGAGTGGAGCTGATCGGGTTTGACACCCGCGGTTGGTAGCTGTTGAAAAATGGAACGCCAGCTATCTTCAACGGAACCCGGATCGGTTAAGAAATCTTCATAGAGCTGCTCTATGTAAGACTGGTTCGCGCCCGCCAGATAGGAGGAATCCAGCCAGGCCTTCATTGCGCCGTTCTGCATCATGATCCCTTAAGCTTTGAAGCTTTAGTTTTCGCCGTGGTTAACATAATTACCGTGATGAATACGGTTTGCCGTAAAACGGTTCACTCGACGTACTTGCGGCCATGACGGCCCGATACGTTCTGTTATGGACCTTGCGGTCCCTTACAAGGAACCTCTAAAAACCGGCGGAAGAACCAGGCTGCATAGCGCCGCAGCCGCGGGTCAGTTTTTAGAGGTTCCCTCCCCTATGGGATGTGCGCCGGAAAAGAGCCCGGCGCAGCATCTCATTCCGTTTATGCGCCGCGTTGCAGCAGCATGGACTTGATATGCCCGATCGCACGCGTCGGGTTCAAGCCTTTAGGACATACACTGACACAATTCATAATGCTATGGCAGCGGAAAACACTAAAAGCATCGTCCAGATCATCTAAACGTTCTTGCGTTTCCGTGTCACGGCTGTCGATCAGGAAGCGATACGCCGCCAACAGACCGGCAGGCCCGATGAACTTGTCCGGGTTCCACCAGAACGATGGGCAAGAAGTCGAGCAGCAGGCGCACAGGATGCACTCGTACAGACCGTCCAGCTTGGCGCGCTGTTCCGGCGACTGCAGGTGCTCACGCGCCGGCGGATTCTTGCCGTCGTTCAGCAGGTATGGCTTGATCTTTTCATACTGGGTGTAGAACTGCCCCATATCCACCACCAGATCGCGCACCACCGGCAGCCCCGGCAGCGGACGGATCACGATCTTGCCGTTGCCTTTGCGCAGCGACGAAACCGGGGTGATGCACGCCAGGCCGTTTTTACCGTTCATGTTCAGGCCGTCGGAACCGCACACGCCTTCGCGGCATGAGCGACGGAACGACAGAGTCGGATCTTTTTCTTTCAGCTGGATCAACGCATCCAGCAGCATCATGTCACGGCCTTCTTCCGCTTCCAGGGTGTAGTCCTGCATGTGCGGCGCGTCGTCGACATCCGGATTGTAGCGATAAATGGAAAATTCGAGTTTCATCTGTCGATCTCCGCAATTAGTAAGAACGCACTTTCGGCGGGAATGCCGGGCGCAGCTTCGGTTGCATGTTCACTTCACGACGCGTCATGCTTTCCGATTGCGGCAGATACAGCGAATGGCACAGCCAGTTGGCGTCATCGCGTTCCGGGTAGTCGAAGCGGCTGTGCGCGCCACGGCTCTCGGTACGGAAGTTGGCCGACACGGCAGTGGAATACGCGGTCTCCATCAGGTTATCCAACTCCAGGCACTCGATGCGCTGGGTGTTGAACTCGCTGGAGGTATCGTCCAGGCGTGCGTTCTTCAGACGTTCACGGATCACTTTCAGTTCTTCCAGGCCCTTGGCCATCGCATCGCCTTCGCGGAATACCGAGAAGTTGTGCTGCATGCAAGACTGCAGCGCTTTGCGAATTTCGACCGGGTCTTCGCCGGAACGGGTATTGTTCCAACGGTTCAGACGATCAAGCGAAGCTTCCACGTCGGAGTCGCTGGCGTCACGGCTCACGCCCTGCTCTTCCAACGATTCCTGCAGGTGCATGCCGGCGGAACGGCCGAACACCACCAGGTCCAGCAGCGAGTTGCCGCCCAGACGGTTGGCGCCATGCACCGATACGCAGGCGATTTCGCCCACGGCGAACAGCCCCGGGATCACCACGTCTTCGCCTTTCTCGTTTACGGTCAACGCCTGACCGGTCACCTTGGTCGGAATGCCGCCCATCATATAGTGACAGGTTGGGATAACCGGGATCGGCTCTTTCACCGGATCGACGTGCGCGAAGGTGCGGGACAGCTCCAGAATGCCCGGCAGACGGGATTCCAGCACCTCTTTGCCCAGGTGATCCAGCTTCAGCTTGGCGTGCGGGCCCCAAGGACCGTCGCAGCCGCGGCCTTCGCGGATTTCGATCATGATCGAACGGGCAACCACGTCGCGCCCCGCCAGATCTTTGGCGTTCGGCGCATAACGCTCCATGAAGCGCTCGCCGTGTTTGTTCAACAGGTAACCGCCTTCGCCGCGGCAGCCTTCGGTCACCAGCACGCCCGCGCCGGCGATGCCGGTCGGGTGGAACTGCCACATTTCCATGTCCTGCACCGGCACGCCGGCGCGCAGCGCCATGCCGACACCGTCGCCGGTGTTGATGTGGGCGTTGGTGGTGGACTGGTAAATACGGCCTGCGCCGCCGGTCGCCAGCACGGTGGCCTTGGCTTTGAAGTAAACCACTTCACCGGTTTCGATGCAGATAGCCGTGGTGCCGACCACCGCGCCGTCCTGGTTTTTCACCAGATCGAGCGCATACCACTCAGAGAAAATGGTGGTGTGGTTTTTCAGGTTCTGTTGGTACAGGGTGTGCAGCAGCGCGTGGCCGGTACGGTCGGCTGCGGCTGCGGTACGCGCCGCCTGCTCGCCGCCGAAGTTCAGCGACTGGCCGCCGAACGGGCGCTGATAGATGCGGCCGTCGTCCAGGCGAGAGAACGGCAGACCCATGTGTTCCAGTTCCAGAATCGCTTCCGGGCCGGTTTTACACATATATTCGATGGCGTCCTGGTCACCGATATAGTCGGAACCTTTCACCGTGTCGTACATATGCCATTCCCAATTGTCCTCGTGGCTGTTGCCGAGCGCGACGGTGATGCCGCCCTGGGCGGACACGGTATGGGAACGGGTCGGGAAAACTTTGGACAGCAGGGCACAGGTCGAGCCCGCTTGGGAAATTTGCAGCGCGGCACGCATGCCCGCACCGCCGGCGCCGATTACGACGGCATCAAACTCTCTGACTGGCAGTTTCATTTAAGCACCCCACACTACGATTGTTCCGTACAGTAAATAGACCAGCAACGCGACCACGACAGCCAGCTGCAACACCAGGCGAACCGCCAGCGGCTTGACATAGTCCGTCAGCACCTGCCACAGCCCGATCCAGGCGTGAACCAGAATCGACAGCAAGGTCAGCAGAGTGAACACTTTCGTAATGGAAGTGGCGAAGAAACCGCGCCAGATGTCATAAGTGAGTTCCGGAGCCGTGACGAAAAAGCCCAGGATATACAGGACGTACAGGGTGATGATGATAGCGGAAGCACGCAGCAGCAGCCAATCGTGCACGCCGTTGCGCCCTAATGCAGAAACGTTGTTTACCATACGAGGACTCCAGCCAGAACTGACAGCACGACGGTCAGACCGATCGCCACCTGGGCGGAACGGGTGCCGGCGGCCAAACTCTCTTCGATGTAGCCAAAATCCATTAACAAGTGACGGATGCCACCGCAAATGTGATAGGCCAGCGCCGTGAGGATGCCCCAGAATATGAATTTGACGATGAAGCTATTCATGATGGCGGCCGCCTGCAGGAACCCCTCTTGGGAAGAGAGTGACAGGCCCAGCAGCCAGAGGAGGATACCCACGGCAACGAAGGTAATTACGCCAGAGACTCGGTGTAAGATAGACGCTATCGCAGTTACGGGGAACCGGATCGTTTGCAGATCCAAGTTGACAGGTCGTTGTTTTTTCACGTATTTGCCCACACAGCTCTTATTATTTTCCTTCCTCCGGGCCTGGGCGGGGATCAGACAGCGTTAAGAGCCTAAAACCCTTACACGTCACGCGCTCAAACATCAACATCCTCTGTGCTCAAACGGCGCGCATTTATAACGCTGGGTGCTCCTACTTCAGGGTAATCCGGAGACCTGGCGGCAGTATAGGAGGATCACATTCTGATTACAATTCTCATACAACCGCTTTGATAACATTTCCCCCGAACAGTGATTCAGATCACGGATTTCACAATTAGTGCAAAATTAATTATCTGATTTGACAAGAGATCAACATTTCCATTACATATAGGGGCACAAACGGTCCTATGATGCGCTACGGGTCAGCAGATACACTTCCCCCCGGGTTCGAGTTATGCAACAGTGTATTTGGCGAACCTATCCCAATAGCCGTTGTTTCCCGCTCGATTTTGCCGGCGTCAAAAAGCAAATAAAGCAAATAAAAACAGTTTATTGGGATAGGTTCACATCTCTTCGAACAGCTCATAGGTAAGATTAACAGACTATAACGAATTACTCTGAATCGTTAACAACTGGTCACCCGTCTCGTTCGCCTGGTCAGCACTCTGTACCCTACCCGCGCACAGTTGCGCAGTCGCTCACAGAGTTAGCGTCCGCACCATTTTTTGCGGGCAACCTGCAGAGATTTAAGGTATTTCAGTTGTTAGTGGTTTTTAAAATAAGGCGCTAAGGAGACAGTAAATGACTGATAAGAAAGCGACGCTAACCATTAACGACAGCGAAGCTCCGATCGAACTGGGCGTATTGACACCGACACTGGGCCCTGATGTCCTCGATGTCCGCGCTCTGGGTTCCAAAGGTTATTTCACATTTGATCCCGGCTTTACCTCCACCGCTTCTTGCGAATCCAAGATTACCTTCATCGACGGCGACAAAGGCGTGCTGCTGCACCGCGGCTTCCCTATCGAACAGCTGGCGAAAGAATCTTCCTACCTGGAAGTGTGCTACATCCTGCTGTACGGCGAGACCCCGACGCCGGAAGAGTTCGAGACCTTCAAAACGACCGTTACCCGTCACACCATGATCCACGACCAGATCACCCATCTGTTCCGTGGCTTCCGTCGCGACTCGCACCCGATGGCGGTGCTGTGCGGCGTGACCGGCGCGCTGGCGGCGTTCTACCACGATGCGCTGGACGTCAACAACGAGCGTCACCGTGAAATCACCGCGTTCCGTCTGCTGTCCAAAATGCCGACCGTGGCCGCGATGTGCTACAAATACTCCCTGGGCCAGCCGTTCGTTTATCCGCGCAACGATCTGTCCTATGCCGGCAACTTCCTGCACATGATGTTCGCCACCCCGTGCGAAGAGTACGTGGTGAACCCGGTATTGGAACGCGCCATGGATCGCATCCTGATCCTGCACGCCGACCATGAGCAGAACGCCTCTACCTCGACCGTGCGCACCGCCGGCTCTTCCGGCGCCAACCCGTTCGCCTGCATCGCGGCCGGCATCGCCTCCCTGTGGGGGCCTGCGCACGGCGGCGCCAACGAAGCGGCGCTAAAAATGCTGGAAGAGATCAAGACCGTCGATCACATTCCGGAATTCATCAAGCGCGCCAAGGACAAGAACGACTCCTTCCGCCTGATGGGCTTCGGCCACCGCGTGTACAAGAACTACGATCCGCGCGCCACCGTGATGCGCGAGACATGTCACGAAGTGCTGAAAGAGCTGAACAAGAAGGACGACAACCTGCTGCAGGTGGCGATGGAGCTGGAGCACATCGCGCTGAACGACCCGTACTTCATCGAGAAGAAACTGTACCCGAACGTCGACTTCTACTCCGGCATCATCCTGAAGGCGATGGGCATTCCTTCTTCCATGTTCACCGTGATCTTCGCCATCGCGCGCACCATCGGCTGGATCGCGCACTGGAACGAAATGCACGACGAAGGCATCAAAATTGCCCGTCCGCGTCAGCTGTACACCGGCTATGCCGAGCGTGACTTCAAATCCCAGCTGAAAACCAAGTAAGCCGCTTCCCCGGCTGAAACCGCACAGCGCCGCCCCTTCGGGCGGCGTTTTTTTTGCTTATTTCTGGCAGCCCGGGCACCAATAAAACGGCCGCGACGACAGGTCGGTGCGCATAATCATCGCGCCGCAGCGTTCACAGGGCTCGCCGCTGCGATGAAACACCTTGAAGCGAAACAGCGCGCCGTGATGGCGGTTCTCATCCGCCTGCCCACGCGTCTGATAGGAAAGACGCGGCACCGCCAGCAGCGCCTCCGCCAGACGCCAAAGCGCTTCCGGCGCCAGATCCTGCGGTTTGTGCTGCGGCGCCAGTTCGGCCTGCCACAGAATTTCGGCGCGCAGATAATTGCCCAATCCGGCGAGAAACGCCTGGTCGAGCAGCATGCCGCCCAGCTGCCTGCGGCGAAAACGCGGCGTCAGCAAACGCTCCTGCACCTCAGCCACCGTCAACGTCATGTCCAGCACGTCGGGGCCGATGCGTTGCAGGAACGGGTGCTGTTCTATCTCCTCGCGCGGCCCGACGGTGATGTCGGAAGCGCTGTAGAGCAATATTGCGCTGCGAGCGGTTTCCAGGCGCACCCGCAGATCGCGCTTGGTCTCCGGCGTCTCTCCCGCCGCCGCCACTTTCCATACGCCGTACAGCTGGTTATGGCTGTACATCGTCAGCCCATTGGAAAAGTGGGTCAACAGCGCCTTGCCGCGCGGCTCGATGGCGACGATGCGCTCGCCGAGCAAACGCTGGCGGTAGTGCTTCAACTGGGGAAAAGCGAAATCGACGGCGGTCAGCGGCTGATCGATCACCGCCGCCGCCAGTTTGTCCGCAGCCCGGCGGATCTCCGGTCCTTCCGGCATAGACCACTCCTTGCGTAGACCCGGCGCAGCCCGATGCGCCGGGGATTATCTTGATTAATGCGTCGCGCCGCCCACCACTTTCAGATCGTGTTCCACCTGCAAAGCGATGGAAACGGCCAGCTCCAGCGCAAACAGCACCGTCGAAGCCGCCATGCTCGGCGCGCCGGGGTGCGCCGCCGCCTGCTCAGGCAGATACGGGATATGGATAAAACCGCCCTTCACCTCGCGTTGGCCGCTCAAACGGTGCAGCAGCCCATACATCACATGGTTGCACACGTAGGTGCCGGCAGTCTGCGAAACGGCGGCCGGAATGCCGGCCTCGCGCATCGAACTCACCATCGCTTTGATCGGCAAAGTGCTGAAATAGGCAGCCGGACCGCCGGCGACGATCGGCTCATCCACCGGCTGCTGCCCCTGATTGTCGGGAATACGCGCATCGTCGACGTTGATCGCCACCCGTTCAATCGTGATATCGGTGCGGCCGCCGGCCTGGCCGATAGCCAGCACCATCACCGGCTGCACCTCGTCGATCGCCGCATTGAGCGCCTCCAGCGCGGCGCCGAACACGCACGGCAACTGGCGCGCCACGATACGCGTGCCCACCAGTTCCATATCGTTGAGCTGCTTCACCACTTCCCAGGAGGGATTGAGGCGCTCGCCGCCAAACGGCTCGAAGCCGGTAATCAATACTTTTTGCATCCTTACTCCTACAGGAACATCAGGAAATACAGCAGGAACACGTTAACCAACAGCAGCAGCACGCCGGTCGGCACCTGCGCCTTGATCACCGCATTCTTGTCCGGCAACTCCAGCAGCGCCGCCGGCACAATGTTGAAGTTCGCCGCCATCGGCGTCATCAGGGTGCCGCAATAGCCGGAGAACATGCCGATCGCCGCCATCACCGCCGGGTTGCCGCCGTGCTGCAACACCAGGATCGGAATGCCGATGCCGGCGGTAACGATCGGGAAAGCGGCGAAGGCGTTGCCCATCACCATGGTCAGCACCGCCATACCGATAGCGTAGACCGCCACGGCGATAAAACGGTTATCGACCGCCAGATATTCCTGGGTCAAATGCGAGATCGCAGTGCCGACGCCGGCGACGGTAAACAGCAGCCCCAGCGTGGCGAGGATCTGCGGCAGAATGAACGCCCAGCCGATCGAATCCAGCAGGCGCCGCGCTTCCTGTATCGGCTGCAGCGCCTTCTCATGGGTCATTGTCACCGCGATCGCCAACCCGATCAGGCAGCCGACGGTCATCGAGAACAGGGTGATCAGCGTCGCGTGGTTACCGCTGCCGAATACCGCGTTTTGCAACGCCGGCACGTTGTTGAACAGCAGCACGCCGACCACCGTCACCACCGGGATCGCCAGCGCGGGAATGAACAGCTTGTTGCCCAGGCGCTTGGCGCTCGCCTCGCGCTCCTGCGGCGTCCGCTGGTGATAGCTGCCGAGGCGCACGCCGCCGAAGCCGGCAATCAGGGCCATCACCACCACCACCGCGCCAACGATGATATGCAGCATGCGTTTTTCGTTGCTGCCCTCGCCCAGTACATCGCCCAGCAGGCGATAAGTCCAGTCGCCGACCAGGAATACCAGGCCGTACAGCCCCCAAAACAGCCCGGTGGTGATGCGGCGCGGGTTGGCGCGATCGCGCAAGGACATCACCGCCACAATCAGCAGCACCGCGCCGGCCAGCCAGTAAAGGTATTGTTGCTGGAAGTTCATCGCGCTTCCCCCTTCGCCTGCAGCGCCGCCTGATTCAGCTGCGCCAGCTCGGCGCTCAGCTGTTTATCCATCCGATACAGCCGGAACGCGTGGATCAGGAAAGCGAAAATGGCGGTCGGAATGCCCCACAGCGCGATATGCAGCGGCTCGGTCTGAATGCCGCCGGACTCCAGCATAAAGTTATGCATGAAGATGATCGCACCGAAGGCCACGAAGATATCCTCGCCGAAGAACAGCCCGACGTTGTCGGTAGCGGCCGACATGGCGCGCAGGCGGTGGCGGGTGCGCTCCGGCAGCTCGCCGTAACGGTTTTCCGTCGCCCCTTCCGCCATCGGCGCCAGCAGCGGCCGCACCATCTGCGGATGCCCGCCCAGGCTGGTCAGCCCCATCGCCGCGGTGATCTCGCGCACGAACAGGTACACGATCAGCAAACGGCCGGCGGTGGCGCTTTTGATCTTGGCGATCCACGCCTGCGCCCGCTCTTTCAGCCCGTGACGTTCCAGCAGGCCGATCACCGCCAGCGGCAGCAGCAGGATCAGCGGCAGGTTTCGGGTATTGAGAAAACCCTCGCCGAGCTTTTCCAGAATGACGTCCAGCGGCATCAGCGCCGCCAGACCGGTGATGATGCCGGCGGCGATCACCACCAGCACCGGATTGAAACGCAATACAAACCCGACCACGATCGCGGCGATGCCGATCAGTGGCCAGAGATTCACGGCCTGTTCCATAGTCTTCCCTCGATATTTTCTAATAATTTTTTGTTTGTGATGTTGTGTCTTGCTTTACTGCTCTGCGCTGACGCGGATGCCCTGTTGAACAAAACTGTCCCGCAGCTTGCGCGCATACGCCAGCGCATGCTCGCCGTCCCCGTGCAGGCAGACGGTCTCCGCCTGTACGGCGGTCCAAACGCCATCGACGCTGCGCACCCGGTGATGGCGCACCATCTCCAGGGTTTGCGCCAGCGCTTGTTCATCATCCTCGATCAATGCCCCCGGCAAACCGCGCGGCACCAGCGTGCCGTCGGCCTGATAACCGCGATCGGCGAACACCTCCTGCCGGGTGGTCAGACCGAGCCGTTGCCCGGCGCGGATCAGCTCGCTGCCGGCCAGCCCCACCAGCCGCAGCGCCGGATCGACCGCCTGCACCGCCCGGGCGATGGCTTCCGCCAGCGCCGGCTCAACCGCCGCCTGGTTGTACAGCATGCCGTGCGGCTTAACGTGCACCATCACCCCGCCCTCGGCGCGGGCGATGGCCGCCAGCGCCCCGAGCTGATACACCACCTGCGCGTACACCGTTTCCGGCGGCAGCTGCATGCGAGTGCGGCCGAAATTCTCCCGATCGGGAAAACTCGGGTGGGCGCCGATCGCCACGCCGTACTGCAATGCCCAGCGCACCGACTGACGCATGGTCTGCGCATCGCCGGCGTGGAAGCCGCAGGCGATGTTGGCCGAGCTCACCAATTGCAACAGCGCTTGGTCGTTGGCGCAGCCTTCGCCGAGATCGGCGTTCAAATCAACGATCATGTAACCCCCAGGCAATCTGTCGAAGGAAAAGATCCTGCTCGGCCTTGGCGCGCTGCGCCTCGGCCAGTGAACAGAGAACGAAATGGATCGGTTCGCCGAGACGGATCTGCGCCAAATGGTAAAGATCGGCTTCGATCACGCAGGCGATACGCGGGTAACCGCCGGTGGTTTGCGCATCGGCCATCAGCACGATCGGCTGGCCGTTGTGCGGCACCTGCACCACGCCGGGCATCAGGCCGTGCGACAGCATCTCTCTGTCGGTGGTGCGTGCCAGCGGCGTGCCGCCGTGCAGACGGTAGCCCATGCGGTTGCTCTGCGGGCTGAGCTGCCAGGCGGCGCGCCAAAACGCATCTTGCGCCTCTTCGCTGAATTCGGCGTACTCCGGCCCCGGCAACGCACGGATGCGATTGGTGAACAGCAACTGCTTCACGCCACAGCGGGTTTGCGGCAGCGCGGTGGATTTGCCCAGCGGCAACCGATCGCCGTCCTTCAGATTACGCCCCTCGCACCCGCCAAAAGCGGCTTTCATGTCGGTGCTGCGCGAGCCCAGCATTTCCGGCACGGCGATACCGCCGGCGATCGCGAGATAACTGCGCATGCCGCGCTTCGGCGTGCCCAGCACCAGCCGCTGCCCCTTTTTCACCGGGTAGCGCCAGCCGGTCCACAGCGGCTTACCGTCCAGCTGCGCGTCGCAGCCGGCGCCGGTCAGGGCGATCCAGCCGGGACGGGTAAACTCGGCGCTGAACTGGCCGAGCGTGATCTCCAGCCCGGCGGCCTCCGGCGCGTTGCCCACCAGCAGGTTGGCGATCTTCAGCGCCGGTTGATCCAACGCGCCGCCGGTACTGATGCCCAGACGGCGAAATCCTTCACGGCCCAAATCCTGCACCGTGGTATAGATGCCGGCGCGCAGAATAATCAGCATACGCCCTCCTTCTGCGGCACAAAGCGTACGCTATCGCCCGGGCGCAGCAGCGTCGGCGGCATTTCATGGGGATTGAACAACGCCAGCGGCGTGCGGCCGATCAGCTGCCAGCCGCCGGGCGTCGCCAGCGGATAGATGCCGGTCTGGCCGCCGCCGATACCGACGGAGCCGGCCGCCACCGCCAGACGCGGTTCGGCGCGGCGCGGCGTCGCCAGTTTTTCCGGCATGCCGCCCAAATAGGAGAAGCCCGGCTGAAAGCCGAGAAAATAGACCACGTAAGCCGCCGCCGCATGGCATTCCACCACCTGTCGCGGCGTCATGCCGGTATGGCGCGCCACCTCATCCAGATCAGGGCCCTGTTCCCCGCCGTAGACAACCGGGATCTCCACCTGACGCGACTCCGGCGTCAGGCGCTCTTTGCTTTCCCACCCCTGCTGCAGTAACGCGAGCATCGCTTCGGCGTCGGCCTGCGGCGTATGCAACAGCAGCGTCAGGTTGTTCATTCCCGGCACCACTTCCCGCACGTCAGGATGATGATTCAGCTTTTCCGCCAGCGCCCAGATGCGCTGCTGGCTCGGCAACGTCACCGGCGGTGACAGTTCAAGCACTACCGCTCTTTCACCTAAAAGGTAATAACGCGCTTGTTGCACCCTTATTCTCCTTATTATTATCGCGCTGAAAAACACACCAGTTATGCGTGACGCAGCCCCGGCTGTCAATAGAACGCAACCATAAGGAAAATAAGGAAATAGCGCGATAAAAGGATTCAGCCGGCGCGCAGGCCGGGCTGGATCCGACGCAGAAAAAAATCAGGCGGGATTCGGGATATCGATAAAGGTCACATCAAAACCGTGGTGCTGAGCCAGCCATTCCCCCAGCGCTTTCACGCCGCCGCGCTCGGTCGCGTGGTGGCCGGCGGCAAAGAAATGCACGCCCATTTCGCGCGCACTGTGAATGGTCTGCTCAGACACTTCACCGCTGATGAAAGCATCGACGCCGAAGCGCGCCGCGCTGTCAATAAAGCCCTGGCCGCCGCCGGTGCACCAGGCCACTCGGCGAATATGCTCAGGCGCGTTATCGCCGCAGTGCAGCACCGCGCGCCCCAGCCGGCTTTCGATGCGCTGTTGCAGCGCTTCGCCGGTCAGCGGCTGTTCGAATTCCCCGTGCGGCACCAGCGGCTCGACGTCGCCAATCACCCGAATGCCCAGCGCCTGCGCCAGCTGCGCGTTGTTGCCCAGCACCGGATGCGCGTCCAGCGGCAAGTGGTAGCCGTACAGATTGATGTCGTGGGTCAACAGCGTTTTCAGACGGTTGCGCTTCATGCCGCGCACCGCCGGCGCCTCGTTTTTCCAGAAATAGCCGTGATGCACGATGATCGCGTCGGCCTGATGCGCCACCGCGGCGTCCAACAGCGCCTGACAGGCGGTGACGCCGGTCACGATGCGCTGCACGTGCGGGCGCCCTTCCACCTGCAATCCATTGGGGGCATAGTCCTGAAACGCCGCGGCGTTCAGTTCCGTGTTGATCAGTTGTTCCAGATCGAGGTTACGCATTCTCTTCTCTCTTCATAGTCAAAATGTCTGCCGGTCGCCCTGCGCCATCAGGATGAATTTCACCCCCAGATCGTTGCCCTGCGCCAGCTGCTGCGCAATGGCGGCGCGCGCGTCTTCGCCCTGCTTCAGGCTCGGTTTGATGTGGCTGATCACCACCGGCAGACCGTTCAGCGAGCCTTCGCCGCCGCTGTACTGCGTCAGGTTCTTCAGCTCCTTCAGCAGCCAGGCCGGCGTCAGATGGCCGTACAGATGTTTGTCCTCCACCCCGTTAGGGTAAGAGGTTTCGATAATCATGCCCTTGAGCTTTTTCTGCTCGACAAGCGGCCCCAGCACGCGCCACACGGCATCGAGATCGCGCGACTGCTCCACCTTGTCCGGCCCGGTATCGCCGAAGTAGGCGAAGAACTCGTTGCCGTTGGAAATCAGCAGCATTGACGACGGGTAGCGATCGTGGCTGAGCGGGTACATCACGCCGGTCAACCCGGTCAGGCCGAGGGTAAAGCGCTGCTGCGGCCGCACCGTTTGCAGCCGGTAGGTGCCCAGCCGCGAGCCGTTGCCGGCGTCGGTAAAGTTCGGCCAGGCCTTCCAGTTGAAGTAATGGTTGCGCAGGGTCAGCACGGTGTCCGCCTGGGCGTAAACGGTTTTTTTATTATCCTCTGGCGAGCCGACGATCAGCCCCGCCACGTGGTCCAGATGGCCGTGGCTGATGAAATAGCCGCCGATCAACTGCCGGAACACATAGCCCTGCGGCGTGTAAGGCGCAGCCAGCTCGGGGGTCACCTGCGGGAAACTGCCCTTCTCCAGCCCTTTGGCGATGCCCGGCAGCAGCGAGCCGGCGTCCAGCGCCACATACTGCGGCTGATTATCGCTGCGGATCAGATAAGAGGTCAGGTTGCCGTCGCTGACGCCGCCGTCGACGCCCAGCGCCACCACGTCAAAGCCGGCGATCGCCAGCGCGGAATAGCCGCTCAGGCACAGGGCCAGCACCTTTTTCATCATTACGTCGCTCCTTGCAGTTGCCTCAAGACTCTCCCCGTTTCGCCGCCTCGAACGCCGCCAACGTCTCCACGCGGGCTTGTTTGTGATCGACGATCGGCAGCGGGTAGTTCAGCGTACGGCGCTGCTTTTCCGCCCAGCGGTGGGGGTAATGGATGTCATTGTCGGGCACATCCGCCAGTTCCGGCAACCATTTACGGATGAAAGTGCCTTGTGGATCAAAACGTTCACCCTGGGTGGTCGGGTTAAAGATGCGGAAATACGGCGCGGCGTCGGTGCCGGTGGAGGCCGCCCACTGCCAGCCGCCGTTATTGGCCGCCAGATCCCCGTCCAGCAGTTGCGACATGAAATAGCGCTCCCCGGCGCGCCAGTCGATCAGCAGATCCTTCACCAGAAAACTGGCGCTGATCATGCGCAGCCGGTTGTGCATCCAGCCGGTAGCGTTCAGTTGGCGCATGGCGGCATCGACGATCGGATAGCCGGTTTCGCCCCGCTGCCAGGCCTGCAGCTTCGCCGCGTCAGCGCTCCAGCGCACCTTGTCCGTCCAGGCGATAAAGGGACGATGGCGGCACAGCTCGGGATAGGCCACCAGCAGGTGGCGATAGAACTCGCGCCAAATCAGCTCGTTCAGCCAGGCGAAAGCGCCGCTCTCGCGATCTTCCAGCAGCTGCGGGCATTCGGCGCGCAGGCGGTTAAAACACTGGCGCGGCGACAGCGCGCCGATCGCCAGATAGGGCGACAGGCTGCTGGTGCCGGCGATGGCGGGCAGATCGCGCTGCCGAAGGTAATCTTGCACCTGCTCACGACAAAAGGCGCGCAGCCGCTGCAGCGCGGCCTCCTCGCCGGCGGGATAGTCATCCCCGATGTCCGCCGCGGGGTAATCGAACGCCGCCGGCGCCTCAGGCGCAGGCAACGCGCCATCGGCACGGATCTTCGGCGCCGACAGGCAGCTCACGTCGGACTCAGTCAGGCGCTGAATAAAGGCGTTGCGAAACGGTGTATAAACCTTGTACATCTCGCCGCCGCCGGTTAGCACGCTGCCCGGCGGCAACAGCAGGCTGTCATCAAAACCGTGGCACGTTACCCGTCCATTCAACTGCTGCTCCAGCCGCGCATCGCGTCGCCGTTCATTCAGTTCGTACTGGCGGTTGTAAAATAGCGCGTCCACCTGCTCTCGCCGGCAATACTCCGCCAGCCAGTCGATCGACGCGGCAAAGTCCGTGCCGGCATGGCAATGCAGCGCAATGCCCTTTTGCGCCAGCGCCTGCTGTACCGCCCGCAGGCTGGCGTGGATCAGCGCCGCCTGCCGCGGCGCCATCTCATGTTCCCGCCACTGCTGCGGGGTGGCGATAAACACCGCCAGCACCCGGGCTTTGGGATCGCTGCAGGCAGCGTGCAGCGCTTTGTTGTCGGTGATACGCAGATCGTTACGCAACCAGACCAGATGCGTGGTCATAAAATTCCCTTGTCAATCAATGGCCGTAACGCAAACGCAGCGCCTCCGGATAAGGTTCGAAATAGCGTTGTTCCGCCAAATAACTGTCGGGGTATTCCGCCATGTAATGCTTAAGCAAGGCGATCGGCGCCAGCAGCGGCTGCATGCCCTGCCGGTAGCGGTCGATCAGGTGCGCCAGCTCCTGGCGCTGCGCCGCGCTGAGCTGGCGGCGGAAGTAACCCTGCACGTGCATCAGCACGTTGGTATGGTTGCGGCGCGTCGCCTTGTGCGCCAACAGCGCCATCAGGCGGCTGCGGTACTCCACGGCGAAGTCTTCCAGCGAGTCCCAGCGATGAATGTCGGCGACGAAACGCCCCAGTTCGCGGTACGCCGGCTGCGAATGCGCCAGCAGCGACAGCTTGTAGCGGCTGTGAAACGCGATCAGCCCGCCGCGGGTCAGCCCCTGACGCCATAGCATGTTCAACTCATACAGCGCGTACACTCGCTCGATAAAGTTTTCCCGCAGCGCCGCATCCTGCAAACGCCCATCCTCTTCCACCGGCAGCCACGGCATCTGGCGCAGCAGCTCGGCGGTAAACAGCCCGACGCCGTTTTTACGCGAGTCCTTGCCGTTCTCGCTGTAGACCCGCACCCGCTCCAGGCCGCAGCTCGGCGACTTGGCGCAGACGATATAGCCGCACAGGTGTTGCAACGCAGCCACGCGCTGCGCGGAGAAACTGCGCATCTCCTCGGTCAGATCCACGCCGGCGTCGTTGCTGTAGCGCATCGCCGGCCACGGCTGCGCCTGTTTCACCAGGCGCAGCGCCGGGCGCGGCGTGGGCAGGCCGATCGCCATTTCCGGGCATACGGGCTCAAAGCGCACATAGGGCGCCAACTGTTCCACCGCGAAGGCCAGCCGCTTGTGGCCACCGTCGAAACGCACCGCGTCGCCCAGTAAACAGGCGCTGATGCCGATAGGGATCTTGTCACTCATACCGTTCTCTCGTGGTGTTGGTCGATGAGGAAAGTGTAGAAGAATGGCTTGCCAAATACGACCTTGCGCTTGACGGCAGCGGGCTTGGGGCATAAAAAAACCCCCGCCGCAGGGCGAGGGTTGTTCGTGAGTCGGCAGTGACTCAGTAGAAGTCGCAGGACGCCAGTTCCGCCTGCTGCAGCCAGACCGGCTTATCGCTGGTTTTTGACCAGACGCGGTGCAGGTAGCTGTAAAAACGCCCGCGATCGCTGCGGAACAGCATCACCGGCAGGGCCAAAATGCCCGCGATCACCACTGCGCTGCGGCGCAGGAGAATCCGATGCAGTGAATAAGCGTGATAGGTCGTAGACATGCGAACCTCCTTAAAAACGCCTGCCGTTGATTTGTCAGGGAAAACGGCGTGGGCGTATCAAATGAACAATCGGTAATTTGGTAACTGGACAAAATTTTAGCGCACTTGATGAAAGTTTACTACTCATCCGACCACTAAATCGCACAAAAAATCGCTAATCACCGCGGCGATTCGTAATTTTGTTACAACCAAGTTAATTTTTAACTTAACATTGGTTACGTTGTGGTTATTATCCGGTTCCTGCTTCCACGCCGCTGCCCTTGCTTATTCACTCATCAGGCGCAATCTCGCCGCCAACCTGCTGGTTGAAATGCTCAATTTTTGCTGAAATTTCAGCCATTTTTATACTTTTTTTACACCCGCCTGCGCGATTTTTTCATCTTCTTTCTACCCCGCTCCCTACACTGCCTCTATCAAAAACAACACCTCTGGAGGTGTCCCGTGAGTTTCAGCGTTATTGGTGGTGCGCTGTTGGTTCTGCTGCTGTTGGCCTATCTGGTCTACGCCCTGTTTAACGCGGAGGATTTCTGATGGCGGCTTCAGCCTTTTTACTGATCGCCAGTTTTCTGCTGGTGCTTCTGCTGCTGGCCCGGCCGCTGGGCGGTTTTATGGCGCGCCTGATCGAAGGTGAGCCGCTGCCTGCGCTGCGCTCAGTGGAAGCCGGCGTCTGGCGCGCCTGCGGCATCCGCCCCACCGAGATGAATTGGTGGCAGTACGCGCTGGCGATCCTGGCGTTTAACCTGCTCGGCCTGGCGCTGCTGTTCGCCCTGCTGATGGCGCAGGGCTCGCTGCCGCTCAACCCGCAAGGCTTCCCTGGCCTCTCCTGGGATCTGGCGCTCAACACCGCCGTCAGCTTCGTCACCAACACCAACTGGCAAGCCTACAGCGGTGAAAGCGCCCTCAGCTATTTCAGCCAGATGGCCGGGCTGGCGGTGCAGAACTTCGTTTCCGCCTCCACCGGCATCGCCGTGGCCTTTGCGCTGATCCGCGCCTTTACCCGCCGCGCCGGCAAGACCGTCGGCAACGCCTGGGCCGATCTGTTCCGCATCACGCTGTATGTGCTGCTGCCGATCGCGCTGCTGATCGCCCTGTTCTTCGTCAGCCAGGGCACGCTGCAAAACTTCCTGCCTTACCTGCACGTCACCACGCTCGAAGGCGCGCAGCAGACGCTGCCGATGGGGCCGGTCGCCTCGCAGGAAGCGATCAAGATGCTCGGCACCAACGGCGGGGGGTTCTTCGGCGCCAACTCGGCGCACCCGTTCGAAAACCCGACCGTGTTGACCAACTTCGTGCAGATGCTGGCCATCTTCCTGATCCCTTGCGCGCTGTGCTTCTCTTTCGGACAACTGGCCGGTGAAAACCGTCAGGGCCACGCGCTGATCTGGGCGATGGCGCTGATCTTCGTGGTGGCGGTGGTGGTGGTGATGTACGCCGAGCTGGCGGGCAACCCGCACCTGAGCGCGCTGGGCGCCGACAGCAACATCAATATGGAAGGCAAAGAGTCGCGCTTCGGCATTCTCGCCACCAGCCTGTTCTCGGTGGTGACCACCGCCGCGTCCTGCGGGGCGGTCAACGCCATGCACGACTCCTTTACCGCGCTGGGCGGCATGGTGCCGATGTGGCTGATGCAGATCGGTGAAGTGGTGTTCGGCGGCGTCGGCTCCGGCCTGTACGGCATGCTGCTGTTCGTGCTGCTGACGGTGTTTATCGCCGGCCTGATGATCGGCCGCACCCCGGAATACCTGGGCAAAAAAATCGACGTTTACGACATGAAGATGACCGCGCTGGCGATCCTGGTCACGCCGACGCTGGTGTTGCTGGGCAGCGCGCTGGCCATCGGCACCGACGCGGGCCGCGCCGGCATCCTCAATCCGGGCGCCCACGGCTTCAGCGAAGTGCTGTATGCCCTGTCCTCCGCCGCCAACAACAACGGCAGCGCCTTCGCCGGCTTGAGCGTCAATACGCCGTTCTACAACCTGCTGCTGGCCTTCGCCATGTTCGTCGGCCGCTTCGGGGTGATCCTGCCGGTGCTGGCGATCGCCGGTTCGCTGAGCGCCAAGCCACGCCAGCCAGCGGGCAACGGCACCCTGCCGACCTATGGGCCGCTGTTTATCGGCCTGCTGATCGGCACCGTGCTGCTGGTGGGCGCGCTGACCTTCGTGCCGGCGCTGGCGCTGGGCCCGGTGGCCGAGCATTTGCAACTTTGGTTGGCAAACTAACAGACGTCACAGAGAGAGAATAAGAGATGACTCGCAAACAACGCGCGCTGTTTGAACCGGCTCTGGTGCGCACCGCGCTGATCGATGCGGTGAAAAAACTGGACCCTCGCGTTCAATGGCGCAACCCGGTGATGTTCGTGGTGTATATCGGCAGCCTGCTGACCACCGCCATCTGGCTGGCGATCCTCGCCGGCCAAACCGACGGCGCCGCCGCCTTTACCGGCAGCGTCTCCCTGTGGTTGTGGTTCACCGTGCTGTTCGCCAACTTCGCCGAGGCGCTGGCCGAAGGCCGCAGCAAGGCCCAGGCGGAAAGCCTGAAAGGCACCAAGAAAACCAGCTGGGCGAAAAAATTGGCCGGCCCGCGCCGCGACGGCGCCACGGAGAAAGTGGCCGCCGAGAACCTGCGCAAAGGCGATATCGTGCTGGTGGAAGCCGGCGACACCATTCCGTGCGACGGCGAAGTGCTGGAGGGCGGCGCCTCGGTGGATGAAAGCGCCATCACCGGGGAATCCGCCCCGGTGATCCGCGAATCCGGCGGGGACTTCTCCTCGGTCACCGGCGGCACCCGCGTGCTGTCCGACTGGCTGGTGGTGCAGTGCAGCGTCAACCCAGGGGAAACCTTCCTCGATCGCATGATCGCCATGGTGGAAGGCGCCAAACGCCGCAAAACGCCGAACGAAATCGCGCTGACCATCCTGCTGGTGGCGCTGACCATCGTGTTCGTGTTGGCCACCGCCACCCTGTTCCCGTTCTCGCAATACAGCGTCGAGGCGGCCGGCAGCGGCAGCGTGGTCACCATCACCGTACTGGTCGCGCTGCTGGTTTGCCTGATCCCCACCACCATCGGCGGCCTGCTGTCCGCCATCGGCGTGGCCGGGATGAGCCGCATGCTCGGCGCCAACGTGATCGCCACCAGCGGCCGCGCGGTGGAAGCCGCCGGCGACGTGGACGTGCTGCTGCTGGATAAAACCGGCACCATTACGCTGGGCAACCGTCAGGCTTCGGAGTTCCTGCCGGCGCCGGGCGTGAAAGAACAAGAGCTGGCGAACGCCGCGCAGCTGGCTTCGCTGGCGGACGAAACGCCGGAAGGCCGCAGCATCGTGGTGCTGGCCAAACAGCGCTTTAACCTGCGCGAGCGCGATCTGCAGGCGCTGAACGCCACCTTCGTGCCCTTCTCCGCCCAGACTCGCATGAGCGGCGTCAACGTGCAGGAGCGCATGATCCGCAAAGGCGCGGTGGACGCCATTCGCCGTCACGTCGAAACCAATCAGGGGCACTTCCCGCGGGCGGTGGACGATCTGGTGGAAAGCGTGGCGCGCACCGGCGGCACGCCGCTGGTGGTGGCGGAAGGCGCCCGGGTGCTGGGCGTGGTGGCGTTGAAGGATATCGTCAAGGGCGGCATCAAAGAGCGCTTCAATGAGCTGCGCAAGATGGGCATCAAAACGGTGATGATCACCGGCGATAACCCGCTGACCGCGGCGGCGATCGCCGCCGAAGCCGGGGTGGACGACTTCCTGTCGGAAGCCACGCCGGAAGCCAAACTGGCGCTGATCCGCCAGTATCAGGCGGAAGGCCGTCTGGTGGCGATGACCGGCGACGGCACCAACGACGCCCCGGCGCTGGCGCAGGCCGATGTGGCGGTGGCGATGAACTCCGGCACCCAGGCCGCCAAAGAGGCGGGCAACATGGTCGATCTGGATTCCAACCCGACCAAGCTGATCGAAGTGGTGCATATCGGCAAACAGATGCTGATGACGCGCGGTTCGCTGACCACCTTCAGCATCGCCAACGACGTGGCCAAGTACTTCGCCATCATTCCGGCGGCGTTCGCGGCCACCTATCCGCAGCTGAACGCGCTGAACGTGATGCACCTGCACTCCCCCGCCTCCGCCATCATGTCGGCGGTGATCTTCAACGCCCTGGTGATCGTGTTTCTGATCCCGCTGGCGCTGAAAGGGGTGAGCTACAAACCGATGAGCGCCGCGGCTCTGCTGCGCCGCAACCTGTGGCTGTACGGGGTCGGCGGTCTGCTGGTGCCGTTCGTCGGCATCAAACTGATCGACCTGATCCTGGTCGCGCTGCACGTCGCCGGTTAACCATTGAGGGAAATGAACATGACGTATTTACGACCTGCGCTGGTGATGTTGATCCTGCTGACGCTGATCACCGGCATCGCCTATCCGCTGCTGACCACCGGGCTGGCGCAGCTGCTGTTTTCGGGCGCGGCCAACGGTTCGCTGCTATACCAGGGCGACAAAGCGGTCGGCTCCGCGCTGATCGGCCAGAACTTCACGCGCGCCGACTATTTCTGGGGCCGCCCGTCGGCGACCGGCGATTCAGCCTATAATCCACTGGCCTCCGCCGGCAGCAACCTGGCGGCCACCAACCCGGCGCTGGATAAGGCTATCGCCGAACGCGCGGCGCAGCTGCGCCAGGCCAATCCAGCCATGAACGGCCCGATCCCGGTGGATCTGCTGACCGCCTCCGGCAGCGGGCTGGATCCGCATATCTCGACCGCTGCGGCGCGGTATCAGCTGGCGCGGGTCGCGGCGGCGCGTCATCTGCCGCCGGAACAGGTCGCCAAACTGATCGAAGACAACACCGATCGGGCCACGCCCAACTTCATGGGCGAATCGGTGGTCAACGTGTTGAAGCTGAACCTGGCGCTGGATGCGTTGAAGTAACGCGCCGTATTCAGCATAGTGATAGGGTTCGGCATGCCGAACCCCTTTTTGCTTGGTAACACAAGGAATTGTCATGGTCGAAGAAGAACAGCAGCGTCCCGATCCCGATAGCCTGCTGGCGCTGGCCAATGAAAAACCGCGCGGCCGGTTGAAGGTATTCTTCGGCGCCTGCGCCGGCGTGGGCAAAACCTACGCCATGCTGCAGGAGGCCCAGCGTTTGCGCGCCCAGGGGCTGGACGTGCTGGTCGGCGTGGTGGAAACCCACGGCCGCAGCGAGACCGCCGCCCTGCTCGACGGCCTGGCGCTGTTGCCGCAAAAGCGCATCCAGCATCGCGGGCGACTGGTGCAGGAATTCGACCTCGACGCCGCGTTGGCGCGCCATCCGGCGCTGATCCTGATGGACGAACTGGCGCACAGCAACGCCCACGGTTCGCGCCACCCCAAACGCTGGCAGGATGTGGAAGAGCTGCTGGACGCCGGCATCGACGTGCTGACTACCGTCAACGTACAACATTTGGAAAGTCTGAACGACGTGGTGGGCGGCGTGACCGGCGTGCGGGTGCGCGAAACGGTGCCCGACCACGTGTTTGACGAGGCCAGCGAAGTGGTGCTGGTCGATCTGCCGCCGGACGATCTGCGCCGACGGCTGCACGAAGGCAAAGTGTATATTCCCGGTCAGGCCGAGCGCGCCATCGAGCATTTTTTCCGTAAAGGCAACCTGATCGCCCTGCGCGAGTTGGCGCTGCGCCGCACCGCCGATCGGGTCGATGACCAGATGCGCGAGTTTCGCGACACCCAGGGACGCGAGAAAGTGTGGCACACCCGCGACAGCATTCTGCTATGCGTCGGCCACAACAGCGGCAACGAAAAGCTGGTGCGCATCGCCGCCCGGCTGGCGGCGCGGCTCGGCTGCCACTGGCATGCGGTCTACGTGGAAACCCCCAAGCTGCACCGGCTGCCGGAAAACCAGCGCCGCGCCATTCTGCGCGCGCTGCGGCTGGCGCAGGAGCTGGGCGCCGAAACCGCCACCCTGGCCGATCCGTCCGAAGAGCGCGCAGTGCTGCGCTACGCCCGCGAGCATAACCTCGGCAAAATCATCATCGGCCGCCGCAGCGAGCAGCGCTGGAAGCTGCGCGGCAGTTTCGCCGATCGCCTCGGCCGGCTGGGCCCGGATCTCGATCTGGTGATCGTCGCGCTGGACAGCGACGCCGCACAGCCGCCGCCGGGCAAGGAGCACGACGGCCGCAGCTTCAATGAGAAATGGCGCATGCAGCTGCGCGGCTGCGCGGTGGCGGTGGCGCTGTGCGCGCAGATCACCCTGCTCTCGCAGTGGCTGCTGCCGGGCTTCGATCAGGCCAACCTGGTGATGGTCTACCTGCTCGGCGTGGCGATCGTCGCGCTGTTCTTCGGCCGCTGGCCATCGGTGCTGGCGGCGGTGATCAACGTCGCCAGTTTCGATCTGTTCTTCGTTCAGCCCGAATGGTCGTTCGCCGTCAGCGATATGCAGTATCTGCTGACCTTCGGCGTGATGCTCGCCGTCGGCATCATCATCGGCAACCTGACCGCCGGGGTGCGTTATCAGGCCCGGGTGGCGCGCTATCGCGAGCAGCGGGCGCGCCATCTGTACGAAATGTCACGCGGGCTGAGCCGCGCGCTGACCGTGGCCGACATCGCCAACACCAGCCGTCATTTCCTCTCCAGCAGCTTCCAGGCGAAAACCGTGCTGCTGCTGCCGCAGGAAGACGGCCGGCTGCAGCAAATGATCGGCGAGGAAGGCGGGCTGCTGTCGGTAGACGAAGCCATCGCGCGCTGGAGTTTCGATAAAGGCTTGCCGGCCGGCGCCGGCACCGACACCCTGCCCGGCGTGCCTTACCAACTGCTGCCGCTCAATACCCCCAAACAGACCTTCGGCCTGTTGGCGATCGAACCCAACAACCTGCGCCAGCTGATGGTGCCGGAACAACAGCGGCTGCTGCAAACCTTCGCAGTGCTGATCGCCAGCGCGCTGGAACGGCTGCACCTGGCGCGCAGCGCCGAAGAAGCCAAGCTGGACGCCGAACGCGAACAGCTGCGCAACTCGCTGCTGGCGGCGCTGTCGCACGATCTGCGCACCCCGCTGACCGTGTTGTTCGGCCAGGCGGAAATTCTCACGCTGGACCTGGCGGCCGAAGGTTCCAATCACGCCACCCAGGCCAGCCAGATCCGCCAGCAGGTGCTGAGCACCACCCGGCTGGTGAACAACCTGCTGGATATGGCGCGCATCCAGTCTGGCGGTTTCAGTCTGCGTAAAGAGTGGCAGTCGCTGGAAGAGATCGTCGGCGCTTCGCTGCATATGCTGGAGCCGCTGCTCAGCCAGCATCCAATCGAGGTCGAGCTGCCGCCGGAACAGATCCTGGTCAACTGCGACGGCAGCCTGCTGGAACGGGTGTTCACCAACCTGTTGGAAAACGCCAATAAATACGCCGGCGCCGAGGCCACCATCGGCATTCGCGCCCGCACGCTGCCCGAGTGGCTGGAAGTCGAGGTCTGGGATAACGGCCCCGGCATCCCCGCCGATCAGCTGCAGCTGATTTTCGACAAGTTTTCACGCGGCAATAAAGAGTCGGCGATCCCCGGCGTCGGCTTGGGGTTAGCGATTTGTCGTGCCATTATTGAAGTGCATGACGGCCGCATCTGGGCGGAAAACGGCGCCAACGGCGGCGCCAGCTTCCGCTTCGTGCTGCCGCTGGAAAAACCGCCCGAGATCGACGGCGACGCCTTCGATCTGTAATCAACGCAGGGGAAACGTGAGCATAACGCCAACCAACATTCTGATTGTTGAAGATGAAAAAGAGATCCGCCGCTTCGTGCGCACCGCGCTGGAGAGCGAAGGCCTGCGGGTGTTTGAAAGTGAAACGCTGCAGCGGGGGCTGATTGAGGCCGGCACGCGCAAACCGGATCTGATCATCCTGGATTTGGGGTTGCCGGATGGCGACGGGCTGAGCTACATCCGCGATCTGCGGCAGTGGAGCGCCATTCCGGTGATCGTGCTGTCGGCGCGCAACGCCGAAGAGGACAAGATCGCCGCGCTGGACGCCGGCGCCGACGACTACCTCAGCAAGCCGTTCGGCATCGGTGAGCTGCTGGCGCGGGTGCGGGTCGCGCTGCGCCGCCACTCAGCTAACCAACAGGAAAGCCCGCTGGTGAGCTTTTCGGCGATTACCGTCGATCTGGTGAATCGCCGGGTGCTGCGCAACGACGAAGATCTGCATCTGACGCCGATCGAGTTTCGCCTGTTGGCGGAGCTGCTGGCCAACGCCGGCAAGGTGATCACCCAACGCCAGCTGTTGAGCCACGTCTGGGGGCCGAACTACGTGGAGCACAGCCACTATCTGCGCATCTACATGGGCCATTTGCGGCAGAAGCTTGAAGCCGATCCGGCCCGGCCCAAACACCTGCTGACCGAAACCGGCGTCGGCTATCGCTTCATGCCTTAACCCCGGTGGGCGCGGTTTGCCGCGCCTTTACGCCGCCGGGCCCTTCTTCAATCCGACCATAAATTCCTTAAACGCCTCGCGCAGCGGAGCGAACACCGGGTGTTTGCGGTTTTCGATCATCACTTCGGAGAACAGCTTCAACCCCACGGCAAAGGCCGCGCTCTGCTCGGGGCCGAAGTTCAGATCGTCACGCGCCCGAATGCGTTCGACGATCTCGAGAATATCGTCGTGGTTGCTCACTTCAAAACTCAGCGGCGCTTTCTCGACGGGATTGCCCTGGCGATCGCTCAGGGCTTCAACGATAATGTTAAAACGGTGGCCGGGCATCAGTTATTCTCCTGTTGCGAAGGTTGAATCTGCATTTCGCTTTCGATCGCCGCCACGGCGGTCAGCAACGCGGCGTTGATGCGCTCCACCTGCTGCGGCGTGAGATCGGCGCGCATCACGTTGCCGCGCAGCAGGCTACGCAGACGGTTCATGGCGTCGTAGATGCCTTCCGCCAGGTTGCCGTGCCGATGACGCTCGCGGCCGGCGCCCGCCAGACGCGCCAGAATGACCTCAACCACCTGTTGATGCTTTTGCAGCTCGCTCTCGCCCGCCGCGGTGATGCGGTAGCTTTTGCGGCCGTTGCCGGTGGTGAGCGGTTCGAGGAAGTCCTGCTCTTCCAGCAGCGTCAGCGTGGGGTAAATCACCCCCGGGCTCGGCACGTACAGGCCGGATGACGCTTCCTCGATCGCCTTGATCAATTCGTACCCGTGGCTGGGCTTGCGCGCCACCAGCGCCAGCAGCACCAGGCGCAGATCGCCGTGTTCGAACAGACGATGACGCCCGCCCCGGCCGCCGCGCCCACCCCGGCCGTGCTCTTCGCCTTCGCCGCCGAAGTGATGGCGCCCGCCGCGATGACGACGGCCCTCTTCGCATTCATGGTGATGATGATGCCGGTGTAAACCTAATCGATGAAACATAAGGTGAGACCTCGCTTTAGTAGGGAACATCAATACGAGGTTGTTTAGATATATCTAAACAGCATCGATAGCGCTAATCTAGATCGATATATCTAAATGCGCAAGCGCGTGCCGTGAAAAAGATATATCTAAATAGCGCCCATAAAAAAAGCGCTGTAAAAACAGCGCTTTTTATCAATCAAGAAAAGTGATTACTTGGCGGAAGCCAGCACTTCGCTGACGATCTCGACCGCTTCGTGCTCAATCTTCTCGCGGTGCTCCGCCCCGAGGAAGCTCTCGCAGTAGATCTTGTAAGCCTCTTCGGTGCCGGAAGGACGAGCCGCGAACCAACCGTTGTCGGTCATCACTTTCAGGCCGCCGATCGACGCGCCGTTGCCCGGCGCTGCGGTCAGACGTGCGATGATCGGGTCCCCGCCCAGCGTACTGGCCTTGACCATCTCCGGCGACAGCTTGGACAGCGCCGCTTTCTGCGCATGGGTTGCCGGCGCCTGGATGCGGTTGTAGCTTGGCGCGCCGAAACGCTTGGCCAGATCGTCATAGTGATGCTGCGGGTTCTCACCGGTTACCGCGGTGATTTCAGCCGCCAGCAGGCACATGATGATGCCGTCTTTGTCGGTCGACCACGGCTGGCCGTTGAAGCGCAGGAACGAGGCCCCGGCGCTCTCTTCGCCGCCAAAGCCCAGGCTGCCGTCGAACAGACCGTCCACGAACCACTTGAAGCCGACCGGCACTTCCACCAGCTTGCGGCCCAGATCGGCCACCACGCGATCGATCATCGCGCTGGACACCAGCGTTTTACCTACCGCAACATCGGCGCCCCACTGCGGGCGATGCTGGAACAGGTAGTTGATGGCTACCGCCAGATAGTGGTTCGGGTTCATCAGACCCTTCGGCGTGACGATGCCGTGGCGGTCGTAATCCGGATCGTTGGCGAACGCCAAATCGAATTTGTCGCGCAGCGCCAGCAGGCCGGCCATCGCCGACTCCGACGAGCAGTCCATGCGGATGATGCCGTCGTGATCCAGGTGCATAAAGCGGAACGTCTGATCGATGGAATCGTTCACCAGCGTCAGATCCAGCTTGTAGTGTTCCGCCACCCGCTGCCAATAGGCGATGCCGGAACCGCCGAGCGGATCCACGCCCAGCTTCAGGCCGGCGCGTTGGATGGCCGGCATGTCGACCACCTCCACCAGCCCTTCGACGTAAGGCTGCACCAGATCTTTGGCGTGCAGGTGGCCGCTGTTCCAGGCCTTGTCCAGCGACTGACGCTGCACGCCTTTCAGCTGCTGCGCCAGCAGTTCGTTGGCGCGCTTTTCGATCACTGACGTCAGGTTGGTGTCAGCCGGGCCGCCGTTCGGCGGATTGTATTTGATGCCGCCGTCTTCCGGCGGATTGTGGGACGGCGTAATGACGATGCCGTCGGCCTGCGCGCCGCCGCGGCGGTTGTGGCACAAAATGGCGTGCGATACCGCCGGCGTTGGCGTGAAGCCGTTGTTTTCCTGCACGATCACATCGACGCCGTTGGCGGTCAGCACTTCCAGCACGGAAATAAAGGCCGGCTCGGACAGCGCATGGGTGTCTTTGCCCACGTAGCACGGGCCGCTGGTGCCCTGCTGATGACGAACTTCGGCGATCGCCTGAGCGATGGCGAGGATGTGCGCTTCGTTGAAGCTGTGGCGCTGCGCGCTGCCGCGGTGGCCGGAGGTGCCAAACTTCACCGCATGTGCGGCATTGCCGGCTTCCGGTTGCAGCACATAGTACTGCGACGTCAGCTGGGCTACGTTGATCAGATCGCTTTGACGGGCGGGCTGCCCGGCACGTGGATTATTCGCCATCGACATATCTCCCTCATCCCTGTCGGTGACCGGGCAAATACGTCGCGCACGGCCATCATGACGGGCTGTTCGCTAAATTAGACGGTACCGCAAACTTTCTCGATCAGTTCCGCCGGGAACTGCATCGCCTGCATGATGTGTTCGATCATGCTGCGTTTGCGGCCGGTATTGGTATTGGTGATCACCCAGTAAGGGGTGCCCGGCACATGCTTCGGCTTGGTATGCGTACCGTTGGCCAGCAGGGTCTGCTGATCGCCGGCGAAATAGGTGCGGGTACGGCCGGTCAACGCCTCGGTGGCGGCGGCAAAACCGGCGGCATCGAGGGTATACAGCGTGGACAGCACCAGCATGAAACGGTTGACCGCTTTGTTCTGCTCGGCGTATTCATCCGACAGCAGCAGTTCACGCACGGCGCGTACGCGATCGCGCGGGCGCTGAACCGGCGCCGCTTTTTCCGCTTCGACGGACGGCGACGCACTGGCGGCAGGCAACGCGCGCACCGGCTGACCGGCGGTGAATTTCAACATGCGGCGTAAAATATCGGACGCGCTTTCACCGATGTGTTGCGTGTGGCTGGCAATATAACGGTAAAGCTCTTCGTCGACTTCAATAGTTTTCATCTTTATCCAATACTGTTTTTTCTACTTAGAACCTGAAGCCAGATCCTGCATTCAAGCCATGGGATTATAAGGTTAAAAGCGCTGGGGCGAACACAACAATGTGCCTCCGGACGGCAAATGCAGACTAATACCTATAGCCGGCACTGCCAAGCCCGCGCCGCGAAAATTCCGCATGATTCATCGTGCGATTCAATCATGATACCCTAATCTGAATCTCTCTCAGTATGAACTTCGCCATGAAATTACATTATCAACTGCTGGCCGCCGAGTCAGACGCGCTGCCGGTGCTGCTGATCCACGGGCTGTTCGGCAATCTGGACAACCTGGGCGTGCTGGCGCGCGATCTGCATCAGCGTCACAGCGTAATTAAGGTCGATCTGCGCAACCACGGCCTCTCCCCGCGCGCCGACGAGATGAACTACCCCGCGATGGCGCAGGATCTGCTGGAGCTGCTCGACGAACTGCGGCTTGAGAAAGCGATCGTCATCGGCCATTCGATGGGCGGCAAAGCGGCGATGGCGCTGACCGCCATCGCACCCGAGCGCGTCGCCAAGCTGATCGTCATCGACGTCGCGCCGGTGAATTACCAGACCCGACGTCACGACGAGATTTTCGCCGCCCTGAAGGCCGTCAGCGCCGCCGGCATCACCCAGCGCCAGGCCGCCGCCCAGCTGATGCGCGATTACCTGCAGGAAGAAGGCGTGATCCAGTTCCTGCTGAAATCCTTCCATAACGGCGAATGGCGCTTCAACCTGCCGGTGCTGATTGAGCGCTATGATGACATCACCGGCTGGCAGGACGTGCCGGCCTGGCCGCACCCGACCCTGTTCATTCGCGGCGGCCTGTCGCCGTACGTGCAGGACAGCTACCGTGCGGACATCGCCCGCCAGTTCCCGCAGGCCCGCGCGCACGTCGTTGCCGGCACCGGCCATTGGGTGCACGCCGAAAAACCGGAGGCGGTGCTGCGCGCCATCCACCGTTTCCTCGACGAAGCCTGAAAAACACGCTCACCTGGCGAAAAAACGCGCTAAAGATAACGGCTTAGCGCGTTTAGCCCGCAGTTAGGCATTGTCGCCGCTCCATCTGCTGGGGTAATATGGCGCGCTATAATTTTGCCGCCGCGCCAGCGCGTTCGCGAACGCCGGGTCGGGGGTGAATTTGGGTTAGGGTTTATTGGCCCGAAGTGTGTTAACCGATGCCTCCGGAAGCGTGAGAGCGCTTTTTGATGCAAACTCCCTTGCAGTACCGCTACCTATGGCAAAAGAACAAACGGATCGCACGACGCTGGATCTGTTCGCAGATGAACGCCGTCCGGGGCGCCCGAAAACCAACCCGCTTTCCCGCGATGAACAGCTTAGAATCAATAAGCGCAATCAGTTACGGCGCGATAAAGTGCGTGGATTGCGGCGCGTAGAGCTGAAAATCAACGCGGATGCGGTGGACGCCCTGAACAAACTGGCGGAACAGCGCAACATCAGCCGCAGCGAACTCATCGAGCAGATGCTGTTGGCGCAACTGGCGGAAGAACAGCCGGAACATTGATCTCTTCGGCCGCACGCGCGGCACGGCGTTAAGGACAACGCCGGATCGGCACGCTTTTCTTCATCTCCGGCATCGCATAAATGCGATAAAACCCCGGCGCCACTTTCTGGCATGATACGCATTTACCGGTAAGAGACTGCGCCTGTCGGCGCCCCGCCCCCCGCGGCGAACGGCTCTTGCCATGGCATCATTTTAATCGGCGTCAGCGGCGGCAGTGCTGGCATCGAGTAATGCAATTACTTGAATTTAAAGGTTATACGCGATATGGCTACTGTAGGCATTTTCTTTGGCAGCGACACTGGCAATACCGAAAACATTGCCAAAATGATCCAGAAAATTCTCCAGAAACAGTTTGGCGACGACGTCTCTGAAGTGCATGACATCGCTAAAAGCAGCAAAGAAGACCTGGAAGGGTTCGATATCCTGCTGCTGGGCATCCCAACCTGGTACTACGGTGAGGCGCAGTGTGACTGGGACGATTTCTTCCCGACGCTGGAAGAAGTCGATTTCAACGGCAAACTGGTGGCGCTGTTCGGCTGCGGCGACCAGGAAGACTACGCGGAATATTTCTGTGACGCGATGGGCACCATCCGCGACATCATCGAACCGCGCGGCGCGGCCATCGTGGGCCACTGGCCGACCAAAGGCTACCACTTCGAAGCCTCCAAAGGCCTGGCGGACGACAACCACTTCATCGGTCTGGCGATCGACGAAGACCGTCAGCCGGAGCTGACCAACGAGCGTGTCGACGCCTGGGTCAAACAGATCGTCGAAGAGCTGAGCCTGGCCGATATCGTCGGCTAAACGCCGGGACTGGCGAAAGGTTGAACAAAGGCCCTGTAAAGTGCATAGTGTGCCGACAGGGCCGTCATCGGCAACAGGGATTGCTGCGATAGAAGCTACAGATTTGTAACTTCCCACCCCGTCACGGTAGACTGAGATATCGGTTTATCCCATCCATCAAGGCGTTGCATGCAAAACATGCAATAGTGCAATTATATCTTTGTTAACAACCGGCGGTTTCCATTTAGTACAACCGGTTCTATAATGAGACGCATTAACTCTTTGTGCCGACCGATGCCACAGGCGAGTACGCCTCAACTTGATTAGCATAGTAACAGGACTGAATTCGCATGACCGACAACAACATCGCATTGAAGAAGGCCGGCTTAAAAGTCACGCTTCCGCGACTCAAAATCCTGGAAGTACTGCAAAATCCGGAATGCCATCACGTCAGTGCGGAAGATTTGTACAAAAAACTGATTGATATGGGCGAAGAGATCGGGCTGGCGACGGTTTATCGCGTACTGAACCAGTTTGACGATGCGGGCATTGTGACACGTCACAATTTCGAAGGCGGCAAGTCCGTGTTCGAGCTGACCCAACAGCATCACCACGATCACCTGATTTGCCTGGATTGCGGCAAAGTGATCGAATTCAGCGACGAATCCATCGAAGTGCGCCAGCGTGACATCGCCAAGCAGCACGGCATCAAGCTCACCAACCACAGTCTGTACCTGTACGGCCACTGTGAAACCGGTGACTGTCGCGAAGACGAAACGCTGCACGACAAGAAATAAGCCCTGACCGGCTATGAAAAACCGCCTCATTTTGAGGCGGTTTTTTTATGCCCGCCGTACAGCGGGAAAAAAAATCCCCGGACCAGCCGGGGAAAATCATGTCATGAAATACCACAATTGCAGCGGCACAGCGACTCCACGCACTACTCTCACTACAACGTCCGCCCTGCGCCGACACGCGCGGGCGAACGCATTCCCCCTTCGTTATGATGCGGCCCGCCGCCAAAACTGCGGGCCGCACCGCCCTTCTTAGACCTTCTCGGCGCGGCTGTAGCGTTTGCCGTCCGGGCTGACCGAGCGCACCTGTACTTCGCCGGAGACCGCAGGTTTAGCCTTGGCATCATAGCGCTGCCACTGCTTACCGCCGTCGGTGGAGTACTCGATGCCCAACCCCGGCAGCGCGATATTCGCCTCCAGCTTGCCGCCCGCCACGCGAGCGCCCGGCACCGGCAGACGATAAGCCACGCCGCCTTTGTCCAGCTTGGCCAGTTCACGCTGGCCCAGAATATTGGCGAAGCGCAGCCAATCTTTCTCCAGCGTCTTGGTATCGACAAAGTGGGTTTCCCCGCCTTTGTATTCGCGGCCGGCGCGATAGTCCTGCTCCCAACCGGCGCGATGCCAGGCGCGCTCCGCCACCGACAGCGCGCGTGGGAAGATCATGTATTCCATCTGCGGGTCGGTGCGCTGGGTTTCGCTCCACAGCTGAGCGGAAAGTCCATATGCCCCCGGCCACGGCTTGTCGCTCTTGGCGTTGAAGTGGTTGCCGTCTCGGTCAACCGAGGTTTCCGCGTTCTGCGGCATGTTGTCCGGCGCGAAGCTGAACACCTTGCGCTCGTCGCTGAAGCGGGTTCCCCAGTAGTAACCGCGCTCGTCCGGGTTCACCTCGTAAGGGAAGTCCATATAGACGTAGTCCGGGTTGGAGACCACCACTTCATACCCTTTATTGGCCCAGTCGTTGACGCTGTCGAAACCGCCCCAGTACAGGGTGTCCCAGAAGTTGACCCCCACGCGCGAGGTGGCGAACGCCTTCGAACTCTCGGCGTCTTTCAGGCCGTCTTGCCAGGCCTGCATTCTGTCGATGCCGTGCGCCTTCACCAGCTTGCTGACCTCTTGGCCGAAGTAGCTCGGCAGGTGCTCCATGTCGGCCACTTTGCCCTCTTTGATCATCACCTGGCACACCTGAGACTTGGCCCACGGCTTGTCTTCATTGCTCTGGTCAATGATGCCTTTACCCGGTTCCGGTTTCGCCTTGTCGGTGTAGCCGGCGCCCAGGCGGATGTTTTTCGCTTCGTCGCCGCCAAAGTGCCAGGTCTTAATCGGCTGGCCGGCTTCTTTATGCATCTGGGCAATCTCGCCAATCACCTTGTCGACAAAGCGCTGGGAGGAATCCAGGCACGGGTTCAGGTAACTCTGACGGTTAAAGAACTGCACCGAGGTGGTATTGGAGGTATCGGTCGGATCCACCAGGCGGAACTCGTTGGCCTCCTGCTCTTTGCCGGCGGCATGCAGTTTCTTGTAGCGCGCTTCCATCGAGACCACCGCCGCGCGGGCGTGCGCCGGCATGTCAATCTCCGGGATCACCTCAATCTGGCGCGCCTGGGCGTATTTGATGATGTCGATGTAGTCCTGACGAGTGAAGAAACCGCCGTAGACATCCGGCCCCTGGCCGTACTGCGGCAGCAGGCAGGTGGTTTCGCTCAGATCGTGGCAGCGCTGGCCGCCGACTTCCGTCAACTCAGGCAAGCCGGGAATTTCGATACGCCAACCTTCGTCATCGCTCAGGTGGAAGTGGAATTTGTTGAGCTTGTAAGCCGCCATCTGATCCAGCAGGCGCAGCACCGCATCCTTCTTATGGAAGTTGCGCGCCACGTCGAGGAAAATGCCGCGATACTGGAAGCGCGGCGCATCGCTGGCGTCGAGCGTGGCGATCTTGCCGCTGCCGTCGGTCGGCACTAACGACAGGATAGACTGCAACCCGTAGAACACCCCGGCCTGATCGAAGCCGATCACCCGCGCCTCTTTCTTGCCGATCTTCAGCTCATAAGCGCCCGGCACCGCCATCGCGCCTTTAAACTTGCCCGGCTGGATGTCGGTCTTGATCGGGTAACCGTTGGCCTGAACCGGCACGCCCAGCAGCGCGAAACGCTGGTTGACGACATCCGCCGCCGGCTTGACCAACGTGCTCAGATCCGGCGATACCCCTTTGCGCAGATCGGCGTCCTGCGCGTGCACTTTCACCTGCATCGGCGTCGGCACGATCTGGCCGCGCAGCGCGCCGGCGGGCAGCGTCTGCAGATCGGCGTTGCTGACAAAACGCGAAGCCGGCGTCATCAAAATATTTTTGTCGTCCTTGGTGCGCTTCCACTGATCGCCGGTAAACGGCGCCACAAACTGATCCAGATTTTCGGTGTCGGTATTCGCCAGCATTTTCGGCTTGGCGTCGCCGGACGTGGCATACCAGCGGGGCAGGAAGTCGTTTCTGAACAGCTGCCAGTATTCGGCGACCACCGGGATTTCCACCGCCTTACCGGCCGGGAAACCGCTGAATTTGGCGGTCGGCTCCAGCTTGTACAGATCGCCGGTGAGGTGAGCGATCTTGAACTGATCGTTGTCTACCCGCAGAGTCTGGCGCGGGCTGTGGAAATAAATGATCCAGTCTTTGCCGTCGATCGCCTGCCCGTCGTTGCTCAGGGTGAACAACACCCGGTTGCATGAGGCCCAGTCTGCGCCCAGCGCCGCGCAATCCACGCCGTTTTCCCCGGCGCGGTTATCCAGCATTTTCACGTTCAGCTTCAGTTGGCTCAGCTGATCCACCAGCTGTTGATCGGCCATGGCGCTCCCCATGCCGCCCAGGAATCCCATCGTTGCCGTCAAGGCGGCCAGTGCGCTCAGTTTGAATGCGTTCATCTTCTCGTCCTTCTTAATTATTGTTATCGCGAATTTCTTGCCACAGCTTGCCGCACTTGGCGTCGTAAGCCTGACCGTTACCGCTGTGAACCGCCATAATGCAGTTCTGATAATCCATCACCCGTACCGTTTCCTGCGCGGCGAACTGCTGGTGCTGTTTCTCTTGTTTCAGCACGTTCAGCACCGCCTTGCACGGCTGCAGACGCTCCGGCGAGCCTTCCGCGGTATTGATGCAGGCGCTGTAAGCCTGTTTCAACTTGGCGTCTTCCGACGGCGCGGCGGGTTGCGCACAGGCGCTCAGCGCCGCAGCGGCCGCCAACATCAGCATGATTTTTTTCATCGTTGAATTCCCTTAACTGCCCCGGCGGCAAGGCCGGGGAACGCATCAGAAGATGGTGAATGGCGCGATGACCATGAACTTGACGTCTTTCTCGTCCTGGAAGATGTTGCCGTAACCGCCGCCCCAGCTCGGAATGTTGGTGTGGTTGTCATACTGGGTGTAATGCAGCTTGAGCAGCGTGCCCTTGGCTCGCCCTTCCTGGATGGTGTACATCGCGTCCAGACTCCAGGCGCTCTCTTTCAGGCGCTGGCTCTGATCGTAGATCGGGTTGGTGCTCGGCTTGGCGTCCCAGGCGTAAACGTAAGAGCCGCCGACCGCCATGCCCGGCAGGTTCCAGTTGCTGAGGTCATACATCACGCCGGCATACACCGCTTTCTCGCCGTTGGCGTTAAAGTCGGAGCGGTTATCCCACCACACGTCCAGGCGACCGTTTGACGAGGCGTAGGTCGGGGTCATACGTTGCAGGAAGAAGCCCTGATTGCCTTCCGCCTTGACCATGGTGCCTTCCAGACGCCAGTTGAACTGGCCGGTGGTGTAACCGAAGGTCAACGCCTGCAGCCAGGCCAGGCCGTCATAAATGCTGTTCGGATCGTTCTTGTTGCTGATGCGGTCTTCCGCGCCATAGAACTGGTAACTGGTGGTCAGCGGGTTGCCCAGCAGATCGAATTTGTAAGACGCCTTGGTGAAGTACTGATTCACGTACCCCTGGGCCTGGCCGTAAGCGGCTTCCAGCACCAGATCGTTTTTGAAATCGTACTTGGCGCCCAGCGAGTGCAGGTAGGAGACACGGGTTTTCTTATCGTTCTGGCGGAAGTCGTCCATCTCGATATGCCACGGCGCTTTGTATTTGTCGGCCCACATGTAGGAGAAGCTCAACGCGCCGGCATCGCCGTAGTCGAACTTGGCGCCGGCTTCAGCCCCCTGATAAGTGCCCGGCATGAAGCTCCAGTGCGGCGCCAGCAGGGTTTGGCCGCTCGGCTGAATATAGCCGGCGCGCGCCCAGACCGGGCCGTATTTGAATTTGGCGGCGGCTTTGTACAGGCTGATACCGCCCTTATCACCGGAGTAGTCTTCGTCGTAGGTACGGTTCTTCGAGGAGAACGCGATTTCGTTCGGGTGACCGCTGGCGCTGGATTCAGCCAGTTCGATGGCGGTAAAGGCGCCGACATCCAGACCGAACATGTCCCAGGCGTAGCCCGACGCGAAATCCAGGCTCAGGTTGGCGGTAGAGTGGGACAGGTTGGTGGTGTATTGATTGTAATCCTTGCTGTCCGGATTGAGATCTTTACGGTCACGCTCACGTTGCCAGTAATAAATGCCGCCGGTCAGCGTGGAATCCTCGATAAACCCTGCGGCTTTCGCCTCAGGCGCCATGGCAAACCCTGTTCCCAACAGCGCGCCCGCGACTGCGAGCGCCAGCGTTTTACGCTGAGCACCGTGCGTACCCATATTGAAATTCCTCTTTGACTTAACTTAAAAGTTGCAGCCGCCTGTGTTCACCACTGCCCTGCACGACTGCCAATAAAAAACCCGAACGGGTAAAAAATATTGCCGACGAGATGTTATTCCCACAGCACTAATTGCTACAGACAGACTATTTTTCGCGACGCGAATTATCAAATGAAAAATGCGGAAGATTTGTCAAAGTATGACAAGGAGCACATATCGGTGATAATTTGTTACGCTGGCATTCATGGAAGGTGTCGAATAAAAAATTCAATTAAATCAGAATAAATACGGATACCAGGTCAACCAGAGACGATTAATGGTTTCAGCCTGACTAAATCCGTCAGTCAGGAGATAAAATTTGAGAGCGCTCTCTAAATGAAATTAATTCGCATCACGAATATATAAGTAAAGATTAAGACTACTAAGCCCAATATAAGAAAACTTATTGATTAACGCACCGCAGTTAATTAAACGCAGCCCGGAAAAACGTGGCGAGAATAGATGATTTACTCAATAGCAGGCATAAAAAAGCGCGGCCTGAGCCGCGCTGATACATTAATTTTCGAGGCGATTAAGATTAGCCTTCGATTTTCGCCCAGGTGTCACGCAGACCGACGGTGCGGTTAAACACCAGGTGCTCAGCCGAAGAGTAATGGCTGTCGGCGCAGAAGTAGCCTTCACGCTCGAACTGATAGGCTTTCTCCGGCTGTGCGGCCGCCAGACTCGGCTCAACGAAACCGTGCTTGATCACCAGCGATTCCGGGTTAATGGTGGAGAGGAAGTCCTCCGCCGCGCCCGGGTTAGGCACGCTGAACAGGCGATCGTACAGGCGAATTTCCGCCGGCAGCGCGTGCGCCGCAGACACCCAGTGGATCACGCCCTTCACCTTGCGGCCGTCGGCAGGATCTTTGCTCAGCGTTTCCGCATCGTAGCTGCAGAAGATGGTGGTGATCTCGCCGGCTTCATCTTTCTCGACGCGCTCGGCCTTGATCACGTACGCGTTGCGCAGACGCACTTCTTTGCCCAGCACCAGACGCTTGTACTGCTTGTTGGCTTCTTCGCGGAAGTCGGCGCGATCGATATAGATCTCACGGCTGAACGGCACATCGCGGTTGCCCATTTCCGGCTTGTTCGGGTGGTTAGGCATGCTGACCATTTCCACCGCATCGCCCATGTTCTCGATGACGATTTTCACCGGATCCAGCACCGCCATGGCGCGCGGCGCGTTCTCGTTCAGATCGTCGCGGATGCAGGATTCCAGCGCCACCATTTCGACGTTGTTGTCTTGCTTGGTTACGCCGATGCGCAGGCAGAACTCGCGGATCGAGGCGGCAGTATAACCGCGGCGGCGCAGACCGGAGACGGTCGGCATGCGCGGATCATCCCAACCTTCGACGATCTTCTCGGCCACCAGCTGGTGCAGCTTGCGCTTCGACATGATGGCGTATTCGAGGTTGAGACGCGAAAACTCGTACTGGCGCGGGTGGCAAGGAATGGTGATGTTATCCAGCACCCAATCATACAGACGGCGGTTATCCTGGAATTCCAGGGTGCACAGCGAATGGGTGATCCCTTCCAGCGCATCGGAAATGCAGTGGGTGAAATCGTACATCGGGTAGATGCACCATTTATTGCCGGTCTGGTGGTGTTCGGCGAACTTGATGCGGTACAGCACCGGATCGCGCATCACGATAAACGGCGAAGCCATATCGATCTTGGCGCGCAGGCAGGCGGCGCCTTCGGCGAATTCGCCATTGCGCATCTTCTCGAACAGCGCCAGGTTCTCTTCCACGCTGCGACCGCGGTACGGGCTGTCTTTGCCCGGCGCAGTCAGGGTGCCGCGGTATTCGCGGATCTGCTCCGGCGACAGTTCGTCGACGTAGGCCAGCCCTTTGCTGATAAGCTCCACCGCGTACTGGTGCAGCTGATCGAAATAGTCTGAGGAGTAACGAACGTTGCCGCTCCACTCAAAGCCCAGCCACTCCACGTCGTGCTTGATAGACTCGACGAACTCGATGTCTTCTTTCACCGGGTTGGTGTCGTCGAAACGCAGGTTGCACTGGCCCTGATAGTCCTTGGCGATGCCGAAGTTCAGGCAGATGGACTTGGCGTGGCCGATATGCAGATAGCCGTTAGGCTCCGGCGGGAAACGGGTATGTACTGACGTGTGTTTCCCCGACGCCAGATCTTCATCGACGATCTGACGGATAAAATTGGTTGGGCGGGCTTCAGCCTCACTCATTTCACTGTTCCTCAATGCAAAGCGCTACACATAACCGCCTATGATCCAACAAGCCACGTCTGGAAACAACCGTTTGTTTCATGAAAAATGCGGCGCGTTGCACCATCGGCGCGCAGCGCACCGCCGTGGGGCGAAACGGGATAAAAAAAGCGGGAAGAGATCGCTCTCTTCCCGCCAAGTCGGGGCAAACGCCGCCATGATGCGTGTTTGGCCCCAGGCACTACTCAGGTAAAAACAGCCTTATTTCTGGATCTCATACAGCTTGGTTTGACCGGCGACCACAGAGCCGCTGGCCAGCGCCGCCAGGCCGGCGTACTCGTCAGAGTTGCTGACCACCACCGGGCTTATCATCGAACGCGCATTGGCATTCAGGTAATCCAGATCCAGTTCCAGAATCGGTTGACCGGCTTTCACTTCCGCGCCCTCTTCCACCAGGCGTTTGAAGCCCTGGCCTTCCAGCGCGACGGTGTCGATCCCCATGTGCACCACGATCTCGGCGCCCTTGTCGGTTTCCAGGCAGAATGCGTGGTTGGTATTGAAGATTTTCACCACGGTGCCGTCAGCCGGCGCCACCACGATCTTGTCGGTCGGGCGAATCGCCAGGCCGTCGCCTACCGCCTTGCTGGCGAAAGCTTCGTCCGGCACCTGTTCGAGCGCCACCACTTCGCCAGTCACCGGCGCCACCAGCGTTTCAAACGCGGCTTTCGGCGCGTTCGGCACCGCCTGCGGTTTGGCTTCCGCGGCAGGCGCCGCCGCCGGGGCCGCCGCTGCCGCTACCGGGCCGGCTGCAATCACGTTGCGCATTGCGCTGGCGATAAGTTCGGCACGGGTGCCGACGATCACTTGCACGCTCTGCTTGTTCAGGCGGATAACGCCCGACGCGCCGAGGCGTTTCGCCAATGCGTCGTTCACCAGCGCGGAGTCTTTCACATTCAAACGCAGGCGGGTGATGCAGGCGTCGATGCCGGTCAGGTTGTCGGAACCGCCGATCGCGCCGACGTAACGACGAGCCAGGGTGGTAGTTTCGTTCTCGTCTTTACCGGCGTTGCTGTCGACGTTGACGTCGTAGCCGTCGGTTTCGTCACCGGCAACCGCCAGCTCGCGGCCCGGGGTCATCAGGTTGAATTTTTTGATGGTGAAGCGGAACACCACGTAGTAGATGACGAAGAACACCAGGCCTTGCGGGATCAGCATGTACCAGTGGGTCGCCAGCGGGTTGCGAGACGACAGCACCATATCCACCAGGCCGGCGCTGAAGCCGAAACCGGCGATCCAATGCATGCTGGCGGCGATGAACACCGAGATACCGGTCAGCACGGCGTGGATCACGTACAGCACCGGCGCCACGAACATGAAGGAGAATTCCAGCGGTTCGGTAATACCGGTAAAGAAGGCGGCGAAAGCGGCCGCCAGCATGATGCCCGCCACTTTGGCTTTGTTCTCAGGACGCGCGCAGTGGTAAATGGCCAGCGCCGCCCCCGGCAGACCGAACATCATGATCGGGAAGAAGCCCGCCTGATAACGGCCGGTGATGCCGACAACCGCTTTACCGGCTTCGATCGACTGCTGGCCGCCAAGGAAGTTAGGAATATCGTTGATGCCGGCCACGTCGAACCAGAACACCGAGTTCAGCGCGTGGTGCAGGCCGACCGGGATCAGCAGGCGGTTGAAGAAGGCGTAAATGCCCGCGCCGACCGAGCCCATTTTCTGAATGTGTTCACCGAAGTTCACCAGACCGTTGAAGATCACCGGCCAAATGTACATCAGGATGAAAGCCACCAGGATCATCAGGAAGGAAATGAGGATCGGCACCAAACGGCGGCCGCTGAAGAACGACAGCGCCTTGGGCAGCTCGACGCCGCTGAAGCGGTTGTACACTTCGGCGGAGATGATGCCCACCAGAATACCGACGAACTGGTTCTGGATCTTGCCGAACGCGGCGGGCACCTGATCGAGCGGGATCTTCTGAATCATCGACACGGCGGCCGGCGAACAGAGAGTGGTCAGCACCAGGAAGCCGACGAAGCCGGTCAACGCGGCGGCGCCGTCCTTGTCTTTGGACATGCCGTAGGCCACGCCGATAGCGAACAGCACCGACATGTTGTCGATGATAGCGGAGCCGGATTTAATGAAGAAAGCGGCGAGCGCGTTGTCGCCGCCCCAACCAACAGGGTCAATCCAGTACCCGACGCCCATCAAGATGGCGGCGGCGGGCAGCGTGGCGACCGGCACCATCAGCGCCCGTCCCACCTTTTGCAAATAACTAAGAATGTTCACCTTTTCCCCCTATGTTGTCCGCGGACGGACCCTATTAGTAGTTTATTTGGAGCTCTCACTACCTTTTTAGAAACAGCGCTTGGCACGTATCACTCATGCCGAGTGTAAAAAATTTATTTTGTATCGCAAATTAAAACCTCCCTTTTTGTGATAAATATCACCAAAAAGTAGTCTTTACCTCCCAGATTGCTGGCCATCACACAAAACTTATTTTATCATTCAAAAAATCAACCGGACGGACGATTCACGCGAGAATCATAAAGCTGGGTTACGCTTACGACTCCCGCAGGCCCGTACAGTATAGCTTTAGTTTACTTATCCCAAGAGGTGTTAGATGAGACTTATCCCACTGAAAGATACCGCACAAGTCGGCAAATGGGCCGCGCGTCATATCGTTCAACGCATCAACGCATTCAAGCCAACCGCAGAGCGCCCGTTTGTTCTCGGCCTGCCCACCGGCGGCACGCCGCTGGAAGCCTACAAACATCTGATTGCGATGCACAAAGCAGGTGAAGTAAGCTTTAAGCATGTTGTGACTTTCAACATGGACGAGTACGTTGGCCTGCCGCAGGAACACCCGGAAAGCTATCACACCTTCATGTACCGCAACTTCTTTGATCACGTTGATATCCCTCGCGAAAATATCAACCTGCTGAACGGCAACGCCGCGGATGTCGACGCCGAGTGCCGCCAGTACGAAGAGAAGATCAAGTCTTACGGCAAAATTAACCTGTTCATGGGCGGCGTGGGCATCGACGGCCATATCGCGTTCAACGAGCCGGCTTCGTCCCTGGCTTCGCGCACCCGCATCAAAACGCTGACCGAAGACACCCGCATCGCCAACTCGCGCTTCTTCGGCGGCGACGTCAGCCTGGTGCCGAAATATGCGTTGACCGTCGGCGTGGGCACGCTGCTGGACGCGGAAGAAGTGATGATCCTGGTCACCGGCCACGCCAAGGCGCAGGCGCTGGAAGCCGCAGTGGAAGGCAATATCAACCACATGTGGACCATCAGCTGTCTGCAGTTGCACGCCAAAGCGGTAGTGGTGTGCGACGAACCGGCCACCATGGAGCTGAAAGTCAAAACCGTCAAATATTTCCGCGAGTTAGAAGCGGAAAGCGTTAAAAGTCTTTAATCTTTGCAGGGGGCTACGATGTTCGCTTTAACCCACGGCCGAATCTATACCGGCCACGACGTACTTGATGACCATGCAGTCATTATCGCTGATGGGCTGATCGAGAAAGTCTGCCCGGCGGCTGAATTGCCCGCCGGCATCGAAACGCGCGACCTGGGTGGCGCCATCCTGGCCCCCGGGCTTATCGACGTGCAGCTGAACGGCTGCGGCGGCGTACAGTTCAACGATTCGCTGGAAGCGATCTCGGAAGAAACGCTGGAGATCATGCAGCGCGCCAACGAGAAATCCGGCTGCACCAGCTATCTGCCGACGCTGATCACCAGCAGCGACGAATTCATGAAGCACAGCGTCGACGTGATGCGCGCTTATCTGAAAAAGCACCAAAACCAGGCATTGGGCCTGCACCTGGAAGGGCCATATCTCAGCCCGGTGAAAAAAGGCACCCACAATCCGGCGTTCATTCGCAAGCCGACCCAGGAAATGATCGATTACCTGTGCGCCAACGCCGACGTGATCACCAAGGTGACGCTGGCGCCGGAAATGGTTGAGCCGCACTTTATCAAGCAGCTGACCGAGGCCGGCATCGTGGTCTCCGCCGGCCACTCGAATGCCACCTACGATCAGGCCCGTACCGGTTTCGCCGCCGGCATCAGCTTCGCCACCCACCTGTACAACGCCATGCCTTATATCACCGGCCGCGAACCGGGGCTGATGGGGGCAATCTTCGATACGCCGGAGGTCTATACCGGCATCATCGCCGACGGCCATCACGTGGCCTGGGCGAGTATCCGTAACGCCAAACGCCTGAAAGGTGATAAATTGGTCTTGGTCACCGATGCCACCGCACCGGCGGGTGCAGATATTGACCAATTTATTTTCGCCGGTAAAACAATATACTATCGGGATGGGCTGTGCGTGGATGAGAACGGCACTCTGAGCGGTTCCGCGCTGACCATGATCGAAGCGGTGCGAAACAGCGTCGAGCATATCGGCATCGCGCTGGACGAAGCGCTGCGCATGGCGACGCTGTATCCGGCGCGCGCCATCGGCGTCGATCACCGTCTGGGCACCCTCGAAGCCGGCAAGGTGGCTAACCTGACCGCCTTCACCCGTGATTTCAAGATCACCAAAACGCTCGTTAACGGTAACGAGGTTTAATTCAATGAACAGCGAGTAAAATTATTGATGAGCACTGGCGGACAAGCACAAATAGGGAACGTTGACTTAGTCAAACAACTTAACGGCGCGGCAGTTTACCGCCTGATCGACCAGCAGGGCCCGATCTCGCGCATTCAGATTGCCGAACTCAGCCAGCTCGCCCCCGCCAGCGTCACCAAAATTACTCGCCAGCTGCTGGAGCGCGGGCTGATCAAAGAAGTCGATCAGCAGGCCTCCACCGGCGGCCGCCGCGCGATCTCCATCGTGTCGGAAACCCGTCATTTCCATACCGTCGCGGTGCGTCTCGGCCGCCACGACGCCACCATCACCCTGTATGACATGAGCGGCAAGTCGCTCAGCGAAGAACACTATCCGCTGCCGGAACGCACTCAAGAAACGCTGGAGAATGCGCTGTTCGCCGCCATCGCCCAATTCATCGACGCTAACCAGCGCCGCCTGCGCGAGCTGATCGCCATCGCGGTGATCCTGCCCGGCCTGGTGGATCCGGCGCTGGGCGTGGTGCGCTACATGCCGCACATCAGCGTCAGCAATTGGGCGCTGGTGGACAACCTGCAGCAGCGCTTTAACGTCACCAGCTTTGTCGGCCACGACATCCGCAGCCTGGCGCTGGCGGAGCACTACTTCGGCGCCACTCGCGACTGCGAAGACTCGATTCTGGTGCGCCTGCACCGCGGCACCGGCGCCGGCATCATCGTCAACGGGCAGATTTTTCTCGGCAACAACGGCAACGTCGGCGAGATCGGCCATATCCAGATCGATCCGCTGGGGGAACGCTGCCACTGCGGCAACTTCGGCTGCCTGGAAACCGTGGCCGCCAACGCCGCGATCGAACAGCGCGTGCGCCAGCTGCTGAGCCAGGGCTATCCGAGCAAACTGACGCTGGAAGACTGCGGCATCAACGCCATCTGCAAGGCCGCCAACCGCGGCGATCTGCTGGCCAGCGAAGTGATCGAACACGTAGGCCGCTATCTGGGCAAGGCGGTGGCCATCGCCATCAACCTGTTCAATCCGCAGAAGGTGGTGATCGCCGGTGAGATCACCGAAGCGGACAAGGTGCTGCTGCCGGCGATCCAGAGCTGCATCAATACCCAGGTGCTGAAGGACTTCCGCAAAAATCTGCCGGTGGTGACCTCCGAACTCAATCATCGCTCGGCGATCGGCGCTTTCGCCCTGGCCAAACGCGCGATGCTCAACGGCGTGCTCTTGCAGCGATTGCTGGAAAGCTGATCCGCCGCTTCTGGCAGGCGTGTTATCGTCACCCTTCGCCTGCCGTAATCATGAGAAACAGCGACAAATGAAAATCAAAAACGTTATATGCGATATCGACGGCGTGCTGCTGCATGACAATACGCCGGTGCCCGGCGCCGATCTGTTCCTGGCGCGCATCCAGGAACAGGGCATGCCGCTGGTGGTGCTGACCAACTACCCATCACAGACCGCACAGGATCTGGCGAACCGCTTCGCCGCCGCCGGGCTGGAAGTGCCGGAGAGCGCGTTCTACACCTCGGCGATGGCCACCGCCGATTTCCTGCGCCGTCAGGAAGGCAAAAAAGCCTATGTGGTCGGCGAAGGCGCCCTGATCCATGAGCTGTACAAAGCCGGTTTCACCATCACCGACATCAACCCGGACTTCGTGATCGTCGGTGAAACCCGCTCTTACAACTGGGACATGATGCATAAAGCCGCCTACTTCGTGAGCAACGGCGCGCGCTTTATCGCCACCAACCCGGATAGTCACGGCCACGGCTTCTCGCCGGCCTGCGGCGCGCTGTGCGCCCCCATCGAGAAGATCACCGGCCGCAAGCCGTTTTACGTCGGCAAGCCCAGCCCGTGGATCATTCGCGCCGCACTGAACAAAATGCAGGCGCACTCGGAAGAGACGGTGATCGTCGGCGATAACCTGCGCACCGACATTCTGGCGGGCTTCCAGGCCGGCCTGGAAACCGTGCTGGTGCTGTCCGGCGTCTCCACGCTGAGCGACATCGAAACCATGCCGTTCCGCCCGAGCTACGTCTACCCTTCCGTCGCCGATATCACCATCTTCTGATGCGGCCATGGCGGCCGCCCGGCCGCCATTATTTCCTTCTCCCTCAGCGTCAGTTTGAATTTAATTCGTTCATGGCCGTAAAAGGTTTCAGCCTGCCTGCGTTAAAAATCCTCATTATAACGTTACGCCCCGCCAATAGCTGATATTGCCGGCGAGCGAAAAACCCTTACCCCTAATTAATGAGGCTACCATGAGCACAAATAACACTATTAATGCCGTCGCCGCCGATGACGCGGCCATTATGCCGTCTATCGCCAATAAAAAGATCCTGATGGGTTTCTGGCACAACTGGGCCGCCGGCGCCAGTGACGGCTATCAGCAGGGCCAGTTCACCAATATGAACCTGACCGACATTCCCGCCGAGTACAACGTGGTGGCCGTCGCCTTTATGAAAGGCCAGGGCATCCCAACCTTCAAGCCTTACAACCTGTCCGACGCCGAGTTCCGCCGCCAGGTGGGCGTGCTGAACAGCCAGGGCCGCGCGGTGCTGATCTCCCTCGGCGGCGCAGACGCGCATATCGAGCTGAAAACCGGCGACGAAGACAAGCTGAAAGACGAGATTATTCGCCTGGTGGAAGTCTATGGCTTCGACGGACTGGATATCGATCTGGAACAGGCGGCGATCGGCGCCGCCAATAATAAAACCGTCTTGCCTGCGGCGCTGAAAAAAGTAAAAGACCATTACGCCGCCCAGGGGAAAAACTTTATTATCAGCATGGCGCCGGAATTCCCATACTTACGTGAAAATGGCACCTACCTGGATTATATCAGCGCCCTCGAAGGCTATTACGACTTTATCGCGCCGCAATATTATAACCAGGGCGGCGACGGTATTTGGGTGGATGAACTCAATGCCTGGATCACGCAGAATAACGACGCCATGAAAGAGGACTTCCTCTACTACCTGACGGAAAGCCTGGTTACCGGCACCCGCGGCTATGCGAAGATCCCGGCGGCGAAATTCGTCATCGGCCTGCCGAGCAACAACGATGCCGCCGCCACCGGCTACGTGATCGATAAACAGGCGGTGTATAACGCTTTCTCACGTCTCGACGCCAAAAACCTGTCGATCAAGGGCCTGATGACCTGGTCAATCAACTGGGATAACGGCAAGAGCAAAGCCGGCGTCGCCTACAATTGGGAGTTCAAAACCCGCTATGCGCCGCTGATTCAGGGCGGCGTCACCCCGCCGCCGGGAAAGCCTAATGCGCCGACGGCGCTGACGGTCGCCGAGCTGGGCGCCACCTCGCTGAAACTGAGCTGGGCCGCCGCCACCGGCGCCTCACCGATCGCCAGCTACACCGTCTACCGCAACGGCAACCCGATCGGCCAAACCGCCGGTCTGTCGCTGGCCGACAGCGGTCTGACGCCGGCAACCCAGTACAGCTACTTCGTTACCGCGACCGACACCCTGGGCAATACCTCCCTGCCGAGCAGCGCGCTGGCGGTCAAAACCGCCAATGACGGTACGCCGCCCGATCCGGGCGCGCCCGAGTGGCAGAACAACCACAGCTACAAAGCCGGCGACGTCGTGAGTTATAAAGGCAAGAAATACACCTGTATTCAGGCGCACACCTCCAATGCCGGCTGGACGCCGGATGCCGCGTTCACCCTCTGGCAGCTCATCGCCTAATCGCTAATCGATTGCCGGTCAAACTGGCCGGCAATCCCGCCATCACGCTAAAAATTGCATAATCGACAATTTTTTACGCCGATAACTGAAAATCCGTTAAAAACCTCAGCCACGCAAACAACTATTTCTCAGCGCATGGCTAAAACGCTTGCATCCTCTGCAGCTTTTGGCGCATTTTCATAACCACAGCGCAGCAAAACCGCGTTATCGCTGATAAATCGGCAATGCTGCCCATAACAGTAAAAACAACATCACAGTCATAAAAGCCCGTTAGGAGAGTTGTATGTGTTCTATTTTCGGTGTGCTCGATCTGAAGTCCGATCCCGTTGAACTGCGTAAGAAAGCGCTGGAGCTGTCACGTCTGATGCGCCACCGCGGCCCGGATTGGTCCGGCGTTTACGCCAGCGACAAAGCCATTCTGGCTCACGAACGCCTGTCGATCGTCGACGTCAACAACGGCGCTCAACCGCTGTACAACGCTGCGCACACCCACGTTCTGGCGGTCAACGGCGAAATTTACAACCACCAGGCGCTGCGCCAACAGCTGAGCGACCGCTATGCCTTCCAGACCGGCTCCGACTGTGAAGTGATCCTGGCGCTGTATCAGGAGAAAGGCCCGGAGTTCCTCGACGATCTGCAAGGCATGTTCGCCTTTGCCCTGTATGACACCGAAAAAGACGCCTACCTGATCGGCCGCGATCACCTGGGCATCATCCCGCTGTACATGGGCCATGACGAACACGGCAACCTGTACGTTGCCTCGGAAATGAAAGCGCTGGTGCCGGTGTGCCGCACCATCAAGGAATTCCCGGCCGGCAGCTACCTGTGGAGCCAGGACGGCCAGATCCGCGAATACTATCGCCGCGACTGGTTCGATTACGACAGCGTCAAGGACAACGTGACCGACGCCGCCGCCCTGCGCACCGCGCTGGAAGAGTCGGTGAAAAGCCACCTGATGTCCGACGTGCCTTACGGCGTGCTGCTGTCGGGCGGGCTGGATTCTTCGGTCATTTCGGCGATCACCAAGAAGTACGCCGCGCGCCGCGTGGAAGATCAGGAACGCAGCGAAGCCTGGTGGCCGCAGCTGCACTCCTTCGCCGTCGGGCTGGAAGGCTCGCCGGATCTGCGCGCCGCGCAGGAGGTGGCCAACCATCTGGGCACCGTGCACCATGAGATCCACTTCACCGTGCAGGAAGGGCTGGACGCCATCCGCGACGTGATTTACCACATCGAAACCTATGACGTCACCACCATCCGCGCGTCGACGCCGATGTACCTGATGTCACGCAAAATCAAGGCGATGGGCATCAAGATGGTGCTTTCCGGCGAAGGCGCGGACGAAGTGTTCGGCGGCTACCTGTACTTCCATAAGGCGCCGGACGCCCGCGAATTCCACGAAGAGACCGTACGCAAACTGCTGGCGCTGCACATGTTCGACTGCGCGCGCGCCAACAAGGCGATGTCCGCCTGGGGCGTCGAAGCCCGCGTGCCGTTCCTGGACAAGAAATTCCTCGACGTGGCGATGCGCATCAACCCGAAAGATAAAATGTGCGGCAACGGCAAAATGGAAAAACACATCGTTCGCGAATGTTTCGAGTCCTATTTGCCCGCCAGCGTGGCCTGGCGCCAGAAAGAGCAGTTCTCCGACGGCGTCGGCTACAGCTGGATCGACACGCTAAAAGAGGTGGCTGCGCAGCAAATTAGCGATCAACAGCTCGAAACCGCGCGTTTCCGCTTCCCGTACAACACGCCGACGTCGAAAGAAGGCTACCTGTACCGCGAAATCTTCGAGGAGCTGTTCCCGCTGCCGAGCGCCGCCGAATGCGTGCCGGGCGGCCCATCCGTCGCCTGCTCGTCCGCCAAGGCCATCGAGTGGGATGAATCGTTCAAGAAGATGGACGATCCTTCCGGCCGCGCCGTCGGCGTGCACCAGGCCGCCTATAAATAATCGCGCGGCATTTTCCCCGAGGCGGGCCTTTTGGCCCGCCTTTTTGTTGCCTTTTCCGCCCGCCAACTGCCTGAATTGCCGATTTTATCGCCATAATGTTCACAACCCAGACAAACGGCGCTTCCGGGCGCTTTTTCGGGAAAAAACTTGTTGACGCAAATCGGTCATATACGCATAATGCGCCCCGCAACGCCGATGAAGGCAAAGCAAAAAAAGAGGGCTACGTAGCTCAGCTGGTTAGAGCACATCACTCATAATGATGGGGTCACAGGTTCGAATCCCGTCGTAGCCACCATCTCTTTTTTGTATTTGCGGGAGTGGCGAAATTGGTAGACGCACCAGATTTAGGTTCTGGCGCCGCAAGGTGTGCGAGTTCAAGTCTCGCCTCCCGCACCATTTCTCTTCATCGTCGGCGCAGTATGTTGATGGGGTATCGCCAAGCGGTAAGGCACCGGTTTTTGATACCGGCATTCCCTGGTTCGAATCCAGGTACCCCAGCCATATTCTTTCGGGAACGGGGTTTCAACATAAGATTTGTTTGCAGGTGGGGTATCGCCAAGCGGTAAGGCACCGGTTTTTGATACCGGCATTCCCTGGTTCGAATCCAGGTACCCCAGCCATAACAAACTGTTTGCAAATCAAAGAAGTAAAAAGTAACATCGGCTACGTAGCTCAGCTGGTTAGAGCACATCACTCATAATGATGGGGTCACAGGTTCAAATCCCGTCGTAGCCACCATAATTGGGGTGTCGCCAAGCGGTAAGGCTCTGGTTTCTGATACCAGCATACCCAGGTTCGAATCCTGGCACCCCAGCCATATTTAGAAAAGCCCGCTTCGGCGGGCTTTTTGCTGTCTGCCGTTCAGCCAACCTTAAATAGGCCCAGCCACCGCTGAGCCCTGTCGGTTACAATCCCAAGGCGTACTTCAACGCATGCTCTTTCAGCTTGCCCGCCCGCTGCGCGGCCATCAGCGCCAGATTGCGCGCCACGGTCAGCGGCGCCAGGTTATTGCTGAAGGCGGTATAGAACAGATCCATGCCGCTCTGCATCAACAGATTGTCGGTACGGCGGCGGCGTTGATAGCGCAGCAGCACCGCCTCGCCGCTCCAGTCTTCTCCCTGCTCCCGCGCCTCGCTCAGCACGTTCAGCAAGGCATCCACATCGCGATACCCCAGATTGACGCCCTGCCCGGCCAGCGGGTTGATGGTATGCGCCGCATCGCCCAGCAGCGCCAGGCCCGGCAGCACGTAGCGCTGCGCATGACGGCGCGTCAACGGGAACGATCCGGCGGCATGCACCTTGACCGGGCCCAGTCGCGCCGGAAAAGCGGCGGCGATCTCGCGCTCCAGCTGCGCCGGCGGCATCGCCTGCAGTTGGCGAATGCGCTGCGGGCTGTCATACCACACCAGCGACGCCCAGCTGTCGTACAGCGGCAGGAAAGCGCGCGGCCCTGACGGGAAGAAGCGCTGCCAGGTCACATCCTGCTGCGGCGCGCCGGTATCGACGGTGATCAACATGCACGCCTGACGATACTGCCAGCCGTTGGTGCCGATCGCCGCCAGCTTGCGCACCTGCGAGTTGGCGCCGTCGGCGCCGACAACCAGCCGCGCCTGCAGCGTTTCACCGCTGTCCAGCGTCAGTTGCCAGGCCTTGTCCGCCCGCTGCAGCGATTGCAGCCTGGCGGGGCACAGCAGCGTCAAATTGGCGCACTGTGCGAACTGCTGCCACAGCGCCAGCTGCAAAATGCGGTTTTCCACCATAAAGCCCAACTCCGGCAGCCCCAGCGATAGCGCATCGAACGCCACGCGCGACGACGCCCATTCCCAGGTCTCCAGCCGGCGATATGGCGCCGTGCGCATCGCCGTCACGGCGGGCCAGGCGCCGAGCTGTTTCAGCAGCCCCACCGAGGTGCAGCCGATAGCGGAAATGCGCAGGTCCGGCGGGCTTTGCGCCTCGAACGCCTGCGGCGCCTGATGTTCCAGCAACGCCACCGACCAGCCCGCCTGCGCCAGGCCCAGAGCCGCCGCCGCGCCGACCATGCCGCCGCCCACCACCACCGCGTCGTACCGATTTTGAGATGTCTTCATATTGGCTATGTTTTCTATGTGAATGCTCGCCATCCCACCCGACATGGCGTTTTGCGCAGTGTACCGGATTTTCGCTTCGGCTTCAGGTTGCGTGCCATTTTCCCCCGCGCTGGTCACAACGGCGGCAAATGATTACAATACGCGCCCTGCATGTCGCGTAACGCAACTTTCGCTCCGCACTGAGTAATGGCAAGTCAATGACGAAAAAACTACATATCAAAACCTGGGGCTGCCAGATGAATGAGTACGATTCATCGAAAATGGCCGACCTGTTGAACAGCACGCACGGCTTCGAGTGGACCGACAACGCCGAGGAAGCGGACGTGCTGTTGCTGAACACCTGCTCGATCCGTGAAAAAGCGCAGGAAAAAGTTTTCGCCATGCTGGGGCGCTGGCGCTTGCTGAAAGAGAAGAACCCGTCTGTCATCATCGGCGTCGGCGGTTGCGTGGCCTCGCAAGAAGGCGAACTGATCCGCAGCCGCGCGCCTTGCGTCGACGTGGTATTCGGCCCGCAGACCCTGCACCGCCTGCCGGAAATGATCAACCACGTTCAGGGCACCCGCAGCCCGGTGGTCGATATCAGTTTCCCGGAGATCGAAAAGTTCGACCGCCTGCCGGAGCCGCGCGCCGAAGGCCCGACCGCGTTCGTGTCGATCATGGAAGGCTGCAACAAATACTGCACTTTCTGCGTGGTGCCATACACCCGCGGCGAGGAAGTGAGCCGCCCGAGCGATGACGTGCTGTTCGAAATCGCCCAACTGGCGGCGCAGGGCGTGCGCGAAGTCAACCTGCTCGGCCAAAACGTCAACGCGTACCGCGGCGCCACGCATGACGGCGATATCTGCTCGTTCGCCGAACTGCTGCGCCTGGTGGCCGCCATCGACGGCATCGATCGCATTCGCTTCACCACCAGCCACCCTATCGAGTTCACTGACGACATCATCGCGGTGTACGAAGACACGCCGGAGCTGGTCAGCTTCCTGCACCTACCGGTGCAGAGCGGTTCGGATCGCATCCTGACCATGATGAAACGCGCCCATACCGCGCTGGAGTATAAGGCGATTATCCGCAAGCTGCGCAAGGCGCGCCCGAACATCCAGCTCAGCTCCGACTTCATCGTCGGTTTCCCGGGCGAGAGCCAGGCCGACTTCGAACAGACCATGAACCTGATCGCCGACGTCAACTTCGACGTCAGCTTCAGCTTCATCTATTCGTCGCGCCCCGGTACGCCGGCGGCGGACATGGTTGACGACGTCAGCGAAGAAGAGAAAAAACAGCGGCTGTATATTCTGCAGGATCGCATCAACCAGCAGGCGCTGCAGTTCAGCCGCCGCATGCTCGGCACCGTCCAGCGCATTCTGGTGGAAGGCACCTCGCGCAGAAGCGTGATGGAGCTGGCCGGGCGCACGGAGTGCAACCGTGTGGTAAACTTCGAAGGCACGCCCGACATGATCGGCCAGTTTGTCGACGTGGAAATTACCGAGGTGCTGACCAACACCCTGCGTGGCGCAGTGGTGCGCACCGAACAGCAGATGGATCTGCGCGTACATGAATCCCCGCAGTCGGTGATCGCCCGTACCCGCAAAGAAAACGCGCTGGGCGTCGGCATTTACCAGCCCTGACGCCGCGGCGGCCCGCATTATCGCCGCCCGTTCGCGCTACTCCTTACCGTTTCTCCGCCGGGCGTCCGCGCCCGGTGATGTTCTTTTTTTTATTTTTTATTGTTGAAGAGGCGACATAACATGCAACTCCCACACTGCCCGAAGTGCAACTCCGAATACACCTACCAGGACAATGCCCTGTTCATCTGCCCTGAGTGCGCTCACGAGTGGAGCGACAGCGCCCCGGCGGAAGAGCAGGACGCGCTGATCGTCAAAGACGCCAACGGCAACCTGCTGGCGGACGGCGATGCGGTCACCGTGATCAAAGACCTGAAGGTCAAAGGCAGCTCCTCGATGCTGAAGATCGGCACCAAGGTGAAAAACATTCGTCTGGTGGAAGGCGACCACAACATCGACTGCAAAATCGACGGCTTCGGCCCGATGAAGCTGAAATCCGAGTTCGTGAAAAAGAACTGATTCTCGGCGGCCTTGTCCTGTGATGACGCGGCGGGCTTTGCGCCCCGCCGCGTTTTTTCCTTATCTTCCCTTGAATTCCGCCGACGGCGCACAGATAGATCAGCGGTAAACTTGCGCCGTTGCGGCGCACCATGAATAATTCAAGAAAGAGAGTATTCAGGCTCGCCCTGAACGCGCGCGTCCCGGACGCGCTATGTGACATCAACCAGGCCCGATGTGACCTAGAGGAATAGTTTGAACGTCGCAACACAAGAAATTATGTTGGAGCCCGCAGACAACAAGCGTTTGCTCAGCCTGTGCGGCCCGTTTGATGACAACATCAAGCAACTCGAGCGCCGATTGGGCATCGAAATCAATCGTCGCGACAACCGCTTCAAGCTGGTCGGCAAAAACCTGTGCGTGGTCGCCGCCGCCGATATCCTGCGCCATCTGTACGTGGATACCGCGCCGATTCGCGGCGTGATCCCGGATATCGATCCGGAGCAAATCCATCTGGCTATCAAAGAGAGCCGGGTGCTGGAACAGGTGGCGGACAGCGTGCCGGATTACGGCAAGGCGGTCACCATCAAAACCAAGCGCGGCATGGTGAAACCGCGCACGCCTAACCAGGCGCAGTACATCGCCAACATTCTCGATCACGACATCACCTTCGGCATCGGCCCGGCCGGTACCGGCAAAACTTACCTGGCGGTCGCCGCCGCGGTGGATGCGCTGGAACGCCAGGAAATTCGCCGTATTCTGCTGACCCGTCCCGCGGTCGAAGCCGGCGAAAAGCTGGGCTTCCTGCCGGGCGATCTGAGCCAGAAGGTTGATCCTTATCTGCGCCCGCTGTACGACGCCCTGTTCGAAATGCTGGGCTTCGAGCGCGTGGAGAAGCTCATTGAGCGCAACGTGATCGAAGTCGCGCCGCTGGCCTATATGCGCGGCCGTACGCTGAACGACGCCTTTATCATTCTGGATGAGAGCCAGAACACCACCATCGAGCAGATGAAGATGTTCCTGACGCGCATCGGTTTCAACTCGAAGGCGGTCATCACCGGCGACGTCACCCAGATCGACCTGCCGCGCAACCAGAAATCCGGCCTGCGCCACGCGGTGGAAGTGCTGTCGGACGTGGAAGAACTGAGCTTCAACTTCTTCCACAGCGAAGACGTGGTGCGCCACCCGGTGGTGGCCCGCGTGGTCATCGCTTATGAGGCCTGGGAAGCGGCCGAACAGAAACGCAAAGACGCAATTGCCGAACAACGTAAGCGCGAGGCGCTCGCCGCCTCCGAGCAGGAGACACCATGAGTCAGGTGATTTTGGATCTGCAGATTGCCTGTGAAAGCAGCGACGGCCTGCCGGATGAAGCCACGTTCCAGCGCTGGCTGGAAGGCGTGCTGCCGCAATTTCAGGAAGAGGCCGAGGTCACCGTACGTCTGGTGGACGAAGCGGAAAGCCACGAGCTGAACCTGACCTATCGCGGCAAAGACAAGCCGACCAACGTGCTCTCTTTCCCGTTCGAAGCCCCGCCGGGCATCGAGCTGCCGCTGCTCGGCGATCTGATCATCTGCCGCCAGGTGGTTGAACAGGAAGCGATTGAGCAAGGCAAGGCGCTGGAGGCCCACTGGGCGCATATGGTTGTCCACGGCAGCCTTCATCTGCTAGGGTATGACCACATCGAAGACGATGAAGCCGAAGAAATGGAGTCTTTGGAAACCGAAATCATGCACGGACTGGGCTACCCTGATCCGTACCTGGCGGAAAAAGACCCCGTCTGACGTCAGCCGTTTACCTTACAGCCCCTAACGGGGCTGTCGCTGACGCCCCTTAACTCTGACATGAGTGACAGTAACGAAAACGCCATGAGCGACGACCATTCACAAAGCAATGACAGCCCCAGTCCCAAGAAGGGGTTCTTTACTCTTATCCTTAACCAGCTGTTCCACGGCGAGCCCAAAAACCGTGGCGATCTGGTCGAGCTGATCCGTGATTCCGAACAAAACGACCTGATCGATCCCGATACCCGCGACATGCTGGAAGGCGTGATGGATATCGCCGAACAGCGCGTGCGCGACATCATGATCCCCCGCTCCCAGATGGTGACGCTCAAGCGCAACCAGACGCTGGAAGAGTGCCTGGACGTGATTATCGACTCCGCCCACTCGCGCTTCCCGGTGATCAGCGAAGACAAAGATCACATCGAAGGCATCCTGATGGCCAAGGATCTGCTGCCGTTCATGCGCGCAGACTCTGAGCCGTTCAGCATCGACAAAGTGCTGCGCACCGCGGTGGTGGTGCCGGAAAGCAAGCGCGTCGACCGGATGTTGAAAGAGTTCCGCTCCCAGCGCTACCACATGGCGATTGTCATTGACGAATTCGGCGGCGTGTCCGGCCTGGTCACCATCGAAGACATTCTGGAACTGATCGTCGGCGAGATCGAAGACGAATACGACGACGAAGACGATCTGGATATCCGCCAGCTCAGCCGCCACATGTACACCGTACGCGCGCTGGCGCCGATCGAAGACTTCAACGAAGCCTTCGGCACCCACTTCAGCGACGACGAGGTCGATACCATCGGCGGTCTGGTGATGCAGGCCTTCGGCCACCTGCCGGCGCGCGGGGAAACCATTGAAATCGAAGGTTACCTATTTAAAGTTGCCATGGCCGACAGTCGACGTATCATCCAGGTTCATGTAAAAATTCCGGACGATTCTCCACCACCGAAACTGGAAGATTAAATCCAACATGGCTAAAGCCTCATTACTTGAACGCCAGCGGGTTCGCGCCCTGCTGGCGCTGTTGTCAGGTGCCGGCGGGACGCTGGCGTTCTCGCCCTACGATTTCTGGCCCGCGGCCATCGTCTCCCTGTTCGGCCTGCTGGCCGTTACCCTCAATCGCACCACCAAACAGTCCGCCCTGCTCGGCTTTGTCTGGGGCTTCGGGTTGTTCGGCAGCGGGATCAACTGGGTGTATGTCAGCATCGCCGATTTCGGCGGCATGCCCTTCGCCGTCAACGTCTTCCTGGTGGCGCTGCTCGCCGCTTACCTGTCGCTGTATACCGGGCTGTTCGCCGGGCTGCTGACCCGCCTGTGGCCGGCGACCCGCTGGTGGCGGCTGGCCATCGCCGCGCCGGCGCTGTGGCAGGTCACGGAATTCCTGCGCGGCTGGGTGCTGACCGGCTTCCCATGGCTGCAGTTCGGCTATAGCCAGATCAACGGCCCGCTGAAAGGCATCGCGCCGCTGCTGGGCGTCGACGCCATCACCTTTGTGCTGATGGCCATCGCCGGCCTGCTGGTGTACGCCGTCAATCAGCGCCGCCTCTCGGCGGCGGTGATCGCCGCCGCGCTGCTGTTGTTGCCATGGCCGCTGCGCCAGCTGCAGTGGTTTACTCCGCAGACGGATAAAGCGGTGAATGTCGCCATGGTGCAAGGCAACATCGCTCAATCGATGAAATGGGATCCGAAAGCGCTGGTCAGCACGCTGCAAACCTATCTGGACGAAACCCGTCCCTACATGGGTAAGGCACCGATCGTTATCTGGCCGGAATCCGCCATCCCGGATTATGAAGCCAATCAGAACGGCTTCCTGACGATGATGGACGACCTGATGCGGGCGAAGAACAGCAGCCTCATCACCGGCATCGTCGACGTGCGCGCCACGCCGCAGGGCCAGCAAATCTACAACAGCGCCATCGTGCTCGGTGAACCGACGCCGTACAGGTACCCGGCCAACGATCGCTACAACAAGCACCACCTGGTGCCGTTCGGCGAGTTCGTACCGCTGGAGACGCTGCTGCGGCCGCTGGCGCCGTTCTTCGACCTGCCGATGTCCTCCTTCAGCCGCGGCGACTACGTACAACCGCAGCTCAGCGTACGCGGCTACAACCTGACGGCGGCCATTTGCTACGAAATCGTGTTGGGCCAGCAGGTGCGCGATAACTTCCGCCCGGACACCAACTTCCTGCTGACCATCTCCAACGACGCCTGGTTCGGCCACTCCATCGGCCCATGGCAGCACTTCCAGATGGCGCGCATGCGGGCGCTGGAACTGGGCCGGCCGCTGCTGCGCAGCACCAACAACGGCGTCACCGCCGCAGTGGACGCGAACGGCGACGTGATCGCCGAGATCCCGCAGTTCACTCGTCAGGTGCTTGAAGTGAAGGTCACACCGACCACCGGCGTCACGCCTTACGCGCGTTTCGGCGCCGCGCCGCTGTGGGTGATCACCCTGTTGCTGGGCGGTTGGGCGCTGATGTTGGGCCTGCGCCGCAAATAGTCCTGTTCGCCGGGGCGCGCCCGCCGCGCCCCGCGTTTCCGTAAACGTTCCCCCACCTCGGTCAGAAAACGTCGTTAAATCAACGCGGCTGGCACACTCCTTGCTTTATCTAAGGTGACATCGCACGTCGGTTAACTTTTGCTGACGTTTTGTCGCACCCGTGCACATTTTGGAGGCGCCGAACGCACCATGCAGGTGCATCGGGGTTTGGTTGCATTGATTTGGTGCGCGCGGCGTCTCAAAAAATGAAACATTTTAGTTTCAAGATATTCACAATCGGTTATTTTTTAACGGCTATCCGTTCTAAGACTATCTTTATAACCTGAGCAATAAATAGTCGATTTAAACCTGACGCTCTTTAGTCAGAGCCACCACAACAGCAAAGGAGTTGGACCATGCAAATGCGTAAATTGGCGTTATCGTTACTGCTGCTCGGTATGGCAGGTAGCGTAGCGCACGCGGAAGACCTGACCGGTACGCTGAAGAAAATCAAAGACAACGGCGTTATCGTTGTCGGCCACCGCGAATCGTCTGTGCCCTTTTCCTACTACGACAACCAGCAAAAAGTTGTGGGCTACTCTCAGGACTACTCCAACCAAATCGTTGAAGCCGTTAAGAAAAAGCTGAATGCACCGAATCTGCAGGTGAAAATGCTGCCGATTACCTCGCAGAACCGCATCCCGCTGCTGCAAAACGGCACCTATGACTTCGAATGCGGTTCTACCACCAATAACGTAGAGCGCCAGAAACAGGCCGCCTTCTCCGACACCATCTTTGTGGTCGGCACCCGCCTGCTGGTGAAGAAAGGCTCCGACATCAAAGACTTTAAAGACCTGGCCGGCAAACCGGTGGTGGTCACCTCCGGCACCACGTCCGAAGTGTTGCTGAACAAACTGAACGACAGCGACAAAATGAACATGCGCATCATCAGCGCCAAAGACCACGGCGACTCCTTCCGCACCCTGGAAAGCGGCCGCGCGGTGGCCTTCATGATGGATGACGCCCTGCTGGCGGGCGAGCGCGCCAAAGCCAAGAAGCCGGATCAATGGGAAATCATCGGCACGCCGCAGTCGAAAGAAGCCTACGGTTGCATGCTGCGTAAAGACGATCCTGAGTTCAAGAAACTGGTCGATGACACTATCGCCCAGGCGCAAACCTCCGGTGAAGCGGCCAAGTGGTTTGATAAATGGTTCAAGCAGCCTATCCCACCGAAAAACCTCAACATGAACTTCGAGCTGTCGGACGACATGAAGCAACTGTTCAAAGCGCCTAACGACAAAGCGTTGAACTAACTCAATAGAATAAAGCCGGGGCGGCCGCCAAGCCAAACCGGCCCAGTTGATGACTGGGACAGACAGGAATGAGGGGGGCCGTTCCCCTCCCTCATTTTCCCCAAGGCGCGTCACCGATCTCCGCACACAACAAGCCAGCCCGACTGGCCGCGCGGCGATCGGCGCCTATCAAGTCATCACTTTTCGGCGCCCTGCGCCCGTTTATCGGAGTTTGTTATGTCAATAGATTGGAACTGGGGTATCTTCCTGCAGCAGGCCCCGTTTGGGAACACCACTTACCTCGGCTGGATCTGGTCCGGCTTTCAGGTCACGGTGGCCCTCTCCGTCTGTGCATGGATTATCGCTTTCTTCGTCGGTTCACTGTTCGGTATCTTGCGTACCGTGCCCAACCGCTTTCTTTCCACTCTCGGCACCTGTTACGTCGAACTGTTCCGCAACGTGCCGCTGATCGTGCAATTCTTTACCTGGTATCTGGTGATCCCCGAGCTGCTGCCGGCCAATATCGGCACCTGGTTCAAGACCGAGCTGGATCCCAACGTGCAGTTCTTCGTCTCTTCCATGCTCTGTCTGGGGCTGTTTACCGCCGCCCGCGTTTGCGAGCAAGTGCGCGCCGCCATTCAATCCCTGCCGCGCGGCCAGAAAGCCGCCGGGTTGGCGATGGGCCTGACGCTGCCGCAAACCTACCGCTACGTGCTGTTGCCGAACGCCTACCGGGTTATCGTGCCGCCGATGACCTCGGAGATGCTCAACCTGGTCAAAAACTCCGCCATCGCCTCCACCATCGGCCTGGTGGACATGGCCGCACAGGCCGGCAAGCTGTTGGATTACTCCGCACACGCCTATGAATCCTTTACCGCCATTACGCTGGCTTATATCGGCATCAACGCCGTGATCATGCTGTTTATGCGTCTGGTCGAAAAGAAAGTGCAGTTGCCTGGCAACCTGGGGAGTAAATAATGTACGAATTTGACTGGGCGTCGATCGTCCCAAGCTTCCCTTATCTGCTGCAGGGCATGGCGATCACGCTGAAGATCACCGTGACCGCCATCGTGGTCGGCATTCTGTGGGGCACCGTGCTGGCGGTGATGCGTCTGTCGCCGTTCAAGCCCATCAGCTGGTTCGCCACCCTGTATGTTAACCTGTTCCGCTCGGTGCCGCTGGTGATGGTGCTGCTGTGGTTCTATCTGGTGGTTCCAAGCTTATTACAACAGGTTCTAGGCCTGTCGCCGAAAACCGATATTCGCCTGATCTCGGCTATGGTAGCCTTTTCCCTGTTTGAAGCGGCCTATTACTCGGAAATCATCCGCGCCGGTATCATCAGCATCTCGCGCGGCCAATCCTCCGCCGCGTTGGCGCTGGGCATGACGCATTGGCAATCCATGCGGCTGGTGATCCTGCCGCAGGCGTTCCGCGCCATGGTGCCACTGCTGCTGACCCAGGGCATCGTCCTGTTCCAGGATACCTCGCTGGTTTACGTACTGAGCCTGGCCGACTTCTTCCGCACCGCATCGACCATCGGCGAACGCGACGGCACCCAGGTTGAAATGATCCTGTTCGCCGGCTTTGTCTATTTTGTTATCAGCCTCGCCGCCTCGGCGCTGGTAAGCTATTTGAAGAAAAGGACTGTTTGATGATATCCCTGAAAAATGTTTCCAAGTGGTACGGTCACTTTCAAGTGTTGACCGATTGCACCACCGAAGTGAAAAAAGGCGAAGTGGTCGTCGTCTGCGGTCCTTCAGGTTCCGGCAAGTCCACCCTGATCAAAACCGTCAACGGCCTGGAGCCGATCCAGCAGGGAAGCATCCTGGTGAACGGCACGCCCGTCAACGACAAGAAAACCAACCTGGCGCAGCTGCGCGCCAAGGTCGGCATGGTGTTCCAACACTTTGAACTGTTCCCGCACCTGTCCATTATCGACAACCTGACGCTGGCGCAGGTAAAAGTGCTCAAGCGCGACAAGACCGCCTCACGCGAGAAGGGCCTGAAGCTGCTGGAACGCGTCGGCCTGTCCGCCCATGCCAACAAGTTCCCCGGTCAGCTCTCCGGCGGCCAGCAACAGCGTGTCGCCATCGCCCGCGCGCTGTGCATGGATCCGATCGCCATGTTGTTCGATGAACCGACCTCGGCGCTCGATCCGGAAATGATCAACGAAGTGCTGGACGTGATGGTCGAGCTGGCGAACGAAGGCATGACCATGATGGTGGTGACCCACGAAATGGGCTTCGCCCGCAAGGTGGCGAACCGCGTGATCTTTATGGACGAAGGCAAAATCGTCGAAGACCGCAACAAAGACGATTTCTTCAACAACCCCGAGTCCGATCGCGCCAAGGACTTCCTCGCCAAGATCCTGCACTAAGTTCTCGCTATGCGCCCCGCCAGGGGCGCATCTTTTCTCCCGGCACGAAAAGCGCTTGTATCTCCTCGTTTTTGATCCGATGCTCGCCGGATAACAAACAGAGGAGAAAGAACATGCCCCGCCCTATTATCATCGATTGCGATCCCGGCCTCGACGACGCCATCGCGCTGGCTATGGCGCTGCGCTCGCCGGAGCTGGACGTCAAAGCCATCACCACCTCCGCCGGCAACCAGACTCAGGAGAAAACCCTGCATAACGCGCTGGGTCTGCTGACCCTGATGCAGCGCGAGGACATCCCTGTCGCCGCCGGCGCCGCTCGCCCGCTGATGCGCGAGCTGGTGATCGCCGACTATGTCCACGGCAAAACCGGCATGGGCAACACCCACCTGCCGACGCCGGCCCTCAAACCCGATCCCCGCGGCGCCGTCGAGCTGATCGCCGACCTGCTGCGCGCCAGCCCGCAGCCAATCACCCTGGTGGTGACCGGCCCGATGACCAACATCGCCCTGCTGTTGGCCCAGCATGCCGAGCTGAAAAGCCGTATCGAGCGCATCGTATTTATGGGCGGCGGCATGAATGCCGGCAATACCACGCCGGTGGCGGAATTCAATATCTTCGTCGATCCCGAAGCCGCCGAGATGGTGTTGAAATCCGGCGTGCCGCTGACCATGGCCGGGCTGAACGTCACCCACCAGGCGCTGGTGCTGCCGCAGGATATCGAGCGCATTCGTCAGATAGCCAATCCGGTCGCGCAGGCGGTGGCGGAGATGCTCGATTTTTACCTGCCGCTGTATCTCAGCCACCCGCGCGGCCTGCCTGGCGCGGCGATGCACGATCCCTGCACCATCGCCTGGCTGCTGGCGCCGCAGCTGTTTACCGGCGTTGAACGCTGGGTCGGTGTGGAAACCAAAGGGGAGTACACCGTCGGCATGACGGTGGTGGACTATTTCCAGCAAACCGGCAACGCGGCCAACGTGGAAGTGCTGACCGGCATCGATCGCGCAGGCTTTATCGATCTGCTGGCCGAGCGCGTCGCGCGTTATTAATCCTCTCGGGGCGCGCTCGCGCCCTCATTCAACTTTTTTGATTTAACTCAGCGAATTTTTGCGCTATCACTGTTGATGGCTTGCCTCTACCATGCGTTTACACCGATTGACATCGTTACCGATTACACTTCGCCTGGAGATAAGCCAATGAGCCGCGTACTGGTCCTGAAATCAAGTATTCTGGGTGAATATTCCCAGTCTGGAAAATTAGTCGATTTTTTTGTTGAACAATGGCGAGAAGCTCACCCGGAAGACACCTTCACCGTGCGCGACTTGGCTAACCCAACGCTGCCGGAGCTGGATGGCGAAGTGATGGCCGGCTTTACCGCCGGCGACAACCCGCTGACGCCGCATCAGCAAAGCACCCTGGCGCTGTCCGATGAGCTGATTGCCGAGCTGAAGTCGCACGACACGCTGATCATCAGCGCCCCGATGTACAACTTCAACATCCCGACGCAGCTGAAGATCTACTTCGATCTGATCGCCCGCGCCGGTCAGACGTTCCGCTACACCTCCGCCGGCGCCGAAGGGCTGGTGACGGGCAAAAAAGCGATCGTCATCTCCAGCCGCGGCGGCATCCACGCCGACACGCCGACGGATCTGATCACCCCGTACGTGAAGCTGTTCCTGGGCTTTATCGGCATCACCGACGTTGAATTCGTGCTGGCGGAAGGCTTCGCCTACGGCCCGGAAGCGGCGGAGAAAGCCGCCCAGGACAGCCGCATCGCGGTCGCGCAGAAAATCCCGGCCGGCGTCGCCGTCCCGGCCAGCGCACCTGCGCCGGCAAACGTCGCCCAAGAAGCCGTCAGCGGCGGCTTCCTGAGCAACCTGCTGAAGAAACTGTTCCGTTAACGGTAAACGTCAGCGTTCCCCGCCGCGGCGGGGGACGTCATCAGGGTTCAAATGGCCGACGCTGGAACTGGTCGTGACCGCATTTCGGGCAGAGCGGCAGCACTTCCGGCGTGTAAAACGCCAGGTGGTAGTGACACTGCTCGCAGACCAGATTGCCCAGCCCCACCACTTCACCGCTGTGATACACGCCGTGGTGGCTGACATCCTTGAACACCTCGCGCCACTCCAGCTGGGTTTTATCGGTGATATCCGCCAGTTCCTGCCACAGGCTCTCCTTAATCACCCGCATAAACACGCTGTCGGTAAACTCGTCCCGGCTTTCCTGATAGCTGCGGGCGAACTCTTCCAGATCGCGCCGCACCGCCTGCGTCACCTGCCGCACCTCGTCGCGCGTCAGATCTTCGGCCTCGTTCAACCGCCGCTCCGCGCTGGCCACCAGTTCGTCGATATCGCGTTCGCCGTTTTTCAGACGTTCGGTCAGCGATGCCACCAATTCGCGGTAATACTGAGCAACCTTGTTCATAGACTCTCCTCGATAAACGCTGCGCCGGACTTGGCCATGGGGATACCCTTAAGCTACTTGTTCTTATTTTAGCCGTAAATGACTGATGTCACTTGGCAAGACGCGGGATCCGCAGGTTGTGAGCCGCGTCATGGCGGCGTTTTTTTTAAATGCGCCGAGTCAGGCGCTTGGAGTTGTTGCCGGGAGGTCTTATCAGCTATGCTATGCGGATCTACGAATACTAAATGTTCATTGCGTTGCCTCTGACCGGGGCAACGGTTTACACCTACAGGACCACCGGCCGCCATGCAAGAGCAATACCGTCCAGAAGACATAGAATCGAACGTACAGCTTCACTGGCAAGAGAAGCAGACTTTCAAAGTTACCGAAGACGACAGCAAAGAAAAGTACTACTGCCTATCCATGCTGCCTTACCCGTCCGGCCGACTGCACATGGGCCACGTTCGTAACTACACTATCGGCGACGTGATCTCGCGCTATCAGCGCATGCTGGGCAAAAACGTACTGCAGCCGATCGGCTGGGATGCGTTCGGCCTGCCGGCGGAAGGCGCGGCGGTGAAAAACAACACCGCGCCGGCCCCGTGGACCTACGACAACATCGAATACATGAAGAACCAGCTGAAACTGCTGGGCTTCGGCTACGACTGGGATCGCGAAATCGCCACCTGCCAGCCGGAATACTATCGCTGGGAACAGTGGTTCTTCACCAAGCTGTATGAAAAAGGCCTGGTCTACAAGAAGACCTCGGCGGTGAACTGGTGCCCGCACGATCTGACCGTGCTGGCCAACGAACAGGTTATTGACGGCTGCTGCTGGCGCTGCGACACCAAGGTCGAGCGTAAAGAGATCCCGCAGTGGTTCATCAAAATCACCGCCTACGCCGATCAGCTGCTGAACGATCTGGACACGCTGGAAAGCTGGCCGGAGCAGGTGAAAACCATGCAGCGCAACTGGATTGGCCGCTCCGAAGGCGTGGAAATCACCTTCGACGTGGCTGGCAGCGAAGAGAAGCTGACGGTTTACACCACCCGCCCGGACACCTTCATGGGCGCCACCTACGTGGCGGTCGCCGCGGGCCACCCGCTGGCGCAACAGGGCGCGCGCAACAACCCGGCGCTGACCGACTTCATCGACGAATGCCGCAACACCAAAGTGGCCGAAGCCGAAATGGCGACGATGGAGAAGAAAGGCATGCCGACCGGCCTGTTCGTTGTCCATCCGCTGAGCGGCGAGAAGCTGCCGGTGTGGGTCGCCAACTTCGTGCTGATGGAATACGGCACCGGCGCCGTGATGGCGGTGCCGGCGCACGACCAGCGCGACTGGGAATTCGCCACCAAATATGATTTGCCGATCAAACCGGTGATCCTGAACCTCGACGGCAGCCAGCCTGACGTGAGCGCCGAAGCGATGACTGACAAAGGCGCGCTGTTCAACTCCGGCGAGTTTGACGGTCTGGACAACGAAGCGGGCTTTAACGCCATCGCCGACAAACTGGTCGCCAAAGGCGTCGGCCAGCGCAAGGTCAACTACCGTCTGCGCGACTGGGGCGTTTCCCGTCAGCGTTACTGGGGCGCGCCAATCCCGATGGTGACCCTGGAAGACGGCACCGTGATGCCGACGCCGGAAGACCAACTGCCGGTGATCCTGCCGGAAGACGTGGTCATGGACGGCATCACCAGCCCGATCAAGGCCGACCCTGAGTGGGCGAAGACCACCGTCAACGGCCAGCCGGCGCTGCGCGAAACCGACACCTTCGACACCTTTATGGAGTCCTCCTGGTACTACGCGCGCTACACCTGCCCGCAGTATGACCAGGGCATGCTGGATCCGGCCGCCGCTAACTACTGGCTGCCGGTCGATCAATATATCGGCGGCATCGAGCACGCCATCATGCACCTGATGTACTTCCGCTTCTTCCACAAGCTGATGCGCGATGCGGGCCTGGTGGATTCCGATGAGCCGGCCAAGCGCCTGCTGTGTCAGGGCATGGTGCTGGCCGACGCCTTCTACTACACCGGCAACAGCGGCGAGCGCGTCTGGGTATCCCCGGTTGACGCCACCGTCGAGCGCGATGACAAAGGCCGCATCATCAAGGCCACCGATCCGCAAGGCCGTGAACTGGTCTATGCTGGCATGAGCAAAATGTCGAAGTCGAAGAACAACGGCATCGACCCGCAGGAGATGGTGGAAAAATACGGCGCGGACACCGTGCGTCTGTTCATGATGTTCGCTTCACCGGCAGAAATGACGCTGGAGTGGCAGGAATCCGGCGTGGAAGGGGCTAACCGCTTCCTGAAACGCGTATGGAAACTGGCCTACGATCACGTGGAAAAAGGCGCGGTGCAGCCGCTGGACGTGGCGTCGCTGAACGAAGAGCAGAAAGCGCTGCGCCGCGATCTGCATAAAACCATCGCCAAAGTGACCGACGATATCGGCCGCCGCCAGACCTTCAACACCGCGATCGCCGCCGTGATGGAGCTGATGAACAAACTGGCCCGTGCGCCGCAGGAGAGCGAGCAGGATCGCGCGCTGCTGCAGGAAGCGCTGCTGGCCGTCGTTCGCATGCTGTATCCGTTCACCCCGCACGTGTGCTTCGCCCTGTGGCAGGCGCTGGGCGGCGAAGGCGACGTGGACACCGCGCCATGGCCGGTTGCCGACGAGCAGGCGATGGTCGAAGACTCCAAGCTGGTGGTGGTGCAGGTGAACGGCAAGGTTCGCGCTAAAATCACCGTATCTGCCGATGCGACCGAAGAGCAAGTGCGCGCGCGCGCTGCCGAAGAGCATCTGGTGGCTAAATATCTGGACGGCGTCACGATTCGCAAAGTGATCTACGTTCCGGGCAAACTGCTTAACCTGGTTGTGGGTTAACACAAGGAGGAGTTGTGCGACAACGTATTCTGACGCTGTTGCTGGGGTTGGCGGTGCTGGTCACCGCCGGCTGCGGTTTTCACCTGCGTGGCACCACGCAGGTGCCTAATGAAATGAAAACGCTGATCCTGGACAGTTCGGATCCTTATGGGCCATTGACGCGCGCGGTGCGTGAGCAACTGCGTTTGAACGCCGTGACCATCGTCAGCGATCCGAAGCGTAAAGACGTGCCTTCTCTGCGCATCGTCGGCGCGACGGAAAGCCAGGATACCGCCTCGATCTTCCAGGACGGTAAAACCGCCGAGTATCAGCTGGTGCTGACCGTGCAGGCCCAGGTGCTGATCCCGGGGCACGACCTGTATCCGCTGTCGGTGAAAGTGTTCCGTTCGTTCTTCGACAACCCGCTGACCGCGCTGGCCAAAGACTCCGAGCAGGAGATCATTCGCCAGGAAATGCGTGAGCAGGCGGCGCAACAGCTGGTGCGCAAACTGCTGACCGTGCACGCGGCGGAAGAAGAAAACCGGCAAAAAGCCGCTGCCGTCGGCGAACGAGCGGCAAGCCAAACCGCACAATGATCCGCATTTATCCGGAACAACTTGCCGCGCAGCTCCGAGAGGGGCTGCGCGCTTGTTATTTATTGAGCGGCAATGAACCGCTGCTGCTGCAGGAAAGCCAGGATCTGCTCCGGCAGGCCGCGCAACAGCAGCAGTTCAGCGAGCACTACAGCATTTCCCTCGACGCCCATACCGACTGGGACGCCATCTTCGGCATCTGCCAGGCGATGAGCCTGTTCGCCAGCCGCCAGACGCTGCTGCTGATTTTCCCGGAAAACGGCCCAACGGCGCCGATCGGCGAACAGCTGACCAAGCTCGCCACCCTGCTGCACGAGGATATTCTGCTGATCCTGCGCGGCCCGCGCCTCACCAAAGCGCAGGAAAACAGCGCCTGGTTCAAGGCGCTCAGCCCGCACGGCGCCCTCGTCAGTTGCCAGACGCCGGAGCAGGCACAGCTGCCGCGCTGGGTCGCCACGCGCGCCAAGGCGATGAAGCTGGAGTTGGACGACGCGGCCAATCAGCTGTTGTGCTACTGCTACGAAGGCAACCTGCTGGCGCTGTCGCAGGCGCTGGAGCGGCTGTCGCTGCTGCACCCGGACGGCAAGCTCACCCTGCCGCGCGTCGAGCAGGCGGTGAACGACGCCGCCCACTTCACGCCGTTCCACTGGCTGGACGCCTTGCTGGCCGGCAAGAGCAAGCGCGCCTGGCATATTTTACAGCAGCTGCAGCAAGAGGATGTCGAGCCGGTGATCCTGTTGCGCACCCTGCAGCGCGAACTGCTGCTGTTGCTGACGCTGCAGCGCCGCATGGCGTCCGCGCCGCTGCGCACGCTGTTCGATCAGCACAAGGTCTGGCAGAACCGCCGCCCGCTGGTCACCCAGGCGCTGCAACGCCTGTCCGGCGCCCAGCTGCAGCAAGCGGTACAGCTGCTGACGCAAATCGAGCTGACCCTCAAGCAGGACTATGGCCAGTCGGTCTGGCCGGAACTGGAAACCCTGTCGATGCTGCTGTGCGGCAAACCCCTGGCCACGAGTTTTACCGATGCCCACTAATCCGGAACACCCCACCGTATTGCACGCGCTGTTTGGCGGCACCTTTGATCCGATCCACTACGGCCATCTGCGGCCGGTGGAGGCGCTGGCCGCCGAAGTGGGCCTGAATCGCGTCACGCTGCTGCCTAACCACGTGCCGCCGCACCGCCCGCAGCCCGAGGCCAACGCACAGCAGCGCTTGAAGATGGTCGAGCTGGCGATCGCCGGCAATCCGCTGTTCGCGGTCGACGATCGCGAACTGCATCGCACCACCCCCTCCTACACCATCGAGACGTTGGAAACGATTCGTAAAGAGCGTGGCGCCGCCCAGCCGCTGGCGTTTATTATTGGCCAGGACTCGCTGCTGACGCTGCATAAATGGCATCGCTGGCAGGCGCTGTTGGACGTCTGCCATCTGCTGGTGTTGGCGCGCCCGGGCTATAACGATCGCATGGACACGCCGGAACTGCAGCAGTGGCTGGAACGTCATCGCACCGCCGACCCGGCGCTGCTCAGCCGCCGCCCGCACGGCCATATCTATCTGGCCGATACGCCGGAGCTGGAAATTTCCGCCACCGAGATCCGCCAGCGCCGCCATCAGGGCCTCAACTGCGACGATCTGCTGCCGCGCCCGGTGCAGCGCTATATCGAGTTGCAGGGTTTATATCGCTAGCGAAAGGTGCGTGATATACTGCGCCGCTATTTTTCAGGTATCCGCTGAAAACCCCGGAAACCTTAGCTGGCCGGGCAGTCACCAGTTAGCTGGCTTTCAGCGGCAGCCTGCCGAAACCTTTATCCGGTTACGCCGCGGCGCGCGCATTTTGCCCGCCGCAGCCGACTGAACAGAACACACCCGAGGGGGAACCTTTGCAAGGTAAAGCGCTCCAAGATTTCGTCATCGATAAAATCGATGACCTGAAAGGCCAAGACATTGTCGCTCTGGACGTACAGGGCAAATCCAGCATCACCGATTGCATGATCATCTGCACCGGCACGTCGACTCGCCACGTGATGTCGATCGCCAGCCACGTAGTGCAGGAATCCCGCGCCGCGGGCATGGAGCTGTTTGGCATGAAAGGCCAGGAAGCCTCCGACTGGATCGTGGTCGATCTGGGCGAAGTGATCGTGCACGTGATGCAGGAAGAAAGCCGTCGCCTGTACGAGCTGGAAAAACTCTGGAGCTAAGCGGTGAAACTGCAATTGGTGGCGGTCGGCACCAAAATGCCAGACTGGGTGCAAACCGGCTTTATGGATTACCTGCACCGCTTTCCCAAAGATATGCCGTTTGAGCTGACCGAGATCCCGGCCGGCAAACGCGGCAAAAACGCCGACATCAAACGCATTCTGGACAAGGAAGGCGAACAAATGCTGGCGGCGGTGGGCAAAGGCAACCGCATCGTTACGCTGGATATCCCAGGCACGCCGTGGGAAACGCCGCAGCTGGCGCAGCAGCTTGAGCGCTGGAAGCAGGATGGCCGCAACGTCAGCTTGCTGATCGGCGGCCCGGAAGGGCTGGCGCCCGCCTGCAAAGCCGCTGCCGAGCAGAGTTGGTCGCTTTCTCCGTTGACACTGCCGCATCCTTTGGTGCGCGTCCTGGTGGCCGAAAGCCTCTACCGCGCCTGGAGTATTACTACAAATCATCCTTACCACCGGGAATAGCCGGTGGTGACCGTGACAGAGTGAAATAAAGCAGCGGGATGAAAATAGAACGTAACCCTTTTCGCGACTATACGGCTGAATCCGCCCTGTTTGTACGCCGCGCCCTGGTGGCGTTCTTGGTCATCCTGGTGCTGTCCGGCATCCTGATCGCCAACCTGTATAATCTGCAAGTGGTCCGCGTCGAGGATTACCGCACCCGCTCCAACGAAAACCGCATCAAGCTGGTGCCCATCGCGCCCAGCCGCGGCATTATCTACGATCGCAACGGCACTCCGCTGGCGCTCAACCGCACCATTTATCAGCTGGAACTGATGCCGGAAAAGGTCGACGATCTCAAAGCCACGCTGCAGGCGCTGCGCCCGGTGGTCGACTTGACCGATGACGACATCACCAATTTCGAAAAAGAGCGCAAGCGCTCGCGCCGTTTCGTCTCCATTCCGGTGAAAACCGCGCTGACCGAGGTGCAAGTCGCCCGTTTTGCGGTCAATCAGTTCCGCTTCCCGGGCGTGGAAGTGAAAGGCTACCAGCGCCGCTACTACCCCTACGGCTCCGCCCTCACCCACGTCACCGGCTACGTGTCGAAGATCAACGACCGCGACGTCGAGCGGCTGGACAAAGACGGCAAACTGGCCAACTACGCCGCCACCCACGATATCGGCAAGCTGGGCATCGAACGCTATTACGAAGACACGCTGCACGGCAAAACCGGCTATGAAGAGGTCGAGGTCAACAACCGCGGCCGGGTGATCCGCCAATTGCACGAACAGCCGCCTTCCGCCGGTCAGGACGTCTACCTGACGCTCGATCTTAACCTGCAGCGCTATATCGAACAGCTGTTGGTCGGCAGCCGCGCCGCGGTGGTGGTGAGCGATCCGCGCACCGGCGCCATCCTGGCGATGGTCTCCAACCCGAGCTACGATCCGAACCTGTTCGTCGACGGCATTTCCAGCAAGGACTATCAGGGGTTGCTGAACGATCCGAATCGCCCGCTGATCAACCGCGCCACCCAGGGGGTCTACCCGCCCGCCTCGACGGTGAAGCCTTATATCGCGGTGTCGGCGCTGAGCGCCGGGGTGATCACCAAAAACACCGTGGTGTTCGATCCCGGCTGGTGGCAATTGCCCGGCTCGGAAAAACGCTTTCGCGACTGGAAGAAATGGGGCCACGGCCGCCTGAACGTCACCAAGGCGCTGGAAGAGTCCGCAGATACCTATTTCTACCAGGTCGCTTATGACATGGGGATCGATCGGCTGTCGACCTGGCTGACCAAATTCGGTTACGGCCAGTACACCGGCATCGATCTGTCCGAAGAGCGCTCCGGCCTGATGCCGACGCGCGAATGGAAGCAGAAACGCTATAAAAAACCGTGGTATCAGGGCGACACCATTCCGGTAGGCATCGGCCAGGGTTACTGGACCGCGACGCCGATCCAGATGGCCAAGGCGCTGAACACCCTGATCAACGACGGCACCGTCAAAACGCCGCACCTGCTGCAGAGCACACGCATCAACGGCGCGCTGGTGCCGTTCAAACAGGAAGAAAACACGCAGATCGGCGATATTCACTCCGGCTTCTGGGAAATTGCCAAAGACGGCATGTACGGTGTGGCCAACCGTCCGAACGGGACGGCGCGCAAATACTTTGCGGACGCACCTTATAAAGCCGCGGCGAAATCGGGTACCGCACAGGTATTCGGCTATGAAACCTACAACGCCCACAAACTGGCGGAGCACCTGCGCGATCACAAACTGATGACCGCCTTCGCACCGTTCAACAACCCGACGGTGTCGGTCGCCATCATTCTGGAAAACGGCGGCTCCGGTCCGGCGGTGGGGACCATCACCCGCCAGATCCTCGACCACATTCTGCTGGGCGACAACAATACGCAATTGCCAAGCGAGGCCCCGCTGCCGCCTGGCGTAGAAGGTGACTAAGGTAGAACATGACTGAAAGCCAACAAAAAGGCTCGATCTGGACCAAAATCCACATCGACCCGACGTTCCTGCTGCTGATCCTGGCCCTGTTGGTCTACAGCGCCTTCGTGATGTGGAGCGCCAGCGGCCAGGATATCGGCATGATGGAGCGCAAGATCGGGCAGATCGTCATGGGGCTGATCGTGATGGCCGTCATGGCGCAGATCCCGCCGCGCGTGTACGAAAGCTGGGCGCCCTATCTGTATATCTTCTGCGTGATTTTGCTGATCCTGGTGGACGCCTTCGGGCAGATCAGTAAAGGCGCGCAGCGCTGGTTGGATCTCGGCGTAGTGCGCTTCCAGCCGTCGGAAATCGCCAAGATCGCCGTGCCGCTGATGGTGGCGCGCTTTATGAACCGCGACGTCTGCCCGCCTTCGCTGAAAAACACCGCCATCGCGCTGGTGCTGATCTTCCTGCCGACGCTGCTGGTGGCCGCGCAGCCGGATCTGGGCACCTCTATCCTGATCGCCGCTTCCGGCCTGTTCGTACTGTTCCTGTCCGGCATGAGCTGGAAGCTGATCGCCGTCGCCGCCGTCGCGCTGGCGGCCTTCATCCCGGTGCTGTGGTTCTTCCTGATGCACGGCTATCAGCGCGACCGCGTCATGATGCTGCTCGATCCGGAGAGCGACCCGCTCGGCGCCGGTTATCACATCATTCAATCCAAGATCGCCATCGGCTCCGGCGGCCTGTCCGGCAAGGGCTGGCTGCACGGCACCCAGTCGCAGCTGGAGTTTCTGCCGGAGCGCCATACCGACTTTATCTTCGCCGTCCTGGCCGAAGAGCTGGGGCTGATCGGGGTGCTGGTGCTTCTGGCGCTTTACCTGCTGGTGATCATCCGCGGGCTGATGATCGCCGCCAAGGCGCAAACCACCTTTGGCCGCGTCATGGTCGGCGGCTTGATGCTGATTTTGTTCGTTTATGTCTTTGTTAACATCGGTATGGTCAGTGGCATTTTGCCGGTAGTTGGCGTACCTTTGCCTCTGGTCAGTTACGGGGGTTCGGCGCTGATAGTGTTGATGGCCGGTTTCGGCATCATCATGTCGATCCACACGCATCGGAAAATGCTGTCTAAAAGTTTATAAGAGGTGAGTAATGCGTAAGGAATGGCTTTGGATCGGCGTCGCGGCGGTGTTGCTCTCCGCCTGTACCGCCCCGACCACGGAACAGCAAGCCCCTCCGCAGCCGTACAACGGCCCGGTGGTGGAAATCGGCGGCGTCGAGCCTCAATATGAACCCTATAACCCTAATAACATGCAGGATTATAAGGTTAATGGCGATACTTACCGCATCGTAAAAGATCCGCAGAACTTCTCGCAGACCGGCCTGGCGGCCTGGTATGGCGAAGAGGCCAACGGCAACACCACGGCGCTGGGCGAGCAGTTTGACCCCAACGGCCTGACGGCGGCGCATCCGACCCTGCCAATCCCAAGCTATGTGCGCGTCACTAACCTGGCCAACGGCCGTCAGCTGGTGGTGCGCGTCAACGATCGCGGGCCATACACCAAGGGCCGCATCATCGATCTGTCGAAAGCCGCCGCCGACCGCCTCAACCTGTCCAACAACACCAAGGTCAAGGTAGATTTCATCAACGTGGCGCCGGACGGCACGCTGAGCGGCCCCGGCACCATCGGCACCATCGTGGCGAAACAGAGCTACGCCCTGCCGGCGCGCCCGGATCTCGGCTCCAGCGGCATGGGCACCCCTATTCAACAGGAGGCGCCGATCGCCAGCGGCGCGGCGGTGCGCCCGATCGATAACAGCACCCTGCGCACCGACGACAACAGCGCCCCAGCTGCCGGCGGCAATGCCGCCAACGGCCGCAGCGGTTTCCTCGGCGCGCCGAGCGCGGTGCCGGCCGGGGTGCTGGAAGGTTCCGAACCTGAAGCCGCCGCGGTGGCCGCACCGGTCGCGGCCGGCGCTGCGGCTGCTGCCGCCTCTTCCGGCGGCTACGTGGTGCAGGTCGGCGCGCTGAGCAGCGCCGAACGCGCCCAGAGCTGGCAACAGAGCCTGAGCCAACAGTTTGGCGTGCCGGGCAAAGTGGCGGCCAACGGCAACGTTTACCGCGTCCAGCTTGGCCCGTTCAGCAGCCGTCAGCAGGCGGCCCAGCTGCAGCAACGCCTGGCGAGCGAAGCGCAACAACAGTCTTTCGTTACTGCTGCACCCTGAGCGTTAAGCCCGGCGGGCATTCACGGCCGATAAGCGGTTATTTAGCTGAAACATTTTCTTGCAGCTAAAAGGGCACTAACCGCAATTAGTCAGATGAATGGGTAATGCCTGCCGGGATCGCATCTGCTATAGTGTGGCTCGTTTTTTAACTTTACTTTCACGGATGTTGTAGTCCCGATCATGAAACAAGTAACTTCTTTTCGCTTAATCAAAAGCATCGCCCTCGGCACCGTTATCGCAATGAGCGCAGCCTCCGTTGCGCACGCCGATGACGTTAACATCAAAACCATGATCCCAGGTGTCCCGCAGATCGATGCGGAAGCGTACATCCTGATTGATTACAACTCCGGCAAGGTGCTGGCCGAGATGAACGCCGATGCGCGTCGCGATCCGGCCAGCCTGACCAAAATGATGACCAGCTACGTCATCGGCCAGGCGCTGAAAGCGGGCAAAATCGGCCAGGACGATCTGGTGACCGTCGGCCAGGACGCCTGGGCGACCGGCAACCCGGTGTTCAAAGGCTCCTCGCTGATGTTCCTGAAGCCGGGCGATCGCGTGCCGGTCTCCAAACTGACCCGCGGCATCAACCTGCAGTCCGGTAACGACGCCTGCGTGGCAATGGCCGACTACGTCGCCGGCAGCCAGGATGCGTTCGTCAACCTGATGAACACCTACGTCAGCAAGCTGGGCCTGCAGAATACCCACTTCCAGACGGTGCACGGCCTGGATGCGCAGGGCCAATACAGCTCGGCGCGCGACATGGCGCTGATCGGCCAGGCGCTGATCCGCGACGTGCCGGAAGAATACGCGATCTACAAAGAAAAAGAGTTCACCTTCAACAATATCCGCCAGATGAACCGCAACGGTCTGCTGTGGGATAACAGCCTGAACGTCGACGGCATCAAAACCGGCCATACCGACGCGGCGGGTTACAACCTGGTGGCTTCGGCGACCGAAGGCCAAATGCGCCTGATCTCCGCCGTGATGGGCGGCCGCACCTACAAAGGCCGTGAAGCCGAAAGCAAGAAACTGCTGACCTGGGGCTTCCGCTTCTTCGAAACCGTGGCGCCGCTGAAAGTCGGTAAAGAGTTCGCCTCCGAGCCGGTCTGGTTCGGCGATGCCGACCGCGTTGAGCTGGGCGTGGACAAAGACGTTTACCTGACCATTCCGCGCGGCCGCATGAAAGATCTGAAGGCCAGCTACGTGCTGAACACGCCGGAAATTCACGCGCCGCTGGCGAAAAACCAGGTGGTGGGCAGCATCAACTTCCAGCTGGACGGCAAAACCATCGACCAGCGTCCGCTGGTGGTGATGAACGAAGTGAAAGAAGGCGGCTTCTTCAGCCGCATCGTGGACTACATCAAACTGATGTTCCACCACTGGTTCGGTTAACGGTTGAAACGGGCGAAATCGTCCCCATATAGTGAATAACACTAACTCCCGCCCCGGCGGGAGTTATACTTTATAGATTAGCTAGCACTCTGGAGCGCACGCACATGCAAAAAACTAAACTGAACGAACTGCTCGAATTCCCTTGCTCGTTTACCTACAAGGTAATGGGCCTGGCGCAGCCTGAGCTGGTTGACCAGGTGGTTGAAGTGGTGCAGCGCCATGCGCCGGGCGATTACAACCCGCAGGTCAAGCCAAGCAGCAAAGGCAACTACCACTCCGTCTCCATCACCATCAATGCCACTCACATCGAGCAGGTCGAAACCCTGTACGAAGAGTTGGGCAACATTGAAATTGTTCGCATGGTGCTGTAATTCCAGCATAAACCCCTGCTTATCAACCCGGGATGGCGCAGCGTCTTCCCGGGTTGCGCATTTTTGGTCAGCGAAAGGCTGGTCGCAGGCCGGAGCGCCCGGTATAATGGCTTTACCACTTCTGTAACCTGACGATGACTCTTTTGCAACCAGACAAGATCATTTTGCGTCAGCTGGGGTTGCAGCCCTACGCGCCTGTATCCCAAGCCATGCATAACTTCACCGACAGTCGTACCGAGACCACGCCGGACGAGCTGTGGCTGGTGCAGCATCACCCGGTGTTCACCCAGGGTCAGGCCGGCAAAGCCGAACACGTGCTGATGCCCGGCGACATCCCGGTTGTCCAGAGCGATCGCGGCGGCCAGGTGACCTACCACGGGCCGGGTCAGCAGGTGATGTACGTGATGGTCGATCTGAAACGCAACAAGGTCGGCGTACGTCAATTGGTCACGGCGATAGAAGATACGGTTATCAACACCCTCGCCCACTTCCGCCTCACATCGCGCGCCCGTCCGGATGCGCCCGGCGTGTACGTGGGGGAGCAGAAAATCTGTTCGTTGGGTTTGCGGATCCGCAAAGGCAGCTCATTCCACGGCCTGGCCCTGAATGTGGCGATGGATCTCAGCCCCTTCCAACGCATCAACCCTTGCGGTTACGCCGGTATGCAGATGACGCAGGTCAGCGCGCTGGCGCCCGGCGTTGGCATTGAAGACATACACCCAATCCTGGTACAGGAATTTGTTCATTTACTCGGCTACCAGACGGTCGAGCTTCGTAACTGGAACCTGCACGATTATGAGTAAACCAATTCAGATGGAACGCGGCGTCAAATACCGCGATGCTGACAAAATGGCGCTGATCCCGGTCAAAACGGTGGTCACCGAACGGCAGGAGCTGTTGCGTAAACCCGAGTGGATGAAGATCAAACTGCCTGCCGACTCAACGCGCATTCAGGGCATCAAAGCCGCGATGCGCAAGAACGGCCTGCACTCCGTCTGTGAGGAAGCCTCGTGCCCTAACCTGTCCGAGTGTTTCAACCACGGTACCGCCACCTTTATGATCCTCGGCGCCATCTGCACCCGCCGCTGCCCGTTCTGCGACGTGGCCCACGGCCGCCCGATCGCGCCGGACGCCAACGAGCCGGAAAAGCTGGCGCAAACCATCGCCGACATGGCGCTGCGTTACGTGGTGATCACCTCGGTTGACCGCGACGATCTGCGCGACGGCGGCGCTCAGCACTTTGCCGACTGCATCTCCGCCATCCGCGCCAAAAGCCCGAACATCAAAATTGAAACGCTGGTGCCGGACTTCCGCGGCCGTATGGACCGCGCGCTGGAGATCCTCACCGCCACGCCGCCGGACGTATTCAACCACAACCTGGAAAACGTGCCGCGCGTCTACCGCCAGGTGCGTCCGGGCGCCAACTACGAATGGTCGCTGAAGCTGCTGGAGCGCTTTAAAGAAGCGCACCCGGATATCCCGACCAAATCCGGCCTGATGGTCGGCCTGGGCGAAACCAACGCGGAAATCATTGAAGTGATGCGCGATCTGCGTCGCCACGGCGTGACCATGCTGACGCTGGGTCAGTACCTGCAGCCGAGCCGTCACCACCTGCCGGTGCAGCGCTACGTCAGCCCTGCCGAGTTTGACGAGATGAAAGAAGAAGCGATGGCGATGGGCTTCACCCACGCCGCCTGCGGCCCGTTCGTGCGTTCGTCTTACCACGCCGATCTGCAGGCCAAAGGGATGGAAGTGAAATAACGCGTAATAGTTTGTTACGCTATAGACGGCGGAAACGCCAAAAAACGGATGTCCGCAAGGCATCCGTTTTTTATTGCGCGCAGTCAGACGGGGTTAAACGTCTTTCTTTTCGACGCTCTGCTGAGCGGACTGGCTTTCGGCGGCGTTGTTGCCGGCGGCCGGCGGCGTGCTGTCATCGCCCACGGCTTTTTTAAAGCCTTTCAGCGCCGCGCCAAGATCGGCGCCGAGCGTGCGCAGTTTGCTGGTGCCGAACAGTAAAATCACCAACACCGCAATCACCAGAAGTTTGGTAATGCTGATACCTTCCATACTCACCTTCTTATCATAGAGCGCTGCGTGAACAGCGAGAAAAACTGACCTTGCCTGCGAATATTTAGCGACTTTCCTTCGGCTCGCACAACCGCAACATGTAACAGAGTGAGATCGGTCGCAGTAATGCCACAGGGCCTCTGGACGTGAATCCCAGACTATTCTTAGTTTATCACCCGCATGATACGCTGCCATGATACTCATCAGGGAGATGCCGGATGTATATTGCCCCACCCATTTTCGATGCCCGAAAATCCGGCCTCAGCTTCGCCAAACGCACCTACCTGCCCCGCGCCGTCGGTCTGGGGCTCGGCTTTATCTGCGTCTGCGCCGCGCTCTATCCCCTGGCTCCGCCCGCGGCGATCTGGCTATTGCTGGCCTTTCACGGCTTTCTCTGGCCGCATCTCGCGTACCGCCTGGCCTGCCGCGCCCAAGATCCGTTCAAAGCCGAAATTCGCAACCTGCTGATCGACTCCGCTTTCGGCGGCTTCTGGGCGGCGATGATGGCGTTCAACGCGCTGCCCGCCATCGTCATCCTGTCGATGATGAGCATGAATAACATCGCTTCAGCCGGCAAAACGCTGTTTGTAAAAGGATTGGCCATGCAATTGGCCACGGCGGCATTCACCGCCGCGCTGCTCGGCTTCCCGTTTCACCCGTACAGCACGCCGTTGCAGGTCTATCTGTGCCTGCCGATGATCTACCTTTACCCGACGCTGCTCGGGCTGGTGACTTACCGCACCGCCAAGCGGCTGGCGGAAAAGAAACAGGAGCTGCAGCGCATCAGCACCCGCGATGGGCTGACCGGCTTATACAACCGTCGCCACTGGGAGCATCTGCTGCATCGTCAGTTCGACAGTTGCCGTCGCTACCAGGATAAGGCCACGCTGATCCTGATGGATATCGACCGCTTCAAAACCATCAACGACACCTTCGGCCATGCTTTGGGGGATGAGGCCCTGGCGGCGCTGGCGGAAGAGCTGCTGATCGGCTTGCGTAACGTGGATATCGTCGGGCGCTACGGCGGCGACGAGTTTGGCGCGGTGCTGCCGAACACCAACGCCGAGCAGGCGGAAATCGTCCTGCGACGCATCCAGCAGCGGCTGGATGCGGTCAGCTTCAAGGAGGCGCCGCAGCTGCGGCTGCAGATCAGCGCCGGCATCGCCAACTACCACCCCGCGTTGGGCGGCTATCTGGACTGGCTGAAAGCGGCCGACAGCGCGCTCTATCGGGCGAAGCAAAACGGCCGCAACCGGCTGGAAACGGCAGTGCCGCCAGGGGAGTAACTTACTGACTTAATAACTTGGCAAAATACTTCGGCGCTTCAACAAAGCCTTCGCGCAGGTAAAACGTATGGGCCCGCTCGCGGCGATTGTGGCAATGAACCTCCAACCGATCGCAGCCGCGACGGTGCGCCAGCGCCTCTCCCTCCGCCAACAACCGCCGCCCCACGCCCGCGCCGCGCGCCCGATCGTCGACGCAAAAATAGCTGATGCGGCCAATGTCGCCGGCCAACGCCAGCTGCGGCAGGAAATGCAGCGACAACACGCCCAGCACCTGCGCCCCGTCCGCCGCCACCAGCAGCGCCTCGTCCGGGTGCGCCAACAGTTGCTGCATGCGCTGCGTCAGAAACGCCTCGGTGCCAGGATAGCCCAACACCGTCATCAATTCGGCGATAGCGTGCCGGTCGCCCAGACGCGCCGCTCTGATTTCCATCGGTTTTACCTCGCAGGGGATCGATACTACAAAATAGACGGCGTTAGGTGTAACATCCATCGGGTACGGTGAAAAAGGCCGTGCGGCACGCTGGAGATGACATTCCTCCCTAACCGCCTTCACAGGCTGATGATGTCTACGTAACCTCTCGGAGAGAGGCGCGTAGCGTTACGCCTGTCCCTTTCCGAACCCGTGAATTTCTCTGTTTGAAAGGGAGTTGCCCCATGTTGAGTTCTTTACTGGCCGTCTTTATCGGCGGCGGCATCGGCAGCGTTTTGCGCTGGGCGGTAAGCATGAAAATGAACCCGCTGAACGCCCACATTCCGCTCGGGACGCTGATGGTCAATCTGATCGGCGGTTTTATCATCGGTCTGGCGATGGCGATCTTCACCCGCATGACACACCTGGATCCCACCTGGAAACTGCTGATCACCACCGGCTTCTGCGGCGGCCTGACCACCTTCTCCACCTTTTCGCTGGAGGTGGTGTATCTGATGCAGGACGGCCGCTTCGGCTGGGCATTGGCCAACATGCTGCTTAACCTGGCCGGCTCGCTGGCGATGACGCTGCTGGCCTTCATGCTGGTGATGTGGGTCAACGGGCGCTAAGCCCTTAATGTTTCCTTAATCTTGCATGCGCATAATCTCATCCAGAACTCCTGACTGGATGAGAAATCGCTATGTTTAGCCTGCCGAAAACCACCGCCGAAGCGATCGCCGTTGCGCTGTGCGTGCTGATCGTCGCCGCCTTTATCAACGCCTACCTGTTCGCCTAAACACCTTTTCCCCGCAACGCGCGTTCATCTTGCGTCCTCCCCATCCGTTACACTACAATTGAGAATGAACGTTCACACCCAAAATTGTGAACCCGGCTCACGCGCAGCAAAGGATCGGGCAGATGCTCTCCCCCAACGACAGTAAACAGGCCAAAGTGCAGGCGCGCCGCGATCAGATCGTCGAAGCGGCGAAAACCAGCTTCCGCCGCCACGGCTTCCATGCCGCCAGCATGGCGGAGATTGCCCAGGGCTCGCAGCTCAGCGTCGGGCAAATCTATCGCTATTTCGCCAATAAAGACGCGATTATCGAAGAAATCGTCAATCGCATCATCACCAGCAAGATGCAGCGCCTGGAAAACCTTGGCGATCACATCAACCTGATCGCCGGCACGCTGGCGGCGCGCACGCTGTTTCAGCAACCGGGCGAGAGCGAAACCGATCACATGCTGATGCTGGAAGTGACCGCCGAGGCCACGCGCAACCCGGTGGTGGCCAAACTGCTCAGCGATGCGGAGGCGCGGCTGTTTCGCCACGTGTGCCACAACCTGCAGCGGCTGTATCCCGATTTCAGCGCGGAAGAGATCGCCGCCCGGGTGGAGTTTATCGCCGTCATGAGCGAAGGCACCGGTTACCGTATCCTTACCACGCAAAAAGCCGATGCGTCCCTGCTGCGCGATCTGTATCAGCAGGCCATTTCTCATCTGTTCAGGAAATCTTAATCTCCCATGACCAAACACTTAGCCAGACAACGTCTGGTGTACGCCGTCGTGCTTGGCCTGTTGGCCGCGCTGGGGCCGCTGTGCACCGATCTCTATCTGCCCGCCCTGCCGGAAATGGCGGGCGAGCTGAATACCTCCACCGCCGCCGCGCAGCTCAGCCTGACCGCCGGGCTGCTCGGCCTGGGCGTCGGCCAGCTGATTTTTGGCCCTTACAGCGACAAACTGGGCCGTATGCGCCCGCTGCTGCTGTCGCTGATCCTGCTGCTGGGCGCTTCGCTGTGGTGCGCGCTGGCGCCCACCATCGACCAACTGCTGATCGCCCGCCTGCTCCAGGGCATCGCCGGCGCCGGCGGCGCGGTGATTTCCCGCGCCATTGCCCGCGATCTGTACGCCGGCCACGAGCTGACCCGCTTCTTCGCCCTGCTGATGCTGGTTAACGGCCTGGCGCCGATCGTCGCGCCGGTGCTGGGCGGCGTCATGCTGCAGGTGATGAACTGGCGCGGCATCTTCGGCGTGCTGGCGGCCATCGCCGTGCTGCTGTTCAGCCTGTCGGCGCTGAAGCTGCGCGAATCCCTGCCGGTCGAGCGCCGCAGCCAGGGCGGCATTCTGGCGATGCTGATGTCGCTCGGCGGGTTGCTGACCCAGCGCTATTTCATGGGCCTGTGCCTGACGCAGGGCTTCGTAATGGCCGGCATGTTCGCCTATATCGGCGCTTCGCCTTTCGTCTTGCAGCAGATCTACGGCCTCAGCCCGCAGATGTTCAGCCTGTGCTTCGCCATGAACGGCGTCGGGCTGATCATTGCGGCGCAGCTGGCCAGCCGTCTCAGTTCACGTTGGGGGGAACGCCGGGTGTTGAGGGGCGGATTAACGCTGGCGGCCGTCGCATCGCTGTTGCTGCTGTTGGCCGCCGCGCTGCATGCGCCGCTGGTCGTGTTGCTGGTGCCGCTGTTCTTCTCGGTGGCGGTGATCGGCATCGTCGGCCCGACCGCCTCGTCGCTGGCGATGCAAAGCCAGGGGGACAAAGCCGGCAGCGCGTCGGCCTTGATCGGCGTGTGCATGTTCGCGCTCGGCGCCTGCGCCGTGCCGCTCACCGGGCTGGGCGGCACCTCGGGCCTGTCGATGGCGCTGACCATCGTCGGCTGTTACGCCATCGCCATCCTGCTGTTCAGCCTGTTGGCCCGCCGCAGCGACGCATAACGCGCCCAATAAAAAACCCGCTCAATGAGCGGGTTTTAAGAAATTCAGCTACGCAGCTTAGATAGCAGTAACGTTAGCGGCAGATGGGCCTTTGGCACCGTTCGTGATTTCAAATTCTACACGCTGGCCTTCAGCAAGCGTTTTGAAACCGTTGCTAACGATGGCAGAGAAGTGAACGAAAACGTCCTTGCTACCATCTTCCGGAGTAATGAAACCGAAGCCCTTGGATTCATTAAACCACTTAACGCTACCTTTAATCTTAGACATCAAACTTACCTTTAACGTGAATGAAAGACACAAAACCTGTGTCGATTACAGTACAGCAAGCAGGCAGGATTTTGTCCACCACCGCGATCACAGAAATCCGATAAAGAGTGAAAAAATCCGTGTTGTCCGGTGTAAATGAATGACACCGGTTGCAGTAAGTTACCGTTCCAGGTCAATCCTCTCCCTGCGCCAGCAAACAACGCGCGAACGCCTAAACCTGCCCCTTTCCCCCATCGTTGACGCGCCGTGCAAACACAATCGCTATGAAATATAACCAGATGGTCTTTTTGCTTCGGCGGCCCCTGCACTAGGGTTAGGGTTTATTTCCCACTGTGAGCCAAGCCTATGACCAGCCAGTTGGCAGACAAGATCATCGCCTATCGGCGTGAACTGCACCAAAACCCTGAGCTTTCCAATCACGAATTCGCCACCACCGCCCGCCTGACCCGCTGGCTGCAAGAGGCGGGCATTCGCCTTCTGCCGTTGGCGCTGAAAACCGGCGTCGTGGCGGAGATCGGCAGCGGCCAGGGGCCGATCATCGCGCTGCGCGGCGACATCGACGCTCTGCCGATCGACGAAATCGCCGACGTGCCCTTCAGTTCGCAAAACAGCGGCGTGATGCACGCCTGCGGGCACGACTTTCACACCTCGGTGATGCTCGGCGCCGCACACCTGCTCAAAGCGCGTGAAGCCGAACTGGCGGGCACGGTGCGCATCTTCTTCCAGCCGGCGGAAGAGACCTTCAACGGCGCCCGGCACCTGATCGACGCCGGCGCGCTGGATAACGTCGCGGCGATATTTGGCCTGCACAATGCGCCGGAGCTGCCCACCGGCACCTTCGCCACCCGCGCCGGGCCGTTCTACGCCAACGTCGATCGCTTCCAGATCCGCATCACCGGCAAAGGCGCCCACGCCGCCAAACCGGAACAGGGTGTCGATACCATCGTCACCGCCAGCCAGATCGTCGGCGCGCTGCAAACGCTGCCCAGCCGCAGCTTCAGCTCGCTGGAATCGCTGGTGGTGAGCGTGACGCGCATCGAAGGCGGCAATACCTGGAACGTGCTGCCGCAAACCGTCGAGCTGGAAGGCACGGTGCGCACCCACAGCGATGCGGTGCGCCGCCAGGTGCCGGATAAAATTCGCCAGGTGATCGACGGCGTTGCCGCCGCGCTCGGCGCGCAGGCCGAACTCCACTGGCAGCCGGGGCCGCCGGCGGTGATCAACGACGCCCATTGGGCGGCGTTCAGCAAAACCGTCGCCGCCGAGGCCGGCTACCGGGTCGAAGAGGCGGAGCTGCAGATGGGCGGCGAGGATTTCGCGCTGTATCTGCATCACGTGCCGGGCGCGTTCGTCAGCATCGGCTCCGCCAGCGAATTCGGCCTGCACCATCCGCGTTTCAATCCCGATGAGCGCGCCCTCTTTCCTGCCGCCCACTATTTTTCGCTGCTGGCGGAGCGCACGCTGCAGCAATTAACCCCCGCAGCGAAAAAAGCCCTCAGCAACGCCTGAATAACGTGAAATAGTATTTCCCCGACGCCGCTGATGCCGCGCCGGGGATTATTATTTTCGCTCGCCGTGATATTTGCAGTTTTCAACATTTGAATATGCTGTTTTGTTGTTTTACATCCCGACAGCGCTCATCAATAGTGGACGCATCAGACACCGCGCGCCTTTCGGCGCATGACAGGATAATCACGATGAGCGACAACGCGAATAATCAACGGCAATTACGGCTGGGCGCCATTCTGCACGGCGCATCGGGAAATATGTCCGCCTGGCGCCACCCGGACGCCACCGCCGACGCCAGCATCAACCTCGAATTTAATATCGCCTCGGCGAAAAAAGCCGAACAAGGGAAATTCGATTTCGTCTTCGTCGCCGATGGCTTATATATCAACGAAAAGTCCATTCCGCATTTTCTTAACCGTTTCGAGCCGTTGACCTTATTGGCCGCGCTGTCCGCCGCCACCGACAAAATTGGCCTGGTGGGCACGCTCTCCACGTCCTACAGCGATCCGTTCACCGTCGCCCGCCAGTTCGCCAGCCTCGATCACCTGAGCAACGGCCGCGCGGGCTGGAACGTGGTGACGTCGCCGCTGGAAGGTTCGGCCAAAAACTTCTCGCGCGCCGAGCACCCGGAGCACAGCCTGCGTTACCGCATCGCCGGCGAGTTTCTCGACGTCGCCAAAGGACTGTGGGACTCCTGGGAAGACGATGCCTTCGTGCGCAATAAGGCCAGCGGCGAATTTTTCCGCGCCGGGAAACTGCACACCCTCAATCATCAGGGGGAGTTCTTCTCGGTGCAGGGGCCGTTGAACATCGGCCGCACGCCGCAGGGCCGCCCGATCCTGTTCCAGGCCGGCGCCTCCGAAGACGGCAAACGGCTGGCGGCCAAGCACGCCGATGCGATCTTCACCCATCACGACACGCTGGAGCAGGCGCAGGATTTCTACCAGGACGTGAAGCGGCAGCTGGTGGAACAGGGGCGCGAACCGGACGACCTGCGCATCTTCCAGGGCGTCAGCGTGATCGTCGGCGACGACGATGCGGACGTCGAGCGCCAGTACCAGGAGACGGCCCGTCTGGTCAGCATCGAGAACGCCCTCAACTACCTTGGCCGCTATTTCGAACATTACGACTTTTCCCGCCATCCGTTGGACGCCCCCTTCCCGGACATCGGCGATCTGGGGCAAAACAGCTTCCGCAGCACCACCGACGCCATCAAGCGCAACGCCCGCGAGCGTAACCTCACGCTGCGCCAGGTGGCGCTGGAAGCCGCCTCGCCGCGCCCGGTGTTCAGCGGCACGCCGGAAGCGGTGGCGGACGGCCTGCAACGCTGGTTCGACGGCGAAGCCGCCGACGGCTTCATCATCAGCGGCGGTACGCCCAACGCCTTCGGCCACTTCGTCGATCGGGTGGTCCCCGTCCTGCAACGGCGCGGCCTGTTCCGCCAGGCGTACCACGGCGATACGCTGCGCGAGCACCTGGGCCTGAAGCGTCCGTTGAACAGATTCACCCAATAATAAGATCGTTTTCAGGGATACCCGCTATGCAGAAAACCGTTACCGCCGCTCTCGTGGCGGCCTTGTTGAGCCTGACCGGCGCCGCGCAGGCGGGCACCGGCATCGATTTGCAGGCCAATGAAACCCCTATCCATGCGCCGAAAAACCCGCAGGCGATCGCCAAGCTGCCGGCCGATTTCCGCTTCGTGAAGCCGGGCCGGTTCACCGTCGCGATCGCCGCGCTCAACACGCCGCCGCTGGCGCTGTTCGCCGCCGACAACCGGCGGCTTATCGGCAGCGAAGTGGATATCGCGCAGTTGGTGGCCGACAGCCTGGGCCTGGAACTGAACGTGGTGCAAACCTCGTGGGAAGACTGGCCGCTGGGAGTGGTTTCCGGCAAGTATGACGCGGCCATCACCAACGTCACCGTCACCAAAGAGCGCAAAACCCGCTTCGACTTCGCTACCTATCGCATCGACTCGCTCGGCTTTTATGTCAAAACCGGCGGCAAGATAGCGACGATCAAACAGCCTGCCGATATCGCCGGATTAAAGATCATCGTCGGCTCCGGCACCAACCAGGAAGCCATCTTGCTGGCATGGGACAAGCAGAATCGGCAGCAAGGGCTCAAACCCTTCCAGCCGATCTACGTGACCGACGATGCGGCCGCCACGCTGGCGATCCAGTCCGGCCGGGCCGACGCCTATTTCGGGCCCAACGTGCTGGGCGCCTATAAAGCGGCGCTGAATGGCCGTACCCGGCTGGCGGGCACGGTGGAAGGCGGTTGGCCCAAGGCGGCGCACATCGCCGTCACCACCCGTAAAGGCAACGGGTTGGTGCAGGCGGTGAATGAAGCGCTGAACGGCGCGATCCGCGGCGGACAGTACGATCAGGTGCTCAACCGCTGGGGCGAGAGCGTCGAACGCCTTGCGCAGTCGGAAATCAACCCGCCCGGTCTGGGCGATTAGGAGCGCGCGATGACGCAAGACACTTTCATTCAAACGCTGCCGACCGATCCGCTGATCGCCCCGGTGATCGAGGGGCTGTTCGGCGAATATCGTCAGCGCTACGGCGACTATTTTGGTGACCAGGAACCGGAACCGCTGGACCTGTACGCGCCGCCGCAGGGCGCCTTCATCGTGCTGCTGCGCGCCGATACGCCGATCGCCATGGGCGCCTTCAAGCGCTATGACGGGCAAACCGCCGAGCTGAAGCGTATCTGGACGCGGGGCGATCTGCGCCGACAGGGCCTGGCGCAACGGGTGTTGCAGCAGTTGGAAACGCTGGCGCTGGCGCAGGGTTATCGCCGGCTCTATCTGACCACCGGCTTTCGCCAGCCCGAAGCGGTGGGCCTGTACCTGAGCAACGGTTATCAGCCGCAGTTCGATCCCACCGTCGACAGCGAGGTTTACAGCCGCCCGCCCTACGATGGCCGCCTGCCGTTCCGCAAAAGCCTGATTGCAGAGGACGCCTGTTGTTGCGCGTCGGAAAGGAAAATCGCCTAAGGCCCCTTTATCTGTATCAGGAGACATGACATGTCCAAACAAGAAGTCTTGAAAGTGGTGCCCGCCCGCTATCCGCTGCGGCTGATCGGCGCGCTGTTTTCGCTGTTTATTCTGGCCGCCATCGTGCAATCGGTGGCGGGCAACGCGCGCTGGGAATGGGGCGTGTTCGCCGAGTGGTTCTTCGCCCCGGCGGTGCTGGCGGGGCTGGGACAGACCCTGCTGCTGACGCTGCTCGGCACGCTGTTCAGCATTCTGTTCGGCACCCTGCTGGCGCTGGCGCGGCTGTCGCGCTCTTACCTGCTGGCGTCGCTGGCCTGGGGGTATATCTGGCTGTTTCGCTCGCTGCCGCTGATTCTGGTGCTGATCATCCTGTATAACTTTTCCTATCTGTACGACGCCATCTCGCTGGGCATTCCCTTTACCTCGGTGGTGTTCGCCAGCTACCCGACCATCGATATCCTCGGCCAGTTCGCCGTGGCGGTGCTGGGCCTGACGCTGGTGCAGTCCGCCTATACCGCCGAGATCATCCGCGGCGGCATCCTGGGCGTGGATTACGGCCAGCACGAAGCGGCGGCGGCGCTGGGCCTGCCGGGCTATCGCCGCACCTTCCGCATCATTCTGCCGCAGGCGCTGCGATCCATTATTCCGACCGGATTCAACGAGATCATTAGTCTGGCGAAAGGCACCTCAATCGTTTATGTGCTGGCGCTGCCGGAGCTGTTTTACACCATCCAGGTGATCTATAACCGCACCCAGCAGGTGATACCGCTGCTGATGGTGGCCACCGTCTGGTATCTGTTCATCACCACCGCCCTGTCGGTGATCCAATACTACATCGAACGCTATTTCGCCCGGGGCGCGGTGCGCGAACTGCCGCCGACGCCCTGGCAGAAACTGGCCGGCTGGCTAAAACGTTAGGAGACCCGCATGTCTGAAGCCATTGATTATTACGCCTTGCCCGAACAGCCGGCACGCAATCTCACCCCGGTGCCGGCGCGCGGCCTGATCGAAATCAGCAACGTCAGCAAATTCTTCGGCAAACACAAGGCGTTGGACGACGTCAGCCTGACGCTGCAGCCGGGCACCGTGACCGTGATCCTCGGGCCTTCCGGCTCCGGAAAATCGACGCTGCTGCGGGCGATCAACCATCTGGAGCGCGTCGACGAGGGCTTTATCCGCATCGACGGCGACTACGTCGGCTACCGCCGCAAAGGTAACCGGCTGTACGAGCTGAAGGAAAAGGCCATCCTCCGGCAGCGCATCAACGTCGGCTACGTGTTCCAAAACTTCAACCTGTTCCCGCACCTGACGGTGCTGGAAAACATCATCGAAGCGCCGGTGGTGCACAAGATCCACTCCCGCGAACGGGCGAAAGCGGTAGCCTATGAGCTGCTGGATACGGTCGGGCTGCGCCACAAGGCGGATGCCTACCCGCGCCACCTCTCCGGCGGCCAACAGCAGCGCATCGCCATCGCGCGCGCGCTGGCGCTGAACCCGAAGGTGATCCTGTTCGATGAGCCGACCTCCGCGCTCGATCCCGAGCTGGTCGGCGAAGTGCTGGACGTGATTAAAGGGTTGGCGGATCTGGGCGTCACGCTGGTGGTGGTGACGCATGAAATCGGCTTTGCGCGCGAAGCGGCGGATCGGGTGGTATTTATGGTCGACGGGCAGATCGTCGAACAGGGCGACGCCAGGCAGGTGCTGGCTCAGCCGCAGCACCCGCGCACCGTTAACTTCCTCAACAAAGTGCTGTGAGCGTCGGGGCGCCGATGCGCCCCGCGCAGGAGCAGGTTAGAGGCCGGCGAAACGCCGCTTCTCGGCGGCGAAATCCAGCGGGCGGATCCCCTGCTGGTTTTTGTCCTCTTCGGTCAGCAACGCCGGGGGAATAAACCAGGTCACCTCGAACAGCAGCCCGTCCGGATCGTGACCATAAATGCTTTTGTGCACGCCGTGATCCTCTTCCAACCCGAGAATGCCGCGTTCGGCCAGCTGATGGCGAATGCGCTCCAGCTCTTCCAGGCTGTCCACTTCCCAGGCCAGATGATACAGCCCGGCCGGCGGCTCATGCTCCGCCGGCGGCTCGCCGTTGGCGCGAAACACCCCGGCGCGCTGCTGGCCCAGGTTCTTGCTGAACAACGCCAAATCGTGATCGTTGTCCGAGTCGGCGGCCTGGGTAAATACCGCCCGATCGGGGCTGTCGGACGGCTTCAGCTTGAAGCCCAATACCTGATGATAAAAGTCGGCGCTCTGCCGCACGTCGCTGACGTACAGCACGGCGTGATTGAGACGTTTGATGCCCATCGCTATTCCTTTTTGCGCATTGAATAAAGTCAGCATGAACATAGCATGTCGCTGGGAAGCCGCTAAATGCCGTTATCGCATGACTAAATGCCGCCCGCGCAATCTGTCGCTGCAAGGCATTCCGCGCTATCATAAGCGCTGTATTGAACCTTTTTGTGAGAATAGCGATGAACGGCAAGATAACGACTTTTTTTGAAGACAAAGGCTTCGGCTTTATTACCGACGAGAACGGAGAAAATCGTTATTTTCACGTGATTAAAGTGCAAAACCCGGAGCTGATTAAGAAAAACGCGGCGGTGACCTTCGAACCGACCAACAACACCAAAGGCCCGTCGGCTTATGCGGTCAAAGTGTTGGCGCCCAGCAAATACATCATCATCGCCAATGAAAGAATCAAGATCACCAGCATCAAGTCTTTCAATACCTTCACCAAGGAAGTGCCGGTCAAAGCCGACGTGGATAAAGAGAACACCGTGCTGTCGGTCGGCCTGCTGATGAACCGCATTCGCCCGCAGTCTGAAGACCAGGCGCAGGCCATGCAAACGCTGCGCATGCTGACCATCACCACCTTCCAGAACACCACCCATACCTTCTCCGAGCACGAGATCGACATGGATGAAACCATCAAGGCGCTGAAAAGCCTGTAAGCCTCTGCGTACAGAAAATAACCAACGAAATTTGTCGTCGCCTGTGTTAGCGTGAGTTTTAACCTGACACAGGCTATTGATATGTCCGATTCCAGCAGCGTTAAAGGTTTTATCAACCGCTCCACCCAAATCGTCTGCCCTAAATGCGGCTATGTTACCCGGCAAAAATGCGCGGCAATGCTGCAAGACGTGATACTGATTTGCCCTAATTGCGAAACCCGCTTCGAGCCCAGGCAAAGCTGAAAACGGTTAGCGGAACAGGATATGCTCAACGCTGTTGCCGTTCACCACGTTGAACGATTCCACCCGATTACGCCCCTGCGATTTGGCGCGATACAGCGCGATATCCGCCATGTTCATCAACTGCTCCAGCGATTTCACCTCGTTCATCGCCAAACTGGCGACGCCGACGCTGATGGTGATTTTCAACGTCTGCTTGCCTTCCGCCTGCAGCTCCGTCTGCTCCACCAGCCGGCGCAGATGCTCCCCCAGCGCCACGCCCTGCGCCGCCAACGCGCGCGGCAGCATGATGGCGAACTCTTCCCCGCCCAAGCGGCCGAATAGCTGATCGTGCCGCAGCTCGCGCCGCACGATGTGCGCGAACGACGCCAGCACCTGATCGCCGGCGCTGTGGCCGTGCGTATCGTTGATCTGCTTGAAATGATCGATATCGATCAGCAGTAACGACACCGCTTCTTTGGAACGGTGCTTGTGCTCCAACAGCTCGCCCGCTTTGCGCGTCATCGCGCTGCGCGCCAGCACGCCGGTCAGGAAATCGTGGTTGGCGCTGTGCTCCAGACGCCGCATAAGCTTACGGTTGGCCGCGATGGAACTGGCGAGGATCAGCGGCCCCATCACCAGCATGGCGATACCCAATCGGGCGGACATCAGCGTGTCGAGGAAGGCATTATGGTTGTTCGGCGTTTCATACAGCACCAGGTTGGCGGAGATGCTGCTGATCTCGGACATACCGGTCAACAGCGTCAGCAACGTCACGGGGAACAGCTGGTAGCGCACCGCGCACCACAGCAGCGCCGGGATCGGGAAGGCGATCGCGCCCGGCCCGCCGATATAGACGCTGAACGCCAGCGACAGCAGCAGCGCCAGCAGCGGCAGGCAGCCTTTCAAGCGCCAACGCACCTGCATGCGCAACAGCTGTTTCAACCGCGGCGCCGCCATCAGCACCGGCAACAGCAGCAGGGTCGTCGAAAACTGTTCGCTGAACCAGGCCAGCCAGGCGACCACCACCGTGTTGTTGTACAGGCTATCGTTACGCAGCACGGACAGCGTCGACGCCACCGCCGCACCGGCCAGGCTGGCGCTGAACATATAGAGTATCGCCTGGGGTTTACCCATGCGCCGTTGAGATTGCGGCAGCATCAGCATGATGCCGTAACCGACGACGATCAGCGACATGTTGCAGGCGTTCAGCCACAGCGCCAAAGACCAGCCCTCGCCGGTGCTGAGATCGGCGGCAACCATGCCCAGATAGGTCGTGAGCCAGCCGAGCGGCGTGGCGTAAGCGGGTTTGCGCAGCAGCAGGCCGAGCAGAATCGCATTCACCGGCCAAAATAAAGAAAGCGAGCCAATCGGCCGGCTAAGAATGCCCACCAGGGAAAGTAAAAAGGCCAGCATGAAAAGATTGATGAGCTGAACCGTAAGCGGCAGGCCATGCCTGGCGTTTATTCTGGCGTTCATCGCCTCGCCCATATTTTGCTAATAACCAGAATAATAATGTGCATACTCTCTCGCCCGGCCAGTGAGGGATAATCAACCCGGATTTCAACCAAAAAAGCCAGACAAATCAACAATAAAAAACATTAACAATTAATTAACAGACTTTTCTTAACCTAATGTGGCGGCGGCGGACTGCCCCGCATACCGTCGGAAAATAATGCTCAGCTCTGCTGACAGCATAGCGCAAAGCGTAATAGGCCGCCGACCGACGTTAATTACATTAATAAGATTGTGGTTATTGCTCGTTGAATGATATTTGAATAACTACGCGATTATTTTCCTGCAACTGGGCCGCCCGTGCAATAACAACCCAAAAAAAGCCCGCCTAAAGCGGGCTTGCTTGAACAACAGCAAATCGACAGTTACGACACAGCCATTCATTGCATGCCTGTGCTGCCATGCAGTGTAGCGGCGAAAGCTTAAGCAGACCTTAGCAACAAAAAACCCGGCCTAGGAACCGGGAATATTTGTACGAAATGCAGCGTTAGCCCAAGCAGGCTAATAACATTTCGCAGCTTACACGCCAAATGTGCAGAGAAAATGAACGCTGCACGCGGCAAGGCCTTACGCCAGTTTGGCGGCAAAGCCCGCCACGCGCTGGCCATAGAGCTTGGCGGTCGCCAGATCGCCCGACAGCATCTCGTCCACGCCGGCATCCGACGGCGTTTGCACCAACAGCCCCACCGAACCGCCCAGGTTGTTGACATCGGTACGCTGCGCCGATTTGGTGTTGGCCGGCAGCAGCCCCAGACTGACCCACAGGCCGCCATGTTGTGAAGCCAGCGTTTGCAGCGCTATCAGCGTGACCTGTTTGTCGCCGTTCAGGCTGGCGCTGTTGGTAAAGCCGCCGAACACTTTGTCTTGCCACTTGCGGCCGAACCAGGCTTTGGAGCTGGCGTCGGCGAATTTCTTGAACTGCCAAGACGGGCCGCCCATATAGGTCGGTGAACCAAAGATGATGGCGTCCGCCTCATCCAGCTTCTGCCACGCTTCATCGCTGATATCGCCTTCCTGATCGATAGCGATCAGTTCGGCCCCAGCGCCTTCCGCCACCACTTTCGCCAAACGCTCGGTATGGCCGTAGCCGGAATGAAACACCACTACTGTCTTCGCCATAGAAATTCTCCACTCATTGCACAAAGGCGCCGACGACGCCCATCTCGCGTTCAATCTAATCAAGCGCGCAACGGCTGAATACTGAATAAAACTGACGGTGTTATTCAAAAAAATCGCGCTACGCGCCGCCGGGTATGTGCAGATAAAAAAATCCCGCACAAGGCGGGATAAACTTAACAGGGATGGGGTAATACACTACAGGGAATGGATAACACACAACATCATCGGGTAGAGCTACAGTACCAATCCCAATGTATAGAACTGTCATCCCCGCGTAAGTTTGCTCGGCCAGATGTAACGCCGAATGGGGAGATGAAACAACCGATAAACTCATCCACGGCCATATAGCCGAGAGCGACGTCCCCCCATAAACCCGTTTGAAGATGAAGATGTCACTAAGCCCTCGTCATCCCATGCAAACATTTACTGAATTCGTTGTTCAATCATTCATCCTTGCACAAAAAACAGCATTAAACATCAGCGCAAATAATTAACAAATGCAATAATCACATTAAGTGTTAATCACCCCATTCGCGATCCAGATTCCGTCCTATCAGAGCGTCATTTTTCTTTCGTACTCTGAAACATGGACGACAGGAAGGCCTAGGGAGAGAAACCCCATTATCTTTGTCGATTAAAATCGCCAAATAGCAACAACAAGGCAGTTTTTAAAACCAAAATCCTGCGAAATTAACAATACAAAAAACCAAAATATCAATTTTTTCTATTTTCATAAGCTATAAAAATAGTTCTGTTTTTTATCATTTTTATTCTGTGACCTCCCACTCATTATTAAAAAATCAAGGAATACTCAACGACTGCCTGATTGCAGCCTTATCAAGGCCTGCAGCGACACTCGGCTTACAGGAGCAGGAAAATCATTAAAATAAATTAACCTTACTGATTGACTTGGATATAGCTTATAGATAAATAATATTTGCGTATGTTTACCTTTGATCAACAAAAAAGGACTTAACTTTACATAACATCACAATCCCTACCAGCAGCATCGTGATGATAAAAGTCTTTTAAAAACAACAAAAAACCCAATCACCTTGCCAACCACAGGCACAAATGGTTAGCAAGATAATTAAATGGATGCGAATAATTTGTTTTTTTTGCGGTGAATGCCCATTGCGGTATGTCGAGGGTATTTAGCTGTCTCTTACACTCAATACAGGAAGAAGCAATGAACGGAAGACAAATGTCCTCTGATAACGCCAGCGAGCAAACGCACGTCAATCACGCCCTATTGCAATTCATTCTCATTCTATTGTCAGGTTTGGGACCAACCTCATTCCAAATTTTCCTGCCTTCAGTGCCTAGCCTGGTTAAATACTTTGAAACAACACCTGCGACCGCCAACCTGACAGTCTCTCTATCGATGATCAGTTTTGCCCTTGCTTGTCTGGTATATGGAAGATTGGCTGATCGACTGGGACGCAGAACCATATTACTGTTAGGCATGGCGATCCTGATTATTGGTAGTTTCATTTGTTTATCGGCGCAGTCCATTGAAGCCGTAATTTTGGGCCGTATTATTCAACCGGCGGGCGGGGCGGCCGGCGTTATTGCGGCGCGAATTATCGTCATGGATATCTATCACAGCGAAAAGGCGGCAAATGTCATGTCAAAACTGGTCGCTTCTATGATGATATCGCCGCTACTGGGCGTGCCATTGGGTGGTTTATTAACGGATAACTTTGGTTGGCGTTCAAATTTCATTCTGATCGGCGCTATTGCAGCCATCGTGTTTGTTATCATCTTGTTCAGTCTCCCCGAAACCCGCAAAGCGCAAACTGGCGTAGAAGCAGGCAAAAGCAATCTGTTCCATGACTATGGGCAGTTGGCGAAAAACGCCACCTTTCTCGGCAACGCCTTTCAATTTGGTTTCGCTCAGTCGGCCTTTATGGCCTTTATGGCCGCCGCCCCCATCGTGCTGACGCAGACCTTCCAACTTTCCGCCTCTGGCGCCAGTTTGTTGCTATTGATGGTGTCTGGCAGCGCCATTATCGGTAACTTGTCGGCCAGCCGTTTACCGCAAAGTCTGTCGCTACGGCGCCGTTTGCTGTTGGGCAGCATCATCGGCTTTATTTTCAGCTTGCTCGCTCTGACGCTAAGCCTGATAAACATCTGGTCGATTCCCGCACTGGTCATCCCAACGATGGTATTCAGTATTTTCTACGGTATCACCAGCCCGGCAGCGCAGGCCGGCGCCATTGGTGCGATCAAGCCTCTGGCGGGCACCGCGGCAGGATTGAGCATGTTCATCAGCATGCTTCTCGCGAGCGTTGCCACGCAGTTTATTGCCGAGTTCAATAGCGGAACCCCCCTGGTTATTACTTTTAGCCTGGCCTTATTGGCGTTGCTCTCGTTAATTTCCGCAATTGTCACGCTAAAAAAATCTGAATAAAAATCGGAAAATAGCATCACGGCGGGAATAAAGCCCGCCAGCTACATACCCTTTTTACATAAAATAATTAAGGACCTAGCATGGGTAATCATTTTATCCGTGAGCTGTCTGCATCACGCCCGTCGGCCATAAATTTAATTTGCTTTGCTCATGCCGGTGGTGGCACCAGCCGATATCGTACCTGGCATGCCGAATTACAGGAATATGCCAATATTCTTATTCCTGTTATTCCCGGCAGAGAAGAACGTTTTATTGAACCTGCCTTTTCCACGCTGGAACAAGTGGCCGATGACGTATTCGCTCGTATAAAACCCTATCTCGATACGCCGCTGGTGTTGGCAGGCATCAGCTACGGCGGCCTGCTGGCCTATGAGATGGCAACGCGGCTGGAACAGCATGGTGCCTGCGTTCACGCGCTATTGATCGCCAGCCAGAGGTCTCCCCACTATCACAAAACACGACAAAACTGGCATCAGATGTCGGCGGAAAAGCTGATCGATTGCCTGGTCAAACTAGGTGGCATCAACGCACAGGATGCCGCGACACCGGAATTCTATGAGCTTTTTCTGTCAACCATCCGCGCAGATTTGGAGGCGAGTGACGGCTATGCACCAACAGGTAAAGCCCCGTTGACATGCCCAATACACGTTTGCCACGGCTTGCACGACCAGGTGATCGATCGCCAGGCGACTCGCGGCTGGATAGACGTTACCGCCAATACCGTCGAATGGCGCGAATTTAATGCAGGCCATTTCTTATTTGACGAACAAAAAGATATTTGGCTGCAAGACGTGAAAAAAGTGCTCGCCACATTATCGCTGCACATGCCGCCGACATCCCTGGGGAATCATACTCATGTCTGAATTAGAAAAAACTCTCGATAATGAATTTACCGGCATCGAACTGGCCGTCATAGGAATGGCCGGGCGTTTTCCCGGAGCAGGAGACATTGACGCTTACTGGAATAATCTCTGTCAGGAGATCGATTCCGTTACCTGGCATGCTGATTTTGCGCCGCAAGCCTCCACGGACGGTTCCTGGCACGTCCCTGCAGGCTACCTGCTAACCGATGTCGATCAATTCGATGCAAAATTTTTCGCTATGTCGCCAAAAGAAGCGGCGATCACCGACCCGCAGCAACGCCTGCTACTTGAGTGCGCGTGGGAAGCGTTGGAAAACGCCGGCTATGCCGCCACATGCCACCAACAAAACGTCGGCGTCTATGTCAGCAGCGGTCCCAGCGGGTATTGGTTGCATAATCTCGCGAACAATAGGCAGCTTTGCGCCACCACCAGCAAAATGCAATTGCTGATTGGCAATGACAAGGATTACGCAGCCAACCGCATCTCCTACAAACTGGATTTGAAAGGCCCAAGCATCGTCGTTCAATCGGCCTGTTCCAGTTCGTTGTTGGCCGTACACACTGCAAGCCAGTCCCTGCTGGCAGGAGAGTGTGATATCGCCCTGGCCGGTGGTATCTCGCTGGAGTACCCGGCTGAAGAAGGCTATCGGTATGAACCGGGCAGCATTCTTTCACAGGACGGGCATTGCAAACCGTTCAGTGAACATGCCAGCGGCACAGTGCGCGGGAATGGCGGCGGGATCGTGGTGTTAAAACGTCTGGATGATGCGATCAACGATCGGGATCATATTTATGCCATCGTCCGCGGCTCTGCGACCAACAATGACGGCGCACAAAAAGTGGGATATGCCGCACCCAGCGTCGAAGGCCAAACCCGCGTTATCCAAATGGCGCACGCCGTTGCCAACGTGACGCCCGACACTATCGGATACGTTGAAACTCATGGCACGGCCACCAGCTTGGGCGATCCGATAGAAATCGCCGCGCTGGCGGCCGCTTTTGGCGACGATTGTCCAGCCGCAAGCTGTAAGATAGGTTCGGTCAAATCCAACATAGGCCATCTTGACGCCGGTGCCGGTATTGCCGGATTTATCAAGACCGCGCTAAGCCTTTATCACGGTTATATTCCCGCTACGCTGCATTACCGGACGCCAAACCCCGCCATCCATTTCGCCGGTACCCCGTTTACCGTGACGAGTAAAGGAACGCCCTGGGAAGAAGGCTCGCCACGCAGGGCGGGAGTCAGCGCCTTCGGCATCGGCGGCTCTAATGTCCATGTCGTCATGGAGCAACCCCCGGTTTCCGCCGTCTCCCCTGCCGCAGAACCCGCCACCTGCGCATTACGCTTCTCGGCCAAAAGCCAGGTCGCCTTGCGCGCGACAATGCAGCAACTAGCCCATTATTTGCGCAACCATACCGAGGTATCTCTCGCCGATGTCGCCCATTCGTTGGCGACAGGTCGGAAAGCGTTTCCCGTGCGCGCCGCCATAACGGCCGACAGTGTGGAAGAGGCCATCGCGCAGCTGGAAACCGAGCGAGCTAAAACCACGTGCTTCGGAGAAGCCTGCGACGCGCCGATGAAAACAGCGTTTATGTTTCCTGGCCAGGGAACACAATATCAGGGTATGGGAGCCAACCTGTATCACACCGGCGGCATCTTCACCCAAGAGTTCGATCGGCTGGCGCAGCTGTTCCAACCGTTTATCGACCACGACTTACGCTCGCTGTTGTTCAACAAGGCGCAGGACACTGGCGAATTGCTGGCGCAAACCTGGCTTTCGCAACCGGCGATTTTCGCCGTCGAATATGCGCTGGCGAAACATTGGATGGCTTCCGGCCTGACCCCCGAAGGCATGATAGGACACAGCATCGGCGAATATGTCGCAGCCTGCCTCGCAGGTGTTTTTACGCTTGAAGATGCCGTCAAGGTCGTTTCGGCACGCGGTCGCTTGATGCAAAGCATGGATCACGGCGAGATGTTGGCCGTCATGTCTGATGAGGCAAGCCTGCACTCTCGGCTACCCTCCGCCCTCTCCATCGCGGCCGTCAATCGGCCGGCATTAACCGTCATCTCCGGCCCCGCCCATGATATGGACGCGTTTCGCCGGTCATTGGAGCACGATGGCATCAGCTGCCGAGCCCTTGAAACCTCCCATGCTTTCCATTCGGCCATGATGGAACCTTGCTTGCAGGCTTTTGGTGAGGTGCTGGCTCAGGTCACCCTGACACCGCCGCGTCAGCGCTTTATCTCCAATCTCAGCGGAACATGGATCACTGATGAAGAGGCGACGGCCCCGGATTATTGGGTGCGTCATCTACGTGGTACCGTGCGTTTTGCCGATGGGTTGGCAACGCTTATCGATCAACACGCCTTCCTGTTGTTCGAGTGCGGGCCAGGCACCTCATTGAGCCAGGCTGCACGCGCTATTGGCGCCGGCCGCAAAGATGTCAACGCCATCCCGTTGCTCTCGCCCGAGCACACGGGATTGAGTGGCCCGGCGTCACTTCTGCGCATCCAGGAGCAGCGCTGGTGTTACGGCCAGGCAATACCCCACTCATCGCGGGGCAACAAAATTCCGCTGCCGACTTACCGCTTTGATCGCGCCCGTCACTGGGTCGATCCTGAACCGCAAACCGCTGACATGGTGCCGGCCATCAGCGCCGTCGACAACAAAAATGCGCCTGAACAGGCGAAGCCGGCGAACACGCTGGCGGAAAAACTGACGTTGCTGTGGAGCGAAGCGCTGGGAGTCGCGCAAATTGAGCCGAAAGAAAATTTCTTCGATCTCGGTGGCGACTCCATTCTCAGCATCCAGATTGCTAACCGCGCGCGTACGCTGGGGTTGCATTTTGGCCCTGGTGACATCCTCGAGTTTCCGACGGTGGAAAGCTTGCTCGCCGCTTTGGAGAACCGTGCAGGGCAACGCGACGCAGCGGCACAACCCGAAGAAGATCTGGCCAGCATTTATGCAAGCGCCTTGGAAATCCGTCCGGACGAGGCATTCTTGCCGTTCCCGCTTACCGATATTCAGCACGCATATTGGGTTGGACGTAACGCGGGCAATAACTCGGGCAATGTTGCAGCGCATGCCTATGAAGAGTTTGAATGCGCCGATCTGGATCTTGCGCGTCTAGAACAGGCACTCAATGCCTTGATCGCTCAACACGATATGCTGAGAGCCGTCATGACGCACGACGGCATGCAGCGCGTTCTCCCCCACGTCCCCCGATATATCATTGACACTAACGATTTTAGTCAGTTGAAACCTAAGGACGCCGTGGCGCAGTTAACGGCGCTCAGGGAGCGGAAATCTCATCAGCTGATGCCCTGTGATCAATGGCCGCTGTTTGATATTTCCGCCTCGCGATTGCCCGATGGCACCGTACGGCTGCACGTCAGCTTCGATCTGCTGATTATGGACGCCTGGAGCATTACGTTATTCTGGCGCGAGCTGGAGGAACGTTATTACCACGCCGATTACCAGCCTGAACCGGTGGCCATCACGTTCAGAGATTACGTGCTGGCCGAACAGCGCCTGGAACACAGCGCCGCCTATCAGCGCGCTCGCGACTATTGGCTTAAACGCGCCGACGCCTTCCCTTCTGCCCCGTCCCTGCCGCAGCGAATCGCTCCGCAAAGCCTGGAGCATCGCCGCTTCATTCGCCGGGAAACGACGATACCCCACGCCGTCTGGCGCAAGCTGAAAGACGCCGCCGCACACCAGGGCCTCACGCCGTCCACCATATTGCTCACCGCCTATACGGAGATATTGGCGAACTGGAGCGAAACACCCCATTTTTGCCTGAACCTGCCGGCTTTCAATCGTCTGGAGGTGCATCCACAAATCGATCAGGTGATGGGGGATTTCACCTCGGTTCTGCTGTTCGAAGCCGACCTGCGGCAGGAGGAGACCTTTACTCAACGCGCTAAAAAAACGCAAAAACGCCTTTGGGACGATCTTTCTGCCTTGCAGTACAGCGGCGTAAAAATGCTGCGAGACATTGCGGAAAAAAGCGCCGAACGGCCAACCATGCCCTATGTCTTTACCAGCCTGATCTTCCCGTCCGCCGATGATAAACCGATTGTGAGCCGGCTCGGTAAATTGGTGGAAGGGATATCGCAAACGCCACACGTATGGCTCGACTGCCAGGTTTACGAAGAAAAAGGCAATCTCCTCATCAACTGGGATGCGGTCGACGGCCTTTTCGATCCTGACATGCTTGATGCGATGTTTATGGACTATCGCGCATTGCTTATGCGTTTGCCCAAAGAAGAAGCCATCTGGCATGAAAATCATTGGCGCGACGCTCTGGCTCAACGCGTCAACAGCGGCGCCATCGCCGAAGCCAATCGTACGGCCGTCGCCTTTGACGAAAGTTGCTTGCATCAGGGGTTCTTGGCGTATGCAAACAAGAAGCCGTCAGCTCCCGCTATCCTGGGGGAAACCGTCCTCACCTATGCGGATTTGGCGAATATCTCCGCCAATGTGGCGCTGTCGCTGACCAAGCAGGCGCTCCAGCCCGGTGCACGCGTAGCCGTAGTCGCAGAAAAAGGCTGGCAACAAGTCGCCGCTGTGTTGGGTATTTTGCGCGCCGGTTGCGTCTATGTTCCACTCGACCCGACGCTACCGAAGGGGCGCATGCAGGCACTTTTGAGCGAGGCCGAAATTCGAGTCGCACTGACGACGCCCGCCAGCGACGGGCGCGTTGAGTGGCCGGCAACCATCGCGCATCTGCCCATCACTGAAGCGATGAACGCATTCACGGACGAATGGCGCGATGCCGAGATCGACGCGGCGTCGCCGGCTTACATTATCTTTACTTCAGGCACGACCGGTAAGCCCAAAGGGGTCATTGTCACCCATGCCGCCGCCGCTAACACCGTTACCGATATCAATTCGCGTTTCGCTATCGGCGAGAACGACCGTGTGTTGGCGCTTTCCTCACTCTCTTTCGATCTGTCGGTTTACGACATTTTCGGGCCACTGGCGCGCGGCGCGGCCATCGTGATGCCGAAAGATGAGCTTGCCAAAGATCCTGCGCACTGGGAAACCTGCGTGCAGAAATACCGGGTCACCGTCTGGAACTCGGTGCCGGCCTTGGTTGAACTCTTGGTCAATCATCTGTCCGCCAATCAAAACGCAACGCTGACGAGCATCAGGCTGGTCATGATGAGCGGCGATTGGATCAACGTTGCTTTACCGGAGAAAATCCACCGCGCAATGCCAAACGCCCTGAGCGTCAGTCTTGGCGGCGCCACCGAAGCCGCCATTTGGTCCATTTTCCACCTCATCCAGGATATCGATCCGACGATGACCAGCATTCCTTATGGCAAGGCTTTGGCAAACCAACGCTTCTATGTTTTGGACACCCATCTTCGCCACCGGCCCGAAGGCGTTGCGGGCGAACTTTATATCGCCGGCAAAGGGCTGGCCGCCGGCTACCTGAACAATCCCGCAGAAACCGCAGCGCGCTTTATCACCCACCCGCAAAGCGGCGAGCGATTATACAAAACCGGCGATCTGGGACGCTGGTTGCCTGACGGCACCATCGAGTTTTTGGGGCGCAGAGACAATCAACTGAAGATCAATGGATTCCGTATTGAAACCGGTGAAATAGAGCGCGCCGCCGGTAAACACCCGGGAGTCGATCGCTGTGTGGTTCGCCTTCACCGCCAGGACGGCTCAGCACTGCTGCTCGCCTATCTTTGCCCGAGGCAAGACGCCACGCTCGATGAAATGCAGCTCCATCGCCATTTTGCCGAACAGCTGCCGGACTACATGGTGCCAAGCGTCATTATGATCCTACCGACGTTGCCGCTGTCAGCCAATGGCAAAGTCGATATTTCACAGCTGCCGACGCCGCAACTGTCACGCCATAGCGGTGAATTTATCGCTCCGGCGGACGATATCGAGCATCGTCTCTGCCGGCTTGGCCAGAAGATTTTGGGTGGCGAGGCGCTGAGCGTTACCCAGGATCTGTTTAAATCCGGGATTGACTCACGCCGTCTCACCGATTTGGTGACCCAAATTCGCCGAGAATTTACCCCGGCATTCCCGCTTCGCGCCGCCTTTGAAACGCCCAACATACAGGGCATTGCAGAGGCGGTCAGGAATGCGCTGGATGCTGAGCGCACCGAGGACGAACTGCCCCCTATTGTCAAGGTACCGGCCATGTCCCGCTGGCCGCTTTCTTCCGCCCAACAGCGGCTGTGGTTCCATGATCAGCTTCATCCGGGAAACTGCACCTACAACCTGGTGGAACCTTTCGAACTGAACGGCTTGCTCAATGTGGATGCCTTGTCCCAGGCTCTGCGGATCTTTGTCGCCAGACATTCGGTGCTGACATGCCGCATTCTCGACGATCGGGCCGACGCTTATATGTCCCCGTCGCTGGAGACCTCATTTCAGCTGCAGTTGGAAGAGGCGTTCGACATCCCCTCTCACGAGAGAGAGGGCTACATGCAGCGCGCACTTGCTGCCGCGGCGACGCGCCCGTTCGATACCCGTTGCGGCGATATGTTCAGAGCCAGCCTCATCGCATTCTCCGCGCAGTGTCACCTCCTGATCATCGCCGTGCATCACATCGTATGGGATGGCTGGTCCACTGCCATTATGGCGGGTGAGATCAGCGAGATATATAACGCTCTCGTCGCAGGGAGGACGCCAGCCGAATCGTCAGACAGGCTTAATTTCCTTGACGTCGCGCAATGGGAGCAAACGCAACGCGCATCCCGGACCTTTAACACTCAATTGGATTACTGGGTCAATCAGCTCGGCGATAACCTGCCGGTGCTGGCTTTGCCGACGACGCCTGTCGATACCGACCGTCTGACCGCTACCGGCGCGCGTCATCCTTTCCATTTAAGCGCGCCGCTCACTGCACGCTTCGATGCACTCTGCGCCAAACTGGGTATCACGCCTTTCATGGGGTATATGACCGCCTGGCAGTTGCTGCTGCATTGGTGGTGTCAACAAGACGACATCGTCGTGGGAACGGCAGCAGGCCATCGTTCTCGTCCCGAACTCGCCGGCGTCATCGGATTTATGGTGAACAGCCTCGCCATCCGCACTCGCTTCCAACGCCATGACGCCTTTGCAGATCTGTGCCTGCGCGTCAAACAAACCTGTCTGGATGCCTACCGGCATCAGGATCTGCCGTTCGATCAAATCGTCAACGCGCTGCGACCGAAGCGAAAAATGTCGCAGTCGGCGCCGATTTACCGCTCGTGGTTCGTCTTGCATGACGTAGCGACCCCGCCATGGACGTTATCAGGCATTAAGGCCACCTTGCTCGATGCGGAATTTCTGCTGGACGTGCACGACATAAAACTGTCGCTGGTTACCAGACAGGGCGCAATGGAAGGCGGGCTGGATTACCGCACCGCCTTGTTTACACCCGACGTAATCGCAAATGTTGCCGTCGCCTTTACGCAGTTAATCGAGAAGGTTTCTGAGGACATGACGCTCACCTTGCCGGAAATAAAAGGCTATCTCGATGCACAACAACCCAAAGTCGATGAAACATCAGCCTGTTCAGACGAATTGCCCTCTTGGGACTTTTCGGTTAATCGCCGCAAATAAATAAGGGTTAACAATGCAAAGCATGAAAGGTATTGGACCGGAAAACCAGACGCAATCCCATACGCTGCACGCAGCCGTCTTTAATCAGGCGATGGCAACGCCACTACGCCCGGCCGTGATCGACGAAAGCGGCATCATGGACTATCAATGCTTACGGCATGCCGCGTTGAGCATCGCACAGCAATTGTCCGCGCTTAATCTGGCGAAAGAGACGGCCGTCGGCGTCTATCTTCCGCGCGATCGCCATATCCCCGCCAGCTTATTGGGCATCATGGCGGCGGATTGCGCTTATCTGCCGCTCGACCCCAAGCATCCCCAGGCGCGCACCGAACTGTTGCTGGAGATCGCCCAGGCCAAATACGTCATTACAACAACGGCGCTAGCGAGCAGGCTGCCCGACACCATTACGCCCGTTTTCATCGACGAAAACGGGCGCCCCGACGAAGCCATACTGCAGCGCAACACCTGCGCCACTCAACTGGCTTACTTTATCTTTACTTCCGGTTCCACCGGCGTTCCCAAAGGGGTGATGATCGAACACGGCAACGCCCTGTCGCTTATCGATTGGGCCCACCAAACCTATACTGACGAACAGCTGTCGCAGGTCGCTTGTGGCACGTCGATCACCTTCGATCTCTCCGTCTTTGAAATCTTTGCTCCGCTTACTCAGGGCGGATGCGTGCATATGCTGGCAGATCCCCTGGCGTTATTACAGTGGCACAAGCGTGACGATATTACGCTGTTCAATACCGTACCTTCGGTCATCAACGAGATGGTTAAAATCGGCGAGTTGCCATCCCATTTGCCGATTATCAACTTAGCCGGGGAACCGCTGCCGATGCACCTGGTGCATACGCTCAGGCGGCAATGCCCGACGGCAAAAATCTTTAATCTCTATGGTCCCTCGGAAGATACGACCTACTCCACCGGCGGTGAAGTCTTGGCCTCAGACCCGCATCCCACCATCGGCACACCACTGACGGGCCGACGCTGTTATCTGCTTGACGCAGAAGGCAACGCCGTAGCGCCGGGAGAAACGGGGGAAATCTACGTGGCCGGCCCGGGCGTCGCTCGCGGTTACTACCATCGTCCAGAACTCAACGACGCCTTCCTGCCCGACCCCGCCGGCCCCAAAGGGGCGCGCATGTACCGCACCGGCGATTATGGCAAGCAGCTTGAAGATGGACGCCTGCTCTACCTCGGGCGTCGCGACGACCAGGTCAAGATCCGCGGCCATCGTATCGAAATCGGTGAGATTGACGCCGTGCTCCGTCGGCATCCCGGTGTGCGAGAAGTGGCGGTGGTGGTGGTCGAATCAGCGAACAAGGGCAAATCTTTACGCTGCGCGCTGGAGCTGCACTCTCCGGCGGATCGTCATGCCATTATCGCCTGGGCGGCAACCCAACTGCCGGTCTACATGCTGCCGGCGGAGTGGATGGCCTTCGATGAACTTCCCCGTTTGCCTAACGGAAAAATTGACAGAGGTGCCTTAAGACACTGCCGAACGCAACATGAAAATCGTGCGGGACAAGCGCCTGAAGGCGCCACAGAGCTATCGTTGGCTGGACTTTGGCGCCAGCTGCTGGACTGTGCTGACGTCTATCGCACCGATACGTTCTTCGGTCTCGGCGGGCATTCTTTACTGCTCGCCCGACTGGCTCATGAGATCAAAAAGCAGTTTTCTGCTGACCTTGCGATAGAACGGCTCCTGGCTGCCGATACGCTCTCGCGTCAGGCACGACTTATTGAACAATGGACGAAAAACGCCGATGCGCCGCCGTGCATCGGCCATACGCGACAAACCACTCTCGAAGCACCCTGTTCGCCCTCGCAATCGAGAATGTGGATGCTGGAAAAACTGTTGCCGGGCTCGCCTCGTTACAACATTCCCGCCGCTTTTCAAATCGTGGGGCCACTGGATATAAGCCGTCTTTCCAACGCAGCGGAACAAGTCGTGATGCAACATACCATCTTGCGTACGCGCTATGCCGAAGGCGCGCAGGGTCTGCAGCAATGCGTCGCCCAAACCTACCCGCCGGTGGTTCATCATGAAAACCTGTGTGAATGGGATGAAAAAGCAGCCTGGGAACAGGCCTGGAACCGCGCGAACGCCTTCGCTCGCACGGCGTTCGATCTGACCGAAGAAATCCCGTTCAAGGTGCTGGCCCTCAAGATCAAGCAAGACCTGCATCTGGTGGTGCTGCTGACGCACCACATCGCCGTTGACGGCTCCATGGACATCTTGCTGTCCGAACTCTCCGCGGCCTATGAGAATACGGCTTCGGATGCCTCTCCTGCCCCCCTCAGTTACCAGGACTATTGCCACTGGCTGACGCAATGTGAAAGCCGGCAAACCGAGGCTCTGGCTTATTGGCAACGACAGCTGGCCGAGCCACCGGCCGCCCCGCAACTTCCCTGCGATCGGCCGCTGCCGCGCCAGGAACGGGGGCAAGGTCGCCAGTTAAGCGTCCCCATTCCAGAAGATAAATTCATCGCGCTTTCTCAACTTTGCCGCCGACACGAAGTCTCTGTGTTCCACGGGTTGCTGGCGCTGACTTGGGCTTATTTGGGACGCCTGGCGGATACCGACGATGTCCTGCTGACCGCACCACTGCAAACGCGAAACAACCACGATTTTGCCGCAACCATCGGTAATTTCGTCAATACGGTTATTTTGCGCGGCGATATGCGGCACCAGCCGCGCGTCGGTGAATTATTGCGTCAGGCCAGGCAACGTACCCAGGAAGCCATGCAGTTCGGCCAGGTTCCTTATGAAACGGTGCTCGATAACGTCAAAGGGCTACGCACCGCCAATGGCACGCCGGCGCTCAACGTCATGCTATCGCTGCAGCAAGAACAGCCGCTGTGGACGATGAGGGATACCGGCTCCAGCCACCTGCCCATCGACTTGTTGACCAGCCGTTTCAGCCTGGGCTTCTTTTTCCGTCTCAGCAACGGCGGCCTTGAGCTGAATCTCGAATACGACACGGAACGCTTTACCGATGCTGCGGTTCAGCGCCTGATCGGCCATTGGTTCACGCTGATGAGTGCAGCGCTCGCAAACGATGAAACCGTCGTCAATGCCCTGCCTTTGCTCTCTGACGATGAGCGCCACAACATGCTCGACGGCTGGAACGCCACGCAATGCGATTATGCCGGCGATCGGCTGGTGCATCAGCTGTTCGAAGCACAAGCCAGTCAGGCACCTCACCACATCGCGCTATGTAATGCGCGGAATGCGATGAGTTACGCTGAATTGGATACGCGTGCCAATCGTTTGGCCCATTACTTGCTGGCCCAGGGATTCGACGCCGGCGCACGCATCGCTATCCTGTGCGATCGCAGCCCGGCGATGGTCATCGCCATGTTGGCTATTCTGAAAGCGGGCTGTGTTTATGTGCCTTTCGATCCCGCCAGCCCTCCAGCTCGTTTTCAAGCGATGATCCGTATCGCCGGCATCACCGGTATCGCAACTGACGCGCTGTTTGCCGATACCGCCGCCACCTTGATCGCACAAGCGTCCACCTCGTTGGCGCACGTGCACGTCGCGATAAGCGAGGACCACTCCTGGCCTTCGACTCCCGTGGAGAGCCGCATCACATCGGACGCACTGGCTTACATCATCTTTACATCAGGAACGACCGGCGATCCCAAGGCGGTCGCCGTCAGGCATAAACCGGTAATCAATCTGATCGAGTGGGTAAACAAGACCTTCACCGTGAACGCCAGCGACAAGTCGCTGTTCGTCACGTCACTGGCCTTCGACCTGTCCGTCTACGATCTGCTGGGAATGCTTGCGGCAGGCGGAACGATTCGCCTCGCCGGCCGAGACGAAACCAAGGATCCGAGTACACTGGCCAACATCGTCTGTGCAGAGGGCATCACCTTCTGGAACTCAGCGCCCATCGCGCTCGATCAATGCGAACCCTATTTCCCGCCGTACCCGATTCCATCATTACGCCTGGCCTTCTTGTCCGGCGACTGGATCCCCGTATCGCTGCCGGACAAGCTGCGTAAGACGTTCCCCAACCTGCAGCTGGTTGGCTTGGGCGGCGCCACTGAAGCCGTCATTTGGTCCAACTTCTTTATCATCGAGCGGGTAGCGCCGGAGCAAAGCAGCATCCCTTACGGCAAACCGATTCAAAATGCTCGCTACTACATACTGGATAAGCAACTGCAGCCCGTTCCCATCGCGGTCGAGGGCGATCTGTTTATCGGCGGCGAGGTATTGGCCGAAGGTTACTTCGGCGATCAAGAGAAAACGGCGCGCAGTTATCTGCCCGATCCATATGGCCTGACGCCAACCGCCAGAATGTATCGAACCGGCGATAGAGCCCGATTCTTTCCGGATGGCACCATCGAATTCCTGGGACGGCAAGATACGCAGATAAAAATCAATGGATACCGCATTGAAACGGGCGAAATCGAAGCTGCGCTACTCACGCACCCCGGAATAAACGGCGCTTGTGTCGTGATTAAAGGTGAACGTCATCGCCTCTGGCTGTGCGCCTATATCGTCAGCGAGGAACACAATCAGGAGGCGATTGCACGGCTGCGCGCCAATCTGCGCACCAAATTACCCGAATACATGATCCCCGCCGTATTCACCTGTCTGTCAGCATTTCCTTTAACCGCCAACGGCAAACTGGATAAGCAGCGGCTTCCGGAGCCAATAACGCTGAACGGCGGCGGCGATCGGCACGCCCCCCCGACAGGGCACTATGAGACGACGATCGCCGATATCTGGAAGCACGAACTTAACTGCGAGGCCCTGAACGCTACGGATAACTTTTTTGATCTCGGCGGCAACTCCGCCAGCTTGATAAGGACACACAGAACGCTGGAGAACGCGTTGAACCGCACGATCCCCATCGTCACGCTCTTTCAGTACACCACTTTGCGCAGCCTCGCCGAATGGCTGGCCGGCAACATAGAGAACGATGCAACGGGCGCATCTCAGGCAACCGAACAGCGGCTCTCTGGCCGACAACGCCTAATGCAACAAAGAAAACAACGAATCACCGCCAACGACTGATCTTATTGACAGGAAAAAATGATGGATGCAGATGCCAAGCTTATCGCGCAATACCAGCCGCAGCTGGTGAAGTTGGGCGCACATAAAGTGGCTCATTTAGATGAGCCACTAATGAATCATTTAATACGAACACACCATCTTCTCAGGGAAATGGAATGTGACGAGACGATATGCTTATCCGGATTATTTCACGGCGCATATGGCACACAGGGATTACATACCGATGAGATTGGTGACATTCCGTCATCTCAAAGGGAAATTGTCAGAGCCAGTATCGGTGAAAACGCCGAGCAGCTGGTTTATCACTTCTCCGTCATGAGTTACGAATCATTGAGTAAAAGTTTCCGTAATATCCTCAAACCGGAAGGGCAACCTTGTTTGAAGGATCGCAGGAACGGCCAAACGCTCAACGTTTCAGTAAGTCATTTCCAAGCATTGTTAGCTTTAAAGCTGGCGGACGTATTGGCGCACACCCCTACGCAGAAATATCACACCTGCCTAAATCTGCCGGCGGAATACGGCATGTTTTGGGAGTTAGTCGCGGAATATCTGGGTGAAAAACACTTGTCCATTTGGAACAAAACCATTAACGGGTAATAAAAAACATGAAAACTGCAGAAAACATGGCATTACCAGAGAATAACTGGGAAGGGTTTCCCCTGTCTTTTCAGCAGCAACAGCTGATTAAGCAAACTACCCGAAATAGCCCGCAATATTTCAGCGCAACGTATTCTCTGTCAGGAGCTTTGGACCCCAACCGTTTAATCGCGGCCTTGTCCACGCTGATTAATGAACATGAGATTTTGCGAACGTCGTTCAGAAACGTATTGGGAGAAAACAGCGATGTGCTGATGGTCATCAATGATCCCTATCAGCCCGAGCTGATTATGGCTGACGGTGAGCCTTCGGACGTTAACCCGTTCAACGAGGAAGAAGCGGCATCGGCATGCGCAAGTCTCACGGCCAGAGAACGGCCTCTCAAAGCCGCGCTTTACCGCATAACAGCCGACCGGCATACGCTGGTGATTTCACTGCCCACCGCCAGCCTGGACTATGCCTCCGCCGACGCGATGATGGTGGCGCTGAGTCGCCTCTATGCCGGTGAGGCTGGTACGTCGTCCCCCATTGTACAATACGTCGACTTTGCCCAATGGCAGCGCGAGGATTTCCCCCCGCAAACTACCGTTACTCATGTCGAGCCCATCCCTTCTTTGCGTCTGCCTCTCGAATTCAAGTCCGACAGCCAGGATTGGCAATGCCGCCCCATAACGCTGACGATGGAAACACAATCTCAGCTACAAGCGCTGGCAACAGAAAACGCCTTGTCTCTGCGCGCTCTGCTTTACGCTTGTTGGAGTGCTGCGTTATGGCGCATAGCGGAATATCCCGACCGCTTTGTGCTCAGCACGAACCTGGCCGGCCGCCCTTTTGCGGAACTTCAACAGGCTCTGGGTCGGTTCGAATATGCAGTGCATACGATCGCGCAGCCCAACGCTGACATGACGTTGCTGCAGTTCGCTGAACATTGTCAGCAAGCACTGCGACTGAGCGAGCAGCAAGACGGCCGCCAGCCGGGTGATGTTCATTCAGCCAGCGAGATCGGCTATCAATTCTTCAATGCGGCGTCGGCAATCGAAACACCCCTGCTACATTGGGAAAACCGTACCGCCATCCCTGTACCGGAACACTGCAGATTATCTCTGCAGGTGAATGCCGGTGAACGCCTCCACCTTGTGTTGCAGATACAGCAAGGCGTCTTCGATACGGCAGGGATCGCAACGATTGAGCAGGCGTTCCGCGCCACGCTGCAGGCGCTGCTCAAGACACCACAGGCCATGCTCGATCGCTTTCCGCTTATGACTGACGATGAAACACGCATTCTGATTGAAAACACCCATAACGCGTTGTCGTCATCGCCGGCCCTCGGTTGTTGGTACCATACTTTCAGCCGCCAGGCGTCGCAGACTCCCGATGCGCCGGCGTTAAAGTACAACTCGCGAATTTGGCGCTATGCCGAGCTGGATGCCTTCACCAATCAGTTGGCTCGCCATTTGCTGAACAATGGGGTGGAACAGGGCGCAGCGGTCGGCCTGATGCTTGAGCGCAGCGATCTGGCGCTGGCGGCTATCATCGCCATCCACAAAGCCGGAGCCTGTTATGTCCCTCTCGACCCTCAACTGCCCCAGCAGCGGGTGGAGATCATCCTGAAGCAAACCAGGCCGGCACTGATGCTTGTCGCTCAAGCGCAACACCGCCAGGCGCAGCTCACCCTCCCCGTGATGGCGCTGGATGAGCAGTGGAATGACATTAGCGTGCTGGATGACTCCGCGCTGCCATTCACCGCGTCTGCCGACAACCTCGCTTATGTGCTCTACACCTCCGGCTCTACCGGAGAGCCGAAAGGCGTCAAGATCGCTCATCATCAATTGCAGAACTATGTGTCCGGCATTATTGAGCGTGCGGAACTGGGCGCAGCGCTCACCTATCTCTCCATTGGCCCCATCACCACCGACTTGGGTAATACCACCCTGTTCCCCGCACTGGTCACCGGTGGCTGCATCGACATCTCACCTTTCACGCACGCCGAGGATATTCAGGAGCAAATTCGCTATATGGAGCAAAGCGAGTATGACGTCCTCAAATTGACCCCTTCTCATATGGCATCTTTATTCGCGCTGGCGGACACGCCGGCGCGCCTGATGCCTGGCAAGGCCTTATTGCTGGGGGGTGAGGTGTTAAGTTGGGGGATGTGGCGCCTGTTCAACGATTTTGCGAACGGTTGTCGCATCTACAATCATTATGGGCCAACCGAAACCTGCGTGGGCGCCATTGCGCAGCAGGTAGCGTCGGATAAATACGCCAGGCTGGCTTCCACCGTTCCCCTCGGTACCCCCTTGCCGCATGCCCGCTGCTATGTCGTCGACCCGCATGGTGCATTGCTTCCCGTGGGCGTCGCGGGTGAGTTATATATTGGCGGCGAGACGGTCGCTTGCGGCTATGTGCAAAGCGCTGAAGATCAGCGTCCCCGCTTTATCGCCGATCCCTGGAGCCCGCGATCCAATGCCCGGCTTTACCGTTCAGGGGATAAAGTTCGCAGGCTTCCCGATGGCAGCCTGGAGTTTCTTGGCCGTATCGACCGTCAGTTGAAAATCCGCGGATTCCGGGTAGAACCGGCCGAAATAGAAAGCACGCTGCGCAAACATGCGGAGGTTTTGGACAGCTGCGTCGTTGAACAAGGCGAATCCGGCAGTGCACATCTGTTGGCTTACGTGGTTCTGCAAAGCGGCGACAACGGCAATGCCGATTGGCTGCGTGAGCATCTCGCCGCTTACCTGCCGGATTTCATGATCCCCTCTCAAATCGTGTCGCTCTCCCGCTTCCCGTTAAACCACAACGGCAAAGTCGATCACCGCATGCTACCGGCGCCGGATACGCTTATCGCCGCCAACGCCGATGACTATGTCGCGCCGCAAAGCGAAACGGAAAAAAGTGTCGCGGCCATTTTCCAGGAGTTGCTGCTGGCCAACCGTGTAGGCATACACGACGACTTCTTTGATATCGGTGGGCATTCGCTAATCGCCACAAAGTTGGTCGCTCAAATCCGTTCCACCTTCGATATTCCGTTCAATCTGCGCAGCGTTTTTATGGATGCGACCGTAGCCGGCCTCAGCCGCAACATTGATGAACAACGACACTCTCAGGAACTGGCAAAATGAACGAAACAGCAAGCGGTTTATTCGCCCGACGGCGCCAGAGCCAAGGCGTATCCGTCACCAGTCTGGTCACCGCGTCACCACTGACCCATGCCGGCGCTAAAGGTGTCATGCTGCGCCCGGCGCTAGCCAACCTATCCGCCCCTGAGTGGGGGCAAAACAGCTGGGATTATATCGCCAGTCTGTTAGCCGAATCTGGCGCCGTTTTGCTGCGTGGCTTCAAGGTCGCGGATGTCGCGGCTTTTCGCGCCTTTGTGCAAACGTCGGCAGGCGCATTGTTGGGATACACCCACCGCTCTACGCCGCGCAGCAATATCAGCGAAGGGATATACACCTCGACCGAGTATCCGGCCGACCAGCATATTCCCCAACACAATGAGATGTCCTACACCCGCAGTTGGCCCAAGCGGCTGTTCTTCCACTGCGCCGTCAAACCAGGCGATCAAGGGCAGACTCCGCTTGCCGACAGTCAGGGGGTCTATGAACGCCTGCCGGAAGACCTGCGCGCGCGTTTTGAAGCCCATGGCGTGATGTACGTGCGCAATTTTGGACAAGGTTTGGATCTCAGCTGGCAGCAGGTATTCCAAACGGAAAATCAGGCGGAGGTTGAGGCGTATTGCCAAGCGAACGACATCCAATGCCAATGGTTGGGGGAAGGACGCCTGCGCACACGCCAAATTTGTCAGGCGACCCTTGCCCACCCGCGAACGGGGGCGGGGATCTGGTTTAATCAGGCGCATCTGTTCCATATCAGCAATCTGCCGGTGGAGGCGGAACGTGAGTTAAGACGCGAATTCGCCGAGCATGAGCTGCCGCGCAATGCCCTGTTTGGCGACGGCAGTCCTATCCCGTCAACCGACCTGACGCTGATTCGACAAGCCTATCAACAAGAAGAAATCCTGTTCGACTGGGAACAGGGCGACATTCTGATTTTGGATAACGAAACCATTTCCCACGGCCGGCGACCATTTACGCCGCCGCGCAACATCATGGTGGCAATGACATGAGCGAATCAGGTTCATTTAAAGATGTACGTCGTGAAGTGGCGTACGCTTATGAAAATGTGAAATTTTTTAAAGCTCACATGGCAGCGTCGGGCCTACGGCCCGACGACATTAAAACCCTGGCGGACTTTAAACGCATCCCCGTCACACGCAAAATGCACTATCGACGCAACTATCCGTCAGGGGTGCTAGCTGCCGGATTTACACTGACCGGGCCGCATGTGATGCGCTTTCAAAGTTCTGGGACCTCAGGAGAGCGTTTGAACAGCGCGATCCTTTCCTATGACCTGGCGCGACGACAGGCCACCAGTATGGGCGTCAATGCAAACTTCAACGCACTGTGGCGCCCTGGTGCCCGGCCGCGCATTTGCCGCTATGCCCCACCTAACTGCTCTGACGTAGAGTGCGGCATCGGCCTGACAACCATGGCGGAACGCACGCTGGCCGACGGCACGCTGGTCTTGCCTGTCGCTCACGACTTATTGGCGACCCCCGCCAGGATGATCAAGCAGGCGCTGGACGAAATCGCCGCCTACGATCCGGAAATTTTGGTGGTGGACCCGACGCATTTAGCTTTTTTAACTCGAGAGGCCGACAAGTTGGGACGCACTATCGTCACCACCAACAAGCTGCATATCGTTTGTGGCTATACCCATTTGACGCAGGTTGCACGACGTCAAATTCGGCGCTTCTTCGGTGACGAAACGCCAATCGGCAACATGCTGGGCATGTCGGAACTGGGTTACCTCGGTTTCGAATGCCACCACGGTTGTTTGCACATCAACAACCAAGATTTTTTCCTGGAGTTTTTAAGCGGGGAGCAGGAATCGGCCTTGGATGAAGTCGGCGAGTTGGTCATTTCCACCATTGATGACAGCTTGCTACCGCGCATTCGTTACGCCACCGGCGACCTGTACCGTCTATCGTCGGAACCCTGCACCTGTGGCGCCACTTTGCCGGTGGTCAACATCGAAGGGCGCGCCACCCACAACGTCATCGGTAAAAACGGGGCGATAGTGACGCCTGCCGAGGTCGATCTGGCGGTGGCCGATTGCCCAGCGATCGATTTATATAAGTTGGAACAAGACGAGCTCGGGAATCTTCGTTTTCGCTATATCCTCAATCAAGCATCATCGTCTGAGCTACTCGCATTGCAACAGCGCATCAGCGCACTTTGCCAAACCCGCGACATCATTTTCGAAGCCGTGGATTACATCGCCTGCGAACGCAGCGGAAAATTCCAATCCTGCATTTCAAGATATAACGGGGCATCTCATCCATGACGAATCATTTTATTGACCGCAGTCAGTTCCCTGCGCTGATGCAGGAAATAGACGGACGGCCTCTCAACTATCTCGACAGCGCCGCGACTACCCTAAAGCCGCGCGTCATGATTGACGCCGTAACGGAGTATTACAGCCAGAACGGCGCCAATATCCATCGCGGCAAACACCGTCTCTCCGATGAAGCCTCCAATGCCTATGAAGCCGCGCGCCTCGCAGTAGCGGACTACGTCAGCGCACAGGCTAACGAAGTCGTGTTTACCCACAATACGACCCATGCGCTGAACATCGTGGCGCAAGGATTGGCGCTGAGAAAATCGGATCTGGTTATCGCTGGTGTCGATTCACATCATTCCCAACTATTGCCTTGGCGACAAGTAGCCACCCTGAGGTTCATCCAAACCGATGATCAGGGCAGGATCGATTTGGATCATTTCCAGACGCTGCTCGCGCAACGGCCGAAAGTGGTCGCCCTGACGCACTGCTCCAATGTCACCGGCGTTGTGCATCCCATTGAGCAGATGATCGCGATGATCCGCACACAAAGCGATGCCGTTATTGTGCTGGACGCCGCACAGTCTCTCCCGCACGGCCGTCTCAACCTCCACACGCTGGGCGCCGACTTTGTCGCCTTCTCCGCACACAAAATGCTGGGCCCAACCGGGTTGGGCTTTTTGTACGCGAACCAACATCGCCTCGATGCACTTAAACCGCTGCAATTCGGTGGCGGTACGGTTGACTGGGTGGATGCCGATGGCCAGGTCAATCGTCGGGCGCCCTATCATCTCGAGGCCGGCACGCCGGCGATTGCTTCCGTCATCGGCGCCGGCGCGACTTTTCGTCTGTTAGCCGGCTTCGATGAGACGGCGCGGCGTGAACACGACAAAGGTTTGGTCAACGCGCTGCTTTCCGGGGCGGCCTCTCGCCCTTACCTCAAACTTATCGGCCCCGCCGACGGTGAAAACCGCCATGCCATAGGCGCCTTCAAGTTCTCGGACTGCGTTTCGGTCGGAGAAATCGCCCGCTTGCTCAGCGACGCCTACGGCATCATGTGCCGCAGCGGTTATCTGTGCGCGCAACCTTTCGTTAGCACCCTGGCCGGTGGAGAGATCCTGCGAGCATCCGCCTATCTATACAACACGACGGCTGATATCGATGCCCTGTATCAGGCCCTTGATGACCTGGCGGAGTGCATGGGGCTGCCCACGGTAAACTGATGAAAAACGCCCGGCGTTTGCCGGGCGTTTTATCGCTATAACGCGACGAGGAAAAAAGATGCGATTGATGAACTATGCCATTTTCCCGAACCTGACGGTCTCCGACCCCTTTTGGGTACAGCTCCGGCAAGAGGCAAAAGCCTTGGCCGAAAGAGAAGGGGCGATGAGCAAACTCCTGCAGCAAGGAGTATTGCAGCATGCCACCTTCAACGAGGCGCTCGCAAACCGCCTGGCCTTGAAACTGGCCAATGACGATATCGATGCGACGAGCCTGAGAAACGTTGTTGAACAAACGCTGCAACGTGCGCCCGACATTGTCGACGCCGCGCTGGCGGACATGCGCGCGGTTTACGAACGCGATCCCGCCTGCCACAGTACGGTACAGATATTTTTTTTCTTCAAGGGGTTTATCGCATTGCAAGCCTATCGCATCTCACATGCGCTGTATCGGCATCAGCAACGTGAAATGGCCTATCACATCCAAAGTCGGGTATCAGAACTCTTCTGTATCGATATCCATCCGGCCGCCAAGCTGGGCAAAGGCATCATGCTCGACCATGCTCACGCGATTGTCATCGGTGAAACGGCAACGGTGGGCGACAACGTCTCCCTGCTGCATTCGGTGACGCTGGGAGGAACAGGAAAAGCCGGCGGCGATCGCCATCCCAAGGTGGGTAATAGCGTCGTTATCGGCGCCGGAGCCAAAATATTGGGTAATGTGCGAATCGGCGACAGTTGCTGTGTTGCCGCCGGCGCCGTTGTGCTCAAGGACATTCCGCCATCGGCCACGGCAGTGGGCGTTCCCGCCCGGATTGTCGGCCTCTAAGCGCCTCCCACACACCGGTAGCGGTGAAAAAGTTTCGGTGTGTGGGGGCTTCCGAGATTTGGGGCATTTATCCGGCTATCTGGCGTCGCGCACCACGAATAGCCTCGACTCGAAACCGCCGCTTTTGAAGGTGCCGGTATTGACCCACCCCGGCGGCGAACGGCCAAAGTCCTGATTGAAATCCCCGCCGCTGACCAGCCAGACCCGGCGATGGCCTTTCGCTAACGCGCTGAGGTTATCGACGTAGGTCTGCGCCGCCCGATCGTGGAAAAAAGTGCCGAAACCATAGGCATTGGGCTTGCCCGAAATGCCGTTGGGCCTGGCGGGGGTATACAGCAAGGCGCGATAGCCCTTCTTGTTGTAATACACATAGCTCAGGTAGTTGAACATGTTGCTGACCACCACCGCATCGTTGGGCTGATAGTTACTGTTGATGTAGTGCACCATCACCTTGAATTCATCTTTCTCGACCGGATAGTCGTTGCGCACGCCGCAGCCGAACAGCAGGCTGAAGAACAGCAGCAAAGAGATCCCGCGCACCCGGCTTTTCGTACCGGCGATCAGCACGCCCAATACCAGCGGAATGCCGAGCGCGGCGGAATAAAGGTAGCGATCGACAAACAGCGGCGAACGCCAGGAAATGGCGAATACCAACGTCACCGGGATCAGCATGCCGCCGAGCAGCAGCAGCGCATATTTTCTCGGCATCTGGCGCCGCCACAGCAGCAGTGAACATAAGGCGACAAACATCGCCGGCAGCAGCCAGAGAATGATCGTGGGATAGTTGCTGCCATCATGCCCGGTGAGAAAACGCCAATACATCGCCGGCAGATCGCTCCAGGCAACCTGAGGGATCCAACCGACGTCGCCGCCGACCCGCAGTTCGGCAATATGCGCCAGCAGATTGAGCAGCACCAGCAGCCAGGGAATATAGGCCACTCCAATCGCCGCATTGGCCACCCACCACGCCGGCTGCCTAATGTAATACTCGCCTTCGCGGCGGCACGACAGCGCCAACACCACCAGCCAGTGCGCGATCAGCGTGAAAATCGTGAAGTAGTGAGTATAAAAGCTCAGCGTCATCAACAGCGCATACAGCGCCAGATAGCGGCGGCTATCCGGCGTTTTCAGCCACTTCGCCAGCGCCATGGCGGCGGCGATCGCCAACAGCCCCATCAGCGCATACATGCGCGCCTCCTGGCTGTAACGCACCGCCATCGGCATGATCGCCATCAGCCATCCCGCGGTCAGCGCCGCCCGCTCGTTGGCCAACCAACGGGTAAAACGCATCGCCAGCGCCACCGTCATCACGCCGAACACCAGGCTCAGCGCGCGGGCCGCCATAATGCCGTCGCCAAACAGCACCATCCAGCCATGCAGCAGCAGGTAATAAAGCGGCGGGTGAACATCGAAGGAAGCATGGTACAGCAAAGCGCCCACATCATAGCGGCTGGTCAGCACGCTGGAGGCCTCGTCGCACCAAAAATACCGATCCGTTAAGGAAATAAACCGCACGATCGCCGAAAACGCCACGATCGCCAACGCGTAATGTTTGTAACCGATGCCTTTTAAGCCGTTATTGCTCAAAGAAACATTCGATACCTGTTGCAGTGACATAACCGCATTCCGCCCAAGAGAATCACACAGTGTGGAGACGCAGCGTCATCATTGCCGACGGCGGGTAAATGGCGGGTAAATCAGTGCGAAAAAATCGGCGCAATCACCGCGGCGGCGCACGGCCCTCAGCGGATTTCAACGGTGATGTCCGGGTAGGCCTTCTCCCCGTCGCTGAGGTAATGCCCCAATGCCCGGTAAGCCATGACGTACAGCACGGCGGCGCCGCACAGGCACAGCAAGGTCACGAGAAAGAATCTGGATTTGCGCACGATAGGCTCCATGGGGAAATTTTCACCTATTGTAACGCGGCAAAATAAACGAAGGTTCAATTGGCGGCGGGTCGTTTGCCCTACGGCCGCTCTGTCGATCCATCAAAGCACTGGAGCGAGCTGAGCGGCAGCGTTATTGGCCATATGAAAACACGCTGCGCAGTGGAACCGACACAGCGCCGCCAGGCATGCGTCATGTTCCCGGGTACGGATGGGTCTCGCGCCAGTGGTCCGCTATCTGCTGCCGCGTACAGACCCACACCCGTTCGTGTTGCTGGATATAATCGAGAAAACGCTGCAGCGCGCGAAAACGCCCCGGCCTGCCCAGCAGACGACAGTGCATCCCCACCGACATCATCTTCGGCGCCTCCTCGCCCTCAGCGTACAGCACGTCGAAGCTGTCTTTCAGATAGGTGTAAAATTGCTCGGCGGTATTAAACCCCTGAGCGGTGGCAAAACGCATGTCGTTGGCGTCCAGCGTGTAAGGAACGATCAGGTGCGGCCGACGGCTGCCGTCGCCGCACGCCACTTCGCTCCAGAACGGCAAATCATCGCCGTAATAATCGCTGTCATAATCAAAACCGCCCTGCTCCACGACCAGTTGCCGAGTGTTGGGGCTATCGCGCCCGGTATACCAGCCGGTAGGCGCTTTGCCGAACAGGTCGGCCAGCACTTGCACCGCTTTTTGCATATGCTCACGCTCCTCAGCGATATCCATATGTTGATAATGGATCCAGCGCCAACCATGGCTGACCACATCGTATTTCGCCGCTTTGATCGCCGCGACAATCTCCGGCTGGCGCGCCAGCGCCATCGCCACGCCGAAGACCGTCAACGGCAGGCCACGCCGGCTGAACTCGCGGTGGATCCGCCAAAAGCCCGCCCGGCTGCCGTATTCGTACAGCGAATCCATCGACATATGGCGCGCCGGATAGCTGGCGGCGCCGATAATATCGGAGAGAAACTGTTCCGATCCCGCATCGCCATGCAGCACATGATTCTCCGCACCCTCCTCGTAATTGAGCACAAACTGCACGGCAATCCGCGCGTTGCCCGGCCAGCGCGCGTGCGGCGGATCTCCGGCGTAGCCTCGCAGGTCACGGGGGTAATTCTCATCGACAATGACCATTCTTCATCCCTTTAAAATAGATTTAACGACTGAAATTGACCACTTAACGCTTTGGTTTCGGGATAGGCCAAGTCCCCTTGTTTGCTGGTCGATAACCCCAACGCCACCAGCGACTCCACCATTTTTACCGCCGCGCTGACGCCATCAATCACCGGCGCCCGCAGCTCGCGGGTCAGTTCCTGCGCCAGCGTCGCCATTCCGCCGCAGCCGAGCACAATCGCCCCGCAGCCATCCTCTTTCAGAGCGCGGATGCAGCGCTCGCGCACTTTCTCCTGCGCCAGCCCGCTGCCGTCCTCCAGCGCCAGCACCGGCAAGTCAATGGCGTGCAGCGCCGCGCAATGCTGATGAAAACCGTACTGATGCAGCAGGTGGCGGGCGATAATCAGCGTGCGCGGTAACGTGGTGACGATCGAAAAACGGGTCGCCACCATCGACGCCATATGCATCGCCGCTTCCGCAATGCCGATCACCGGCCCCTGCGCCAGCTCGCGCGCGGCCAGCAATCCCGGATCGCCGAAACAGGCGATCACATGACCGTCAACGCCCTGCCGTCGCCCCGCCCTCACCTGTTCCAGCACGCCGATCGCCGCGATGGCTTCGTCAAAGTGCCCTTCAATGGACGGCACCCCGTCGCGCGGACACACCGCCAGGATCTCGGTGCCCGGCGCGGCGGCGGTGCGCGCGGCGGCGGCGATGGTGTCGGTCATCGCCTGACTGGTGTTGGGGTTGATAACCTGTATGCAAACAGAAGACATCACGGCTCCTTGTAACCGGCGAACAGCCGGGAAAAATCGGGCAGGCTGACGCCATCGCGCTCAAAGCGCAGGCTGGCGACAATATGATCAAAATGGCGCATCAGGGCGTCGCTCAGAGGCTGCAGCGCTTTATCCCGCAACAAACCGACCAACTGCTGATGATCGTCGCAACGGCACCCCTGCCGCCACGGCGCGCCCCAGGTGGCGATGACCAGGGAAGAACGCTGGCAAAGACGCGTCACCATGTCGGTGATAACCGAATTGCCCGAGATCGCCTGCAGCTGAATATGAAAATCGGCGGAATAGCGAATCGCCGCCGGGCCGTCGTAAGCCTCATGCACCTGCTGTTCCAGCTGAATAATGCGCTCCAGTGCCGCCAGATGGGGCGCCCGACAGCGGGCGATAATATCGGGAAGGTTGGCGACCTCCAGCAGCGCGCGCGTGCGGAAGATAGCCTGCGCCTCTTCCACCGTCGGGCTGGCGACATATGCACCACGTTTGGGCTTCAGGCTAACCATTTGCACAGCGGCGAGTCGTTGCAGCACCTTACGGATGCCGGTGCGGCTCACGGCAAAAACGTCGGACAACGCCTCCTCCGGCAATTTGCTGCCCGGCGGCAGCTGATGCTCGACAATCGCCGTCATCAACGCCTGATAAATGGTTTCATCTTTGTCCTGCAGCGCTGGCGCGGCCTGGAGACAATGTTCAGTATTCATTCACCTACTCCGGTTTCACCTATCGATAGCAAAATCGTATACATAACGCTCGGTTTCTGTATGCAAAATCAGCCATTGTGGCCTGGATCCTGCAATAGCCTCAGCAATCCACATAACAAGAGGAGCAGGTTTCATGCCACATTCAACACACATGCATCAGGTTTCGGCCAAAGACGCGACCGCCGGCTACAGCCCGCGACTGTGTAATGAAGATCTCGCGCCGACGCGCGACCAAAACTGGAGCTGGTACAACATTTTTTCATTCTGGATGTCGGACGTGCACAGCATGGGGGGCTATGTGGTCGCGGCGAGCTTTTTCACGCTCGGGTTGGCCAGTTGGCAGGTGCTGCTCTGCCTGCTGATCGGCATTTGCATCGTACAGCTGTGCGCCAACCTGGTGGCGAAGCCAAGCCAAATGGCCGGCGTGCCTTATGCGGTCATCTGCCGCCAGGCGTTTGGCGTCTTTGGCGCCAATATCCCGGCGGTGATCCGCGGGCTTATCGCTTTCGCCTGGTATGGGATCCAGACCTACCTTGCGGCCAACGCCCTGATGCTGGTGCTGCTCAAGTTCTGGCCGTCGCTGTCCACACTCACCGGAACCAGCTTCCTCGGCCTGTCGCTCCTGGGCTGGCTATGCTTCGCCACCATGTGGCTGCTGCAGGCGATGGTCTTTTGGCACGGCATGAACGCCATTAAGCGCTTCATCGATATCGCCGGGCCGGCAGTCTATGTGGTGATGCTGGCGCTGGCGGGCTGGATTGTATACAAGACCGGTTTTGACGGGATTTCCTTTACCCTGGCCAGCAAATCGCTGACCGCCGGGGAGCAGACCTGGCAAATGATCACCGCCACCGCGCTGGTGGTCTCCTACTTCTCCGGGCCGCTGCTCAACTTCGGCGATTTCTCCCGCTACGGCAAAAACATGGGCGAGATCCGCCGCGGCAACCGCTGGGGCCTGCCGTTCAACTTCCTGCTGTTCTCCATCGTCACCGTAGTGATTGTTTCCGGTACACAATCGCTGTTTGGCCACATGATCACCGACCCGATTGAAACCGTCAGCCGCATTGGAAACGATCTGGCGGTCGCCATTGGCCTGCTGACGATGATCACCGCCACCATTGGCATCAATATCGTGGCCAACTTCGTCTCGCCGGCCTTTGACTTTTCGAACTGTTCACCGCAGAAAATCAGCTTCCGCACCGGCGGGATGATTGCCGCCGTTGGGTCGATTCTGCTGACGCCGTGGAATTTGTTTAATTCGCCGGAACTTATCCACTACACCCTCGACGTGCTGGGCGCCTTTATTGGCCCGCTGTTCGGCATCCTGATCGCCGATTTTTATCTGATCAAACGCGGCCAGGTATCCGTGGACGATCTGTTTGATGACACCCCGAAAGGCAAATACTGGTACCGCAACGGTTTTAACCCGAAAGCCATTGCCGCGCTGCTGCCGTCGGTGGCCATTGGCCTGATCATCAGCTTTATTCCGGCTCTGCACCAAGTGGCCAACTTCAGCTGGTTTATCGGCGTCTTCCTCGGCGCGACCGCCTACCGCTGGCTGGCCCGCGATGAGCGCACCGCCGTGGCCGGTCCGGCGTTCCGGGCGAAGGTGATGGCGCAAAAAGAGTAATTCCGCCCACAGCAAACTGCGCCGGAAGGGAAAAAAGCCATCCGCAACCGTGCCGCCCCGGCGTTAACGCCGGGGCGGCCGTTGTGAGCGAACCAGGCGGCCGCCGGCTTTTCACCGATGCGCGGAGGAGCGCTGAGCGCCGCGTTCAAGCGCGTATTTTCGAAGCACTTCAACCCCCTATCGCATCTGGGGTTGAGGCAAATCTGCATGAAGAGACGGCGGAGTGGTGAGGGAAAGCCCGGCCAGTAAGGCGGCGATAATGACAAACAGGTGCCCTTCGGACGAGTCCAGCAGGAATGAATTGAACAGATGGCAGGCCATGTAGCTGCTGAGCACCGCAACGAACAGATTTCGGCGCGCCGGCGGCAAGCGCCAGGCGACGCGGTAGCAACTCCACATCCAGGTGAGGAACACCATCAATCCCAGCAAGCCGCTCTGCACCGTTTCCAGCAGGTATTCATTGTGCGGATTATGCACGCCATAGCCGGTGGATGGATTGCCGTACCAAAAGCTGCCGGCACCGTTGCCCAGCAGCGGGGATTGCTTTATCAGTCGCAGGGCTTCGCGGGCGAAGGCGGTGCGTTGGCCCATGGAGTTGTCGCAGGCCGCATAAGCCGTTTGGGCCGGGGCGAAAACGCACCCCTGAATTTGCTGGACGCCCAGCGTCAGGCGCTCCATGGCGCGATTGGGGGTCATGACCAGCATCACGACAGCCAGTATGCCGCAGGCGAGCACGGCCACTTGCTGCTTGCGCCGGAGGGTAAGCAATAACCAGATACCCATGCCAACGGCCAATGCCACATACCCGGTACGCCCCTGCACCATCAGCAGAACATTAACCGTCGCCAACAACACCAGTCCCGCATACCCCCAGCGCCGTTTTCCGCTACAGGCAAAAGCACGCGACAACCAGACCAGCGCCGCCAGCGCCATAAACACGTTTTGGGTGATTTGCAGCTTAAACACCGTAGGGTTGTCGGGGTTCAGCCCGCCCAATGTGACATGGCCAAGCCCGCTCATGAAGCTGATGGCCAATATCGCGGCATTGGCCCACAAAAAGCCGCGGACAAATTGCGTCATCAGCCGCGAGTCGGCCAGAAAGAACAGCGCCAGCGGCAGGACATACAGCAATTTTTGGTATTTGCCGACCATTTTGGGGCCGTAGGCGTGAGCATGCGTCAGCAATGACAACGCCAGCAGCGCAAACATCAGGGCCGGCAACCAAACCAGGGGATGACAAGCCAGTGCAGCCCACTGCCGGATATCGCGCAGCCAGAGCAGACAGACGACAACCAGCCCCAGTGAGATATTCATCAGGGGATTGGAGGTCGGGAGGGAGGCTCCCAGCAAAAAGGCGGTAAACGCAAACAACCGTTGCTGAAGGGGCGTCTGTATCGACGAGGAAACTGCTGAGTTGAATAGCATCGTGGCGTACTCATTGATAAGAGAAAAAACACGGTGGAAGGCCGCGCAGGGTTAACGCTGCACAGACCCGACGAGGGATGCCAGTTGCCTGTTAACCGCCTGTATCACATCGCCGGCCGGGATGGCCGCGAGGTAACGCTCGCGGGTATTGGTGTCAACGGCGTCCGGGGCGGGCAGCGGACGATAGTCTCCGGCCCACAGCAACGTGTGGGGCGCCTGCCACGGGGACCATCGCGCGAGGTCGCTGGGCCCGAACAGCACCACCGAGGGCGTATTCAGCGCGGCGGCCATGTGCATCGGCACCGAATCGACCCCGATAAACAGCCGCGCCCGGTCAATCAACACCGCGAGCTCCGGCAGCTCCAGACGCCCGGCCAGATTAATCACCCGCCGCGGTAACAGGCAGCGGGCCATGATGGCGCTTATCATGGTGGCTTCATCTTGCGTGCGTCCGCCGGTGAGCACCACCGTTCTGCCCTGGGCGGTCAGGTGGTTAATCACGGCGCTGAATCCGTCCACCGTCCAGGTCTTGAAAGCCCAGCGTGCGGTCGGCTGTATCAGCACAAAATCGGTCAGGTGATGGCGTCGACTGAGCCGGTCAACGTCATCCACATCAGATTGCCGCCAGGCCTGCGTCACCTGCGTGATTGTCGTGGGCAAGGCCAGTGGCGCCAGAATGCTGAGATTATTCAGCACGGTGTGCTGCGCCGGGCCGGCAACGTCGACCAGTAGCGAATGGCAGGCCCGCCAGAGTCGATTGTCGCGTTTGGGGTAGCGAAACCCCAGACTGAAGGTCGGTTTGAGAAAACGGCAATACAACGCCGCCCGCCACTGATCGGAGAGGTTGATCACCAGATCGTAATGGCCGGTCCGCAGGCTGTTCCATAACGCATATTCGCCGCGGTATTGCGCTTTCAGCCCTTGGCGCTTGAGCTCTCGATCCACGGTAAAGGCCAGATAAACATCCTGATTGCCGGCCAGCATCGCCTCGGTGCCGTCATAGACCAGCACATCGATCAACGCATTGGGGTAGTTGACGCGCAATGTGCTGAGCACCGGCGTCATCAACAGGACGTCGCCAAAGTGGCGCAGCTTGATGACGAGAATGCGTTGCACGCTATCCCGGTGCAAAAGCGCATTGGGCACCCGGCGATCGGGGAGTGTGGCCAGCGGGGATACGGGGCGTTTGCCGGTGGTGCGATGGGCATTCATGGTTCGTCGCCTCAGAAAAATACAAAAGGCCACTGCAGGGCCGAAAGAGTCCGTGAGGATAAAAATAGCGCTGCGCCACGGTTCGAAACCCCGAGAATGCTGCAGGGAGAAAACGCCGTTCTCTCTGCCGTGCTCCCTGAACCGTCAATCTCGTTATCGCGGGAAAGCGGGCAATTAGCAGACGTTCTCGTCATGGCTGAGTACGGGGGTTTTATCCTGATAAATTGTCGAGCGCTACGTGGTATTCACCGGATGAATAAAGAGTTACCGCCGAATAATATCCTGCCCGATCTTAACGGCGACCGTGCAGCAAAGATAATTGGTTGTGCAGATCAATAAGATCTTACCGATCGTTGAAAACGATCAATCCTTTACAAATTGCAGGGTTACCGAGAAAATTCCTAACCCATTGAGGTTATTAATGTCTTTTATTGCTGCACCGTGCGGCGCGTGCTGAACTTACTCCCCGACCGGAGAGCCCGGTGCGGGAAGTGAACCATCGTTAGCGAATAAACGTGGGAGGGAGAAATAGGAGTTTTCACCGGTGGAACAGCGGCGCCGAGGCCGGATACCTAATCACTCGCCAAGCGCAGAAATTGCACGACCGTCGAAAAGCTGAGCTTTGGAGAATAGACCGGCTGGGTGAGCATAGAAATGGTTCAGCGATACGCTCACCTTACACCGAACCATCTCACTGAGCATGCGAGGCAAATTGATGCGATTTTCGGAGGTTTAGTCCCAAATCTGTCCCATGATGAAATCGGAAAGACGGGATGAAAGGCGTAACTCATTGATACTTAATGGCACGCCCTATAGGATTCGAACCTATGACCTACGGCTTAGAAGGCCGTTGCTCTATCCAACTGAGCTAAGGGCGCATTGAGATGCGGCAACCTGTGGTTGCGGGTTGCGATTATACGGTCAGAGGTTAGCGAGTCAATGCCTTTTCATGACGTTACGGCGGCGACGGTGCTTTATGGCGTTTTTTCCGCCAGCGCCCGTGCGGCGGCCCGCGCTATGCTGCGTTGCGCCAGGCCGACAGCGGTATCGCCTGGCTTGCGTTCGGCCCCTTGCCGCCCATCGCCCCGCCGCAGGCAAAGGCGCACGGACTGAACGACCGCCGTAATGTCGCCCCAATCGGCATGCTCAACCACCTGCATGTTGCAGGTCGCCTCCCCTCTTTTCCCCAGAGCGGAGTCAGGGCGTGCGCTGTTTAAAGAAGCCTGGCTCCACGGCGCCCAAGCCAGCAATAGCGCGCACCCTACCCATGCGCTGCCGTTCATGCGCACAGCTTCCGCCACAGGGCGCTCAGGCGCGCCCGCCACGACGGCGTCGCCTGGTGCTGACAAAGCTGATGCAGCGCGGTGAGTTGCTCACTGTCCGCCGGATGCAGCGAAGAATCGAACACCGTCTCACCAACGTGCTTAGGCTGCGCCGGTTGCTGATCAGGCTGATGATGCAACGGATAAAGCCGGGTTATCGCTCTCATGATCCTGCCCTCTTTCGCCCTGTGTATGGCCCCAGCGTATGCAAATGCCGGTAAAAATGGCGTAGAGGTTCCTGAAGCCGGCATAAAAAAAGCGTAAATCGGTCTCGGCAACGGTGGCGAGGGTGATTCTGCGCCTGACAGCGCGCTCAGCTTCTGACAGAATAGCGGCATCCCCGCTTTTCTTAATTGATGGATTTCCACACTGATGTCAGCAAAGATTATTGATGGTAAAACGATTGCGCAGCAGGTTAGAAACGAAGTGGCTGAGCAAGTGAAACAACGTCTGGCGGCCGGCAAGCGCGCGCCAGGGCTGGCGGTTGTGCTGGTCGGCGAGAATCCGGCTTCGCAAATTTACGTCGCCAGCAAGCGCCGCGCCTGCGATGAAGTCGGCTTCCTCTCCCGCTCCTACGACCTGCCCGCTGCCACCAGTGAAGCCGAGCTGCTGGCGTTGATCGACCAGCTGAACGCCGATGAGGAAATCGACGGCATTTTGGTGCAGCTGCCGTTGCCGGCCGGCATCGATAACGTCAAGGTGCTGGAACGCATCCATCCGGACAAAGACGTCGACGGCTTCCACCCGTACAACGTCGGCCGCCTGTGCCAGCGCGCGCCCAAGCTGCGCCCATGCACGCCGCGCGGCATCGTCACCCTGCTGGAGCGTTATAACATCGATACCTACGGCCTGAACGCCGTGGTGGTCGGCGCGTCCAACATCGTCGGCCGCCCGATGAGCATGGAGCTGCTGCTGGCCGGCTGCACCACCACCGTCACCCACCGCTTCACCAAGAATCTGCGTCATCACGTCGAGAACGCCGATCTGCTGGTGGTGGCGGTCGGCAAACCGGGCTTCATTCCGGGCGACTGGATCAAACCGGGCGCCATCGTGGTTGACGTCGGCATCAACCGCCTGGAAAGCGGTAAAGTGGTGGGCGATGTCGATTTCGACGCCGCCAGCGAGCGCGCCGCCTACATCACCCCGGTGCCGGGTGGCGTTGGCCCGATGACCGTGGCTACACTGATCCAAAATACCTTGCAAGCCTGCGAGGAATATCACGACGTTCAACCTAAATAAGTAAGGCAGTATGGAAATTTTCAATCTGGACAATCATCCCCATGTCGAACTGTGCGATCTGCTGAAGTTCCAGGGCTGGTGTGAAAGCGGCGGCGCCGCCAAAGAAGTCATCGCCGAAGGGCAGGTGAAAGTCGACGGTAAGGTCGAAACCCGCAAGCGCTGCAAGATCGTCGCCGATCAGGTGGTGGAGTTCGGCGGCGGCAAGGTCATGGTTAAACCCTAACCCGCAGCCATAGAAAAAGGCGCTGAATTCAGCGCCTTTTTTGTTTCCTTCTGCCGGATTACTTACGGCGCCAGGTGGTGCCCTGCGGGCCGTCTTCCAGCACGATGTTCATCTCGTTCAAGCGATCACGCGCGGCATCCGCCAGCGCCCAGTCCTTGGCGGCGCGCGCTTCGTTACGCTGTTTGATCAGCGCTTCGATCTCCGCCACTTCGCCGTCGTCAACCTGTGCGCCCCCTTGCAGGAACTGCTCCGGCGCCTGCTGCAGCAGGCCAAGCACGTTCGCCAGCTTGCGCAGTTCCGCCGCCATGCCGCTGGCCGCCGCCATGTCTTCCCCCTTCAGGCGGTTAACCTCGCGCGCCAGATCGAACAGCGCTGAGTAGGCTTCCGGGGTGTTGAAGTCGTCGTCCATCGCTTCGCGGAAGCGGGCTTCGAACGCTTCGCCGCCGGCCGGTGCGGCGTCGGCATCGGTGCCGCGCAGCGCGGTATAGAGGCGCTCCAGCGCGGTGCGCGCCTGCTTGAGGTTCTCTTCGCTGTAGTTCAGCTGGCTGCGATAGTGGCCGGACATCAGGAAGTAACGCACCGTTTCCGCATCGTAATGGCCGAGCACGTCGCGGATGGTGAAGAAGTTATCCAGCGATTTGGACATCTTCTCTTTGTCGATCATCACCATGCCGGAGTGCATCCAGTAATTGACGTACGGGCCGTCGTGGGCGCAGCTCGACTGCGCGATCTCGTTCTCGTGGTGCGGGAACATCAGATCGGAACCACCGCCGTGGATGTCGAAGTGGGTGCCCAGCTGTTTGCAGTTCATGGCGGAGCATTCGATATGCCAGCCCGGACGGCCCGGCCCCCACGGCGACTGCCAGCTCGGCTCGCCCGGCTTGGACATTTTCCACAGCACGAAGTCCATCGGGTTGCGCTTCACGTCATCGATCTCCACGCGCGCGCCGGCCTGCAGTTGCTCCAGATCCTGGCGCGACAGCAGCCCGTACTGCGGATCGCTGTCGATGGAGAACATCACGTCGCCGTTGCTGGCCACATAGGCGTGATCGCGATCGATCAGGCGCTGGGTGATCTCAATGATCTCGGCGATGTGTTGGGTCGCGCGCGGTTCGCTGTCCGGGCGATCGATCAGCAACGCGTCGAAGTCGGCATGCATTTCCGCCAGCATGCGTTCGGTCAGCTGGTCGCAGGTCTCATGATTTTCCGCCGCGCGGCGGATGATTTTGTCGTCCACGTCGGTGACGTTGCGCACGTAGTTCAGCGAATAGCCGAGATAGCGCAGGTAACGCGCCACCACGTCGAAAGCGACAAAGGTACGACCGTGGCCGATGTGACACAGGTCATAGATGGTTACCCCGCACACGTACATGCCCACTTTCCCGGCATGAATGGGTTTGAATTCCTCTTTTTGACGACTCAGGGTATTAAAAATCTTTAGCATCGGGAGATTCCGTGGTGTGCGTGATAACAAAAAAGATAACCGGGCTTCAGGTTTAACGCCCGGTAGCGTATTGAAACCTGAAGCCTGATCTATTGCAAGGTTAAGGCCATGCTTTGCTGACTTCACGCGAAGAAAAAGCGCAAAATTCGCCGGCCGGCGCAATTGTTATAATATAACATAAATACAATTACCACAGACAGTGCGCGGTTGAGCCGCTGCTGACTCGCTGGGGCGGATATGTTATAAGGGCGGTCTGAATGTTCACTCGCTTTACGTGACGTCTCACTTCACCTTGTTAGGATTAAAACTATGGTTACTTTCCACACCAATCACGGCGATATCGTTATCAAGACCTTTGCTGACAAAGCGCCGGTTACCGTTGAAAACTTCCTGAACTACTGCCGCGCCGGTTTCTACGACAACACCATCTTCCACCGTGTGATCAACGGCTTCATGATCCAGGGCGGCGGTTTCGAGCCGGGCATGAACCAGAAAGCGACCAACGCGGCCATCAAGAACGAAGCCAACAACGGTTTGAAAAACACCATCGGCACCCTGGCAATGGCGCGCACCAACGATCCGCACTCCGCCACCGCACAGTTCTTCATCAACGTGGCTGACAACGACTTCCTGAACTTCCGCGGCGAAAACGTGCAGGGCTGGGGCTACTGCGTGTTTGCTGAAGTGGTTGAAGGCATGGACGTGGTCAACAAGATCAAAGGCGTGAAAACCGGCCGCAGCGGCATGCACCAGGACGTACCGGTAGAAGACGTGGTGATCAACAGCGTGACCGTCAGCGAGTAATCGCGGCTGCATGAGTACGCTGTTCATCGCAGATCTGCACTTGTGCGCACAGGAACCGGCAATCACTGCCGGTTTTCTGCGTTTTTTACGGCGCGAAGCGGTGCACGCCGACGCGCTGTACATCCTCGGCGACCTGTTTGAAGCCTGGATCGGCGACGACGATCCCGAGCCGCTGCACGCGGAGATCGCCGCGGCGCTGAAAGCGCTGCAACAGGCCGGCGTGCCCTGCTATTTCATCCACGGCAACCGCGATTTTCTGCTCGGCAAGCGCTTCGCCCGCGCCAGCGGCATGCAGCTGCTGCCGGAAGAAAAAGTGCTGGAGCTGTACGGCCGCAGGATCCTGATCCTGCACGGCGACACCCTGTGCACCGACGATCAAGCCTATCAGCAATTCCGCCGTAAAGTGCACAACCCGCTGATTCAAAAACTGTTCCTCGCGCTGCCGCTGCGCTGGCGACTGAAGATCGCCGCCAAGATGCGCGCCCGCAGCCAGCAATCCAACCAGTACAAGTCGGACGCCATCATGGACGTCAACCCGCAGGCGGTCGAGCAAACGATGCTGCGCCACGATGTGCACTGGATGATCCACGGCCATACCCATCGCCCGGCGGTGCATCGGCTGGCGTTGAGCAACGGCGAAGCCCATCGCGGGGTGCTGGGCGCCTGGCACGTCGAAGGATCGATGATCAAAGTCAGCGCCGACGCCGTCGAGCTGATCCAATTCCCGTTCTGAGTTCCGCACTGGCGCGCGGGTGAAAATTCGCGCTTTCGCCGGTGAAAACCGGCGACGCAACCGTTTTCCTTACCGTGCGCTCATGGTATGCTCTACGCCCTCATTCGGCCCTCAGCCGACGCCAGACAAATCACAGGAGCCTTACACCCATGGGAGCCAACGCCGCTTCAGCCGCCAATGCCGGGGCTAAAATCGCAATTGTAATGGGATCGAAAAGTGACTGGGCCACCATGCAGTTCGCCGCCGAAGTCCTGACCCAGCTCGATGTCCCCTTCCATGTCGAAGTCGTTTCCGCTCACCGCACGCCGGACAAGCTGTTCAGCTTCGCCGAGCAGGCTGCCGCCAACGGCTTTGACGTGATCATCGCCGGCGCCGGCGGTGCCGCGCATCTGCCGGGCATGCTGGCGGCGAAAACGCTGGTGCCGGTGCTGGGTGTGCCGGTGCAAAGCGCCGCGCTGAGCGGCGTGGACAGCCTCTACTCCATCGTGCAGATGCCGCGCGGCATTCCGGTGGGGACGCTGGCGATCGGCAAAGCCGGCGCCGCCAACGCCGGGCTGCTGGCGATGCAGATCCTGGCGCTGCACGATGCCGCGCTGGCGCAGCGTTTGGCGGACTGGCGTCAGGCGCAGACTGAAGACGTTTTGAACCACCCCGATCCGCGGGAGGACGCATGAAGCCGGTTTGCGTATTGGGCAACGGTCAGCTGGGGCGCATGCTGCGCCAGGCCGGCGAACCGCTGGGCATCGCCGTCTACCCTGTCGGCATCGATGCCGAACCCGAGGCGGTGCCGTATCAGAACAGCGTCATTACCGCCGAGATTGAACGCTGGCCGGAAACCGCGCTGACGCGCGAACTGGCGACTCACAGCGCCTTCGTCAACCGCGACATCTTCCCGCGTTTGGCGGATCGCCTGACGCAAAAGCAGCTGCTCGATCAGCTCGGCCTGGCGACCGCGCCGTGGCAACTGCTGGCGAGCGCCGCCGAATGGCCGCAGGTGTTCGCTGCGCTGGGCGAGCTGGCGATCGTCAAACGCCGGGTCGGCGGCTATGACGGCCGCGGCCAGTGGCGCCTGCGTCCGGGGCAGGAAGCCGAACTGCCGGCCGATGCCTATGGCGAGTGCATCGTCGAGCAAGGCATCAATTTCTCCGGCGAAGTGTCGCTGGTGGGCGCGCGCGGCCACGACGGCCGTTCGGTCTTCTACCCGCTGACCCACAACCTGCATGAAGACGGCATCCTGCGCGCCAGCGTGGCGCTGCCGCAGCCCAATCCGGCGCTGCAGCAACAGGCCGAGCAGATGCTGGCGGCGATCCTGAACGAGCTGAACTACGTCGGCGTGATGGCGATGGAGTGCTTTATCGTCGGCGATCGGCTGTTGATCAACGAACTGGCGCCGCGCGTGCACAACAGCGGCCACTGGACGCAAAACGGTGCATCCATCAGCCAGTTCGAGCTGCACCTGCGCGCCATCCTCGGCCTGCCGCTGCCGCAGCCGGTGGTGAGCACACCGTCGGTGATGGTCAACCTGATCGGCACCGCCGTCAACGAACAGTGGCTGTCGCTGCCGCTGGTGCATCTGCACTGGTATGAGAAAGAGGTGCGCCCGGGCCGCAAGGTCGGCCACCTCAATCTGAACGACCCGAGCGCCGCCGATCTACGTCAAGCGCTGCAGGCGCTGGCGCCGCTGCTGCCGGGCGAATACCAAAGCGGGCTGGCCTGGGCACAGCAGAAGCTGGCTTAACGGTTTACACCGCCGAAAAGAAGAAGGTTCAGCCCAGGCTGAACCTTTTTTATTGCCGCAAAGATCAACGCGAGCCGATATTACGCAACGGTTTGCCGGCCATCAGATTGCGCTCAATGTGTTCCAGTGAAATATTTTTGGTTTCCGGGATCAGCGCCAGCGTGATGAAAACAAACAGCACGTTAAGCCCCGCGTAGACCCAAAAGGTGTGAGCGCTGCCCAACGAATTCAGCATGGTCAGGAACGTCGCCCCCACGATCATATTGGCTATCCAGTTAGTGGCGGTGGAACAGGTGATGCCGAAATCGCGGCCTTTCAATGGCTGGATCTCTGAGCACAGCACCCAAATCAGCGGGCCGGCGCTCATGGCAAAGCCGACGATAAACATCAGCAGCATGACGATGGCGAAATATTGCTCCGCCGCCGAGTTCATGCCGATATTCATCATGGTGCCCAGCGCCCCCATGCCGACGGCCATCACGATAAACCCAAGGATCAAAGTGGGCTTGCGGCCCCAGCGGTCAACCAGCCCAATAGCGATAAAGGTGGCCAGCACGTTGACCAGACCGACGATCACCGTGCCCCACATCTGCTGTTCCGTACTGGCGAAGCCCGCCAGACCGAAAATCTTCGGCGCGTAATACATGGTGACGTTCATCCCGGTAAACTGCTGCATCACCTGAAGAAGAATGCCAAGGAAAACCGCGCGGCGGAAATTTTTATTGCCTTTGAACAACGCCCAACCGCTTTGCTTCAGTTTGAGGCTTTCACGAATTTCATTCAGCTCATACTGCGCCTGGGCACTGCTGTCGCGCAGCTTCTCCAACACCTGACGCGCTTGCTCATGGCGATTACGCGAGGCCAACCACCGCGGGCTGTCAGGCAAAAAGAACACGCCGACCAACAACAGCCCGGCCGGGATGGTGATGACACCCAACATCCAGCGCCAGGCGCCGGTATAGCTGAATGCCGTATCAGACAGGTAAGCGGCCAGAATGCCGATGGTGATCATCAATTGATACATCGAAATCATGCTGCCGCGGATTTTCTCCGGCGCGATTTCAGAAAGATAAATCGGCGCGGTATAAGAAGCGATCCCCACCGCCAATCCCAGCAGAATACGTGAAACGATCAACACCTCCACGTTGGGAGCGAACGCAGAACACAGCGATCCCGCCACGAAGAGGATTGCGCCGATCATCAAACTGTATTTGCGCCCCAGCCGGAAGTTCATCCAGCCGCTGCCGATAGCACCGACGGCGGCGCCAAACATCATTGAGCTGACCACCCACTCCTGCTGAGAGCTGGTGATCTGAAAAGTGTCGGTAATAAACGGCAGGGCGCCGGCGATCACGCCGATATCAAGACCGAACAGCAGGCCGGCCAAGGCGGCTAAAAAACAGACGAAAAAAGTCATGCCGACATGAGTCGGGCTTTTCTCCGCCGGTGTCACTTTGACGGTATCGCTCATACAGCCTCCAGGAGAAAACGGTCATCAGTGTGCGACATGATAGGAGGCAATGCGTCGGAGATAAGTGAGTGCGATCACATTAGTGAAAACGGTTACATTCCATTAAATCTTTTTAGGCCGTTTTTTATGGCGGATGAATTCACTTAATCCATGCGTAACCCTCTAAATCAATGCGTAAAACAGGCGAAGCCGGCCCGCTATCCGCTACACCGATGACCAATGGCAAACGTATCGATATGACATAAATGTAATCGATTTCACAATGAATGGGCATGAAGAGGAATTGCGCCAGTGACGCGCGAAAGAAAATCGGCAGGCCCGGCCACGCTTGGCGGCAACGGGCCTGCGATCGCCAGATCAGCCATCATAACTGCGGAACAGCGCCCGGCCGCGCAGCAAGCGCACGCCCAGCCAGCCGCCGCACAGCGACAGCAGCAGCGCGCTGGCCAGCGGCAGCGCCCACCACAGCACCGGCGTCGGCGTCCACGGGAAGTCGAACACCCGGCTTTGCAGCAGCCACAGCGCCGCTTCGGCCCCCACCGCCGCCGCGATGCCCGCCACCAGCCCCAGCAGGGCAAACTCACACCACAGCGTGCGGCGCAGCAGCCGTTTACCGGCGCCCAGCGTGCGATAGACCACCAACTCCTGCCGCCGCTGACGCATGCCGACCTGCACCTGCGCCAGCAGCAGCAGGCCGCCGCACAGCACCACCAGCACCACCATCACCTCCAGCGCGCGGCTGACCTGTTGCAGCACGCCGCCAACCTGTTTCAGGATCGCGCCGATGTCCAGCAGGCTGAGCGTTGGGAACTGGCGGTTGAGCTGGGTCAACATCCGGCCGTCGCCGTCGTAGCGGAAGCTGGTGAGCCAGGTCTGCGGCTGGCCGTCCAGCGCGCCCGGCGGGAAGATAAAGTAAAAGTTCGGCTTCAGGCTTTCCCAATCCACCTGGCGCAGGCTGGTGACTTTGGCGCTGAACGCCTGGGTATCGCCGCTGAAGGTCAGCGTGTCGCCCAGCTTGATCTTCAGCCGCCCAGCGATGCCTTCATCCATTGAAACCTCGCCGCTTTTCGGCGGCCAATTGCCCGCCACCAACGGATTGTGATCCGGCAGTTCGGCCAGCCAGGTCAGGTTCAGCTCACGGTTCACCGCCTCACCGCCCGGATCGTCTTCATGCACCCGTTCGGTCGCCACCTGCTGGTTTATCTCGGTCAGGCGCACCCGGACGATCGGGTAATAGGTTTCCGGCTTGATCTGGTGCTGCTGCAGGAAAGTTTTCACCTGCGGCACCTGCGCCTCGGTCATGTTGAGCAGGAAATAGTTCGGGCTGTCCGGCGGCAGCTGTTGCTGCCAGCGTTCGAGCAGATCGCCGCGCAGCACCAACAGCAGCGCCAGCAGCATGAACGACAGCGAGAACGCCGCCAACTGGCTGATGGTCACCCACGGTTGATGCAGCAGGCGGTTGACCGCCAGCCGCAGCGCCAGGCTCTTGAGCGTGATGCGGCGCAGCAGCAGCAGGCTGCCCCACCCTATACCGCCCAGCAGCAGCGCCAGCACCGCCATGCCCGCCAGGATCGCCCACAGCAACGTGCTGGCTCCCATCAGCAACACCAATAACGCGACCACGATCGCCGCCGTCACCGGCAGGAAGTAGCGCAGCGGCCAGACGTTGGCCGCCACATCGCGACGCAGCACCCGCAGCGGCTGGGTGGCCAGCAACTGGCGATACGGCCGCAACCCGACCAGCAGCGAAATCAGCACCAGCGCACCGAGCGCCCACAGCCACGGCCAGACGCCGGCGGCGGGCAACGCGGCCGGCAACACCGGCTTCAGCAGGCGAATCAACAGCGCCTCGAACGCCAGCCCGATCGCCCCGCCGCACACCGCCGCCAGCGCCATCACCGCCAGCCACTGGCCGACGATCAATTTGCGCAGCGCGCCGCGCCCGGCACCAAGGGTTTTCAGCACCGCGATCAGATCGTAGCGGCTGCGGCAATAGTGGCTCATCGCCACCGCCACGGCGGCGATCGACAACAGCAGCGTCAGCAGGGCCGACAACAGCAGGAACTGTTGGGAGCGCTGCAGCGACTTGCCCAGCGCGCTGCCGGATTCCTGCAGCCCGAACCAGCGCTGATCCGGCGTCAACTGCGGCGTCAGCCGTTCTTCGTAACGCTGAATATCCGGCTCGGCGCCGGCGAACATGTAACGATAGGTCAGGCGGCTGCCCGGCTGCACTGCGCCGGTCTTATCGACGTCCGCCAGGTTGATCATGATGCGCGGCGCGGTCTGGAATGGATTGAAACCGGCGTCCGGCTCCTGAATGATTTCACCGGCGATGCGCAGCGTGGTGTCGCCCACCTCCAGCGAATCCCCCACTTTCACGTTCAGCAGCGCCAGCAAACGCGGCGCCACCAGCACGCTGCCCGGTTCGGGCTGGATGTTGGCCGGGCGCGTTTCCAGCTTGCCGTACAGCGGATAGGCCAAATCGGTGGCTTTCACGTCCGCCAGCTGCGGCCGATCGCCGGCATAGGTCATGGTGGTGAACGACAGCTGACGGCTCACCTTCAGCCCTTGTTGCTGCGCGTCCAGCAGCCAGCCTTCCGGCACCGGATGCGCGCTGCGCAGCACCCGATCGCCGGCGATAAAATCGCGGCTCTGCTGGCTGAGCCCTTTGTCCATGCGATCGCTGATGCTGCCCAGCGCCAGCACGCAGGCGACGGAGAGCGTCAGCGCCAGCCACACGATCAGCAGCGACGGCGAGCGCCATTCGCGCCAGAACCAGCGCCAGATCATGCTTCCTCCCACAGCTTGCCTTCGCGCAGCCGCAGCCGCCGCTGGCAGCGCGCCGCCAGGGTTTCGTCATGGGTCACCAAGATCAGGGTGGTGTCAAAATCGCGGTTGAGGGAAAACAGCAGGTCGGCGATGCGATCGCCGGTCTGACGATCGAGATTGCCGGTCGGTTCATCGGCGAACAGCACCCGCGGTCGGCCGCTGAAGGCGCGCGCCAGCGCCACGCGCTGCTGCTCGCCGCCGGACAGCTGCGCCGGCAGGTGATCGAGCCGTTTCCCCAGCCCCAACTGCTCGAGCAGCTGCACCGCCTGCTCGCGGCTCTGTCTGTCGCTCTCGCCGCGCAACAGCGCCGGCAGCTGCACGTTCTCCAGCGCGTTCAGCGTCGGCACCAGCATGAACGACTGAAACACGAAACCGACGTCCCTGGCACGCAGCGCAGCGCGCCCCTCTTCGTCCAGCGCGGTCAGCGACTCGCCGAGCAAGCGTACCTCGCCTTCGCTGCCGTCATCCAGCCCGGCCAAAATGCCCAGCAAGGTCGATTTCCCCGATCCGGATTCGCCGATCAGGGCGATCGTCTGCGCGGGTTTGACAAGCAGCTCGACTCCGGTAAGGATGGTGAGCTGATGCTCACCCTGACCAACGTGTTTACTAAGATGATGAACTTCAAGAACGTTTTCCGCTGGCATCTTCCCTTCCTTTTGCTGTTGGGATTATTCAGTTTACGCGCTGCCGCCGCCGATACCTTGTTGATTTTGGGCGACAGTTTAAGCGCCGGTTACCGCCTGCCGATCGAGCGGGCGTGGCCGACGCTGTTGGCCGAACAGTGGCAGAAAAAACCGGGTGCGCCGCAGCTGGTCAACGCCAGCATCAGCGGCGACACCGCCGCGCAGGGGCTGGCGCGTCTGCCCGCGCTGCTGAAACAGCATCAGCCGCGCTGGGTGCTGATCGAGCTGGGCGCCAACGACGGCCTGCGCGGCTTCCCGGCGCAGGACGTACAGCGCGATCTCGGCCAAATCATCACGTTGGTGCAGCAGGCCGGCGCGCAGCCGCTGCTGATGCAGATCCGCATCCCGCCGAACTACGGCCGCCGCTATACTGAAGCGTTCGGCGCCGTCTACCCGGCGCTGGCCAAGCAGTTCAACATTCCGCTGCTGCCGTTCTATATGGAACAGGTGGTGGTGAAGCCGGAATGGATGCAGGATGACGGATTGCACCCCAATGGGGACGCCCAGCCGTTTATCGCCACCTGGATGGCGGAGCGCCTGGAGCCTCTAGTAAAGCATGAGTCTCACTAAATTAGGGTCGTACACTAGGTAAAGTTATGCAAAAAGCGGTATTGATAACCGGCTGTTCCAGCGGGATTGGCTTGATTGCGGCGCAGGATCTGCGCAACCGCGGCTACCGGGTGCTGGCCGCCTGCCGCAAGCCGCAGGACGTGGAAAACATGCGCCAGCTCGGGCTGGAAGGCATCGAGCTGGATCTGGACGACAGCGCCAGCGTCGAGCGTGCCGCCGCCGAGGTGATCGCGCTGACCGACGGCCGACTGTACGGTCTGTTCAATAACGGCGGTTTCGGCGTTTACGGCCCGCTCAGCCGCATTTCGCGCAGCCAGCTGGAACGGCAGTTCGCCACCAACCTGTTCGGCACCCACCAACTGACCCAGCTGCTGTTGCCGGCGATGTTGCCGCACGGCGAAGGGCGGATCATTCAGACCAGTTCGGTGATGGGCCTGGTCTCCAGCGCCGGGCGCGGCGCCTATGCCGCCAGCAAGTTCGCGCTGGAAGCCTGGTCGGACGCGCTGCGCATGGAGCTGCACGGCAGCGGCATTCAGGTCAGCCTGATCGAACCGGGGCCGATCTCCACCCACTTTAGCCAGAACGTCAATCAGGCGCAGAGCGACAAACCGGTGCACAATCCCGGCATCGCCAAGCGCCTGACGCTGCCGCCGGAGGCCATTCTGCCCAAACTGCGCCACGCGCTGGAAAGCCCGCGCGCCAAACTGCGCTATCCGGTCACCCTGCTGGCGCACGCGATGAGCGTGCTGCGCCGCATTTTGCCGGGCCGCTGTCTGGATTGGCTGCTGCGCAGCAACGCTTAATTCGCCCGACGGGGTTGAAGAATGGCGGCGCGCCCCCATCTACACCCCATGGCTCCGCACGATCAGAGAGAAAAAAGATGCTAGCTCAAGCTGTTGTTGATATTAACGAAACTAACCTGCACCAGACGCTGGAACAATCGATGTCCACACCGGTGCTGTTCTACTTCTGGTCCGAGCGCAGCCAACACTGCCTGCAGCTCACGCCGGTGCTGGACAAGCTGGCGGCGGAATACGCCGGTCAGTTCATTCTGGCCAAGGTGGACTGCGACGCCGAACAGATGATCGCCTCGCAATTCGGGCTGCGTTCCATTCCGACGGTCTACCTGTTCAAAGACGGTCAGCCGGTCGACGGCTTCCAGGGCCCGCAGCCGGAAGAAGCGATCCGCGATTTGCTGCAGCGTTTCCTGCCGAAGGAAGAAGATCTGAAACTGGCACAGGCGCAGGAGCTGCTGGTCGCCGGCAACGCCGCCGAAGCGCTGCCGCTGCTGAAAGACGCCTGGCAGAGCAGCCAACAGCGCAGCGACATCGGCCTGACGCTGGCCGAAACTCAGATCGCGCTCAGCCGCAGCGAAGACGCTGAAGCGGTGCTTGCGACCATCCCGCTGCAGGATCGCGATACCCGCTATCAAGGTCTGGTGGCGCAGATTGAATTGTTGAAGCAGGCGGCGGACACGCCGGAAATCCAACAGCTGCAACAGCAGGTGCAGCAGCAGCCGGACAACGTCGAACTGGCGGTGCAGCTGGCGCTGCAACTGCATCAGGTCGGGCGTAACGAAGAAGCGCTGGAACTGCTGATGGGGCATCTGAAGAAAGATCTGGCCGCCGCCAACGGCAGCGCGCGCAAAACCCTGATGGACATTTTGGCCGCACTCGGCACCGGCGACGCGCTGGCCGCTAAATATCGCCGCCAGCTGTACTCCCTGCTGTACTGATCTCCGTCATACTTGAAGCTGCATCCAGGCGGCAAATGTGAAAAGCCCTGGGCGCTTAGATAGCTAAGTGACCAGGGCTCGAACGTGCAGCCAGCTTGAAATATGACGGGGGTTAGCGATAGACCCGCACCCCGCCCTCCACGCCCGCCGGGCTGAACAACACCTGCCACAGCTGAATGTTGCGCGAACGGAACGCGCCGGCGCAGGCGTTCAGGTAATAGGTGAACATGCGTTCGAAGCGCTCGGAATAACCGCCCATCAGATCCGGCCACGCCCGTTTGAAATTCTCCAGCCAAGCCATCAGCGTGCGATCGTAATCGGCGCCAAAGTTGTGCCAATCCTCCATCACGAAACGCCCTTCGCTGGCCTCGGCGATATGCCGCACCGAAGGCAGGCAGCCGTTGGGGAAGATGTATTTGTCTATCCAGGCGTCGACGTTGAGATCGGTCTGATTGGAACCGATAGTGTGCAGAAGGAACAGACCGTCGGGCTTCAGGTTGCGCGCCGCGACGCTGAAGTAGGTCTCGTAGTTTTTCGGCCCGACGTGCTCGAACATGCCGACCGACACGATGCGATCGAACTGACGATCCAGATCGCGGTAATCCTGCAGCAAGATCTCGACGTCCAGCCCGGCGCAGCGTTCCTGCGCCAGCTTCTGCTGCTCGGCCGAAATGGTCACGCCGTGCACCGAGACGCCGTAGTTTTGCGCCGCAAACTGCGCCAATCCGCCCCAGCCGCAGCCGATATCCAGCAGCGTCATGCCCGGTTTCAACTGCAGTTTTTCGCAGATCATCCTGAGCTTGGCCTGCTGCGCCTGCTCCAGCGTCTGCGCCTCTTTCCAGTAACCGCAGGAGTATTGCATATAAGGATCGAGCATCGCCCGGAACAGGTCGTTGCCGATGTCGTAGTGCTCTTTGCCCACCTGCCAGGCGCGCTTGCGCGATTGGCGATTGAACAGCCGGGCATAGGCGATGCGCGCGATGTCGCTCAGGCTTTTCGGCAACCGTTCATCGACGCCGGCCTGCAGAATGCGGGTGAACAGCATGTCCAGCCGTTCGCACTCCCACCAGCCGTCCATATAGCTTTCGCCGAAGCCGAGCGAGCCTTCCTGCAAAATGCGTTTGAACAGCGCCGGGTTATGCACCCGGATATCCCAGGCGCGCGGGCCGTTGATGGCGACGCCGGCTTCCGCCAACATCTCCTCCACAATGCGATACCAGCGATCGTTCTTCTGGGCGAGTTCATCAACACTGAGCGAATCCATAACAATCCTTGGCCGAAATGTCATTTCAAAAAGCATAGTCGCAAATGAAAATGACAAATTTTTGACGGTAAACACGGGGGTGTTTTTACTCTAGCCAAGGAGAGCAACATCATGAAATGAATAAAAATTATTGAAATCATGCCATTTAGGCATACTTATTTTTCAGCTGTGCCACACTTGTCGTGACAACACTCTGTTCCAGACGCGGGATCCACCGCTCGCGGGTTGCGTCAGCGCCCTGGATTAAGTCGCGGTATCAGTAGGCATTTTTCCGGCGCTGACGTAATATCTGTTTACATATGTCTGACAGGAGGTTCGCATGCTTACTTTTATTCCCATCGTGATCGTCGTCGCGCTGATTGTGGTGTTCGCCGGCGTCAAAATTGTGCCGCAGGGGTTCCAATGGACGGTAGAACGCTTCGGCCGCTATACCAAGACGCTGATGCCGGGCCTGAACCTGGTGGTGCCGTTCATGGACCGCATCGGCCGCAAAATCAACATGATGGAGCAGGTGCTGGACATCCCTTCCCAAGAGGTGATTTCCCGCGATAACGCCAACGTCGCCATCGACGCGGTGTGCTTTATCCAGGTGGTCGATCCGGCGCGCGCCGCCTACGAGGTCAGCAACCTCGAACAGGCGATCGTCAACCTGACCATGACCAACTTCCGCACCGTGCTCGGCTCGATGGAGCTGGACGAAATGCTGTCGCAGCGCGACAGCATCAACAGCCGCCTGCTGCACATCGTCGATGAAGCGACCAATCCTTGGGGGGTGAAAATCACCCGTATCGAGATCCGCGACGTGCGGCCGCCGGCGGAACTGATCGCCTCGATGAACGCCCAGATGAAGGCCGAGCGCACCAAGCGCGCCGACATCCTCGAGGCGGAGGGGGTGCGTCAGGCGGCCATTCTGCGCGCCGAAGGGGAGAAGCAATCGCAGATCCTGAAGGCCGAGGGCGAACGTCAGTCGGCGTTCCTGCAGGCGGAAGCGCGTGAGCGCGCCGCCGAGGCCGAGGCGCGCGCCACCCAGCTGGTGTCCGACGCCATCGCCAGCGGCAACATTCAGGCGGTGAACTACTTCGTGGCGCAGAAATACACCGATGCGCTGCAGAAGATCGGTTCCTCCAACAACAGCAAAGTGGTGATGATGCCGCTGGACGCCAGCAGCCTGCTCGGCTCGATCGGCGGCATTACCGAACTGCTGAAAGAAAGCAAAGGCAAATAATCATGCTCGAACTGATCGCGGCGAATCCGCTGTGGTTCTGGCTCTCCCTCGGGGGCGTGCTGCTGGCGGCGGAAATGCTCGGCGCCGGCGGCTACCTGCTGTGGAGCGGCGTGGCGGCGCTGTTGGTCGGTGCCTTGATCTGGCTGCTGCCACCGCTTTCCTGGGAATGGCAAGGCGTGATCTTCGCCGTCCTGACCGTCGTCGTCGCCTATCTGTGGTGGTACTGGCTGCGTCGCCCGGCGGCCGCATCCGGCGGTTCGCCGGTGCTCAACCAGCGCAACCGTCAGCTGATCGGCACCCGCGCCACGCTGACGGAGCCGATGCACAACGGCATGGGGCGCATCAATATCGGCGACAGCAGCTGGCGCGCGCAGGCGGCGGAAGATCTGCCCGCCGGCACCGAAGTGGAAGTGGTGGCGGTGGAAGGGGTCACGCTGGTGATCCGTGCCATCGGCCGCTAATTAGAACGACAACACCCCGCCAGGTTATTGATGATGGGGCACTCCGCCCCCTCGTCGCCCGGGCATTGTTCCGCCAGCGTCAACAGGCGCTGGCGCATGTTCCCCAGCTCGCTGATGTGCTTTTCGATCTCCGCCACCTTCTGCAGCGTGCGCGCCTTCACGTCGGCGCTGTGGCGGGCCGGATCGTTGAACAACGCTACCAGTTCGCGGCACTCGTCCAGGTTGAAGCCCACCTGCCGCGCCTGACGCAGCAGCGTCAGCTCTTCGACATGCTTGGCGGAATAGTGGCGGTAACCGTTGTCGCTGCGAATCGGGGCGGTAATCAACGCTTTCTCTTCGTAAAAACGAATCGTCTTGCTGGTTAAACCGGTTTTTTTCGCGACGTCGCTAATATTCATTTTCCCTCCTTGACCTTACCCTTGCTGGAAGGTTTAAGCTCCATTCTTAGTGAAAATAGGTCAGGCGGTCAACCTTTAAACACCGCCTCTACGCAAGGAGTTCAATCATGTCACACACCACTATGCTGGCATTGCAGGGGTTGTCCTGCATGAACTGCGCGCAGCGGGTGAAAAAAGCCCTGGAAAGCCGCAGCGATGTCGAACAGGCGGAGGTTAACGTCCATTACGCCAAAGTGACCGGCGACGCGCCGGACAGCGCGCTGATCGACAGCGTGATCGCCGCCGGCTATCAGGCCGAAGTCGCGCCGCACGCCGATACCGAACTGCAGCTGAGCGGCCTGAGCTGCATGCACTGCGTCGGCACCACCCGCAAGGCGCTGGAAGCGGTGCCGGGCGTGTTCGCCGCCGATGTCGCTATCGACGGCGCGAAAGTATACGGCGATGCCGATCCGCAGGCGCTGATCGCCGCGGTGGAAGATGCCGGCTATCACGCCAGCGTAGCGGGCGCCGTCGCCCCAAAAACTGAGCCGTTGACTGACGCAACACCTTCGTTGCCGGACGTTCAGCCAGCGGCGCAATCTCCCCTTCCGGCAACCGACGGCGCGGACGACAGCGTACAGCTGCTGCTCAGCGGCATGACCTGCGCCAGCTGCGTCAATAAAGTGCAGCAGGCGCTGCAAAGCGTTCCCGGCGTAGAGCATGCGCGCGTCAACCTGGCGGAACGCAGCGCGCTGGTGACCGGCGCCGCCGATGCGCAGGCGCTGGTGGCGGCGGTGGAAAAAGCTGGCTACGGCGCCGAAATGATTCAGGATGAAACCGAACGCCGCGAGCGCCAGCAGCAGACCGCACGCGCCAACATGAAGCGCTTTAGCTGGCAGGCGGCGCTGGGTCTGGCGTTGGGTATCCCACTGATGGCCTGGGGGCTGTTCGGCGGCAGCATGACGCTGACGCCGGAAACCCAGCGCCCTTGGCTGCTGGTCGGCGTCATCACCCTGGCAGTGATGGTGTTCGCCGGTGGGCACTTCTACCGCAACGCCTGGCGCGCGCTGATGAACGGCAGCGCCACCATGGACACCCTGGTGGCGCTCGGCACCGGCGCTGCCTGGCTTTACTCGATCGCCGTCAACATTTGGCCCGATTTCTTCCCGATGGAGGCGCGCCACCTCTATTACGAGGCCAGCGCGATGATCATCGGTTTGATCAACCTCGGCCATGCGCTGGAGCAGCGCGCCCGTCAGCGTTCTTCGCAGGCGCTGGAGCGGTTGCTGGATCTGACGCCGCCTACCGCGCGGTTGGTAACCGACGACGGCGAGCGCGATATTCCGCTGGCGGAGGTGCAGCTCGGCATGACGCTGCGGCTGACCACCGGCGATCGCGTGCCGGTCGACGGTGAAATCGTGCAGGGCGAAGTCTGGCTTGATGAAGCAATGCTGACCGGCGAAGCGGTGCCGCAGCAAAAAGGCCCCGGCGACACGGTGCATGCCGGGACGGTAGTCGACGACGGCAGCGTGCTGTTCCGCGCCGCCGCCATCGGCAGCCAAACCACGCTGGCGCGCATCATCAAACTGGTGCGTCAGGCGCAGAGCAGTAAACCGGCGATTGGCCAACTGGCCGACCGCGTCTCGGCGGTGTTCGTGCCGGCGGTGGTGGCGATCGCCCTGTTCAGCGCGGCGGTGTGGTACTTCTTTGGTCCGCAGCCGCAGCTGGTCTATACGCTGGTGATCGCCACCACGGTGCTGATCATCGCCTGCCCATGTGCGTTAGGATTGGCGACGCCGATGTCGATCATCTCCGGCGTGGGCCGCGCGGCGGAATTCGGCGTGCTGGTGCGCGACGCCGACGCCCTGCAGCAGGCCAGCCAGTTGGATACCCTGGTGTTCGATAAAACCGGCACCCTGACCGAAGGGAAACCGCAGGTGGTGGAGATCCTGACCTTCAATCAGGTCAGCGAACAGCAGGCGCTCGGCTGGGCCGCCGCGCTGGAACAAGGCTCCAATCACCCGCTGGCGCGCGCCATCATGGAACGCGCCGCCGGGCAAACGCTGCCGCAGGTGGCGCAGTTCCGCACCCTGCGCGGCGCCGGCGTCAGCGGGGAGATCGACGGCGTGCAGGTGCTGCTGGGCAACGCCGCGCTGCTGAAACAACATCAGGTCGCGGCCGACGAACTGGAGGCGCCGATGCGCGCCCAGGCCGAACGCGGCGTGACGCCGGTGCTGCTGGCCGTTGACGGTAAACCGGCCGCGCTGTTCGCCATTCGCGATCCGCTGCGCGAGGACAGCATCGCGGCGCTGCAGCGCCTGCACCAGCAGGGATATCAGCTGGTGATGCTGACCGGCGACAACCCGGTGACCGCCAATGCCATCGCCAAAGAAGCCGGTATCGATCGGGTGATTGCCGGCGTACTGCCGGACGGCAAAGCGGCGGCGATCAAACAGCTGCAGGCGCAGGGCCAACGCGTGGCGATGGTCGGCGACGGCATCAACGACGCCCCGGCGCTGGCGCAGGCCGACGTGGGCATCGCGATGGGCGGCGGCAGCGACATCGCCATCGAGACCGCCGCCATCACCCTGATGCGTCACAGCCTGCACGGCGTGGCGGATGCGGTGGAACTGTCGAAGGCCACGCTGCGCAACATGAAGCAGAACCTGTTCGGCGCCTTTATCTACAATACGCTGGGCATTCCGATCGCCGCCGGCGTGCTCTACCCGCTGACCGGCACGCTGCTCAGCCCGGTGGTGGCGGGCGCGGCGATGGCGCTGTCGTCCATTACCGTAGTCAGCAACGCCAACCGGCTGCTGCGTTTTAAACCCAGGAAGTAAGCTCCGGGGCGCCGCCAAGGCGCCCCGCTGTTTTCCGGGCTTCCCTGCGCGGCGGATAGCGTTTAGCATGAATGACGATTTTCCCTCGCCTTGCACGCGAAAACGCGCACCCGTTATTCAGGAGCCACGCCGTATGGGTCAACTGTTACGCCGCCTCGCCGCCTTTCTCGGCCTGATCTCGCCCAAAAGTTACGCTTATCCGGCGCTGGACATCACTCTGCCGGGCGAGCGTCGGCTCCATCTGGTGGGCAGCATCCATATGGGCACCGTCGATATGGCGCCGCTGCCGCCCCGGCTGGCCGCCCGGCTGCAACAGGCCGACGCGCTGATCGTCGAAGCCGATATCACCGGCACCGCCTCCCCTTTCGACCACGCAGAGCAACAGCCCGAACTGGAACAGCGCCTGTCCGCCGAAGAATATCAACAGCTGCTGGCGCTGTGCCACGAACTGGGCGCCGATCCGCACGCCTTCGCCACCCTGCCCGGCTGGCAGGTGGCGCTGATGATGCAGGCGCGGCAGGCCCAGCGTCTGGGTCTGCGCGCAGAGTACGGCGTAGATTATCAGCTGCTGCAGGCCGCCAGAGCGCAGGACAAACCGGTGATCGAACTCGAGGGGGCGCAGCAGCAGTTGGCGATGCTGGAACAGCTGCCGGAAGGCGGCATCGCGCTGCTGCGCGATACGCTGGAGCATTGGCATACCAACGCGCGGCTGCTGCAAACCATGGTGAGCTGGTGGCTGGACGCCAAACCGCGCGGTACGCTGGACACGCTGCCGGCCACCTTCAGCGCCGGGCTTTACGACGTGCTGATGCATCAACGCAATCGCGACTGGCGGCGTCAGCTGGAGGCGCTGCCGGCCGGAGACTATGTGGTGGCGGTTGGCGCATTGCACCTGTATGGCGAGGATAACCTGCCGGCGATGCTGCAGCCGCAGGGGTAAAAAAGTGGCCAATATCGCTATTGGCCAGTCAAAGAGGAATTTCTTGTATTCTAGTTATACGCATAGCAACCGTGTTAACGGTTACAGTAAACAGGGTAGCAACCCGGTGAATATCTTGGCAACCCGCTTTATGTAACAGCCGCTCAGGTTGCCGGGCTGGTTGGATTTTTGTATTTTTAAGGCTGGTTATCACCCTTTCCCCGCCGGGGACATTTTGGACAACACATCATGACGCCCGCAGTCGTTCTGCTTGAGAAACAAAAGGTCGCCTTCACCCTCCATCCTTATCACCACGACAGCGACGAAACCAACTTCGGCGATGAGGCGGTGAGAAAGCTGGGGCTGGATGCCGATCGGGTTTACAAAACCTTGCTGGTGGCGCTGAACGGCGACGCCAAACACCTGGCAGTGGCGGTCACGCCGGTCGCAACCCAGTTGGATCTGAAAAAGGTTGCCCGCGCCCTCGGCGCCAAAAAGGCCGAGATGGCCGATCCGCAGCTGGCGCAGCGCGTCACCGGGTATCTGGTGGGCGGCATCAGCCCGCTGGGGCAGAAAAAACGGCTGCCGACGGTGATCGACAGCCCGGCGCAAGCGTTCGCCACCATTTACGTTTCCGGCGGCAAACGCGGGCTGGATATTGAGCTGGCCGCCGCCGATCTGTGCCGCCTGCTGGCCGGCAGCTTCGCCGACATCGCCAAACGCGACTGACGCCGCGTACTCAGCGGCACACCACCGTGGCGTCACAGGCCGCCAGCGTTTCCACCAGGCGGTCCTCCAACGCCTTCACCTGCGCGCCGGGCACCAGATAGTTATTGCTGATGATGGCGAACGCCAGCGGCCGCCCGGTCGCCGAATCAACATAGCCGCTGAGCGACGATACGCCGGTCATGGAACCGCTCTTGGCGTGAGCGCGCCCCGCCGCCGCGCTTTTCACCATGCGGTTACGCAGCGTGCCGCCCACCAGCAACCCCGGCTCGCCCGCGACGGGCAAGGCGCGATACCAGTCGGCGAACCACGGCTGTTTTCTGGCCGCCAGCAGCAGCGTCGTCAGCTGTTGCGGCGTGATCTGGTTCATGCGCGACAGCCCTGAACCGTCCACCTGGCGATACGCGTCGGCCGCGATGCCCTGGCTTTGCACAAATCCGTTTATCGCCTGAAGGCCGGCGGCCCAATCCCCTTTACCCTGCGTCTTGCGGCCCATCGCCTTGGTCAATATCTCGCCGTAGCCGTTATTGGACACTTTCAGGAAGGTGACGACCAGGCGGGAGAGCGGCGGCGAGGTTTTTTGCGCCAGCAGCTGTGCGCCGGCCGGCGTCACGCCCTCTTCAGCGTTGCCGCGCAGGGTGATGCCGTGCGCGCGCAGAGCATGTTGCAATAAAGCGCCGACGACGAGGGCCGGTTGATCGACGGTAATCAATCGCGAGCTGGCCTCCGCCTGTGCGGCGATGGTGCCGCTGACCACGATCCGGTTGCTGCCCGGCCGGCGCTCGTACGTCAGCGCGGTGTCACTACCGGTGGTGGTGCGATTGACCAGCGTCACCGCGTCATTGGCGGGATAGAAGCTCGCCCGTCCCGGCGCGCCGGCGCGAGCGCCCGGCCGCACATCCACCTGCACCACGTTGATATCGCCGCCGGGAGTAAAGGCGTAGTTCAGCGCCGAGATCGGCGCAGCGAAGGCGAAGGGTTCATCGTCCCAGCTCCAGCCGGCGCCGAATGGCGTTTGATCGAAGGCGCCGGCGTCCAGCAACAACCGCCCCTGTATATGACGGATGCCGCGCTGCGCCAGCGCCGCGGCGAAGGTGTCGAGATCGTCCGGATGCAGCGTCGGATCGCCGCTGCCCTGCAGATAGAGATCTCCCCGCAACGTGTCGCCGCGCTGCTCGCCGGCGGTCAGCAGCCGGGTTTCAAACCGGTAATCCGCCCCCAGCACGCCGAACGCCGCCAAAGAAGTGAATATCTTCATGTTGGAAGCCGGCGCCAAACGCTGCTCCGCGTGCGCCTGATACAGCACCTTGCCGCTGTCGGCATCGCGCACCATCACGCCGTTCGACGCCCCGACCAACGCCTTGTCCTGGCCGAGGGCCGCCAGCGCCTGGCTGAGGGTTTGTCCATGACGTTCGCCGGATGACGAACACCCCGCCAGCGCCACAATGGCGGGCAGCAGCCAGCCTGCGGTTTTCAACATGTCATCTTCCTGTTTGCGTTATCAAAACCAAATTGTCACTCAGGCTATCATTGGAAGGCGGCGACGTCCTGTTTTCCATTCACTGAACAACGATTTTTGCCTATTGATATTATAAAACAAGCAATAATAAGAATTGCTAAACAATCCAGGCAATAAAGTTTGAATATGAACTATATTATGTGAAACAACCTTTAATATAATGTTAATGTTTTTAATGTGTCGTGTTGACAATAAACAAAGCCAAAGCTATCGTTACTCCCCATTAAAACTCACAACCTATTATTAATAACAATTTACTTATATGAATTTTAAAATGTGATCTCACTCACTGACTTCCATAGGGAATAACACGCCATGTCTGTAAATACAGGGCCCGATGGTCATCAAGTTATTTTTGATGGCGCGGGCATCGGTGACTTTTGTCCTGAAACGTCGCTGCTTGAAAACTTTGAAAGATTAAATATCGACATTCCCAACCTATGCCGAAAGGGGAGGTGCGGCTGTTGCAAATTACTTCTAATCAGCGGAAATATACGCCATGAAAAACAGAGTGCCTTATGCGAAGAGGAGTTAGAAGAGAATATTATTCTGGCCTGCTGCGCCTATTCACAATCGGATATTGAAATAGAACTCTATTAATAAGGATTAACCGATGAGCCTCATTGAAACCACGTTGAAAAAATGGGATCGCGCCGCGATTGTCCGCTCCCGCCCGCGTCGCCTTCTCAACGAACAGGACAGCCAATCAACCCTTTTCTTCCCCCTCGAACGTCTGCCGCTGTGCCTCCATCCGCGCGTTGCCGCGCTCGGTGAACAAGCCTTGCGCTATATTCAGGTACAAACCCTCTACCATTACCTGAATGGCATCGCCAACATCGAGTTGGATATCATCAATGATTCCAGTTACAAGCTCTACAAAAACGCGGTCGGCGTAGACTTTCCGCTTGAAATGCGCTTAGACGCGCTGACCGTGGTCGTGGATGAGTCCTATCACGCCCTGGTGGCGCTGGATCTGATCAATCAGGTAGAGCAGATGACATCCATTGCGCCGCTGCCGATGCCAAAAGATACCGAGGCCTCCTATGCCCTGGCGCAATCGTTGGCAATGGGCGACGAACGGCTGCGTGAGCTGCTGCGACTGGTTTGCGTGTCCCTGTCGGAGCAGGCGCTGACGACCGATCTGATCGATGTGATCAACAACGAAGATATCTTCCCGACCTTCTATCTGGTGATGAAAGATCACGTTGCGGATGAAGGCCGCCATGCCCGCTTCTCACAGCAGGTGCTGAGCCATATCTGGCGCCACAGCGACGCGGCGACCAAGCAAGCGTTGCAACAACCGATTTTGGCTTTCCTGGAAGGCTACGCAACCGACGCTATCGCCAAAGATTTCAGCGCCTGCATGTTGCGCCAACTCGGACTGACAGAAGCGGAAATTATCGACATCATCGCAGACACTTATCCAGCAACGCATGTTAAACCGTGGGAAACCAATAATATCGTCACGGAGCAAATGTTGGTGGCGCTGAATAAATCGGGCATTCTGGCTGATTTGCCTATCGCCGATGCGCTGCATGTAAAAATCTAATTAACCGGTATAAAAATCCACCGCCTTTGATATTCCGCAAGGGAAACCATTATTCTCAGGAAGCAAAAATGGAATTACTTCATATTGGCTATTTCGGCGACAGCGCCTGCGGTAAATTATTAACCGACGAAATCCAGGAATACGGCCATCAGGTTAGCTTTATCAGTCTCGAACACCGCCCAACCGAAAAGCTCGACCTTATTATCACCACTGAAAATAACGCTGAAACAATACGACGACTGCAACAGCAGGGAAAAAATCTGCTGACGCTCGCAACCAATAAAAAAAATATTAACGACATTGACACCCTGCAAAACCAAGAACACTTCTCTCTGTACTTTAGCTCCGCCGGCCAGGCCGCTTATCTGTGCGATGCGCTGTCGGATATGGCCACTGACGCCCAACTTCCCCTGCTGCAGGAAAGGCTTGTCGACATTGTGGTCGAGCTGTCGCGTGGCGGTATACCGCCGGTACAAGAACTTCCCTACCGCTTGGCGCGTAAATACTATGCCGAATCACCGACGCGCATGCGCGAATTGACCGCATTGCTGATGGAACGTCTTGGCGATCAGATGCAGGGACGTTGCGGCAGCGATCTCTGCCATCTCACCTGGCAACCCGGCGCCGACTTCCATACGGTGCCGGTAGCGGACATCACGTCCCCCGCACAGCTGCAACATTTCTTCTTTAATGAAACCGGCGCGCTCAAACAGGGACGCTATGCCCAGCCACGAGTGATGGTCGACGTAGCGGCTTGCGGTGACGGCACTCAGCTTACCCTGTATGGCGACGACATGCGTTTCAACGCCTTCACCGACTATCTTGACGCGCTATTGGCAGATCCGGCCGATCCCATCGCCGCGCCCATTGTTACTCAACCTCACACGTTACATCGCCTGAGCCAATTCAACGCAACCGACGATGCCGAGCTCCTGGCGCACGACGTCATCGCTTTGTTCCGCCACGCCGCCGCCGCTCATCCGCAACAGGCCGCGCTGCATGCCGATGGCCAGACATACAGCTATGGAGAAATCGATCGCGCCTCGGATCAGTTTGCCTGTTGGCTGCTTGAACACAGCGGCGCCGCCAGTTCGGTCGTCGCCGTCTCGATGGACAAGTCAGCGACGCTGCTGATCGTGCTGTTGGGGATACTGAAAAGCAATAAAACCTATGTGCTGCTCGACCCGCAGGCGCCAGCGGCACGCAATCAAAGCATTCTTGACGACGTACAGCCCGCGCTGATTTTGGCCGACTCGCCGTTGCACTCCGGCGACGCGCCATGCATTGCGCCATCAAGCATTGATTACCGTTCGCTGAACATCCATGCGGAGCAACTCCCTCAATCGCGAGACGCTCTGGCTTACGTCTGCTATACCTCCGGGACGACAGGCAAGCCCAAAGGCGTCATGATCGGGCGGGAAGGCCTGAGCAACGTGGCGCAAAACCACCGCGATTTCATTGGACTGGCGCAAGGCAGCCGCGTGCTGGCCATCGCCTCGCTGGGTTTCGACGCCTTCGGCTGGGACGTCTATGGCGCGTTAGTCAGCGGCGCGACGCTTTATCTTGCGCCCTCGGAGCTGCATACCGATGTCGGCGCGCTGCACGACTATCTGACTCAACACGATATCGGCCATATCACTATTACGCCGGCAATTCTGGAATTGTTGCCCCGCGAAATGTGGCCGGGACTGCGGACGATGATCGTCATGGGAGACGCCCCACCTGCAGACGTCGTCGCCTGGTGGGCCGAACGCACCCGATTGTGCAACGGTTACGGGCCGACCGAGGCTTCCATTGCCACTTCGCTGTGCGAGTATCGTCCCGGCGTTCCCTGGAACTGCATTGGCAAACCGCTGAAAAACTACCGTTGCCACATCCTTGATCTCCACCATAATCCACTGCCGGTCGGTTTTGAGGGCGAACTGTGCATCGCCGGCAGCGGCCTGGCGCACGGTTACCTGCATCAAGAGGCGCTGAGCGCAGAGAAGTTCATTATCTGTCGGCTACCGTATATGGCGGCCGAAGAGCGTCTTTATCGAACCGGCGACATCGCCAAATGGGACGAACAGGGCAACATTATTTTCGTCGGCCGCCGTGATCACCAGGTGAAGATACGCGGAGTGCGCATCGAGATGGGAGAAGTGGAAAGCGCCGTCCGCAGTCATCCACTGGTTGAAAGCGCCTGCGTGGTCGCTCGCAGCCAGCCCTCGGGCAAAATTCTCGCCGCCTTCGTGCAACCCGCTTCGCCTGAGCTGACGATCGACGCGCTGCGCCACGCGTTGGTCACACTGCTCCATCCCGCCGCGATCCCCAGCGTCTTTATTTTCTTGCCGGCGCTGCCGCTGACCATCAATGGCAAGATCGCCCGCCAACAGTTGGAAAACTGGCCACTGGATGAGCGGAATGAGCGCCTGACGCCGCCGGAAACCGAAACGGAGGCCATTCTCGAGCGCATCGTGGCCAACGCGATCGGCTGTCCGCAAGCCGACGTCACCCAGGAGTTCATCAACCTGGGCGCGCACTCGCTGACCATGAGCAAAATCGTCGCGCTCGTCGCACGCGATCTTTGCTGCCATCTGAGCATCGCCGAACTGTTCCGCCACAATACGGTGCGCAAACTGGCCGAATATATCGAGAATAAGGCCGTTGCCGCGGAGCGCGCCATCGCGATCTGCGACGAACGCCGCGCGCCGCTCAGCCCACAGCAGAACCTGCTTTGGTACCTGAGCGCATTGAATCCTGACGACTGCAGTTACAACCTGCCGCTGGCGATAGACATCCAGGGCCCGCTTGATCTGGGCCGCTTTGAGCAGGCGCTCAATTTTATTTATGAAAAACATGAAAGCCTGCGCACTCGTTTCACCGAAACCGACGGTATCGCCTATCAGTTGGCAGAACCACATACCCCGATTCGCCTTGCCGATCACTGGGTGGACGGCCAAACGCTTTCGGCAGAAAAGTGGGTGCGCCAACTGTGTGCCACGCCTTTCGACATCACCGCTCGTCCGCCGCTGGTGCTTCGGCTGGTCCAGTATCAGCAGCAGCACCATGTTTTGATTTGGGTAAAACACAACATTATTACCGATGCCTGGAGCGAACAACTGATCCTTAACGATCTGTGGCAGCGCTATAACGAGCTCGACGATCACCACGGCTTAGACGCACCGCAACCGCAGATTCAAACTATCGACATCGTCAATAGCGGCATCGCGTCACCTGCGCCGGCGGATGTTGCTTATTGGCAACAGCAACTGCAAGACTGCCGCGAACTGGACTTCCCGCTGGATAAACCGCGCCCGCTAATGCCGACGCACGCCGGAGAGCGCATCCATTATCAGCTGCAGCCTGACGTAGCCGGTCTGCTGGCGTCACGGGGCAAAGCGCTGGGCGCCACGCCTTTCGCCTTGCTCTGCGCGGCATTAAGTTTGCTGCTCAGCCGTTATACCCAGCAGCAGGATATCGTCATCGGCACCGCCATCGCAGCGCGGGACAACCTGGATCAGGCGCAGGTCAGCGGCTTCCACGTCAATACCGTACCGCTGCGTATCCAACTGAGCGAACAGGACACCCTGGCCGGACTGATCGGTAACATGATGGAAACCTGCATCGGCGCCTACCAGCATCAGCAGCTCTCCTTCGACCGGATCTTGCACCAGATCGAATACGAACGGATGTCGAACAAAAATCCGTTATTCCAGATCATGGCTATCCTGCAGAACGCCGGTGACGTATGCCAACAAAACCTGCGCGATTGCACGCTGCATCGCTTGCCGCTTTCGTCCGGCTTCTCGATGTTCGATATGACCTGGAACTTCAGTGTGGAACAGGACGCCGTCGCCATCGAACTCGATTACGCCAGCGAACTGTTTTATCCCGCCAGCATGCAAATGCTGTTGGACAACTATCAGCAAACGCTGCGGCAACTGCTCACCCTGCCGGCCAATACGGCGCAGCTTGCCCTCAACCCGCTATGCGAACGGGAACAACAGTGGCTGCAACAGTTGGCCGTCAACGCCGACGCAGGTTCACGTGACTCGCTGCTGATGCACATTGGCCGGTTGGCACATACTCAGCCTGACAGCCTCGCCGTCAGCTGCGAACGGCAACAGTACAGCTACCGTCAGCTGTGGGCGCAGTCTGAGCGCGTCGCGCATGCATTGCTGCGCATCGACAGCCGGCCTTTCTCGGTCGGCGTCATGATGGAGAAAAGTTGCCACGTCGCCGTGCTCCTGCTCGGCGTGCTGAAAGCCGGCAAACACTACGTGCCGATTGACGTACACTACCCGGCCGACCGCGTGAGCTACATGATCGAGAACGCGCAAGCCCGGTTGCTGGTGACCGATGGTGAGCCAGAGCAAGGTTGGGCCAGTCCCGCCGTCGGTTTCGACTCGCTGGTTTCTCATCCTGCAGCGGCCGACGCGTTGCCGATCCCAGCCGACGATACGCTGGCCTACATCATGTACACCTCAGGCTCAACCGGTAACCCCAAAGGGGTGATGATCACGCATGGCAACCTGAACAATTTCACCAACGACTTCGTCGGGCGGCTGGCGCTGAGCGCGCGCGATAGGGTGCTCAGCCTGACCAGCATCAGTTTCGATATTTTTGGGTTGGAACTGTTCTGCTCGCTGGCCGGCGGCGCGCACGTCACGCTGTGTCCACGAGAAACCGCCATGGATCCGGTCAAGCTGTATCACTTTATCGAGCGACAGCAGCCCAGCGTGATTCAAGCAACACCTACCGTCTGGAGTACCATCGTCCACCACCTGCCGGCGGCGAGCCAACGCCCCCTGACCGTGCTATGCGGCGGCGAGAAAATGCCGGCGGCCCTGTTGACGCAATTGCGACGCATCGCGACACGGGTGCTGCAGGTGTATGGCCCGACGGAAACCACCATCTGGTCGACCTGCGCCGATCTGACTCACGAAGGCGCAAGCGACTGTATCGGCACGCCGATCCAGGCGACTGAGGTTCTGGTCATGGATCAGGCCGGCAACCCGCTGCCAAGCGGCGCATTTGGTGAGCTGTGGCTGGGCGGCGCAGGGGTATCGCCGGGGTATTGGCGCAATCCGACGCTGAGCGATAAGGTCTTTCTACGGCGTCAGGCGTTCGGCGCCGAGCGCTATATGTACCGCACCGGCGACATTGTGCGTTTTAATCGACAGGGGCAGCTGGAGTATCTCGGCCGGAACGATCACCAGGTCAAAATTCGCGGCCACCGTATTGAGTTGAGCGAAATCGATCTCAGTCTATCGTCCCTCGACAATATCGAGCGGTCACTCAGTTTAATTGTCGGTGAAGGCCAGCAGGCCCGCATCGTCAGCTACCTGCAGTTAACGTCGGGCGAAGAGCTGAATGAAAAAGCGGTACGCACGGCGCTGAAAGCCCGTTTGCCGAATATCATGATCCCGTCCGGTTTTGTGGTGCTGTCGGCCTTCCCGCTCACCAACAACAACAAAATCGACATCCGTCGGCTACCGGCGCCGGAAACCCGCTACTCGGCTTCCGAAGCGGACTACACGCCCGCGGCCAACGAGGCGGAAAGCGCCATGCAGCATATCTGGCAACAAGTATTGTCACAGACGCAGATCAGCGTCTGCGACAGCTTCTTCAGCCTGGGTGGAAATTCACTGCAGATCCCGCAGCTGCTGCACGCCATTCGTCAACAGATGGGCGTCTCGCTGACTATCCGCGAATTCATCATGCACAGCCAGATCCGCGGACTTACCGCGCTGGCCTTGAGCAAAACTGCCGAGGTCGCCGATGAAACGCATTGAGGTGTACCACCAAGGGCGTTGTCATCACCTTGACCACCGAGAGCCGCTGCGGCTCTCGGCCAGGCTGGACTTCGCCGATAACCCAACCAACCTTTATGGTGTGGCCCCCGCCGACTCGGCGCCGCTGAGTTACGGCGATACCGTCGCCAGCGTGCGTCATGGCGGGGTCTGCAACGCCGAGCGCATCAGCCTGGTGCCGCACTGCCATGGTACGCACACCGAATGCATCGGCCATATTCTTCCTGAAACGCGCAACGTGGCTGACTTGCCGCTTGAACCGTTCATCGCCGCCACCCTGATTCGCATCAGGCCGCAGCGAGCGGACGCGACCGCGGAGAGCTATAACGCCAGCGCTGCCTGTGAAGATTGGCTGATTACCCGGGCGGCGCTCGATGACGCGTTGGCGCCGTTGTCGGGCGACTACCTGCAGGCTTTGGTGATTGCGGTCGAGGCACCGAGCGAATTCCGCGCCGCGTCCTGCGCGCCCTACTTCAGCCATCAAGCCTTGGCGCGCATCGTCGAACTCGGCGTCCAGCATCTGTTGGTGGACATTCCGTCGATCGACCGTCTCTACGACGGCGGACGCATGGACAACCATCGACGTTTTTGGGGGCTTGAGGCCCCCGACAGGCCGCAAGAAGGGCGCAAATACGCCTCCGTGACCGAGCTGATTCAGGTTCCCGCGCAGGCCACGGCGGGACACTATTTTCTGACCATTCAACTGCCGGATCTGAGCGGGGATGCCCTTCCCAGCCGGCCCATCTTATTTTCGTTTTCTACAGGGAAAGTGACATCATGAATTACGCCAGCTATCTGCAGCTAAACCAGCTGCTGTCGCTGCAACAGCCAGCCTCGCCGTCTGCGGAACACCGCAATGAAAACTTGTTTATCATCACTCATCAAACCTACGAGCTCTGGTTCAAGCAGTTGATCGATGAGCTTCATCTGGCGATCGCGCAGATCGAAGAAGGAGATATACCGGCGGCGATCGAAACGATGACGCGCGTCAATGCCATTACCCAAACCGTGGTGAATCAGATCGCCGTGATTTGCACGCTGAAGTTTCACGAATTCCAGCGTTTTCGCAGCTATCTCGGCACCGCCAGCGGTTTTCAATCCTACCAGTTCGCCGGCATAGAAGCGCTGCTCGGCAAGGAAAATCCGAAAAAACTACAGCAGTATCAGGGTGATGAAGAGGCACAGCGCCGATTGGCGGCTATCATCCAACCGGTTTCACTATGGCAGGCAATACGCGGCCATCTGATGCGTCTCAATGATCAGTCCAATCAGGCGGCGCAAGGCTTCGACGACATCATCAGGCAATCGCTGACGCGTTCGAGCTGCGAGTCGCTGCTGCTCAATCAACTGCTGGATTTGGATTCACTGCTGCAGGAGTGGCGTTACCGCCATGTGAAACTGGTGGAACGTACTATCGGGCAGCGGAAAGGTACCGGCGGTTCATCGGGTTCAGACTATCTGAAATCTACGCTGTTCACGCCGATCTTCGATGAATTGTGGAACGCCATCAACTGAATACGTTCCTTAACGCCAAGGAAGCTAAGGCTTCCTTGGCCCCCTGAAAATACGGATTTCGCCATGCATTGCACCCACTTCCCCAACGCCCCACGCAGCTTGAAACCGCTGACGCCAGGGCGCCAGGGCAGCCTGCGGCTGATCGCTTTTCCTCATGCCGGCGCCGGCGCCACAGCCTTTCAGGGGTGGAGCCCCTCGTTGCATCAGGACATCGAACTCTATGCCGTGCAATACCCCGGTCGAGAGGAGCGGGCAAACGAAGCGCCGCTCTGTCACCCCCAATCACTCATCAATCAACTGATGCCGGCACTGCAACCACTGCAGGACAAACCGCTGATCTTTTTCGGCCACAGTCTTGGCGGACGGGTTGCGCTGGCGTTAGCGACGGCGCTGCCTCAGCCGCCGCTGCAGTTGATCATTTCCGCCAGTTCATCGCCCTTCCTGGCGCGCCACAGTTCGTTGCTGAGAATGCCGCGTGCCGCTTTGTTGAACGCGCTATGTGCCGGCGAGGGTCTGGATGCGTCGCTCATCGGCGACAGCGCGCTGCTCGATTACTATCTGCCGCTGATCCGTGCCGATCTGATGCTGTCCAGCCAATTGCTTTTCCCTGAGCAACCGGGTTACCCCGCCCCGCTGGCGATGTTTTATGGTGAAAACGACGAGCTGATCGATCGGCAGGATTTGCTCGACTGGCGCCGGATCGCGCAAGGCGATTTTCAGCAGCGCACTTTTGCCGGCGGGCATATGTATATCACCACGCAGCGCGACGCCGTGATAGCCGGCATTCACCAGTTGCTGGCAGGCCACCTGAGTGAACCGGCCAGCATATAGCCGTCAGGCGTTTTCACTCTCAAGCATCGCCAAACGACGCTCGTTGTGCACCACCCGCCACGCCAACAGCAGCACGCAGAGGCTGCAGAGCGACAGCACGGCGCCCAGGTGCTGCGACAGCCCCGCCAACACCAAGCCACCGCCGAGCATCAGGTAATACATCAGGCCAAGGATGGCGCCGGCGGTGCCCATGCAGTCTTTATAATGGCGCAGCGCGCGCGCCAGAATATTGGGAATGGCGATACCGTACGCCATCACCACCAGCATCATCGGCAGAACGAACCACAAGGTCCCTTCCAGCAGCAGTACCAGCAGGCCGCCAGTCAGCGATAATCCGCAGGCCAGCATCAACAGCGCGGGGAACAGCCAGTGCTTGCCGATCAAAAACTTGTTGATCGCCGCGCCGATACCCACCCCGGCCGCCAACACCAAACCGGTATAACCGAACCACTGTGCCGGCAGCGCCAACGCCGAGAAGTGGAATGGCGCCAGCTGGTAATAGCTGAACATGCAAATATTGAACAACGCCACCAACAGCGCGCTGAGCCAAATATCCCCGTCCTTGACCATCCGTCCCAGCGTGCCGAAAAATGAATTCTTCACCACCTGCTGCGGACGCGTCTCCGGCAGTTGCCAACCGGCATAGCCCAGCAACAGCGCCGCCAACAGCGCCAAACCGCCGAACACCCCCTGATAGCCCCAATAGTGAGTCAGCACTGCGCCGCTCAACACGCCAACCGCCGGGCTGATCGCCATGGCGATCCCCATCACCGAGAACACCCGCGCCAATTCATAACCGTCGAAGCGATCGCGAATCGCCGTTTGCGTCCCGACCGAACCGACCGCCGCGCCAAAGGCGGCCAGCACCCGCGCGGCCAGCAGTACGCTGAAGCTGCCGCTGAACAGCGCAACGAGAGAAGCCAGCAGATAGAGCGTCAGCCCGGCCAAAATGGTGGGACGGCGTCCGATGACGTCGCACATCCGTCCCCATACCACCACGCCCAGCGCAAAGGCGAAAAAGTAACAAGAGAGCGTTTGCGCCGCCATTTCCGCACTGACCCGGAAACCGTGCGCAATATGCGTCAATGCCGGGCTGTAGATGGTCTCCACCACCTGGGGAAACATCATCATCGACGTCGCCAACGTCAGCGTCAGTTTACGTTGCATAACAGATCCTGTAGCCAAGAATAGGCTGCACAAGGTAGCATCTGGTCCCAGCGCCGATTACAATATAAAAGACAATAAATTTACAAAATCGGACAGACTATGGCGTGGCTGCAGGCGCAGGACAGTTTTAATCCGGATACGCTCGACAACGGGGTGCTCGGGATCGCCGCCGAACTGGCGCAGCACGACTCGGGCACGCATTGGCATGACAGGGGGCAGTTGCTGTTCTGTCAGCAAGGCAGCATGCGCATCACGCTCAACCAAAGCATCTGCATGCTGCCGCCGGGCAGAGTCGCCTGGATCCCGCCGCAGGTGACTCACCGCGTTCAGGTCAACGGCGTCGTCGGTTACCGTTCGCTTTATCTCGACGCCGATCGCTATGCCTGTCTGCCTGCGCAGCTTGCCGTACTGACAGCCTCGCCGCTGCTGCGCGAGGTGTTGGAACGCATCGCGTTCGCCGCCTTCGACACCGACTGGCAGCATGGGCCTTACGCCAATATTCTGGCGGTCTGCCTGGACGAGATCGCCGCCGCGCCGCGCGAACTGACGCTGCTGCCGCTGCCCAGCGACCGCCGCCTGCGCCATCTGGCCAATCTGGACATGCTTCCGCCGCTGCACGAGCTATCGCGCTATAGCGGCGCTTCCGAGAAAACCATCAGCCGGATTTTCCGCCGTGAAACCGGGCTCGGTTATCAACAATGGCGTCAGCAATGGCGCCTGATCAAAGCGATAGAGATGCTGGCCGCAGGGATGAGCCAATCCGACGTCGCCGGTCGGCTGGCGTTTTCCAGCGACAGCGCCTTCGCCACTTTTTTCAAGAATATGGCGGGCTGCCCGCCGAGGGCGTATATGGAGAGAAGGAAGTAAGACGCCGTTTAAAACGGCAACGCTGACAAAAGGCGTTGATGCAGAGGAGAAAAGCGAGGGGGGAACGGCGCCCCCGCGACAAGCGAGAGCGCCGTTCCGCGACGCCCCTAGCGATAGACGATTTCGCCCTTCGGCTCGTAGGCCGCTGCATCCAGCGGCGAGTGTTTCTCGATGTACTGCTTCAGCACTTCGGCATCGATAAAGCCGGTGTTGACGTAGCTCGGCAGCCCGTCCAGCTTCGGATAGCCGTCGCCGCCCAGCGCGTTGAAGTTCAGCGTCGCCATGCGGTAAGTTTTATCCGCCTGCAGCGGCTGGCCGTTGATCTTCACCTCGCTGACACCCTTGCCGTCCGCCACCAGGCTGACGTTGGCGAACTGGGCATAGGCGCCGGAATCCGGCTTCATGTTGGCCACCACCGCCAGATACTGTTCAACCTCGCGCCCTTTCATATCGACATGCACCAGCGTGTTGCCGAACGGCTGCACCTTGAGCACGTTCTTGTAGGTGATATCGCCGCTTTCAATCGAATCGCGCACCCCGCCACCGCTCATCACGGCGAAGTCGGCGTCGGCGCGCTCCCTCTGCGCCGCCAGCATCACCCGCGCCAGGTTGGTCTGCACGAAGCGCACCTTGCTGCGATCGCCTTCAAGCTTGCCGTTGACGCTGCCGATCTTCACGCCCAGCTGCGCCTTGCCCTTATCCTGGAACGGCGTCAGCAGCTTCATCATGGTCGGATCTTCCGCAATCTGCTGGGTGTAGTACACGCGCTCGCTGGTGCCGTCGGCTTTCTCCACCTTCTTCTTCAGGTTCACCGGGATCAGCTGATAATGCACCAGCTTCAGCTCGCCGTTGCGGAATTCGAAATCGGCGCGCCCGACGTATTTGCCCCACTCGTGCGCCTGCACGATCCAGGTGCCGTTCTGACGATCCGGCGAGCATGGCGTGCCCGGTACGTAATCCGCCTGTTTGCGGTTGTCGCCGGCCATGCACACCGGATCCTGCGAGTGGCCGCCGACGATCATGTCGAGATATCCCGCCGGCAGGCTGCGCGCCATCTCCACGTCGCCCGGCGCGTTAGAGCCATGCTCGCCGTTGTCGTAGTGCCCCATATGGGTGGCGGCGATGATCACGTCCGGCTTCTCGTCCTTGCGCAGTTGCTCCACCACCTGCTTCGCTTCCTGCGCCGGCACGCGGAACTCCATGTCGGTGAAGTACTCCGGATTGCCTATCTTGGCGGTGTCGTCGGTCGTCAGGCCGATCACGGCAATCTTGATACCCTGTTTGTCGAACAAGGCATAAGGCTTGAACAGGCGCTGGCCTGTGCTTTTCTGGTAGATGTTGGCGGACAAGAGCGGGAAGGTCGCCCACTTCTCCTGCTGGCGCAGCACGCTCAGCGGGTTGTCGAATTCGTGGTTGCCGATCGCCATCGCGTCGTAACCCACCAGGTTCATGCCGCGGAAGTCCGGCTCGGCGTCCTGCAGGTCCGATTCCGGCACGCCGGTGTTGATATCGCCGCCGGACAGCAACAGCAGGCTGCCGCCCTGCGCCGCCACTTCGCGGCGAATGCCGTCCACCAGGGTTTTCTGCGCGCCCAGACCGTATTCACCGTGATCGTTCTGCCAGAAGTGACCGTGATGATCGTTGGTATGCAGAATGGTGATGGCGTAGGTCTTATCCTTTTCCCAGGCACTGGCGGCCCCCGACAGCAGCGTCAGGGATACGGCCAACGCGCATGCGGTGGTTTTCAGCGAAAAACGCATGGCGGATCTCCGTGTATTAAATGGCTTTTATGATGAGGGCGAAATTGTAGCGCGAATTAATGACAGCTGATTTCAATTTTTTGCGATGTGAGTCTGATTATTTCAGATATGGTAAAAATTGAACGCCCTGCCTAAGATGTCATCTCTGTGCTCAACAACTTATCAGGCTAATAATAATATGACCGACAGTAGCCAAAGCGCGATGCCGCCCGCCAAGGGCAGTACGGTAAAGAGGACCGCTTTCTCCATCCTCGGCGCCATCAGCGTGTCTCACCTGCTCAACGATATGATCCAGTCGCTGATCCTGGCGATTTATCCGATCCTGCAAGCCGATTTCCACCTCAGCTTCGTGCAGATCGGTATGATCACCCTGACCTATCAGCTAACGGCTTCCCTGCTGCAACCGCTGATCGGCTATTACACCGATAAACACCCGCAGCCTTACTCACTGCCTATCGGCATGGGCTTTACCCTGTCCGGCCTGCTGCTGCTGTCGGTGGCGAACACCTTCCCGCTGGTGCTGCTGGCAGCGGCGCTGGTGGGCACCGGCTCATCGGTATTCCACCCGGAATCCTCGCGCGTGGCGCGCATGGCCTCCGGCGGACGACACGGCCTGGCGCAGTCGCTGTTCCAGGTCGGCGGCAACTTCGGCAGCTCGCTCGGCCCGCTGCTGGCCGCGCTGATCATCGCGCCTTACGGCAAAGGCAACGTCGCCTGGTTCACGCTGGCGGCGCTGCTGGCGATCGTGGTATTGCTGCAGGTCAGCAAGTGGTACCAACATCAGCATCGGGCGGCGAAAGGGCAGCCGAAAAGCCCCGCAATGCTGAAACCGCTGCCAAAACGTACCGTCGCCTACTCGCTGGGCATTCTGCTGGTGCTGATTTTCTCTAAATACTTCTATCTGGCCAGCATCAGCAGCTATTACACCTTTTATCTGATACATAAGTTCGGCGTTTCGGTGCAGAATGCGCAAATTCACCTGTTCGCCTTCCTGTTCGCGGTGGCCGCCGGAACCATCATCGGCGGGCCTCTTGGCGACAAGATAGGGAGAAAATACGTTATTTGGGGCTCAATCCTTGGCGCAGCACCATTTACGCTTATTTTACCCCATGCATCCCTGTACTGGACCGGCATTTTGACGGTGATCATCGGGGTTATTCTCGCCTCGGCGTTCTCCGCCATCCTGGTCTACGCACAGGAGCTGATCCCCGGTAAAGTCGGCATGGTTTCCGGTTTATTCTTCGGTTTTGCTTTCGGTATGGGCGGGTTAGGCGCGGCAGTTCTTGGTTATGTCGCCGATTTGACCAGTATCGAGCTGGTCTACCAAATCTGTGCTTTCCTGCCGCTGATCGGCATTATCACCGCGCTACTGCCCAATATGGAGCATAAACCGCAATAACCCCGCGAACCGCCCGGATGAAATTATTTATTCATCCGGGTTATCCTACGGATAAATCAATGTTATTTGGTTTATCTGGCACAAAACTCCCTCATTGCCGCGCCTTAAGCGAAATCCTCTGCTTTTTTACAAAAAAGGCCAAATTAGCCAAGCAAGCCGCGAACAAATGCAATAAACTAAATGTATCTTTTCGTAACTTTGTTGCGTTTCTCCCGTGCCGCGATGCATAGCCAGAAGGAGTATGGATGCATAATTCAACACCGCTCATCACCACCATCGTCGGAGGGTTAGTACTCGCCTTCCTCCTCGGTATGCTGGCGAACCGCCTGCGCATCTCACCCCTGGTGGGATATCTGGCCGCAGGGGTGCTCGCCGGCCCGTTCACCCCCGGTTTCGTCGCCGATACCTCACTGGCGCCGGAACTGGCGGAAATCGGCGTTATCCTGTTGATGTTCGGTGTTGGCCTGCACTTCTCTTTGAAAGACCTCCTCGCAGTAAAATCTATCGCCATACCCGGCGCCGTGGCGCAGATAGCCGTCGCTACCCTGCTCGGCATGGGGCTGTCCAAGCTGCTCGGCTGGGATCTGATCTCCGGCCTGGTGTTCGGCCTCTGTCTCTCCACCGCCAGCACCGTGGTGCTGTTGCGCGCGCTGGAGGAGAGGCAATTGATCGACAGCCAGCGCGGGCAAATCGCCATCGGCTGGCTGATCGTCGAAGATTTGGCGATGGTGCTGACGCTGGTATTACTGCCCGCCTTCGGCAATATGCTGGGCAACGACAACGCCAGCAGCAGCCAGCTGCTGATGGAGCTGGCGCTGACCATCGGCAAGGTCATCGCCTTCATTGCGTTGATGATCGTGGTCGGCCGCCGTTTGGTGCCGTGGATCCTGTCGAAAACCGCCAGCACCGGCTCGCGCGAGCTGTTCACCCTGGCGGTATTGGCGCTGGCGCTTGGCATCGCCTACGGCGCGGTGAAGCTGTTCGACGTCTCCTTCGCGCTGGGCGCCTTCTTCGCCGGCATGGTGCTGAACGAGTCCGAGCTGAGCCACCGCGCGGCGCACGACACCCTGCCGCTGCGCGACGCGTTCGCCGTGCTGTTCTTCGTCTCGGTTGGCATGCTGTTCGATCCGATGATCGTGATTAACGAACCGCTGGCGGTGCTGGCGACGCTGGCGATCATCGTGTTCGGCAAATCCGCCGCCGCGTTCCTGCTGGTGAAAATGTTCGGCCACTCCAAGCGCACCGCGCTGACCATCTCCGCCAGCCTGGCGCAGATCGGCGAGTTCGCCTTTATTCTGGCGGGCCTCGGCATCGCGCTGGGCATGATGTCGGAACACGGGCGCAATCTGGTGCTGGCCGGCGCCATTCTGTCCATCATGCTCAACCCGCTGCTGTTCACCCTGCTGGAGCGCTATCTGGCCAAAACCGAAACCATCGAAGAGCAAATCCTCGAAGAGGCGGTGGAAGAAGAGAAGCAGATCCCGGTGGACATGTGCAACCATGCGCTGGTGGTCGGCTACGGCCGCGTCGGCAGCCTGCTGGGCGGCAAACTGGCCGAGGCGGGCATTCCGCTGGTGGTGATCGAGAACTCCCGCCCGCGGGTGGAAGCGCTGCGCGAACAGGGCATCAAGACGGTGCTGGGCAACGCCGCCAATCCGGAAGTGATGGATCTGGCGCGGCTCGACTGCGCGCGCTGGCTGCTGCTGACCATCCCCAACGGCTATGAGGCCGGCGAGATCGTCGCCTCGGCGCGCGCCAAGCGGCCGAACATCGAGATCATCGCCCGCGCCCACTACGACGACGAGGTGGCCTACATCACCGATCGCGGCGCCAATCAGGTGGTGATGGGCGAACGTGAGATCGCCAACAGCATGCTGAACATCCTGCAGCTGGATACCCTGAGCGAAGAAGAAAAAATGGGGGGCTGCCCGATCTGAGGCACCGCGCACAAAAAAAGGTCCGGCATGCCGGACCTTTTTTTTTCAGCGGGTTAACGCTCCCAATAGGACTCTTCCAGGCTGTCTTCGCGCTCCGGCAGGCCGCGAGTGAGACGCGGCGAATGCTGGTTCAACACCTGGTAGCTGACGCGGTTGGCGTATTTGCACACCTGCGCCAACGAAGAGTATGTCAGGTAACTGCGCACGTGCTTGCTCGAGTTCGGCACGTTGTGGCGGTGATAACCGTTGGCGGCGATATCGTGCAGCAACGCCGACAGCGCACCGTCGCCGGCGCCGTTGGTGTTCATGATCTTCTCCGGCCCGCCCATATACGGCGCGATGTGCGAGTAAACGCGCAGCGGATGCTCACAGTGTTCGCGGCGCATGGCGCGGCTGAACTCGTAGCGGTTGAACTCGGCGATATGCCCCGGCAACAGCGGGTGCTGGGTCTGACGCTTGTTGGCCTCTTCGGTGTAGCCCGCCATATACAGGCCGTTCGGCCCGGCGGTGCACAGCACCAGATCCACCCACTCCAGCGCCATGTCCGAGGCGGTCAACGGATCGCTCAGCCCGGTCAGCTCCAGCGCTTCGTCTTCGTTCATCGCCAGAATGGTCACATTTTCCTTCAGGAAGTCGCGCCACCACTGCGGGTTGTCGGCGATCACGTACTTGGTGCCCAGGGTCAGCACCACCGGCACATCGTGCTTTTTGGCATACTCGATCGCCTGCAGGGTAGCCTCCTTTATCGGCTCCCCTTCCTTGCAGCGCACCAGATAAGAGCTCAGCACCAGCGCCGACGCGCCGGCGATCACCTCTTCAGGGATGCTTTCCGGGCGCAGCTGGTTCATCTGGCCGGGGTTGATGGCGAAGGTGCGCTCGCCGCTTTCGCCGATCAGCGTGAAACAGCGGCCGATGGCGCCGTCAACGCCCTGCAGATAGTTAAGATCGGTGCGGCTGGAGGTATTGCACAGATAACGGTAGGCGTAGCTGCCGATTTTCACGTTGCTGCACATCACGCCGAGCAGCACCGAGCGATCGTCCGCCAGCACCGAATAGTTGTGCATGGTGTTGCCAATGGTGCCGCCGGCGAACTGATGGGTGACCAGGTTGTTTTCATTCAATTCCTGATACAGCGCCTCGGCGACGTCATCTTCGATCACCAGAGAGTGGCCCAGGCTCAGGCCGTAGCGCTGGACAAAAGCGTCGTCCACTTTCGCCTCGATATCCACCAGCGTCTGGTCGATGCCGACGATATACGAGGTGCTGATTTCACTTTCGGGCTGGGCCTGCTGCAGAAGCGGATCGCGGGCGCTCACCGGGAAATAGTGTTTGGACTTGCGTTTACCAGGAAATTTCATGTGATTGGTGGTGGTGGCGGTTTAACAAGCGGAGAATGTTAACACATCCCCGCCCGATCACGATGCATCTAATAGACAGATTATGGATGATTACAGACGCTGCGCCACCAGTTGCTGCATCATGTCAATATGCGCCGGCTCGTCGTTCAACGCTGAGATGTATTCAAACTTCTCGCCGCCGGCCTTAAGGAAGATCTCGCGGTTCTGCTCTTTAATCTCTTCCAGCGTTTCCAGGCAGTCCGCCGAGAAACCGGGGCAGATCAGCTGAATGTGCTTCACGCCCTGCGCCGGCAGCCCCTTCAGGGTTTCATCGGTGTACGGCGTCAGCCAAGGCTCGCGGCCGAAGCGCGATTGGTACGTCATCATCACCCGCTCCGGCGCCAGCGGCAGCGTGGCGCTCAGCGCTCGCAGCGTATCCTCGCAGCGCTGCGGGTAGTCGTCGCCCAGCCGCGCATAGCGCTTGGGGATGCCGTGGAACGACAGCACCAGCCGATCCGGCTGGCCGTGTTCGGCGAACGAACGCTCCACGCTTTGTTGCAGCGCGGCGATATAGGCTGGGTGTTCGGCGTAATCGCGAATGAAGGCCACCGACGGCAAGCGGCGATAGCCTTTCAGCACCCGGGCTACGCCGTCCCATACCGCCGCGCTGGTGGAACAGGAATATTGCGGATAGAGCGGCAGCACCACCAGGTTGGTCACGCCCTGCGCCAGCAGCTTGTCGATGGCTTCCGCCAGGCTCGGCGAACCGTAGCTCATGCCCAACTCCACCGGCGTATTCGGCATGCGCGCCGCCAGCGCCCGCTGTTGGCGGCGGCTGTACACCAGCAGCGGCGAACCCTCTTCCATCCACACCGACTGATAGAGTTTAGCCACGCGCGGCGAACGGATCGGCAAGATCGCGCCGTTGAGGATCGGCCACCAGATCAGCGGCGCCGTGTCGACCACGCGATCGTCACTGAGGAATTCCTTCAGATAGCGTTTGACCGCCGACGAGGTCGGCGCATCTGGCGTGCCCAGGTTCACCAGCAATACGCCGTGTTTCTCTTGCTTCATCTCAGTTCCCCTCATTTCCTTTCCGGCCGGCATTCCGTTCTGGGTCGGGATGTCAGCAGCCATTAATGCCGGCTATTGTAACGGAAAAGTCCTGCGTCGAAACCGATAACAGCAACAGGCTATGCCTGTGGGCATCTTCCTTGCGCCAGCTGCCATACCGCCGCCACATTGCGCGCCGTCACCTGCAGATTGCGATCGGCGTCCGCCAGCGCTTCTTCCAGCGTCACGATGCGATCGAGCACCGAAAACGCCGCATCGATACCGTGTTGATGCACCACCGGATAATCCGGCGCCAGGCTGCCGGCAATGGCGATCACCGGCACGCCGTGACGCTTGGCTACCCGCGCCACGCCGATCGGCGTTTTACCGTGGACAGACTGGCTGTCCAGCCGCCCTTCGCCGGTGATCACCAAATCGGCATCGCGCACCGCTTCATCCAGGCGCAGGGTTTCAGTGACGATTTCGATGCCCGGCCGCAAGCGCGCGTTGAGCATGCCAAGCAGCGCCGCCCCCATGCCGCCCGCCGCGCCCGCCCCTGGCTGGCTCAGCACGGCGCGGCCGGTTTCCCGTTCCAGCAGTTCGCCATAGTGGTGCAACGCCGCATCGAGCTGCGCCACCATCTCCGGCGTCGCCCCTTTCTGCGGCCCAAATACCGCCGACGCGCCCTTTGCACCGCACAGCGGGTTATCCACGTCGCAGGCGGCGGTTACGCTCACCCGCTGCCAACGTGCGTCCAGTCCGGCGAGATCGAGGTGCGCCAGCTGCGCCAGCGCCGCGCCGCCCATTGGCAGCGGGCGACGATCCTTATCCAGCAATTTAACGCCCAGCGCCTGCATCATTCCGGCGCCGCCGTCGTTGGTGGCGCTGCCGCCAATGCCGAGAACGATCGCCTTCACGCCGCGATCCAGCGCCGCCAGCATCAATTCGCCGGTGCCGTAACTGGTGGTGATGCGCGGATCGCGCCGGTTGGGCGGCGCCAGATGCAGCCCGGAGGCGGCGGCCATTTCAATCACCGCGGTTTCGCCATCGCCCAACAAGCCATAGAACCCCTGCACCGGCTCCCCCAGCGGGCCGGTGACCGTCACCTGAACGATTTCACCGCCGGTGGCCGCCACCATCGACTCCACCGTGCCTTCACCGCCGTCCGCCATCGGCAGCTTCACGTAGTGCGCCTGCGGGTAAATCTGACGGAATCCCCGCTCAATGGCGTCGGCGACGCCGAGCGCGCTCAGGCTCTCTTTGAAAGAATCCGGGGCAATAACCACTTTTTTCAGCGTTTTCATCACTGTTCCTTATCCCGCCAGGTTAAATACGCCAAACATCAGCGCCGAGATTGCCGCGATGGTGAACCCCACCAGCGTTTCATACGGCAACAGCTTGAGCCGCTCGTGCACCGCCATATTGACGCTGCCGCCGGTGGCGTGGAAGAAGCTGCCGTGCGGCAGGTGATCCAGCACCGTGGCGCCCGCATGGATCATCGCCGCGCCGGCCAATCCGCTCACCCCCAGCTCAAGCAGCGTGGAGCTGAACACCCCGGAGGCGACGGCGGTGCCGGCGGTGGTCGACGCGGTCGCCATCGACATCAGCGCGCCGGACAGCGGCGCCAGCAGCCAGGCCGGCAGCCCGGTGTGCGTCAAACCGGTAATCAAGACATCCTTCAGCGCCGAGTTGGCGATAATGCCCGCCAGCGTGCCGGTGCCGAGCAGCATGATCGCCACCGGCGCCATGCGCGACAGGCCAGATACCATAAACTGATTGCACTGACGAATTCGCCCCATCAGCAGCGCGCCCGCCAAACCGCCGGCCGGCAGCGCGATCAGCGGATCGACGGCGATACCGGCGATCGGCCGCAGCGACAGCAGCAGGATCGCCACCAGCGGCGCGCTGATCGCCGCAGCGAAGCCCGGCCGCGCCCCTTCGGCATGCTGAGTCAGCTCTTCAGCCATCACCCTGCTACCTTTATCGCTCAGGCGACGCGCCAGCAGATAGGCCACCACCAGGCCGCACAGCCCCGGCACGATGCCGGCCATCATCACCGAGGTGAGCGGCACGTGGAAGTTGTCCGCCGCCGCGATGGTGTTCGGGTTGGGCGACATCACGTTGCCGGCCTTGCCGCCGCCGATCATCGCCAGCAGGATCGCCGCACGAGAAATGCCGGCCTTTTGGGCGATCGACAGCGCGATCGGCGCGACGGTGATCACCGCCACGTCGATAAACACCCCCACCGCCGTCAGGATCAGTGTAGCCACCGCCAGCGCCAGCAGCGCGCGGGTTTCGCCCACCTTGCGTACGATAGTTTCGGCGATGGTGTGCGCCGCGCCGGATTCGATCAGCACCCCGGCCAATACCCCCGCCGCCAGAATGCGCATCACGGCGTTGGTGATGCCCTGCGCCCCGCCGATCATCAGCGTCACGGTCTGCACCAGATCGGCGCCGCCGCACAGCCCGCCCGCCAGCGCGCCGGCAATCATGCCGTAAGCCGGTGGAACCTTGCGTAGAATCAGGACGATGGCGACGGCTAACGCCACCAGCGCCCCCAGAGTGGATACGGTTGTCATTGTTGTTTTCTCCGTGGTTGATGTGCAGGCCAACATATCCCGCGCGCCCGGCGTTGGCCTGAGGGGAAACAACAAAAAATCGCCGAAGGAACGGCGCGGAATTTGTGGGTTGGCACAACTCAGTCGTGCATCAGCATGCCGATATACAACCGCAGAGAGTCAGTTAATTGATTGATTTTCATACCGGTTATGGCTTCGATGCGCTGCAGGCGATAGCGCAGGGTATTGACGTGAATATGCAGCTGCGCGGCGGCCTGCGTCTGATCACAATTCTGCGAAAAATAGTGGCGCAGCGTGGCGCGCAGCACGCCTTTTTCATCCTGTTCCTCCAGCGTCCGCCAGGGGCGCCCCAGCTCTTGCGCTCGCCAGTCCTCCCCGAGATCGCACAGCAGCGACGGCAGCGGATAGTCGTGGTAGAACAGCGTGGCGTGGCGCAATTTCAGGCGCTGCGCCATCGCCTGGGTGGCGCGCGCGGTCAGGCTGGAGCGGTAGGCGCTTTGCGGATCGTCGTAGAAACCGCCGACGATCAGCCGCACCCGAAAGCGATGCTTGAGCTGGTTTTGCAGACGCTGAGCCTGTTGGCGCTCCAGCTTCAGGCTCCACTCGCCTTGCGCCATGCTGGCCGGGCGCAGCAGGGTCATTTCATTAAAGCCGGTAATGGCGATCAACGCATCGCGCTGGGTGGCCTCCAGCTCAGCCAGCAATTCGCGCAGCAGGTGCGGCTGCGCCTCTTGCAGCTCGACGATCCAGACGATGCGCGCCTGGCGCAGATCCAATCCCAGATACGCCGCCATCGCTTCCAGCGACGCCGTGTTCGGCTGCGGCTGCAACAGCTGGTTCGCCAGCTCTTCCCGGTAGCGTTTTTCCCACTGGTGCTGCTCCAGCAGCGCCGCCTGCTCCACCATCATCTCCGCCGCCATTTTGACCAACTCGGCGTAGGCGCGCACCTCGGCCGGCTCGCCGGAAATGCCGATCACTCCCACTCGCTGATTGCGAAAGCTGAACGGCAGGTTGATACCGGGCCGCACGCCCTTCAGGTGTTCGGCGGTGGCGCGATCGATTTCCACCACCCGATTCTCCGCCAGCGCCAGCACCGCGCCTTCATGACGCTGGAACAGGCGCTGCGGGTTGCCGGAAGCGATGATCACGCCGTTGCTGTCCATCACGTTGACGGAATGGCTGATGATGCCCATCGCCCGCTGGACGATCTGGCGCGCGGTGGCTTCCGCCAGAAGTTTGGTCTGTCTGAGCATGCCCGGCTCCCTGCTGAGGATGAAAACGCAGGCTTGTTATACGCCATTTGGCGCGGGCGATTAACGGGCACGGCCGCAACAAGCCGCCGCGATCACAATTTGGCGGGAAAACGGCAAAAAAAACGCCGGACCACAGGCCCGGCGTCATGCACAGCCAGCTTGCTATCAACCGAGGATAGTCGCCAGCTCTGCGCTCACTTCGGCCACCTTGCGGGTGCCGTCAATTTTGCGGTATTGGGTGTTGCCCGCTGCCGCTTCTTTGCTGTAGTAAGAGATCAGCGGCGCGGTCATCTGATGGTATTCCACCAGGCGCTTGCGCACGGTCTCTTCCTGATCGTCCTTGCGCGTGGTCAGCTCTTCGCCGGTCACGTCGTCTTTGCCTTCCACCTGCGGCGGATTGAACTTCACGTGGTATACGCGGCCGGACGGCGCGTGCACGCGGCGGCCAACGATGCGGTCAACGATCAGCTCGTCCGGCACGTCGAACTCCAGCACGAAGTCCACGTTGATGCCGGCTTCTTTCATCGCGTCAGCCTGCGGAATGGTGCGCGGGAAGCCGTCCAACAGGAAGCCCTTGCGGCAATCTTCCTGAGCGATGCGCTCTTTGACCAGCGCGATCACCAGCTCATCGGTCACCAGCTTGCCGGCGTCCATGATCTCTTTCGCCTGCTTGCCCAGTTCACTGCCGGCCTTCACGGCTGCGCGCAACATATCACCGGTGGAGATTTGCGGAATGCCGTATTTCTCCATGATGAATTGAGCCTGAGTACCTTTACCAGCGCCCGGAGCGCCCAGCAGAATGATACGCATTGCGTAAATCCCCTTGCTATGTAGTTTTTATAAAATTGCGAAAACGCTCAACGATACCATTTCAGGGGGGGCAGGCTCAAGGCGCGCGAAGGAAATCGATTGCGGAACATGCAAAAATTCAAGCGAACAAAAGAGGGGAAAATGCGGGGAAAAACCGGAAATGCGCCCCTAACGGTGCCGTTAAGGGCGCATATAATCAACTTCAGGCGGACAGCAACTTGTTCATGCGGCGGATGAACAGGTTCGGATCCTCCAGCGTGCCGCGTTCAGCCAACAGCGCCTGATCCAAAAGCAGGTCGATCCACTCGGCGAAATGTTCGTTATCGCCCACGTCGGATGCGCGTTTGACCAACGCATGCTCAGGATTAAGCTCGAAAATGTACTTCACTTCCGGCGCCTGCTGGCCCGCAGCGGCGAACAGCTTGGCCATCTGGGTGCTCATCTCGTCGGCGTCGGTCACCACGATCGCCGGCGTATCGGTCAGGCGGTGCGTCAGACGCACATCCTTCACGCGGTCGCCCAGCAGGGTTTTCACGCGTTCGATGAACGGTTCCAACTGCTTCTCGGCCGCCTTCTGCTCTTCGGTTTCATCCGCCAGTTTATCCAGCGTTTCATCCGCCTTGCTGACCGACTGGAACGGCTTGCCGTCGAACTCGGTCAGGTAGCTCATCATCCACTCGTCGATGCGATCGGACAACAGCAGCACTTCGATACCTTTCTTGCGGAACAGCTCCAGATGCGGGCTGCTCTTGGCGGCGGCGTAGCTGTCGGCGGTGATGTAGTAAATCTTTTCCTGCCCTTCCGCCATGCGGCCGACGTACTCTTCCAGCGACACGGTCTGCGCCGAGCTGTCGCCATGGGTGGTGGCGAAGCGCAGCAGTTTGGCGATCGCTTCCTGGTTGCCGTTATCTTCCGCCGGGCCTTCTTTCAGCACCAGACCGAACTGCTGCCAGAATTTCTGGTAGCCTTCGGCGTCGTCTTTGGCCAGCTTATCCAGCATCTGCAGCACGCGCTTGGTCAGCGCGCCGCGCAGGTTCTGCGTCACGCGGCTGTCTTGCAGGATCTCGCGCGATACGTTCAGCGGCAGATCGTTGGAATCGATCAGGCCGCGCACGAAGCGCAGATAGTTCGGCATGAACTGCTCGGCGTCGTCCATGATGAACACGCGCTGCACGTACAGCTTCAGGCCGTGCTTGTGATCGCGGTTCCACATGTCCCACGGCGCCTGCGCCGGGATATACAGCAGGCTGGTATATTCCTGCTTGCCTTCCACCCGATTGTGGCTCCAGCTCAGCGGATCGGTGAAATCGTGGGCGATGTGCTTGTAGAACTCTTTGTACTCTTCGTCGGTCACGTCAGCCTTGCTGCGGGTCCACAGGGCCTGCGCCTTGTTGATCTTCTCCCAGGTGACGGTGCCGTCTTCTTCGTTCTTGCTTTCGATCTCTACCGGCAAGGCGATGTGATCGGAATATTTGCCGATCACCGAGCGCAGGCGCCAGGCGTCGAGGTACTCATCTTCGCCTTCGCGCAGATGCAGGGTGATTTCGGTGCCGCGGGTCTCTTTGGTGATGTCGGCAATGGTGTAGTCGCCTTCACCGGCGGACTCCCAGAACACGCCCTCGTCATCGGCGGCGCCGGCCGCGCGGGTGCGCACGGTCACTTTGTCCGCCACGATGAACGCCGAGTAGAAACCAACGCCGAATTGGCCGATCAGTTGGCTGTCTTTCGCCTGGTCGGAACCGATGGATTCCAGGAACGCTTTGGTGCCCGATTTGGCGATGGTGCCGAGGTTTTCGATCACTTCTTCGCGGCGCATGCCGATGCCGTTGTCGGCAATGGTCAGGGTGCGCTGCTCTTTATCGAAGGACAAACGCACGCGCAGCTCGCCGTCGCCGGCATACAGCTCCGGCGCGGACAGAGCGCGGAAGCGCAGCTTGTCGGCGGCGTCAGAGGCGTTGGAGATCAGCTCGCGCAGAAAAATTTCTTTGTTGGAGTACAGCGAATGGATCATCAAATGAAGCAGCTGTTTTACTTCAGACTGGAACCCGCGGGTTTCTTGACCTTTCATACTCATTGATTACCTCAAAGACAATGGCTACCAAAATCGAACAATGAGGATCAGATGAGGGTCAGGGTCTTGTTTTTCAAGCGGACGGCGGGAAATTTTTGGCAAAAAACAATGGGGCCGGGCGGCCCCATCCGGGAAAACATCAGAACTTGATGGCGTGGCGCCCCGCCAGCGAATGCGACAGCGTGGTGCCGTCGACCATCTCCAGCTCGCCGCCCACCGGCACGCCGTGGGCGATGCGGCTGGCGAGCACGCCATACTGGCCACACATCTCGGCGATATAGTTGGCGGTCGCCTCCCCTTCCACCGTCGGGTTGGTGGCGAGGATCACTTCGGTGATGCTTTCCTTTTCCAGCCGTTGCTCCAGGCGATCCAGACCGATATCGCCCGGCCCGATGCCGTCCAGCGGCGACAGATGCCCCATCAGCACAAAGTAGCGCCCGGCGAACTGGCCGGTCTGCTCGATGGCGTGGATATCCGCCGGGCTTTCCACCACGCAAATCTGGCCGTTTTGCTGGCGGCGCGGATTGGCGCAGATGGTGCAGACGTCCTGCTCGGTGAAGGTGCGGCAGTCGGCGCAGTGGCCGATCTCCGACATCGCGCGCGTCAACGCCTGCGCCAGGCGCATGCCGCCGCTGCGATCGCGCTGCAGCAGCTGAAACGCCATGCGCTGAGCCGATTTCGGGCCGACGCCCGGCAGGCAGCGCAGCGCCTCCATCAGGGATTCAAGGAGCGGGCTGGTTTGCATCAGAACGGCATCTTGAAGCCAGGCGGCAACTGCATGCCGCTGGAGACGGAGGCCATTTTCTCTTTCTGGGTCTCTTCGATGCGGCGCGCGGCGTCGTTAAACGCAGCGGCGATCAGATCTTCCAGCATCTCTTTGTCGTCTTCCATCAGGCTTGGATCGATTTCCACGCGGCGGCAGTTGTGCGCGCCATTGATGGTGACTTTCACCAGGCCGGCGCCAGATTCGCCGGTCACTTCCAATTTGGCGACTTCTTCCTGCATCTGCTGCATTTTTTCTTGCATTTGCTGGGCTTGCTTCATCAGGTTGCCCAGACCGCCTTTACCAAACATAGTCGTCTCTCGTCGCTAGGGCCGCGCACATCGCGCAGCGTTTAAAGGGGGCGAATACTCTCTTCATCCAGATCCGCGTCGAAGAATCGGCGCAGCGTCTGAATGTTGGTATCCGCTTCGATGGACTGGCGCGCCTGCGCCAGCTTTTCCTCATAGATGGCTTGTCGCCATTCCAGCGGGGTGCGCTCCGCCGGATTATCGTCCTCCACCACGGTCAGCTCGATCGGACCGCCGTACAGCTCACCGAGCGCGTCGGCCAGCGTCTTCTGCGCCGAAGGCGAATTCAGATGGCGCTGCGAAGACCGCAGATGGAGGCTAATCTTGCCCGGCTCCGGCTGCTGCTTGAAGGCGTTCAACGCCAGCTGCTGCACCAGTTTCGGGATCTTCAGCTTATCGATTTCCGCCGCCCAGGCGTCGCGCTCCAGCGACTCCACCACCAGCTTGGCGGCCAGCTCCGGCGTTTTCTCGTGCTCCAACGCCGTGCGCAGCGCTTTCGGCGTCGCCAGCGGTTCCGGCGCCGCCTCGGGCTCGGTCTGCGCGCGCCAACGATAGGCTTCCGGTTTCGCCGGTTTTTCCGGCACCTTCTTCTCCGCCAGGCGCTGCTGGCTGCGCTCGGTCACGGAAGCCAAACGCCCCAGCGCCGAGTTTGCCGGCCGCGCTATTCCTGGCGCCGCCGGCTCATTCTTTTTTGGTGTGGATGCTCCCTGCTGCCGTTGCAGCTGGGACCGCGCTTTCAACAGCTGGGCGGTGGCATCCGGTAAAGGGGTCGATGATTGTCGCTGCGGCGCGGCCGGCTGCCCTAGCGGCGGCGGCGCGTCCTGAAACTGCGGCGGCTGTGGCGATGCGGCCTGCTGCGGCTGCGCCATCGGCGCCGGCGCGGTCTGCACCAACGCCACCGGCTCCGGGATCACCGCTTTCGGGTGAAACGCCAGCGCGCGCAGCAGGGTCATCTCAACCCCCATGCGGCGATCCGGCGCATAGGCCAGCTCTTTGCGGCCCACCAACAGCGTCTGGTAATAGAGTTGCACATCGGCCGGCGGCAGGGTGCGCGCCAGCTCACGCAGCCGTTGTTCCACGGCGGCGTAGTGGTTGTCGAGCATCGAAGGCAGCAGTTGCACCATCGCAATGCGGTGCAGCAACGCCAGCGTCTCCACCAGCAGGTTTTCCCAATCCACGCCGCGCGAAGCGGCCTGCGCGACCTGCGCCATCACCTTTTCACCGTCGGCGCTGACCAGCGCTTCGAGGATCGCCAGCGGCTGCTCGTCATCGAGCGTACCGAGCATCTGGCTGACGGTGGCGGCGGTCACCTGCCCCTGCCCCATGGCGATCGCCTGATCGGTCAGGCTCAGCGCATCGCGCATGCTGCCGTCGGCGGCGCGCGCCAGCAGCTGCAGCGCGCGGGCGTCGCTGGTGATCTGCTCCGCCGTCAGCACCGTTTCCAACTGCTGGCGGATCTGATCGACGTCCAGCGCTTTGAGGTGAAACTGCAGGCAGCGGGAAAGAATGGTCACCGGCAATTTTTGCGGATCGGTGGTGGCCAACAGGAATTTGACGTGCGGCGGCGGCTCTTCCAGCGTCTTCAGCAACGCGTTGAAGCTGTGGCGCGAGAGCATGTGCACTTCATCGATCAGGTAGACCTTGAAGCGGCCGCGCGCCGGCGCGTACTGAACGTTGTCAAGCAGATCGCGGGTATCTTCCACCTTGGTTCGGGAAGCGGCGTCGATCTCGATCAGATCGACGAAACGCCCCTGCTCGATCTCGCGGCAGTTGTCGCATTGGCCGCAAGGCGTGGCGGTGATGCCGGTTTCACAGTTCAGGCCTTTGGCCAGCAAGCGGGCGATGGTGGTTTTCCCCACGCCGCGCGTGCCCGAGAACAGATAGGCGTGATGGATCCGCCCCAGCGAGAGGCCGTTGGCCAGCGCGGTCAGGACATGTTCCTGGCCGACCACGTCTGCGAACGTTTGAGGGCGCCACTTACGGGCGAGAACCTGATAGCTCATTAATACCGGAGAAGTCGAGTAATCTGGAGGGTCATGCTAACACAGCCCCGCGGCAATCCGCGAGGCCGTTGTGCCCAAGGGGCGATGCCGCATCAATGACCGGCGAAGTCCACCAGGCAGTAGCAGTCGATGCCCAGCTTGTTCAGACGCGCTTCTCCGCCCAGATCCGGCAGGTTGATGATGAACGCGGCGTCTTTCACTTCACCGCCCAGACGGCGGATCAGTTTGGTGGTCGCTTCAATGGTGCCGCCGGTCGCCAGCAGATCGTCCACCACCAGCACTTTGTCGCCCGCGGTGATGGCGTCGGTGTGGATCTCCAGCTTGTCGGTGCCGTACTCCAGCTCATAGCTTTCGCTGAGCGTGGCGCGCGGCAGTTTGCCCGGTTTGCGCACCGGCACGAAACCGACGCCCAACGCCAGCGCGACGGGCGCGCCGAACAGGAAACCACGCGCTTCGGTACCCACCACCTTGGTCACGCCCGCTTCGCGATAGCGCTCAACCAGCAGCTCGATGCTGGCGGCGTAGGCCAACGGGTTTTCCAGCAGGCTGGTCACGTCGCGGAACAGGATGCCCGGCTTCGGATAATCCGGGATGGTTTTGATACTGTCTTTAATAAACTGAAGCTGCTGCGCAGTAGCGGTCATAATTGTTGCCTGATAAAACTGCTTGAAAACCGGCGCGCCGCTCACCCGCCGCCCCCGGGTGAAACACACCGGAGAAAAAATGGCAGGCGATCCGCGCACGAAAACGCCCAAATCTATGCAAACTGGCGGACAAATGCAACTCTCCCCTGCATCTTTCACCCCACAGCGTTGTTGACCGCACGCATTACTTACCTAAGTAAGCTCCCGGGGATGCCTGCGTTTGTCGCCTGGCTGCGGCTTGAAAGCTATTGAGGAGTTTAAGGTACAATCAGCGCTGTTTTTGTTGCGGCAGATCAATAACCGGCAGGCGCAGCATAAAGGTCAGCAAAATGGCCAACATCAGCAGCAACAGCCCGCGCACCCACCAGATTTTCACCAGCCACAGCGAACAGGCGAAGGTCAGCACGATCACCAGCACCGCTTTCCACTTCGCCCCCGGAGGCAGCGCGCGATGCTGCTGCCAATGGCGCAGATAAGGGCCAAACCAGGAACGGTACAGCAGCCAGTGATGAAAGCGCGGCGAAGAGCGGGCGAAGCACCAGGCGGCCAACAGCAGGAACGGCGTGGTCGGCAACAGCGGCAACACCACGCCCAACGTTGCCAGCGCCACCGCCAACCAGCCCAAAATGATCAATAACCCACGCGTCATGCGGTTCTTCGCTCCTCAATCGGTTGCGGCTTACTGTAGCATCGGCGCCGCGCCGGCGGAATATGCATGCGGCGCTTGTTTCAGGACGGCATCGCGGGCAAGCTTACGCCTGTTGAAATCAAGAGGGAGCTTATGTGAGCACTCAGCGTCTATTACAGGTGTTGGCACAGCAGATCGCGGCGCTGGCGGCCGAAGTCAGCCCGCGCGGCGACGCCCCGATCCCGCAGGCGCGGTTCGACGCCGCCCTGTTCGCCAACCGCGGCACGCGGCTGCGCGACTACCTGGCCGAAGTGGAGAAAAACTTCGCCCAGCTGCAAAACGCCGCTAACGACAGCCGCGCCAGCCAGGTGGCTTTTCTGGCCGAAAAACTGGTGGCTCAGATCGCCGCCCTGCAGCGCGAGCTGGCGACCCAGGCGCTGCGGCGCAAGAATCAGCCGAAGGAAGCCCCCGAGGTCGATCTCTACCACAAGCTGGCCGAGCATCAGGATTACGAACGCCGGCTGATCGCCATGATTCAGGATCGGGAAAGCCTGCTGGGGCGCCAGACCACGCTGGCGGCGCAGCAAAAGCTGCAGCACGAGCTGGCGGCGCTGGAGGGGCGGCTGATGCGCTGTCGTCAGGCGTTGGCGCGCATCGAGCGCAATATCGAGCGCAAAGAAAACGGTTTTTGAAGATTTATCACAATATTTTAATGATTATTCCCCGGTTGCGCGCCGGGTTCACTATACTCTGCCGATACCCGAGTTATTCATCCCATTAATTAAATAAGCGCAGGTGCTATGTCTCTGGAAAACGCCTCACCCGAACTGCAGCTGGCGGTAGACTTGATTTACCTGCTGGAATGCAACGAGATCGATCCGGCCACCGCGCTGGCGGCGCTGGATATCGTCAAACGGGATTATCAGGAAAAGCTGCAGCGCGCCGGCGTCACCTCTCCCTATCTGCCTGCCGGACAGTAACCGGGGACAGCGCCGCTGTCCCTTTCGCCTCTCATTGCTTATCCGCCGCCGTCTGGCCGCCGTCGTCCGGCGATAGCGTTCTTTTCACTTCCTGCACTTCATTGCCCTGCTGGTTATGCAGATACACCTCCAGCTGATTGAAGGCGATGTCGATGCCGTTTTCCCGGCACAAGCGGTCGATTGAGCGATTCAGTTCGTCCACCGTGTAGCTGCGATCGCGCAGTTCCCGCACATAGAGCCGCAGTTCGTGATCCAGCGTGCTGGCGCCGAAGTTGAGGAAGAACACCTGCGGTTCGGGATCGGTCATCACCCGCGGATTGTCGTGCGCCGCCTGCAGCAGCACCTTTTTCACCTTGTCGAGATCGGAGCCGTAGGCCACGCCGACCTTGATCAGCACGCGGGTGATGGTATCGGACAGCGACCAGTTGATCAGACGCTCGGTGACGAACGCCTTGTTCGGAATGATCACCTCTTTGCGATCGAAGTCGGTAATGGTGGTGGCGCGAATGCGGATCTTGCTGACCGAACCGGAGAAGGTGCCGATGGTGATGGTATCGCCGATGCGGATCGGGCGTTCGAACAGAATGATCAGGCCGGAGACGAAGTTGGCGAAGATCTCTTGCAGGCCGAAGCCCAGCCCGACCGTCAGACCGGCGGCCAGCCATTGCAGTTTGTCCCAGGATACGCCGAGCGATCCCAGCGCAACCACGGCGCCCACGGCGGTAATCAGGTAAGTGAGCACGGTGGTGATGGCGTAAGACGCCCCCTGCCGCAGTTGCAACCGCGACAGCACCACCACCTCCAGCAAACCGGGCAAGTTGCGGGTGAGCACGTAGGCGACAATCACTGCGGCGATCGCCACCATCATGTTGCCCAGCGTCACCGCCTGCGACACGCTGCTGCCCGCCACGGTGCTGGTGTAATGCCACAGCGTGATGCTGTCCAGATAAGCGATGACCGTCACCAGATCCGACCAAATGGCGTAGAAGGCGCTGGCGAAGATGGCGAACAGCACCAGGGTGGTCAGGCGCAGCGACTGCTGGTTGATCTGATCGAGCGCCAGCGGCGGCTCTTCCACCACCGGTTCGCCGCCTTCGGCTCCTTCTTTCGCCACGTTTTGCCGCCGCGCCAACGCGCGCCGGTAAGCCAGACGCCGCGCCGCCACGCTCAGACCGCGCAGCGCGGTCAGGTATACGATATTCCACAGGAAAAACAGATACAGGCTGTCTATCCAGCGGCTGGCCAGCCGCAGCGTGGTATAGAAGTAGCCGGCGAACATCAGCCCCAGCAGGATCAGCGGCGTGGCGGCCAGCGCGGTGACCACCACCAGCCGCACGGCGTGCGAGCCTTTTTCACGCCAGCTGTCGCGGCACAGCGGGAACACCAGCACCGTGAGCAGCGCCAGCGTCAACATCACCACGATCTGGCCGATCACGTCTTCCACCAGACGCAGCGGCGCTTTCTCGCCCAATACCGACCAGAAGATCAACGGCTGCAGCGCCAACCCCAGCCGCAGCGTCTGACGGCGGTAATGCGCGCACAGGTTGGCGCCGAAGTTGAAATGCCGCTCGGCGATGCCGCCCGGTTTCAGCATGCGATAGCTGAAGCCGAACACCAGCCACGACAGTGCCAACTGCTGCGACAATGCCCATATAAAGTCGCTGATGCCGAAATCCGCGCGATACATCCAGAAACCGACGCCGAGGAGTAACGCGGCGCCGGGCAACACTTTCAGCAAGGTCAGCGCGATGGCCTTCGGCGTGTGCAGTTGGCCGTCGCGCTTCAGTTGCCCCACGTCGTTGGCCAGCTTTTGCAAATGGCCGTCGATCAGCCGGTAGCGCCAGCGCAATACCCCGATCGCCAACAGCATCGGGATCAGGAACACCAGCGCATTCAACCCGCCCTGCACCAGCTTGCCGCCGTCGAATTTGAGATCGAGCCCAGCAATCTGATCGCGCACCGCCTCCGGCATCGCCTTCAGCCACGCCAGATCGACCGGCTTGTTGCTGTTGACCCAGAAAATCTGCTGGGTCAGCGTATCCTGCAGCGAACCGTAAACGCTGGTCAGCTGCTGCTGATTGATCTGCAGGTTGATCGACAGCGACAGCTGGTTGCTGAGCTGCTTGTTCAGCTGATCCAGCAGTTCGCGGCGCATATCGACGATCTCGTTTAACGCGTCGATCACCTCTGGGCCGGCCTTTTCCTTGCTTTCGGCCACCAGCTGGTTGATGTAATCCTCTCCCTTGAACAGATCGTCGCGTTGCTGATTGATATCGAACTGCTCCAGCCGCAAATCGGCGATGCGCGTGTCCATATCCGCCAACAGCGTGCCCTGCGGCAGGCTCTGCCGCTGCTGATACAGGATGCGCGACAGCACCAGGCTGCCCTTCAGCACCTGGATCTGTTCTTTCAGGTTACGCTCCGCCTGCAGCCCGCGATCGAGCCAGTTTTTGACCCGAATATTCTGCTGGAACAGGGTGTTGCTCTCTTCGGTGGCGGCGATCAGCCGCTGGCTCAGCTGGCGGTTGACGTCCAGCTGTTTGCTGACCAACAGATCGTGCTGGATATCGGTGGAGTCTTCCGGGTTTTGCGCCTCTTTGGCGGTCTTTTCAGACAGCGTCAAACGTTTGCTGTTGACGATCTCCTGCAGCAACTGCACCGAGCGATCCAGCGCGTCGATATGCGCCGTGGTGTAATCACGCTGTTTTTGCAGCAGATCCTGCAGCGTGGTATTGGCTTCCAGACTTTTGCGCTGCAGCTCAAGCTGTGCGTTGAGCAACGCCTGCTCGGTGGTCAGCATCACCTGCTGGCTGTTGCGCAGCGAATCTTGCCCCGGCGTCTGGCCGCTGAGCTGGCTGCGGATCTCCTGCAGGCGCTGCGAAGCGGCGTACATGGTGCTTTGTACTCGTTCAGGCTGGGTTTGCAGCGACACCAGTTGGCTGTTGTAAGTAGAGAGGCTCTCCTGCGCGCTTTGCAGCTCGTCGAGCGTTTGATACAGCCGGCTTTCCAATTGGCGCAGCGACAGCGGCAACAGCGCGGCGCGCGCCGCCGCGCTGTCCGTCGGCCGCTTCAGCGCATCCAGCTCGGCGGTCACCTGATTGAGCTTCGCCGGCGCCTGCTGCACCTGCTGTTTAAGCTGCGCCGCATCCTGCCGATTGCGCTCGATGGCGTCCAGCAGCTCCAGCGTGCGGGTTAAATCCTGTTGGGACAGCTTTTCGACCGGCGTCAGGGCTTTTTGCTTGTTCAGCGCTTCCAGCTGGCTTTGCACTTCGCTGCGCTGCGGCAAATCGCCGTTCAGCGCCGCCTGCACCGGCAAGCTCAGCGTGCAAATCAGGAAAAGGAGTGTCGCGGCGGCGATGCGCCGCCGGCATGCGCCGACAAACGAGCGCGGCGTCAGAGAGGGCAGAGTCAACCAGCGATGCATGATTTAGCTTCGGATCGGTTAAGAAGCCTGAAGATTATCACGATCGCCGGCGGGCAACGAACAACAAAAACGTTGCCGGTGATGTCCCGTTGTCGCGAAATCAGAAAGTGAGCACTTTCTCCGCCGCCAGCGTCCACTGCGCCAGTTCGACCAGCGTGCCGATCTCCACGCCGTCCGCCAGCGGCAAGCGGCTGACGCCGCGCGCGTCGGCGCAGGTCTTGCACAGCTTGACCGGCACCTGCTGCGCGGTGAGGATCTCCAGCATCTGCTGCAGATGGTATCCTTCGTGCGGCTGCTGTCCTGCCAGCCCGGCCACCACCGCGTCGGACATCAGAAACAGCCGCAGGTCGAGACTGCTTTGCTGCTCTTTCAGCGCGATGGCCAACCGCAGCGCATTGAACAAGGATTCATGGCCATAGGCGGCGCCGTTGGCGATGAGAACAACTGATGACATGAAATCTCTCCTTATAAAGGAAGGCGGTCGACGTCGGGGTTGAGGCGCAAGGTGGGGCAAAACTGCAGCATCTCCAAAAACGCATCGACCAGCGCTTCGGCTTCGGCCCGCAGATCGAAACTTTCCGGCATAAACAGCCAGTTTTCCATCAGGCCGGTGATATAACCGCGCAGGATGATCGCCGCACGGCGGGTATGCAAATCGGCGGGCAATTGCTCGTGGTGAATGCAGTTATACAGCACCGCTTCGATGCGTTCGTAGCCGGCGAGGTACAACACCTTGCGCGAATCCAGCAGCGGCATCATTTCACCGACAAACTCGCATTTGTGGAATATAATCTCCATCAACGCCCGCCTGCGGCCGTCTTCAACCGTAGACGTCAGAATGTAAATCAGAATTTCCCGGATAACCCGCAGTGGATTATCGGGAAACTTTGCCTGATACTCTGTTTCGAGCTGGTCAATTTTCGGCTCGGTAGATTCCCAAACTTCATTAAACAGGTCTACCTTATTTTTGAAGTGCCAGTAAATGGCTCCACGCGTAACCCCGGCAGCGGTGGCAATATCTGTCAGTGACGTTGCAGCAACGCCACGTTCAGAGAACTCTCTCACCGCAGCATCGAGGATTTGCTGTCGGGTTTCTTGCGCCTGCTGTTTGGTTTTTCGTGCCATGGCATTGTTATTTAGGGGGAGTGTGATTTACATACATTCGCGAATGTATGTACCATAGCACGCACATATAATTAACGCAGCAATGGGTTTTAAAGCTTGTGATCCATTGATCATTTTGAAATCGGACACTTGAGGTTTTTCTATGAACAAAAACAGAGGGTTAACGCCTCTGGCGGCCGTTCTGATGCTTTCAGGCAGCTTAGTGCTAACAGGATGTAACGATAAAGAAACCCAACAGCAAGGCGCCCAACAGCAGGCTCCTGAAGTGGGCGTAGTCACTTTGAAGGCCGAGCCTCTCAATATCACTACCGATCTTCCTGGCCGCACCGCTGCGTATCGCATCGCCGAAGTTCGCCCTCAGGTCAGCGGCATCATCCTGAAGCGTAACTTCGTTGAAGGCAGCGATATCAAGGCCGGGACGTCTCTGTACCAAATCGATCCCGCGACCTATCAGGCCAGCTACGACAGCGCGAAAGGCGATTTGGCCAAAGCGCAGGCCAGCGCTTCCATCGCGCGCGTGACGGTAAACCGCTACAAGCCATTGCTGGGCACCAGCTACATCAGCAAGCAGGACTATGACAACGCCGTGTCCACGCTGCAGCAAGCGGATGCCGCCGTGGTGGCCGCTAAGGCCGCCGTGGAAACCGCGCGCATCAACCTGGCGTACACCAAGGTGACCTCTCCGATCTCCGGCCGCATCGGCAAATCCGCCGTGACCGAAGGCGCGCTGGTCAGCAACGGCCAGGCAACCGCCCTGTCCACCGTGCAGCAGTTGGATCCGATGTATGTCGACGTCACCCAGTCGAGCACCGACTTCCTGCGCCTGAAGCAAGAACTGGCCAGCGGCGCGCTGAAGCAGGAAAACGGCAAGGCCAAAGTGAAACTGATGCTGGAAAACGGCACCGAATACGCGCAGGAAGGCACGCTGGAGTTCTCCGACGTCACCGTCGATGAGACCACCGGCTCCATCACCATTCGCGCCCTGTTCCCTAACCCGAACGATACGCTGTTGCCTGGCATGTTCGTGCGCGCCCGTCTGGACGAAGGCGTACGCAGCGATGCGTTGCTGGTGCCTCAACAGGGCGTCACCCGCAACCCGCGCGGCGACGCGACGGCGTTGGTGGTAGGGGCAGACAACAAAGTTGAGCTGCGCACGCTGAAGGCGGACCAGGCGATTGGCGACAAATGGCTGGTTACCGATGGCCTGAAAGCCGGCGATCGCGTCATCGTCACCGGCCTGATGAAAGTGCATCCGGGCGCGCAGGTAAAAGTGCAGGAAGTTGACACTCAGGCGCAAAAACAGCCGCAGTCTGAAGCGCAGAAGTCATAAAAAGGAGCCTGTAATACATGGCTAAGTTCTTTATAGACCGCCCAATTTTCGCCTGGGTAATCGCCATCATCGTCATGTTGGCGGGGGTGCTTGCAATAATGAAACTGCCAATCGCGCAGTATCCCACTATTGCACCGCCGGCGGTGAGTATTTCCGCCAACTACCCGGGCGCAGATGCCAAAACGGTGCAGGATACCGTCACACAGATTATCGAACAGAACATGAACGGTATCGATAACCTGATGTACATGTCCTCCACCAGTGATTCCTCTGGTAGCGTCACCATTACCCTGACGTTTGAGTCCGGCACCGATCCTGACATCGCACAGGTTCAGGTCCAGAACAAACTGTCGTTGGCCACCCCGCTGCTGCCGCAAGAAGTTCAGCAGCAGGGCCTGAAAGTAGAAAAATCCAGCAGCAGCTTCCTGATGGTGGCCGGCTTCGTTTCCGACGATCCGAACATGACTCAGGACGATATTGCGGACTACGTGGCGTCCAACATCAAGGACCCGATCAGCCGTTCGTCCGGCGTGGGTGAAGTGCAGCTGTTCGGTGCCCAGTACGCGATGCGCATTTGGCTGGATCCGAACAAGCTGAACAACTACCAGCTGACGACCACGGATGTGACCTCCGCCATCACCGAGCAGAACAACCAGATCGCCGCAGGCCAGCTGGGCGGCCTGCCGCCGGTGCCGGGGCAGCAGTTGAACGCCTCGATCATCGCGCAGACCCGTCTGACTTCGCCGGAAGAGTTCGGCAAGATCCTGCTGAAGGTCAATACCGACGGTTCCCAGGTGCGCCTGCGCGACGTCGCTCACATTGAGCGCGGCGCGGAAAGCTATGCCGTTACCGCGCGTTATAACGGCAAGCCTGCCGCCGGCCTGGGTATCAAACTGGCGACCGGCGCCAACGCCTTGAACACCGCCAAAGGTGTGAAAGACGAGCTGGCCAAGATGGCGCCCTTCTTCCCGCAAGGGATGAAAGTGGTTTATCCGTACGACACCACCCCATTCGTTAAGATCTCCATCAACGAAGTGGTGAAAACGCTGATCGAAGCCATCATCCTGGTATTCCTGGTGATGTATCTGTTCCTGCAGAACTTCCGCGCGACGCTGATCCCAACCATCGCGGTGCCGGTGGTGTTGCTGGGGACCTTTGCGATACTCGCGGCGTTCGGCTTCTCGATAAACACCCTGACGATGTTCGGCATGGTGTTGGCGATCGGCCTGCTGGTGGATGACGCCATCGTGGTGGTGGAAAACGTCGAGCGCGTCATGTCCGAAGAGGGGCTGCCGCCGAAAGAAGCTACCCGTAAATCGATGGGCCAGATCCAGGGCGCGCTGGTGGGTATCGCCATGGTGCTGTCGGCGGTATTCGTGCCGATGGCGTTCTTCGGCGGTTCAACCGGCGCCATCTATCGTCAGTTCTCGATCACCATCGTGTCCGCGATGGCGCTGTCGGTGCTGGTGGCCTTGATCCTGACGCCGGCGCTGTGCGCCACCCTGCTCAAACCGATCCCGAAAGGCGATCACGGGGTTAAAACGGGCTTCTTCGGCTGGTTTAACCGCATGTTCGAGAAGAGCACGCATCACTATACCGACAGCGTGGGCAACATCCTGCGCAGCACCGGCCGCTACCTGATCATCTACCTGCTGATCGTGGTTGGCATGGGCCTGCTGTTCCTGCGCCTGCCTTCTTCGTTCCTGCCGGACGAAGATCAGGGCATCCTGTTGACCATGGTGCAGTTGCCTGCCGGCGCCACCGAATCCCGCACCAACAAGGTGTTGGAAGAAGTCTCCGACTACTTCCTGAACAAGGAAAAGGACAACGTGGTTTCGGTGTTTACCGTCGCGGGCTTCGGCTTCAACGGTAACGGCCAGAACAACGGCCTGGCATTCGTCAGCCTGAAAGACTGGGGTGAGCGTCCAGGGGCCGGGAACAAGGTGGAAGCGATCGCGGGTCGCGCCATGGGCGCCTTCTCGCAGATTAAAGAAGGCCTGGTGTTCCCGTTCAACCTGCCGGCGATCATCGAACTCGGTACCGCAACCGGCTTCGACTTCGAGCTGATTGACCAGGGCGGCCTGGGGCACGAAAAACTGACCGAAGCGCGTAACCAGCTGTTGGGCATGGTTGCTCAGCATCCGGACGTGCTGGTGGGCGTGCGCCCGAACGGCCTGGAAGATACGCCGCAGTTCAAACTGATCGTCGATCAGGAGAAAGCCAAGGCGCTGGGCGTGAGCATCACCACCATCAACAGCACGCTGAGCACCGCACTGGGCGGTTCGTACGTCAACGACTTCATCGACCGCGGTCGTGTGAAGAAGGTGTACGTACAGGCCGAAGCGCCATTCCGCATGCTGCCGGAAGACATCAACAAGTGGTACGTGCGCGGTACCAGCGGCCAGATGGTGCCATTCTCCGCCTTCTCTTCGGCGAAATGGGAATACGGCTCACCGCGTCTGGAACGCTATAACGGCTTGCCGTCGATGGAAATTCTGGGCCAGGCTGCACCGGGCAAGAGTACCGGTGAAGCGATGAACCTGATGGAACAGCTGGCGTCCAAACTGCCAAGCGGCATCGGTTACGACTGGACCGGCATGTCCTATCAGGAACGTCTGTCGGGCAACCAGGCGCCGGCGCTGTACGCCATCTCGATTCTGGTGGTGTTCCTGTGTCTGGCGGCGCTGTATGAAAGCTGGTCCGTGCCGTTCTCGGTCATGCTGGTATTGCCGCTGGGGGTTATCGGTGCGTTGTTGGCCGCGACGATGCGCGGCATGAATAACGACGTGTACTTCCAGGTGGGGCTGTTGACCACCATCGGTCTATCGGCGAAGAACGCCATCCTGATCGTGGAATTCGCCAAGGATCTGATGGAGAAAGAAGGCAAAGGTCTGATCGAAGCGACGTTGGAAGCGGTGCGTATGCGTCTGCGTCCAATTCTGATGACGTCCCTGGCCTTCATCCTCGGGGTTCTGCCGCTGGTTATCAGCAGCGGCGCAGGCTCCGGCGCACAGAACGCGGTAGGTACCGGCGTAATGGGCGGGATGATCACCGCGACCGTATTGGCGATCTTCTTCGTACCGGTGTTCTTCGTGGTGGTTCGCCGCCGCTTCAGCAAGAAGAACGAAGACCTGGAACACAGCCACCCGGTAGAACATCACTGATCGTTCAGTGAAGAAATTTCTACCCGATAATCGAAAAGGCCGCGCATGCGGCCTTTTTCTTTTGCTTCAGTTGTTTAATGCAAACCGTTCTCATTAATTCACTCGTGTGTGCAATTTACGCTTGATTGTGATGCCCGGTCGGCGCATAATTGTTGTTATAGTATAACATTACATGAGAGAGCCATTATGAAACCCGGCATCCATCCCGATTATCGCACCGTGGTGTTCCACGACGTCAGCGCCAACGCCTACTTCAAAGTGGGATCGACCATCAAAACCGATCGCACCATCGAGCTGGACGGCGAAAGCTGGCCGTATGTCACCCTCGACGTCTCTTCCGCTTCGCATCCGTATTACACCGGCAAGCAGAAAGACTATTCCAAAGAAGGCAGCACGGCGCGCTTCCAGCAGCGCTTTGGCCGCTTTATCGGCAATAAGTAACAAGGAACCCCCATGCAGGTATTGAGTTCATTGCGTTCGGCGAAAAATCGCCACCCGGATTGCAAAGTCGTGCGTCGTCGTGGCCGCATCTATGTGATCTGTAAAAGCAATCCGCGATTCAAAGCGGTACAGGGACGTAAGAAAAAGCGTTAACTCCAAAGTGTCATCTGTCGCAAAGCCCCGTTGCTGCTCAACGGGGCTTTTTTTATGGCGAGAAAGTGCCTGCAAGCTGCCCCCGCCGGCAAGCGGGGGCGGAGATTACTTCATGCTGCTCAGCAACGCGTCGACATTGTGCTTGAACGCCTGCTCATAGGTGGCTGCCGGGCCGCCCACGCGCGAGAGCGCTTCAGGGTACAGCTCGCCGCCCGCCTTGGCGCCGGTGGCGGCGGCAATCTGTTTCACCAGTCGCGGATCGGTCTGGTTTTCGATAAAGTAAGCGTTAACTTTTTCCTGTTTGATTTGCTTGATCAGGCCGGCCACATCGCTGGCGCTGGCTTCGGCCTCGGTGGAAAATCCGACCGGCGCAAGGAAGGTGACGCCATACTCTTGCCCAAAGTAACCAAAGGCATCATGGCTGGTGAGCACCTTACGTTTCTGCGGCGGCACAGCGGCGAACTGGGTTTTGGCCCACAGATCCAGCTTTTGCAACTGCTGAATGTATTCGGCGCCGCGCTGGCGAAAATAGTTGGCATCCTCGGGATCGGCGGCGATCAGGGCGTTCATCACGTTGGTGGCGTACTGCACGCCGTTTTTCATGCTGTTCCAGGCGTGGGGATCGGTAATCGGTTTGCCGTCCTCCTCCATTTGGCGGGTGTTGATGCCCTGTGACGCGGTAATCACCTGTCCTTTATAACCCGAAGCGCTGACCATGCGATCGATCCACCCTTCCAGCCCCAGGCCGCTAACGAACACCACGTCGGCCTGCGCCAACGTCTTGCCATCCTGCGGTGAAGGCTCGAAGCTGTGCGGATCGCCATCTGGCCCCACCAGTGTGCTGACCTTGACGTGATCGCCCCCTACCTGTTTAACGATATCTCCCAGAATGGAAAAGCTGGCGACGGCGTCGACGGTCTTCGCCATCGCCAATGGGCTGGCCAGCAGAGCAGCGACCGCCAGCGATATAGGTAAACGTTTCATATTTTCTCCTTGCAAATGGCACTTCTCAACGGCGCGCAAAGGCGTAAATGCCTCCACGCGTTCCAAACAGGATCGAGACAAAGAAGATGACGCTGGCGCTGAGCACGATCGCCGGACCGGCAGGCAGCGAAGCGTAGTAGGACCACACCAGCCCAATCAGGCTTGACAGCGCGCCGATGCCCATCGCCACCGCCAGCGTCTGCGGCAGATTGCGCGCCCAGAAGCGTGCGCTGGCGGCGGGCAGCATCATCAGCCCCACCGACATCAGGGTGCCGAGGACCTGGAACCCCGCCACCAGATTGACCACCACCAGCGCCAAAAACAGGCCGTGGATCAGCGCCAACCGGCGCGGCGCGTTAACGCGCAGGAAAGTGACGTCGAAGGACTCGATCACCAACGCGCGGTACAGCGCCGCCAGCGCCAGCAGCGACACCGTGGCGATCGCACCGACCATCAGCATCGCCTGCGCATCCACCGCCAGAATCGAACCGAACAGCACGTGCAGCAGATCCACGCTGGAACCGCGCAGCGAGACCAACGTGACCCCGAGCGCCAGCGACCCCAGATAGAATCCGGCGAAGCTGGCGTCCTCTTTCAGCGGCGTGCGGCGGCTCACCAGGCCGGACAACATCGCCACCGCCAGCCCGGCGATAAAGCCGCCCACGCCCATGGCCACCAGCGACATGCCGGAAATCAGATAACCGATTGCCGCGCCGGGCAACACCGCGTGGGACAACGCATCCCCCACCAGGCTCATGCGGCGCAGCAACAGAAACACCCCCAGCGGGGCGGCGCTGAGCGACAGCGCCAGACACGCCATCAATGCGCGTCGCATAAAACCGAAAGAGAGAAAAGGGTCGATAAGCCCATGCAACAGCATCATGGCGCCACCACCCGCAGGCCCGGCTGCCGTTCGGCGGCGAGATACCGCGGCACCTGTTCCAGCACGCGCTCGGCCGCGCCCCAATGACACGCCTGCGGGGTCAGCAACAGCACCTGCGGAAAATGCTCGGCGACCATCGACATGTCATGCAGGACGGCGATCACCGTTCTCCCCTGCTGGTGCAGCTGCGCGATCACCTGCAGCAGGATCTGCGTAGTGGCGCTGTCGATGCCGGTGAAGGGTTCATCCAGCAGGATCAACGGCGCCTGTTGGACCAACAGGCGCGCAAACAGCACCCGCTGCAGCTGGCCGCCGGAGAGCTCGCCCACCGGACTGTGCGCCAGCGCGCTCATGCCGACGCTCGCCAGCGCCTCATTAACCTGGCTCGCCGCACGCTGGTTCATACCGCCGAACATGCCGCTTTGCGGCCAACATCCCATCGCCACCAGATCGCTCACCGCGATCGGGAATTGCCGATCCAGATCCGCCTGCTGTGGTAAATAAGCCTTGCGCGGCGGCTTTTCACCGCTAAAGTCCAGGCGACCCGCCAAGGGCGGCAACAAACCGGCGAACGTTTTCAGCAACGTCGATTTCCCTGCCCCGTTGACGCCCACCACCGCGGTTAACGAACCGGCGCTAAACTGCCCGCTCAGCGGCGGGAAAAGCGGCGTGGCGCCATAGCCTATCGCCAGCTGACGTAATGAAATCATGGCAGCGACACCGCCCAAAAAATGCCGAGCCACAGCAGAGTCAACAAAACGATAGCGCCCGCACAGCGCACGGCCGCGGAGGTGGTGAACAACGAATTCAGTGACGACGCGGCGTCATTTTGCGAAGTGGGAATCAAGGGAATAACCAAAGCAGCAGATTTATGGTTATAATATAACATCACAATTAATGGTATGTCTCAAGCGTTGCCGGACTCATTAATGCAACGGAACGTAACAGCTCGTCGCGCAGCAGGTCCCCCCCTCGCCCCCTTATCAAACTCAGGGATATTCCCGTTCGGCAAAAATGTTGGCGGAAGGTAAAAAAAACAGCGGTAAATCGAAAAATTTACCGGCGCGAGTGGAAAAGGAGTAAGATGAGCAGATAACATTGTTGTTGGCCGAGATTAATGCTTGTTACCCTTGCCTGTAACCTGGACGTCAACGCACTTTCTGTTAAAAAATTAAAGAAAGTGATTAATGACAATATTGCGGAGTTAGTGCCGGCGCTGACCAGCGGACTCAGTTTTTATTCTGAAAGCGCACGCTATGCCGAAGATTCATTAGAAATACTTGATATAGTGCAACAAGGTGACAGCGATTATTCAATGAGTTATCGCTATAAGTGGGGCATTTTTAATGCTTGCCTGGATATCAACAGCGAAGACACGATCAGCGATAGCGTCCGGTTCCGTGTGGCGCAACGGGGTTTAATCTTCGACATCATTGATAACTCACGCCCATCAACCGCGGATGAATTGTAAGTTTACGTAATAACTGCAGGCCAAACGCGAAAAAATGATTTATATTCATTTTACGGGAAGTTTATTTAACCACCGTTAAGCTGCCTCCGTTCATGATGTAAATCAGCTTACTCACATAGTGTTATCAACACCGCCATTAAGACTTACGGAGGGGATGATATGGATGAGTATTCGCCTAAGCGACACGACATTGCTCAACTCAAATTCTTGTGCGAAAATTTGTATGATGAAGGTATCGCCACCCTGGGAGACAGCCACCACGGGTGGGTCAACGATCCGACATCCTCCGTCAACCTTCAGCTTAATGAGTTGATCGAACATATCGCTTCGTTTGTGATGAGTTATAAAATTAAATACATGGACGAATCCGATTTGTCGGAGTTAGTCGAGGAATATCTCGACGATACCTATACGCTGTTCAGCAGCTACGGTATCAATGATTCCGACCTGCGCCGCTGGCAAAAAACCAAGGCGAGATTATTCAGAATGTTCTCAGGAGAGGACATCTGTACGACAATGAAAACTTAGGGGATAATTATTCCCGAGCTATTTTACGGTTATTAAACTAAAAGGCCACCATGACTAAAACCGACTATCTGATGCGTTTACGTAAATGCACCACGATTGATACTCTCGAACGTGTTATTGAAAAAAATAAGTACGAGCTTTCCGATGATGAACTGGAGCTGTTTTACTCAGCCGCCGATCATCGTTTGGCGGAGCTGACCATGAACAAGCTGTATGACAAAATCCCCACCTCCGTTTGGAAATATGTCAGATAATCAGCCCCCAACGCGTTGAGCCGATGCTTTTATCGGCTTCAATGTTCAAGTTGAATAGGTCATTTTCCTATTGACAACGAAATGTTAATTACACTCATCTTTGCCGTTAATAATAAATAGCAACAATTCTCGGTTAATGCCCGGGGTATTACGCCTTAACGCTATTCACGCGTGAAGACGCTCGCCTCACATTGCCTGTGTGGTGCACATCGCGGCGAATATCCCTGAGGCCATCGCTGCCACGCCGCCGCGCCGGGCGGCGTGATCCATCACCGCCAGGCTCAGAGCATGCGGCGTAAAATCGCCCGCCGGGCGAAACAGTGATGCTTAATCACCGCCGCGATGTGCAGTACAATCATGGCCGACAGCGCGATGCATGAATAACGGTGCACGGCGAAAAAGAAACGATTAACCTCAAGATTCGCAATCGGACGGGGAAAATCGATCGCGCCGAAAACCGCAAAGCCGTGCTCCAGCATAAGAAAGCCGCTCAGCAACACCACGAAAATCAGCAGGTAGAATATTTCGTGCAGCAGATGCACCAACCCCTTCTCGCGCCCTTGCAGCATATCGCCATAAGGCACTTTAGGCCGGAAAAAACGCCAGATAAAGCGCGCCGCCATCAGCGGTGTCAGCACCAAGGCCAACGACATATTGGTCACGGAGAAAAAGGCGAAGATGCGCGCATCCGTCATAAAATGCAGTGAATAACCCACGATCATGACGTAGATCATCACGGCGGCAATGCCCCAATGCAGTAACCGACTGAAAAGATCGTAACGGGCAGGTTCGTGTGACATAAAGCTCCTTTAAAAGCGGCCATCATTGGCCGCTTGACTATCCGATTCGCACTTACTTTTTCACGACCCAGGCGTCCTGCCAGTTGGATCCCACGCCCGGCTCAAACTGAGTCGCGCCGCTGTTCCACTGCATGCAGTAACCGCTGTAAGGGAAAGGTTTGCACTGATAAACCTTGCCGTCTTTCGGTTGCAGCACCGTGGTGCCGGCGGTGTATTTACTCAGCGCGTTCGGGAAGACGAAGTTGTAGTCGCCATTGCCGCCACCGCCGGTGGATTCAGCTTCCAGATTGAAGTTTTCGATATCCGGCTGAATGCTCTGCCCATTGTCGTTGCTGGCGATCACTTTCAGCATGTGGTGGCCCTCGCTGACGTTGTTCAGCGCGATGGTCAGCGGCTGGCTGGCGTCTTCCAGCGTCTCTTTCACGTAGCCTTTTTCCGTCTGGCCGTGATCGTAAACGCGCGCTTCAACGGTCAATTTGCCTTTAACCTCGGCATTAAAGGTCAGCTGAGCTTTACCGTCCTTGATCTTGGTGCTGGACAGGTTGCCGATGCGGATCTCTTCGGTGATAGCCGGCGTTTCTTCCTCATAGGAGATCACCACGCTCTTCATCGTGCTTCCTTGTTTGGCGAAGACCGCATTATTGCCAAACACCGGATTGACGTTGCCTTTACCGTCTTTCACCCCGGCACGCACCGCTTTCTGTTCGGCGTTGATCTTGCTGGCCAGCGCGTGGCTCCAGCGGTTTTTGTCGGTCAGCGCCTCACTGTCGATCGCCAGCTCGGTTTTCATCGTCAGCACTTCACCGTCCGCATCGAAGAAGCGGGCGATCACCTTGTCGCCAACCTGCAGGTTTTTGCCGGTGAGAGAGCCTTGCAGCTGCTTGCGCCATTCGGACACGACGCCGTCGTCCTCGAAGTTGACGTCAACCACCTGATAGAAGCTGTTCACCGTGTCATTAATTTCCCACACGCCATAAATCACCTGATAGCCGGTTCTCTCCGGCACCACGCACTGGTGCACTTCGCGATCTTTTGGCGCCTGAGCATGGCCATCGACTTCACAGAACGGCTCTTTTTCGAAAGCCTCGCGCGACAGCGGCTTATTCACGTCCCAGTCTTGTTTGGTGATGTAATAACGCCAGTTATTGGTTTTGTGCTTGGCGGTGTGGTACCAGGTGAACGTCTGCGGTCCCGGCTTCATGGTGTTCAACGCCCAGACGTTGACGCCCTGACGATCCAGCGGCTCGAAACCGCCCACCCCGCCGCTGGCCAGCTGGCCGTCGCGCGGCGTCGCGCCGCCAGGGAAGCCGGAAACCTGCTCGACGCTCTGCGGTTCCCACTGCGCTCGGCCGCAGTCGGTGTTGCTGCCCAGCTTGCACTTGTAAGCGCGGCTCTCGGGCACTTCGATATAACCGTGCGACCAGGCGGCCGAGGAGGCAGTGAGCGCTGCCATCATCAGGGCGATTTTGGATAATTTCATTACGACTCCAGTTAAATTTATTGGATTCCAACTGAGTGAGAAGAAACTCAAAGAGATGCGGCGATACCGCGAGAGGAATAATAAGTAGAAGCCCTGAACGCCCGGCACTTAGAATGCATTAAAATAATAAAACCTAATGCCGTCAGAATATTAAACCGCATGATAAAGGGTTAAAATATTCCTGACCTCATAAAGCGCCGCCATGCGGCGCAAGAAAATACCGACACCGCGCCACTTCCACAGGGAAAATAACGTGACATTGAAAAACATCGCCACGGCGTTCATGGCATGCCTGCTGTTATCCGGCTGTCAGCACGCCGCCAAATCGGCCCCTGACGCCGCCATCCAGCGCGACCAGCTGTCATCGCTAGTCGGCGCCGGCCAGTTTCTGAGAGAACGCTGCAACCGCGCCGATATCCCGGCCAACGACCCACTCGCGGCGGCGGCGTTGCAGGCGGCGGAGAGAAAAGGCTGGGCGCCGGCGCTTAATCGCACCCAGTTGCTTGACGCAGGCAAAAACGTCGCCGCGCAGCTGGAGGCCGACGCCACGCCGTTGCGAGAGAAGTGCAGCGGACTCAACCGAACGCTGGCGCCGTTTTTAGCCCAGCTCCGTTAACCCGCCAGCGGTAGCGCAAGCCACTGGCAGGCTACCGCGCCGGCGCCCGCCACCGCCAACCCCGGGCCGAAAGGCAGGGGCTGTGCCCCATCGCCGCCGCGCCACACCCGCAGCAGCAGCCACAGCAGGCTGCCGGTGGCGGCAAACAGCAGAATCGACGGCAAAACGGCATAGCCGCCCCAGGCGCCGAGCGCCGCCAGCAGTTTAAAATCGCCGTATCCCAGCCCCTCGCGGCCGGTCGCGAGACGAAATCCCCAATACAGCAGCCACAGCGTCAAATACCCCGCCAGCGCGCCGATGACCGCCGCCGACAAAAATGCCGGGTGCGCCAGGCAATGCCACAACAGCCCGGCCCACAGCAGCGACAGCGTCAGGCAATCCGGCAACAGCTGACGCTCGCTGTCGATCGCCGCCAAGGCCAGCAGCAATGCAGCAAACGCCAACATGAAAAACCAATCCACACCGATGCCAACGCGCCAGGCCAGCGTTATTCCCATTAGCATCAGCAATAGCTCCACCAGTGGATAACGGATGGAAATAGGCGTGCGACAATAACGACAGCGACCGCGCAACAGCAGCCAACTTAATAAAGGAATATTATCGAGCGCCGATATTTTCATTGTGCAACACGGGCAGAATGAACGCGGCAAAAAGAGATTAAATCGTTCGGCCTGCGCCATTTCCATTTCGCGCTCAAGCATGACAGGCAGCCGATAAACGACCACATTGATAAAACTGCCGATGCACAGGCTCAACACGGCGCTAAATAGCAGCCAGTGTTCATCGGCCACTGCGTTTATTGCGGATAGCATGGTTCTCTGGATCCTCTATTGTCGTCGCGTGGGTGACATCGCCGGTTGCGCCGTTACCCGCAGTTGGCTGATTTGCACCACGCCCGGCGCCTGCCCCGCACGTTCTGCGGCGAGTGAGAGCACGCGGATCCCGTGCTCGCGTTGCAGGGCGGCCAGCCACGGCAACAGGCGTTCAAACGGCACGGGCGGCAGCGTGACCCGCACATCCGCTTCACTTTCCGTCAGTTCGGCGATGGCGATGCGATATGCCAGCGCACTCTGTCGCAGTCGCTCCGGCAGTTGCTCGCGCGCGGCGGCGCTCTGCGGCAAACGCGCCTGCAATTGTTGGATGACGCGCGCCTGCTCCCGCAGCGCCGCCAGCCGTTGTGCGTTTTTTTGCGCCTGCGAAAACTGATACAGGCAGTAGCCGCAGGCCATCAGCATCAACAGGCTTAACAGCACTGCCCGCCGCAGCGCCTTATCGCGCCAACCGATGTTCATCGCTCACCTCTCACCGTCAGGATCGCCTGGTTAGGCGCGCTTCCCTCGCTGAACGTCATGCTGACGCCACCGTCGTTGACCGGCGCCGGCAGCGGCGCGTCGTTTCTGTTTACCGTCACCACCAAACGATCGTCGGCGGCGTCGAAAGCCAGCGCCTGCAACTGCGGAGGTTCCCAGACAGCAAGCGCCTCGGCCGCGTAGGGCAACAGCCTGAACAGCTGCGGCGCATTCAGGGTGTCTTGCATACGCCGTGCCCACGCTTGCGCCGCCCGTTCGGCGAACGCCGGCGCGGTCTCGCCACTCGGCAGCAGGCGCTGAGTCAGCGCCGTTATCTGGCTTTCGCTCTGTCTGGCCATCAATTGGTGATGCAAGCCCCCCACCAGCAGCGAACCGCTGAGCAGCAGAATCGCGCAGGCGGTCTTATCGGGCAGACGGCGCGGCCAGCGCACGCCCGGTTTGAAACGCCCCTGCAACAGCGTGGATGTGCTGTTCCAGGCCTCTTCCGCCAATCGCCACAGCGGATCCTCATCGATACGCGCCGTTTCCCAGCCCGCCGGCACCTCTCCGCCACTGTGCAGACACCAATCCGGCGTCGGCCACGGGACGCTGTCCCCCCAGGCATCGGGCAACTGCATGCCCTGCATGCCCCCCGTTCGGAGCAGCCAGTGTCCGCGCCAGCGCAGTGCGCTGCATTGGTTCGGCAACGGCAACGCCAGCACGTCGGGCAGCAGGGCATCGACGCGAATGCCGCAGGCGTTGAGGCTATCAACCCACCCTTGCATCTGCGCCAGCGCAACGCCGGCGATAGTGAAATCGCGCTGCACCTTGCCCAGCACCGCCCAATGCATCTGCTCGACATCGGTCAACAACCCGGTCTCATGGGAGTACGCCAGCGCCAGCGGCGTCGCCTGCCGGGCCTTGCCCTGGAATGTCGTTTGTCTCAGCACCACATGACGGGCAGGCACCAGCACCACGACCCGGCTGCCCTGCGCCATGGCCGCCAACTCACTACCGCCTTCGGCCAGATCGAGGCGGGCGGCAAAGCGGCAGCGCGTCTCGCCGACGCGGCCCCAGCGCACATCGGCCATCGCATCATCGTCCAGCGCGATAAGCAGGATGGTGTTCGCCATCGTTTACCCTTCCCCTCTGTCGAACCGACGTCCGCTGACCGTGATGCCTGACGGGCCCGGCTGCAACGCGCTGACCAGCCGATAGCGTCCGTCGTTCAGCCTAAGCTGCAGCTGCGCAATCCAGCGGTTATCGTCGAAAATAAGTCGCTCGCCAAGGCCATCCTCGCCCAGCGCCTGCAGCGCTTTTTCCTGCGACAAAAACGCCAGCGTCTGCCAGCCCTGCGGCGGACGGGCCGCCAGCAGCGCCCGCAGCCGCTCATCGCTCAGCGCGTTCATCAACATCGCCCGCAGCAGCGGCAGCTGAGCGTCGTTCACGGCGTCCGGATTGAGGCGCAGCTCGGCATCCGGCGCCGCACAAAGCAGCGGCGCCAGACGCAGATAAAGCTCGCGGTCGATGCCGGCCAGCTCCCGCAGCTCGCTGACATCCCCCATCAGATACCCTTCGCCATAGGCTCTGGCGACGATCGCATCGGCAATCGCGCCCGCCTGGGCAGCGGCGATCCCCTGATTGTTCAATAGCAGCATGAATATTCGCCTCTCCTTATTGGGGGGGCCCCCCTCGCTATCGCCGACATCCGCCGGGCCGGCGGCGCGGATCAGGGCGTTGAGGTTGAAACAGGCGTCAACGCGGCGCAGACGTATCGCCACTTCCCCCTCTTCGGTGCGCATGCTGAAGGTCACCCCTGATGCCCCCCACGCCTTCCGCTGCTCTCCCGCCTGCTGCAGCCGCTGCCGGGCGTAGCTCTCGCCGCCCAGCAGCAACCATTTCGCCCGCAACCGATCCTGCTGAGACTGGGTGCGCGCCAGCGAACGCTGCCAGTTATCGTTGATATTGACCGCCACGATCGCCATCAGCGACATCATCAGCAACACCATCAACAGCGCCATACCGCGTTGTTTATTCATAATGGCCTCGCGGCAGGCAACGTGACGATGCGCCGGACTTCCCCCAGCGCGGGGGTGTCGATGGCGATCTCCACCGCCTGCGGCAGCAGCCCGCCGGCGCGCCAGGCCGTCAACCATTCGCCCTGCCGGTAAAAACGCAATTGGAACCGCGTCACCTCAGACAGCAGCAGCACGCTGCGCACCGCCGCCTGCGGGCTGCTCAAATTCGGGTAACTGAGGCGTTCGAGCCGCCCCTGCCGGTAGCGATACGCCACCCGCTCCTGCGTGGCGCGCGGCAATCGGGCCTGGGGGTTCGGCCAGCCGTTTCGGATCAGCAACAGCTGAAAATCGCCGCCTTCCTCTCCCGCCGTCTGCAGCACCGCAAACTCCGGCGCCGCCGGCCAGCGTTTATCGCCGGTCGGCGCGCGCGCCTGCGCCTGCGTCAAATCGCGCTCGACGATCGCCAGCGCCCGTTGCAGCTGGGTCAACTGCGTCGATTTGCGCTGGGTGATTTCGTCGTTTTTCAGCACGCCTCTGAAGACCGTCAATGCGGTGAGCGACAGCATGGCGAACAGGGCGATGGCCAACAGCATTTCCACCAGCGTAAAACCCCGTTGCAAAGCGCGCTTCACAACAACGCCCTGTAGGTGAGCATCTCCACCAGCGCATTGCGATCCTGCGGGTCGCGCCTGACTTCAATCGCGATCGCCCGCATCCCGGCGTCGCTGGTCTCCCGCCCGCGATAGCGCCAGTGCCAGGTTTCACCGGCCATTACCGTGGTGCCCGAATGCCAGGCGAGCGTCGGTGGGCGGGGCTCGAGCTGCAGCAGCGTCAGCTGGTTGTCCGCCACCCACAGCGCCACGGTCTTGGCTTCGATCGCGCTCAGGCTACGCACCTGGCCGCCGGTGCTGTTGATCAGCGCCAGACAGCCGATGGCGAAGATCATCATGGCCACCATCACTTCCAGCAGCGTCATGCCCTGCTGGCGTCTCATTTTCCGCGTCATCGCAACGAATGTCCGTCGTTTCAAATACAAAGTAACCGGGCGCCTGCAATCGCCACAGACACTTGCCCTGGGATAGCTCCACGCTGAACGCCGTGGTTTCGCCCCCCGGATACAGCCACACCTGTGGCAGCGCCGCCTCTGCGGCGAGCGCGACGGTTTGCCCTTCAACGCTCAGCCGCAGCGCGACGCCGTCCGGCAGAGCGTACTGCTCCCGGCTCTCCCGCCCCGCTTCGGCGACGCTGCGCCAACCGCCGTCATCGAACGCCACGCCATACCTCACCCCTTCGCGCTCGGCCCGCTCGGCGAGGGCATTCAGCCAATGGCTCAATCGCTCTCCCTGCTGCGCCAACGGCTTCTCATCCGCTGGAAAACTCAGCATCACCAGGCCGCTGGTCACCCCCAGCAGCAGCAATACCAACATGGTCTCCAGCAGCGTAAAACCGCGCATGCGCCTCATGGCGCGTCGGCCACCCAGTTACCGATGTCATCATCGGTATCGGCGACACCGTCCGGTCCCAGCGTGAACACATCCAGCTTGCCATGGCGCCCCGGGTTGCGCAGACGGTACGCTTGTCCCCAGGGGTCTTGCGGCAAGCGGCGGATATAACCGTCTTCGGGATAATTCCTTGGGATCGGCGCCAGCGTCGGCCGGGTCACCAGCGCCGCCAGCCCCTGCTCCGCGCTGGGATAACGGCCGTTATCCAGCTTGTACATATCCAGCGCGTTCTCCAGCGCGACGATATCGCTGGCGGCCTTTTGCCGATCGGCCTTCTCCTTGTTACCCATCAGGCTTGGGATGGTCAGGCTGGCCAACAGCCCCAGAATGACGATCACCACCATGATTTCCAGCAGCGTGAACCCACGCTGCCGGGACCTGCGCATATTGCTGATATGACTCACTTTACTCTCCATTAATGGCATGATTAGCCGACCATATTATTGAGCTGCAATATCGGCTGCAGGATGGCCAGAATGATAAACAGCACCGAACCGGCCATCGCGATCACCAATAAAGGCTCAAACAGCCCCAGCGCCAGCGTGATTTGCCGGCTGAAGGCCTCCTGCTGCATCGCCGCCGCCCGTTCGAGCATCATGTCCAGTTCGCCGCTGCGCTCGCCGGACATGATCATGTGTCGCATCATCGGCGAGAACAGCGCGGTGCCTTCAAGCGACGGCGACAATCCTTCCCCCTCTCGCACCCGCTCCATCGCCGCCAGCAGGCTCTCACGGGCAGCCTCGTTACCCAACACGCCGGCGCTGATGCGCATCGCCTCCAGCAACGGCACGGCGCTGGCGTTCAAAATGCTCAGCGTTTTGGCGTAGCGCGCGGTATTCACCGCCAGCGACAGTTTGCCGACCACCGGCAGCCGCAGGATGAACGCATGCCAGCGTGCGCGCCGCGCCGGATCCCGCAGGCGATAACGGAAAGCGCCAAGGCCCGCCAGCGCCGCCATCAACACCGCCGCCCCCCATTGGCGCAATCCGTCGCTGGCGCCGAGCAGCATCCGGGTCGACAGCGGCAAGGTCTGCTTCATATGCACAAACTGTTCGATCACCTTCGGCACCACTGCCGTCAGCAAGATAGCCACCACGCCAATCGCCACCGCCGTCAGCACCATCGGGTACACCAACGCCTGCACGATCTTGTTCTTCATGTGCTGGCGCTGTTCGACATAGTCAGCCAGCCGTTCCAGCACCGGCCCCAGATGGCCGGCAATCTCACCGGCCGCCACCATGGCGCAATAGAGACGGTCAAAAATCTGCGGATACTGCCCCAGCGCCTGCGCCAGCGGGAAACCCTCCAGAATGCGCTGCCTCACCTGAGTCAACGCCGCCTGCAGGCCTTTTTTCTCCGTTTGCCGCGCCACCGCCATCAGCGCCTCTTCCAGCGGCAGCGCGGCAGACAGCAGCGTCGCCAGTTGCCGGGTGAGCAGCGCCAGATCGCCGCTGCTCACGCCGCCCATCCAACGGCCGGCGAGCAGGCCGGCAAGAGCGGATCGCCTGCGCGCCTGCACCGCCAGCACCTGCCACCCCTTCTCACGCAGCCGATCGCGGGCCTGGCGCAGAGAATCCGCCTCCAACACGCCACGCCGGGCGCGCCCCTCACGATCGCAGGCGCGATAATCAAACTTCATCGCCATCCCCTTCGCGCGTCACCCGCAACACTTCTTCCAGGCTGGTCTCTCCGGCGCACATTTTGGCGATCCCATCCTGGCGCAGCGGCTGATAGCGCTCCCCGGCCAGCCTGGCGATGTCCAGCTCACCGTCGCTACGGTGGATTGCCCTGCGCATCGGTTCATCCAGCACCAACAGTTCATGCAAACCGATTCGGCCGCGATAGCCCTGCCCGCCGCAGGCCTCGCATCCTATCGGGCGCCAGCAGGTCAGTGCCCGCGTCGACGCCAGCCCCAGTTGGCGCCGCTGCGCGTCAGGCAGCGCATAAGGCTCGCGACAGTGCGGGCAAAGCCGGCGCACCAGGCGCTGCGCCAACACGCCGCTCAGCGAGCTGGAAAGCAAAAACGGTTCAACGCCCATGTCCCGCAGCCGGGTCACGGCGCCGATCGCCGTGTTAGTATGCAGGGTCGACAGCACCAGATGCCCGGTCAATGAGGCCTGCACCGCGATCTGCGCCGTTTCACCGTCGCGGATCTCGCCGATCAACACCACATCGGGATCCTGACGCAGCAGCGCGCGCAGCCCGCGCGCGAAGGTCATGTCCACCTTGGGGTTCACCTGCGTCTGCGCGATGCCGGCCAGTTCATACTCGACGGGATCTTCGATCGTCATGATGTTGCGCTGTTCGTCATTGATCTGGTTCAGCAAGGTATAAAGCGTGGTGCTCTTGCCCGAACCGGTCGGGCCGGTGACCAGAATAATGCCGTGCGGCTGGCGGATCAGGCGCAGCAACGCCTGTTGGTGCGCCGCCGCCATGCCCAGGCTGGGCAGTTCGAGCCGCACGCCCTGTTTATCCAACAGGCGCATGACCACGCGCTCGCCGTGGCTGGCCGGCATCACCGACACCCGCACGTCGATCGCCCGCCCGCCAACCTTCAGCGCCATGCGCCCATCCTGCGGCACGCGCTTCTCGGCGATATCCAGCTTCGACATGACCTTGATGCGCGACACCAGCAGCGCCGCCAGCTTGCGCTGTGGCGCCAGAATGCGGCGCAGCGCGCCGTCGATGCGAAAACGGATCACCAGCTCGCTCTCGTAGGTTTCGATGTGAATATCGGAGGCGCGCTCTTTGATCGCCTCACTCAGCAAGGCGTTAATCAGGCGGATAATCGGCGCATCGTCCTGTTCATCCAACAGGTCTTGCTGCTGCGGCAGCTCTTCCGCCAACGCATAGAAATCCAGTTCGCCGCCCAGATCGTCGATCATTTTCTGCGCCTGGCCGCTTTCCCGCTGATAGTGCGCCACCAGCCGTTGTTCAAAGGCCTCCGTGTCCAGCCGGGCCAGCGTCGGCTCACCGGGCAGGCAGCGGTACGCCTCCATCAATGCGGCGTGGCGGGTCTCGGGATGACAATACAGTTGGATGCCGCTCTGGCCGTCGACGGCCAGCACGCCATGCTGCCGCGCCCAGCCAAAAGGCAGCCGCGCCCCCGTAGAACGGGGCTTCACGGGCGCGCTCCGCGCGAATAAAACGCCTCGATACGCGCGACGGTGGCGAGGAACGCCCGATTGTCGACCGCCTTCTTATCGCCGGCGATCTCGCTGCGCAGTGCGTTATTCAGCTCACGATCGTCCTGCTGCTCGGCGTCGAACTTGCCTAACTTGCGTTGGCTCTGCCGGGCATACCCCTCGGTGCTGCGAATGATGGTCGGGCGGATAAACAGCATCAAATTACGCTTGCTCGCTTTGATGGCGTTCGAGCGAAACAGCGCCCCCACCAGCGGGATCTTGCCCAGGATCGGCACGCTGCTCTCCAGCTCCGAGTTGGACTTGTCCAGCAGCCCGCCCACCACCACGGTCTCACCGCTGTCCACCAGTACCGTGTTGTTGACCGTGCGGATATTGAAGGTCGCCCCCAACGAATCCGGCGTGGCGCCGGCGCTGTCGGCAACGCTGGAGACCTCCTGCTCGATCTGCATCAGCACGGACTGGCCCTGATTGATCTGCGGTTTGACCTTGAGCTTGATGCCCACCGTTTTGCGCGACACGGTATTGAAGACGTTATCGCTGTTGGTGGTTTGCGAACCGGTGAGGATCGGTACATCCTGCCCGACGCTGAACTCCGCCTCGGCGTTATCGAGCGTAACGATGCTCGGCGTAGCCAGGATATTGTTTTGGTTGTTGCTGGCGATGGCGGACAGTAATACGCCCCAGTTGCCGCTGTAGAAACCGGTCATCAGGCCGTTGGCCTTGCCGAACACATCGCTCATGCCGTTTTCGAACCCCGCCGAGATGCCGGGCGCCTGGCCGGCGAACTGCGTGCCGCCGCCGTATTTGTTGGCCCACTGCACGCCGATGTTCAGCCCCTGCCCATCCTGCACTTCGACGATCACCGCTTCGACCAGCACCTGCGCGCGCCGTACATCCAGCTTGGCGACCACCGCCTCCAGATCGCGCATCACGTCCGGCGCGGCGGTGATGATTAGCGCATTGGTCTGCTCATCGGCCTTGATCACCACATTTTTCAACAGCGCCACGTTGGCGGCGGCGCTCTCTTTCTCGTTTTGCAGGCCCGCGCTCACGCCGGTCAGCACCTCGACCAGGCTCTGCGCCTTGGCGTATTTGAGCGGAATGACCTGGGTATTGCCTTGGATGACACTCTTGTTATCCAACTGCTCAATCAGTTCTTTGGCGTGTTCGCGGGCCCGATCGTCCCCGGCGATCATCACGCTGTTGGTGCGCTCATCCGCCACCAGCCGCAGCGAGCCTGCCCCGGCCATACGTCGTTTGCCCTCTTCGCGAAACAGTTCGTTCACCATCCGCGCGATCTCCGGCGCCGCCGCATGCTTCAGCGCGAAGGTCTCGACCTGATTGCCGTCGTCCTGATCCATCTCCCTGACAAGGTCGAGCAGGCCGTTGACCACCCCGGCTCGGCCGGTGATCAACAGCGCATTGCCCTGCTCGTAATGCGCCACGCTGCCCACGCCGATGCTGTCGTTAAGCTGGCGCAAGATCGGCGAAACGTCTTTGGCCGCGATATTGCGCAGCGGCACCACGCGCATCACCACTTCATCCCCTTCGGCGATCGCCTCGCCGCCGCTTTGCGACAGCGCGGCTCTTTTTCCCTCTTTGGCGGCGATCACCTTCAGGACATTGTTGGGCATGCCGATGACCGTATAGCCGTAGACGTCCAGCACATTGAGAAAGAACTGGTAATATTGCTTCTCGTCGAGCTGTTCGTAGCTGCGCACCGTAACCTTACCTTTCACCGCCGGATCGATAATGATGGTCTTGCTCAGGTTTTTACTGACCGTATTGATAAATTCCTGAATGTCCGTGCCTTTGAAATTGGCGGAGAATTGCTCCGCACGCGCCAGGCCCCCCAGGGCAATCATGACGGCCACCGCCGCTAACGCGCGCCATAAACCGGCGCTCCAGCCTGCGCGGGAACGAAAAATAAAATGCGTCATCACAGTGTTGCCTTATGCTGTAAAACACCCTACGCCGAAGCGGCGCGCCGGCTACTCTTTAAACGTCAGCGCGGCGTAATAACCGTTTTCATCGAGCAGTATTTTGTTTTTTAATATCCGCACGATAACGGCATTGCTGCCGACCAGCCGATCGCCAACGCCATACCCGGTTTGCTTACCGCCATGTTCCACGATAACCAGGCTTTTTTCGGCGTTATCACTGAACAGCAGACCGGTTATCTTGCCGAGCGCCGCGGCCTCCGGCGCGTTAGCCAGCAGCTCGGCGCCGATCGCCCACTCGCCGACCTTATACCCGCGCGCCTTTTCGCCGCTTTTCGCCGCCTGATAGCGGCCAAACCAGTGTGCGTCGTTAATTTTCTCGATGTCATCTTCCTGGGGAAAGACGCCATGGCGCACTTGCTCACGCCCACTTTCAAGGTGCGGCTCAACGGGTTCGTTATTCACGGTTATCATTCGCCACACCTGAGAAAGCATGAACGTCAAATTAGCCAGGAAGAAAAGTAGAATAAAAAAGTCTATTAACCGCTTGCTCACTGGCCCCCCGGTTATTCAACGGCGCCAACGCTAAGCGGAAATGCCCAACACCATCGCCACGGAAAACAGCAGCGTGATGGCCAGCGCCACTTTATAATTCACGGCATCCAGCCACGTTCGCCGCTGTTTATTAGCCGCCGGTGCCAAGCATTGCTCCCGCGTATTCGCGCGTTCGCAGGCCTGGAAACTCAGCATCACGCCAAATCGGGGAATGGTTTTGATCACCTCGCCCGGAATACCGTGGCGGGAGAGCAAAGCGCGGCATTGGAATATCATTTGATAATAGTTATTGTCGCTGATGGTCTCATGGTTGCAGAACCAGACTGCGCGTATAATGTCATTTTTCTTATAGATGCCACTCAACAGGCACAGCATGAAACGCCGCTGCAATTCGGTCATTTCGATGAGCACATTCTCTTTTTTAAATAACAGCGTCTTTTCATTGTTGTTTAAGATCACCAACTCATTTTCCAACAGAGTCTCGTTCAGGGCAATGCTATGTATGTCCATCTCTCGCCTATCAGTTTAATGAAGTCCAAAGGCTCCCTGTGCCATTACCTTTGCACGCATGCGGCAGATGCATTTTCAACGCAAATAAGTGATTCGCCGTGTTAAGAGCTGGCTCAATTAATCATGTTAAAAATATTCATGCAACTTATTTATTTAAAATAAACAATATAAAATTAATCTAACAAAACAACACAAACTTAAAGCCATTAAGTCATTTAAAAACATAGTGATAGAAGAATTTATAAAATAAGTGAACCGCCATTAAATTCGATTAGTGATGCGAAAAATAGACAATGACCGATAATAACTCATGTTATTAGTTGTGCGCTAAAAAGACGGCGGAACGCTATAAACGGCAAATAAAATACATCTTTATCGGAGGGGCAATAAAGTAAACGTCAGGATTCAATATTGCATAAGAACATCGGCGAATAGGCATTGCTAAACATCAACGTGTTTTTATCAATGCTGCGAATATGATAAAACGTCGACTCATTGCTGAAAAAGTAGGTATAAATCTCTTCCGGTAAGGTATCACGCGGCGAATAGTTGACCTCGCCGTACTGAAATCGATAAAAACTCCCCTGCGAAACATAGCTGAAGTTAACCCGCCGATTGACGAAGTATTTCTTTTCACCGTCGTTGGCTAACCCCGACAGGACCATCACGCCCTTATCGCCGGACAAAAAGATGTAGTTTATTTTCAGCGACAGCTGAATGTCGTTATGGGCCGCCTGCGCGTCCAGTGAATTGAAATAATTGAACGTGGCGTTCGCTTCACAGGAAAAATCACTGAAGTCATGATGGCTGCGTATCAGGGAATACATCACGCTGCCGGTCAACACGCACAGGCCGACCAGCGTGGCTGACAGAATATTTAACTTTTTTTCCATGCCCGAATGTACTCGCTCTCACAGTTATGCAAAACAGCCGCACTGTCCTTCGTGCATTTGGCGATAAACTGGCGTCCGCTGTCTTCATTGGCATTTTGAGAACGGTTAACCTTGGTAATGACGACCTCGCCGGATCGGCAATGCCGGCCATACAAATCTTTCCTGACCAGAAACTGCAAGTAGCCGTCCTGGTGATTCGCCAAAAAATGGCCGGCATAGTAGATCGGGCAACCGTTCACCGTGCCGACGTAGGACAATACCTGCTTCTTTTCACTGTCGCGATGGTGCTTGTAATAGATGAAGCACAGCGCCAGAAAAGATAAGGGTACGACGATCGATAAACTGCGCAGCAGAATAAAAAAATAGTGATGGGTGTTTTTTGTCGTTGCGGCAGGTGACGCCAACGTCACCGCGGCATCGGCAAGCTGAGGGGGCTCGGGTAAATCAATCCGCAGTCGGTCGACAGGTATTATTCGATTAAGTCTATACCCCTTTTTGGATAGGGTAACGATGAGGCGCTCGTTGAAACCGACAGACGTCAATGCGCGTCGGGTCAGGCTGATATATTGATTTAACGTCGCGGAAGAGGCGCTCAAGCCGTGATCGGTCCAAACCTGCTGCAACAGCGTCTCGCGGCTCACCGTCTCATGGCCGTGTTCAAGCAAGCATTTGAATACTCTGGCATTGACGCTGGATAAGAAAACTTCCCGCCCCTTCTTTAAACTTTTCAATGAACCGTTTTCAGTATTAAATGTAATATCTTTATCAATGATATAAATCATGTTTAGCCTGACAGCGCACACGGGTTATTATTTAAACTTATTGAGCCAGTTCGACGACCGCCGCTAAGCGCGGATAGTTTTTTCGCACAGAGAAAAAACAATACTAACGTCATCCCAACAGGTGCGCAACTTTAAGAATTTTCCCCATCTCTCCATCCTTATTTGTCCCACAAATGGCGGTATACGCGTTATTTTTTCGCCGTCATCGGATCTGTTGGCAACAATACATTTCTATCAGGGGGATAAAGGCTAAAACGGTGCAGAGGACACGCTTCGCGATCGCGACGTGAAAGTAACGCCTGTTCAGCGTATCGACTTGATGAATAACGGGGAAGAGCGTTTTGCGGGACGCAAATGGGTGGGGACCCTGCCAGCTACATCCCGGCACACACGTCACCTGCTGCGGCTGCTTCCTTCCGGACCTGACCGAGTTCACAAGTTAGTGTTGCGGGAGAACCAACAGGGCCCCCATTGACGGCTTCTGTACTCCGAAGCGGTGGGCATTATCGGCGATGCCCCATCAAATAGCAAGCCAACCGGGGCCAACCGCTGTTTTCTTGCCCACCTGCATTGTGGCACACTCTCCGCCTGGGTTTTGACTCGCGCAGGAACTGCAACATGCAACCAGAAGACGCCTCTTTCAGCCAGCGGGTATTCCATATCGTGGCCGCTATTCCGTACGGCAAAGTCACCACCTACGGTGAAGTCGCCCGTCTGGCCGGTTCGCCGCGCGCCGCGCGTCAGGTCGGCGGCGTGCTGCGGCGTTTGCCGGAAGGCAGCACGCTGCCGTGGCACCGCGTAATCAACCGGCACGGGCAAATCTCGCAACAGGGGGAGGATTTTCAACGGCAACGGCAGGCATTGCTGGCGGAGGGAATTATTTTCGGCCCGCACAGCACGGTCGATTTCGATCGCTACGGCTGGCGCTGGTAAAACAAAACAGCCTTTGGCCGAAGCGCAAAGGCTGTTGATTGGGTCTTGCCGTACCGCAGCAGAATTACTGCATCGCGCTTGGCGCAGCCTGCATCGGCACGCCCTGCACCGGAACCAGCAGCAGATCGGCGCGGGTGCCGTTGCGGTTAACCACTTCCTGGATCGTGTCGGTAATGAACATCAGTCGCCCGTTGACCGTCACCGCCGCGCTCAGAATGATGCGCGCATTCGGTTGGATATCAGACGGGTTGTACGGCAGCGTAAAGTTGAACGGCGCTTGTTGCCCTTCGGTACGTATCGCGCGCTGTGCAATCACTTTGGACGGCGCATCCGCCAGCGAGGCATCAGAGAGGGTGACAGTCAGTACGGCGTCCGGCGGCAGCGCAATGCGCTGACGTATATTAACCGAACCTGTCACCGCCGGCCCCTGAATCTGCGTTTGCGCAGCCGCCGGGTTGCCGGCCGCCGGGTTGCCGGCCGCCGGTGTAGGCACATCAGCACTCTTTTGCGCGCATCCTGCCAGCGTGATCGTCAGTGCTGCGGCACCGCCTACGATTTGCCAGAGTTTCATGGATCGGTCTCCTTTTTTATTATCAACACGTTGGTGGCTTTCACCACCTCACTCATTAAACTTAGCACAAAACACTGATAAATCCACTTTGCCCCGCCTATTAATCACTTAGCCAGCCCAATGCGCTCACTATTAAGAGCATTCTCATCGGCCCTTTAACGCAACATATTGACGCCGCGCCGTGATATTCCGCACACTGCGCAAAATGATTATTAGAAAGGTAACAATTTTATGAGCCAGGCATTGCAAAACCTCCTCGATCTGTTGGATCTGGAGAAAATCGAAGAAGGGCTGTTCCGCGGCCAAAGCGAAGATCTGGGGCTGCGCCAGGTGTTCGGCGGGCAAGTGGTCGGCCAGGCGCTGTACGCCGCCAAACAGACGGTGCCGGACGAGCGCAGCGTGCACTCGTTCCACAGCTACTTCCTGCGCCCGGGCGACAGCAGCAAGCCGATCGTCTACGACGTGGAAACCCTGCGCGACGGCAACAGCTTCAGCGCCCGCCGCGTCAGCGCCATCCAGCACGGCAAACCTATCTTCTATATGACCGCCTCCTTCCAGAGCCCGGAAGAAGGTTTCGAGCACCAGAACCAGATGCCGGACGTCCCGCCGCCGGAAGGGCTGCTGTCCGAATCAGAGATTGCTCAGAAGCTGGCGCCGATGCTGCCGACCAAAGTACGCGAAAAATTTATCGGTCAGAAACCGATCGAAATGCGCCCGGTGAAATTCCACAACCCGTTGAAGGGCAGCGTGGAAGAACCGCATCGCTACGTGTGGTTCCGCGCCAACGGCAGCATGCCGGACGATGCGCGCATCCACCAATATCTGCTGGGCTACGCATCGGACTTTAACTTCCTGCCGACGGCGCTGCAGCCGCACGGCGTCGGCTTCCTCGAGCCGGGCATGCAGGTGGCCACCATCGACCATTCGATGTGGTTCCACCGCCCGTTCCGCATGGATGATTGGCTGCTGTACGCGGTGGAAAGCTCCTCCGCCTCCGGCGCACGCGGCTTTGTGCGCGGCCAGATCTACACCCGCGACGGCGTGCTGGTCGCCACCACCGTACAGGAAGGGGTGATTCGCCAACGCGACGCCTGATTTACGGCATAAAGAAAGGGGCGATGTTTCCATCGCCCCTTTTTGCTTCATCATTATTTTCGTATTTAGCGCACTGCCCTGCTTCGAGTCTTACTGGTTGTAGGCGCTCTCGCCGTGGCTGTTGACGTCCAACCCTTCGCGCTCCTGCTCTTCCGGCACTCTCAGCCCCACCATCGCGCCCGCGATCTTGAAGGCGATAAAGGCAGCGACGCTTGACCACACCAGCGTAATCACGACGCTCAGCAGTTGGATCCACACCTGATGCCCCATCGTCACCCCTTCGGCATAGCCGGTGCCGCCGAGGGAAGAAGCGGTGAACACGCCGGTCAGCAGACAGCCGACGATGCCGCACACGCCGTGCACGCCGAACACGTCGCAGGTGTCGTCCACTTTCAGCCATTTTTTCAACGTCACTACGCCCCACAGGCCGGCGACGCCGCCCACCAGGCCGATGATCAACGCGCCGCCCACGCCCACGGTGCCCGCCGCCGGCGTAACGGCAACCAGCCCGGCGATCATGCCGGAGCAGGCGCCCAACAGCGAAGGCTTACCGCGCAGCACCCACTCGGCGAAGGTCCAGGACAGAATGGCGCCCGCAGTAGCCACCACAGTGTTCAGGAATGCCAAGGCCGCGATGCCGTTAGCCGCGCTGGCGGAACCGGCGTTAAAGCCGAACCAGCCGATATACAAGATGGACGCGCCGGTAAACACCATCGGCAGGTTATGCGGTTTGAACGCCTCTTTACCGAAGCCGGCGCGTTTGCCGAGCAGATAGGCGCCGATCAGCCCGGCGCTGGCGGCGTTGATGTGCACCACGGTGCCGCCGGCGAAGTCCAGCGCACCGTCGGTGGCCAGATAGCCACCGCCCCACACCATGTGCGCGATCGGCAGGTAAGACAGGGTGAACCACACGATCGCGAAGATCAGCACCGCCGAGAAGCGAATGCGTTCGGCGAAGCCCCCTACCACCAGCGCCACGGTAATGCAGGCGAAGGAGGCCTGGAAAGCGACATGGATCATCTGGCTGATGCTGCCGGTGACGCTGTCGATGCCGATGCCTTTCAGCATCGCCGTCTGGAATCCGCCGAACACCGCATTGCCTTCGCTGAACGCCAGGCTGTAGCCATACAGCACCCACAGCACGCAGACCAGCGCGAAGGTGACGGTAACCTGCGTCAGCATCGACAGCACATTTTTGCCGCGCAGCAGGCCGCCGTAAAACAGCGCGATGCCGGGCAGCGTCATGAACAGCACCAACGCGGTGCAGATCATCATAAAGGCGTTGTCGGCCTTATCGGCGACCGCCGGGGCGGCCAGGGCCAAAGAAGGAACCAGGGTTACCGAACTCAGGCCCAACATGGATAACAGTCTTTTCATTATCAATCATCCCCATCACTTAACTGAGTTCGCGGTTACAGTGCCGATTCGTCGGTTTCGCCGGTGCGAATACGGATCACGCGTTGCAATTCGGCAACGAAAATTTTGCCGTCGCCGATTTTGCCGGTGTAGGCGGCTTTGCTAATGACATCAACCACTTCATCCAACTGATCGTCGGCGATGGCGATATCGATTTTGACCTTGGGCAGGAAATTGACGTTATATTCGGCGCCGCGATACAGCTCGGCGTGCCCTTTCTGGCGGCCAAAGCCCTTCACTTCGGTTACGGTCAACCCCTGAATGCCCACGGAGGACAAGGCCTCGCGCACGTCCTCCAGCTTGAACGGTTTGATTACCACGGTCACCAGCTTCATATTGCCTCTCCACGAATTAAGCCCAAACTCACCCCGGTACGCCTCATATGTAGCAAGGGCTGTGCCAAATTTTATTTTGCATGGCGATTCAGCGGATTAGCGGGCACGCGGGCGCCGCCGCGGCGCGGTGCAGTACCGATACCTTGAATGGGTTAAATAATGCGCACTGATTTGGTGCGCGTCGCGTCGAAAAAGTGCAGAAAGGGGGCGTAGCCTGGCGGAGTTGCCTGCTTGTGGTGCGTTGGGGAAAAATAAGGGCCGCGATCGCGGCCCGTGGGATCAGGCGGGTTGGCTCTCGTCGCGCACCGCTTCCGCCAACTGCTCGCCCGCCAGCTGCAGCTGATACATCTGGTAGTAGCGCCCCTGCTGCGCCAGCAGCTGTTGATGGTTGCCCTGCTCCACCGCCTGGCCGCGATGCAGCACCAGAATGGAATCGGCATCGACGATCGTCGAGAGGCGGTGAGCGATCACCACCAGCGTGGTGTGCTCGCGGATCACGCGCAGCGCCCGCTGGATAGCCTGCTCGGTGCCCGAGTCGATGTTGGCGGTCGCCTCGTCGAGGATCAGGATCTGCGGCGCCTGCACCAATACCCGCGCCATCGCCAGCAGCTGTTTCTGCCCGACCGACAGGTTATTGCCCTGCTCCCCCAGCCGGGTATGGATACCCTGCGGGAAGCCGCGCACCAGACTCGCCAGCTGCACCGTTTCCAGCGCCCGCCAGACGGCTTCTTCATCGATGTTGCGCCCCAGCGTCACGTTGGCCAGCACCGAATCGGCGATCACCACCGGATCCTGTTGCACCATCGCCACGCCCTGGCGCAGCGTGCGGTGCGACAGGCTGGAGAGCGGACGGCCGTCGAGACGCACTTCCCCTTCGCTGACCGGGTAATAGCCCATCAGCAGGTTAGCCAGCGTGCTCTTGCCGCTGCCGGTGTGGCCAACCAGCGCCACGAAGCCGCGTGAGGGCACCGCCAGCGAAATATGCTGCAGCACCTTTTTATCCGCACGGTAGGCGAAGCTCAGATCGGTGATGTCGATGCTGCCGCCGGCCAACGGACGATCGTCTGCGCCGTAGCTTTGCTGGCTGCGATCCATCAGTTCGAAAATACGTTCGCCGGCCACCACCGCCTGCTGCAGGATCGACTGTTGTGACGTCAACTCGATCAGCGGTTCGTTCAAACGCCCCAGGTAGTTGATGAAGGCATAGAGCACGCCGACGCCAATCACGCCTTCGCCGCTGAAGCCGAACAGCATCAACAGGCCGCACAGCACCAGCGCCGAAAACAGACTGAGCAGCGGCCGCAGCAGAAACCCGTCGAGCCGTAGGGTCTGCATGCGCGCAAGATAGTGCGACTGGCTGGCGGCGCTCATGCGCTCGCCGAAGCGCACCTGCTGGCGGAATTGCTGGATCACGCCCATGCCATTGATCACTTCGTTGAAACCGTCGTTGATGTCCGCCAGATAACTGCGCACCCGGCGCACAATCGGCGTGCTGTAATATTGATAGATGCCCATCACCACGAACACCGCCGGGAAGATGCAGATAGCCACTAACGCCATGCGCCAGTCGAGGCTGAACATCGCCACCAGCATAGCGCCGATCAGCGCGGCGCTTTTCAGCACCGTGGAGACCACCATCACGTACAGATCCTTGATCACTTCGGTGTCGTTGGTGACGCGCGAGATCAATTGCCCGACCGGTTGCGTGTCGAAGGCGCTGAGCGGCTGGCGCAACGCGGCGTCCATCACGTCGGTACGCAGCCGCTGCACCACGCCTACCGCCGCCTGGTTGAACAGCAGCGCCTGGAAGTAGTGCAGCGCCGCCGCCAGCAGCTCCAGCAGAATGTAGGCCGCCGCCAGCCCGCCGACAATCATCAGCGGCAGTTGCCCTTTGGCGACGTAATTATCGATAAAATAGCTGACCAGGATCGGCCCGGCGACTTCCGCCGCCGCCGCCACCCACAGCATCAGCACCGCCACCCCCAGCGGTTTGCGGTACGGCGAGCCGTAGGCCAGCAGCCGCTTCAGCGTCGGCCACAGCTTTTGCACTTTATTCATCGGCCAACGCCTCCTCGCCGTTTTCCGGTGCTTCGTCCAGCGCCGCTTCCAGCTGCTGATAACGGTACATATCGCGATACCAGCCCGGCTGCGCCGCCAGCGCCGCCGGATCGCCGCGCTGCGCCACGCCGCCGTGCTGCATCACCAGGATTTCGCTGGCTTCGGTCAATGCCGACAGCCGGTGCGCGCTGATGATCACCGTGCGATCTTGCCCCCAGCTGCGCAGGTTGTGCAGGATCTGGTGCTCGGTACGGCCGTCCACCGCCGACAACGCATCGTCGAGGATCAGGATCTCCGCATCCAGCAGCAACGCGCGCGCGATGGAGATGCGCTGTTTCTGGCCGCCCGACAGCATCACGCCGCGTTCGCCCACTTCGGTGTCATAGCCCTGCGGCAGCCGCAGAATGTCCTCATGGACGCTGGCCAGCCGCGCCGCCTGTTCAATCTGCGCCTGCGTCGCCCCCGGCTGGCCCAGCGCGATGTTGTTCGCCACGGTATCGGAGAACAGGAACGGCGTCTGGCTCACCACCGACAGCCGCGAACGCCAGTCGTCGAGCCTGACCTGCGGAAGCGGCAGGCCGTGATAGCGGATCTGTCCTTGGTCGACGTCGAACTGCCGCTGGATCAGCGACAGTAATGTCGACTTACCGGCCCCGGTCGGCCCGCACAGCCCCAGCATCTGCCCCGGCTTCAACGTCAGCGCCACGTCATGCAGCGCCGGGTGCGGGTTTTCCGGGTAGTGGAACGCGCGGATATCCACCTCCAGCACGCCGCGCCCGGCCGGCAACGCCTGCGGGCCGTCCTGCACCGCCGGCGCCTCGTCGAGCAGGCTGCGGATACGGCTGTAGGCCGCGCTGCCGCGCTCGACGATGTTGAACATCCAGGCCAGCGCCAGCATCGGCCAGATCATCAGGCCGAGGTACATCACAAAGCTGGTCAGTTGCCCGAGCGTCAGCGAACCGTTCACCACCATCCAGCTGCCGCCGCCGATGGCCAGCAGGTTAGAAGCGCCGATGGCGATATAAATGGTCGGATCGAAGCGCGCATCCACCCGCGCCACGTGCATGTTCTTGGCGCCGGTCTGCGCCGCGACGTCGGCGAAGCGGTTGGATTGGTGATCTTCCAGCCCGAAGGCCTTGATCATGCGGATGCTGGTCATGCTTTCCTGCGCCTGATCGTTGAGGCTGGAAAACGCCGCCTGCGCCGATTTAAAGCGCTGGTGCAGCTGATCGCCGTAATATTTGATGGCGATCGCCATCAGCGGCATCGGGATTAACGCCAACACCGTCAGCTGCCAGCTGATTTGGGTGCTCATCACCACCAGCACCACCAACCCCATCACCAGCGAATCCACCAGCGTCAGCACGCCTTCACCGGCGGCGAACACCACGCGATCCACGTCGTTGGTGGCGCGCGCCATCAGATCGCCGGTGCGGTGGCGCAGGTAGAACGCCGGGTTCTGCCGACTGAGCTGACGGTAAAAGTTTTCGCGCAGCTCGACCGCCAGCTGGTAGGAAGCGCCGAACAGCAGCACCCGCCACACATAGCGCAGCAGGTAAACGACGATCGCGGTGCCGATCATCAGCCCGAGCCAGGCCAACAGCACGCCGGTGGACATCTGTTTTTCGGTGACGCCGTCCACGATGATGCCGACCAGTTTAGGCGGCAGCAGTTGCAGGATGGCGATGACGATCAGCAATACCACCGCGCCCAGGTAGCGGCGCCACTCCCGGCGGAAGTACCAGCCGATTTGTGCAAATAATCTCACGCAGTTTGATTCCAGGGTTTTATGAGGTTTGTCTCTTTTTCCGCTTCAACGGAGCAGGATACCACCGTTGAGCCGCCCGTCCGGTGAACTTTTCACTCCGGCACCGGCAGCGCGGTGGTGTATTTGATTTTTTCCATGGCAAAGCTCGAGGTGACGTCGATAAGGCCCGGCACGCCGTTCACCAGGCGCTTGTAAAAACCGTCGTAACTTTTCATGTCCGCCACTTCGACCTGCATCAGGTAGTCGTACTCTCCCGCCATACGGTAGAACGCCAGCACCTCGGGCATCTGGCTGGTCAGCTGCACAAACGCCTGATACCACTCGCTGCTGTGCTGTTGGGTCTTGATCAGTACGAACGCCGTCAGCCCCAGGCCAAGCTTTTCGTTATCCAACAAGGCCACCCGGCCGCGGATATAGCCTTCGTCTTCCAGACGCTTCAGGCGCTTCCAGCACGGCGTAGAGGTCAAATTAACCGCATCGGCCAGCGCCTGCAGCGACTGGGTGCAATCTTGCTGCAGCATGCACAGCAGCTTACGGTCTGTTTTATCTAACATGGCGGCCACCTGGAGAAAAATTTTCTCCCATTAGGCGATTAAACAGGGAAAATGGCAATCCTTTTTTCCTGCCGACAGGCTATGCTACGCCATAAATCAGCCCCCTATTCTGAGGCCAAATCATGACAAACTCTTGGGTAAAATATGCTATCGGTGAAATAGAAGCGGATTTTCAACGCTCCGCCGATACGCACCTGATTCGCCTGAACCTGCCGGCGTTTCCCGGCATCTGCCTGTACCTGAAAGATGAGAGCACCCACCCGACCGGCAGCCTGAAACACCGCCTGGCGCGCTCGCTGTTCCTTTACGGCCTGTGCAACGGCTGGATCACCGAGAACACCACCATCATCGAGGCCTCTTCCGGCAGCACGGCGGTGTCCGAAGCCTACTTCGCGCGGCTGATCGGTCTGCCGTTCATCGCGGTGATGCCGTCCTGCACCGCACGCCGCAAGGTAGAACAGATCGCCTTTTACGGCGGCCGCTGTCACTTCGTCGATCACGCCGCCCAGATCTACGCCGCTTCCGAACAGCTGGCGAAAGAGCTGAACGGCCACTATATGGATCAGTTCACCTACGCCGAGCGCGCCACTGACTGGCGCGGCAACAACAATATCGCCGACAGCATCTTCCGCCAGATGGCGCGCGAACCCTTCCCGGTGCCGAAACACATCGTGATGAGCGCCGGCACCGGCGGCACCTCCGCCACGCTGGGGCGCTATATCCGTTATCAGGGGCACGACACCCGGTTGACGGTGGTCGATCCGGAAAACTCGGTGTTCTATGACTGCTTCCACCACGGTGATCGCACCCTGATCGGCAGCTGCGGCAGCCGTATCGAAGGCATCGGCCGCCCACGCGCCGAGCCGTCGTTCATCCCTTCGGTGGTCGATAACATGTTGCGGGTGCCGGACGCCGCCAGCGTCGCCACCATTCACTGGCTGGAGGCCGTGCTCGGCCGCAAGGTCGGTGCCTCCACCGGTACCAACGTCTGGGGCGCGCTGCAATTGGCGAAGCAGATGCGGGAAAACGGCGAGCAAGGGGCGATCGTCACCCTGCTGTGCGACAGCGGCGAGCGCTACCTCGATACCTATTACAACCCGGAGTGGGTCAGCAACAACATTGGCGATCTGCAACCGTATCTGGCGCAGCTGGCGGATTTGTAACGCCGGGCGCAACGTAAAAAAAAGCCGGGTAGTCATACCCGGCCGGCTGTAAGGAGAACCTCATTATTCGGGGGAATAGGTGAGGCAAGGTGAACGCAGCCAATGTTGTAAATAATGAGCCACCGCCTGTTGTTGGCAGTGGCCGATAACCGGCAGCTGCGGCAGCAGGGATTTCAGCTGCGGCAGGGCGTTCCCCATCACCACGCCGTGTCCCACCGCGCCCAGCATCTCTTTGTCGTTCATCGCATCGCCGAACGCCATGCAGTCGGCCATCGTCAATCCCAGGTGACGGCTCAGCCGGTCCAGCGCCGCGCCCTTGTTGCAACCGAGCGGCAGCACCTCCAGGCAATCGTAAGCGGAGAAACACAGATCGGCCTCGCCGCCCAGCTGCGCCCGCAGCTGCACCTGCAATTCCAGCAACGCCTCATGCGGTGCGACAAAGCACACCTTGCTGTTGCCGAACGCCGGTAAGCGGCGCACGTCAGCCAGTTGGAAACGAAAGCCGCTCAGGTGGTGCGCCTGCAGCATCTCTTCCGGCGCGGGGAACTCGGTCAGCCAACCTTCGTCGCGGAACACGTGCATGCTGGCGCGGGTGCGCCAATGATGATGCAGCACCTCTTCGGCGATCTCCGCCGGCAGATCGGTGGCGTGCAGCTGTTGGCCACGGTTGTCATACACCCGCGTGCCGTTGCCGGTGATCAGATAGCCCTGCAGCCCCAGCTGCGCCATGATCGGCTGCGCATCAAGGTAGTGCCGCCCGGTGGCGAACGTCACCACCATCTCCCGCTCCACCAGCTGGTTCAGCACCGCCAGCGTTTCCGGGCCAACCCGGTGATCCGGCATCAACAGCGTGCCGTCCATATCGAAAGCCGCCAGGCGATACATAAAGACCTCATGAATGTGAACGCGATTACAATCAGTGCAGTATGGGATGGTATTTGCGGAAGTAATAGTGAACAATTTGGGAAAACTGTTCCGGATTTCTGCTCATGCGCCTGGTTCACCGTCTCAGCCAATATCAACGCCTGTATCAACAGCTCGGCAACGCGCCGGTCGCCGTGACCATCGGCGAGCTGGCGGCAATGTTCTACTGCAGCGAACGCCATGCCCGCACGCTGGTGCAGCAGCTGCAGGATCAGGGCTGGCTGAGCTGGCATTCTCAGCCCGGCCGCGGCAAACGCGCCAGCCTGCACTGCCTGAAAACACCGGATGAGCTGCGCGCGCAGCTGTTGCAGCAGCTGTTGCAACAGGGCAATCATCAGGGGGCGCTGGAGATGGCGCAGCTCGATCCGCAACACCTGCAGGATCTGCTCAGCCCGCACCTCGGCGGGCAATGGCAAGCCGGCAGCCCGACGCTGCGCATTCCCTATTACCGTACGCTGGAGGCGCTCGATCCGCTCACGCTGACCGGCCGCGCCGAGCAACATCTGGTGTCGACCCTGCACGCCGGGCTGACGCGCCTGATGACCGGTAACCCGGAGCCGCAGCCCGATCTGGCGCACCACTGGCAGATAAGCGATGGCGGCCTGCGCTGGCGGTTCTTTTTGCGTAGCCAGCTGCGCTGGCACAACGGCGAACCGTTGACCGGCCAGCAACTGCTGCAAACGCTGGAAAAACTGCTGGGCCATCCACGCAGCCAACCCAGCCTGAGCAGCGTCGCGAACGTCAGCCTGCCTCATCCGCTGTGCATTCAGTTCGACCTGCACCTGCCGGACTATTGGCTGGCACACCGGCTGGCGGAGCTGCCTTGTCTGATGACGCACCCCGAACTGCCGGCCATCGGCGCCGGCCCATTTAAACTGGCGTTGAATGAACCGCAGTTGGTGAGGCTGGAACAGCATGCCGGTTACCATCTGCAGCATCCGTATCTGGACACCATCGAATACTGGATCACGCCCGATCTGCCCATCACCGGCGCCGACGCCAGCTGCCGGCATCCGGTGCGCATCACCATCGGTCAGCAAGACGATTTGGCGCAGGCCCGGCCGGTGCAGCGCAGCATGAGCCTGGGCTGGTGTTATCTGGCGCTGAACCTGCGCCACGGCGTGCTGAGCGAAGCCCAGGGGCAAAAGCTGCTGATGCTGATCCAGCAGTCCGGCCTGCTCAGCCATCTGCCGATCCCCAACAGCGTGATCACCCCCAGCCATGAAATGCTGCCCGGCTGGCGCATCCCCAGCCAACGGATTGAAGAAGATGTCCCGCTGCCCGCTCGGCTAACATTGCTGTATCGGCCGCCGGTCGAGCTGGAAACGGTGACGGTCGCGCTACAGCGGCTGCTCGCGCAGCACGGCTGCGAGCTGGAAGTGCGTTACTACGCCGGCAAACGCTGGCAAAGCGAGGCGCAGATCGCCCAGGCCGACCTGCTGCTGGCGGACAACCTGATCGGCGAGGCGCCGGAGGCGACGCTGGAGAGCTGGCTGCGGCAGGATTCGCTGTGGCGCGGCATCCTGACGGCAAGCCGCTGGCAGCAGCAACAGGAGACGCTGCGGGAGATCCAACAGCTGCAGGCGCAGCCACTGCGCTTCGAACGGCTGCAGGCCTATTATCAACAGCTGATGGCCGCCGCCATCATCACGCCGCTGTTCCACTACCAGTATCAGATCAGCGCGCCGCCGCGTATGCATGGCGTGACGCTGACCGCCCATGGCTGGTTCGATTTTTGCCAGGCGTGGCTGCCGCCGCCGGTGGATGACGCACCGACCGGAGCCGAACCGCCCTGCGCCTGACGGCCCTTTCTGCTACTATTGTCGCCGCAACGCAATTTTTATCCTGCCGCCCGAATGTGTATCGGGAATGGCCAAAGCCCAAAAAGGTGATTTTATGAAGCGCGCGGTTGTCGTTTTCAGCGGTGGACAAGACTCCACGACCTGCTTGATCCAGGCATTGCAACAGTATGACGAAGTTCACTGCGTCACGTTCGATTACGGCCAGCGCCATCGCGCCGAAATTGAAGTGGCTCAGGAGCTGTCGGTGGCCCTCGGCGCCAAGGCGCACAAGGTGCTGGACGTGACGTTGCTCAATGAGCTGGCCATCAGCAGCCTGACTCGCGACAATATTCCGGTTCCCGCCTACGATCCCAACCAGAAAAACGCGCTGCCGAGCACCTTCGTGCCGGGCCGCAACATCCTGTTCCTGACGCTGGCGGCGATCTACGCCTACCAGGTGGAAGCGGAGGCGGTGATCACCGGCGTGTGTGAAACCGACTTCTCCGGCTACCCGGATTGCCGCGACGAGTTCGTCAAAGCGCTGAACCAGGCGGTGGTGTTGGGCATCGCCCGCGATATCCGCTTCGAAACGCCGTTGATGTGGCTGAACAAGGCCGAAACCTGGGCGCTGGCTGACTATTACCAGCAGCTGGATCGGGTGCGTCAGGATACGCTGACCTGCTACAACGGCATCAAGGGTGACGGCTGCGGCGAATGCGCCGCCTGCAACCTGCGCGCCAATGGCCTGACGCAATATCGCGCCAACCAAGCGGAAGTGATGGCGGCGTTGAAACAGAAGGCCGGTCTGGCCTGAGGCAGCGACGGCGGCAGCCTCCGCCGCCGGTGAGCTGACTGCGAATGTTATTTGGGCGTGAGCGCTTCCAGGTGCTCGCGCAATTCCCCTTCAATCGGCAGCGCCCGCTGCGTTTTCAGATCGACGCACACGAAAGTCAGCAGCGCGTCGGCCACCGGCGTCCCCGCCGGATCCTGCGTCACCTTCTGGCTCAGTACCCCGCTTTTGCCGTTGAGCTGCACCATCTGGCTGTCGATGCGCAGTTTATCCCCCAATACCGCCGGGCTGCGGTAATTGATATTGATGTTCACCACGATGAAAGCGATGTTGTTTTCCGTCATCCAGCGGAACCCTGCCTCGTTTTCCAGCCACTCCCAGCGCGCCTCCTCCAGAAACTCCAGATAGCGGGCATTGTTAACGTGCTGGTAGACATCAAGGTGATAACCGCGAACTTTGATAAAGGTTTGCATAGGGAACGATCGCTCCTGCCTGGTGATTACAGAAAGAGGGAGCCGCGTGGGCTCCCTCGCCCGTTTGGTCAACGCGCCAAACTGGTAAGACCTGTAAAATGTAGCAGAGTCGCCATTGCCTCAGCGGCATTTTGCCGCGCAGCCGCGACCGGGATCACATTTTCAGCCGAGTGCGGTTCTTCTCGAACAGCGCCGGTCCGATGCCCGGCACCTCCTGCAGTTGCTCAACCTGGGTGAATGGCCCGTTCTGTTCGCGATAGCGCACAATGCCTTCCGCCTTCTTCAGACCGACACCGCTCAAAGCCGCTGCGAGCTGTTCGGCGGTGGCCTGATTGATGCTGACCGCCGTCTCTTCGGCCGCCTTGGTCATCGCCTGTTGCCCGCCATTGCTCGTCGGGGTTGAGAGCATCGGCGCCGGCGCATCGGCTTTATCCGCCGCGGCGGCCGGCACCGCCAGGCATAACAACAGCGCGGCCAGCGCGGCTTTAACGTGATGACGGTAACCTGATAACGTTTTTTTCTCTGTATGTTGCATGCTGTATCCTCCTTGTGTGTGACAGCACGGCTACCTTGCCGCGGCGGCGGATATTCAGCAATCGGCGGATATCAGATGTGGAAAAGGCCGCGAAAGCGGCCTTTGTTTGTTGCACTGCGTTGCAGAAAAATGCGGCGATTACTGCGGCTGTTGCTCAGCGGCGCCCATTTTAATTTTGGCTTCTTTACGCAGGCTCGCCAGCAGCGAATCGAAGGAAACGCCGGTCGCGCCCTCTTCCATCTTGCCGACGAAGGTTTTCATTTCGTCTTCCGGCAGCGTGCCTGGCTTCACCGCATCGAGTGCGATCAGCACCACGTTGTCCTGGCGATCCTGCGACATGCCGTACACCGGTTTGCCGTCCTGCGGGTGCGGCAGCGCGAACACGCTCTCCACCAGCTGGCTGTCTTCCGGCGCGCGCGCCATCTTCTGCACGGCGCCAAAGCTCAGGCCGGCGGCTTTCATCGCCTCGTCGCCCTTGCCCTGCTTCAGCTCAACCAGCAGCTTCTCGCCCTGCAGTTTCGCTTCCTGCACCGCCTTGTTGCGCTTCACCAGATCCGCCACGCGGTCTTTTACCTGGTCGAACGGCTCGATGCCTTCCGGCTTGTGACCGCTCACGCGCACCACGAAGGCGCGGTCGCCGTCTACGGTGATCACGTCGGAGTTACTGCCCGGCGCGCCGTTCTCGCCGATCAGCGAACCGTCGAAGATCGCCTGCACCACCGGCTTGAAGTTCAGCGCCGCAGGGATATTGTCGCGGGTGAACCAGTCGGTTTGCGCCGCTTTCACGCCCGCCGCTTCTTCAGCCGAGGCCAGGGATTCGTTGTCGCTGGTCGCCGCTTCGCTCACCTTCTGCTGCAGCGCGTAATACGCATCTACCGCTTTCTCCTGCTTCACCTGCTTGGCGATAGCGTCATGCACTTCGCTCAGCGGCTTCAGTTTCTCTGGTTCGATGTCGTTCAAACGCACGATCAGGTAGCCGACGGAAGATTTCACCACGCCGGACAGCTGCCCTTTTTCAGTCAGGTTAGCCTGCTTCAGCTCGTCGGCGGTAGTTTCCGGCTCCAGCCAACCCAGTTCACCGCCGGTACGGCGTGAGATGATGTCGGTGGATTTTTCTTTCGCCAGCGTGGCAAAATCGGCGCCCTTCTTCAGCTCGTCCAGCGCCGCATTGGCTTCCGCCTCGGTTTTCAGCTGGATCACGCTGTAGTTTTTACGCTCCGGCTGGCCGTAGCTGCTCTTGTGCTGGTCGTAGTAAGCGCTGATGTCCTCTTCGCTCACTTTCACCTTGTCCTGCATGGACGCGGCGTCCAGCGGGATATAGCTCACCTTCACCTGCTCCGGGGCGATGAAGCTGTTCTTGTTCTGATCGTAATACGCCTTCAGTTCGTCGTCGCCGGCGCTCTGTTTCGCCTGCAGCGCCTTCAGATCGATAGTCGCCAGACGCACGTCGCGCTCCTGCAGCACCAACGCCGCCATGGCTTGCGATTCGGACGGCAGCACGAAGCCGGATTCGCCGAAGGCCTGAATCAACTGCTGATTGACCAGCTGCTGACGCATCGACTGCGCGAAGTTGTCGGCGGTGTAGCCCATACGGCCGATCAGGTCGAGGTACTTGGCGTTATCGAACTGGCCGTTGGTTTGGAAATAAGGCGCCTTGCGGATGGCGTCCTTGATCTGATCGTCGCTGACCGCCAGGCCCAGCTTCTTGGCGTATTGGTCGAGCAGCATGTTGTCGATCAACTGGGACAACACCTGACGGCGCATCTGCTGCATGTAGCCTTCGTTGCCGGCCAGCGCAGAGAACTGGTCACCCAGCTGCTGCTGCATGCGGCTACGCTCGCTTTGGAAAGCCTGTTCCAGCTGAGCGCGTTCGATCGTCTGACCATTTACTTTCGCAGCATAATCGCCGGAGCCGCCGATCAGGTAGTTACCCACCCCGGTCAGGACGAATGACAGGATGATCAGGGCCAGGATGATTTTGAGCACGACGTGATTGGCAGCCGCGCGTAAATTGTCCATCATAGTGTGACAACACTCCGCTGTGATGTGGATTAACAACCCTTGTGCAGGCGCGTTCCCTGCGACAAAAATAAAAAAAGCGCATCAGTCCGATGCGCCTTGTATCTTACCTTACCAGCACCGCTGCGTCAGGTGATTGTTTATTACAAAACCCTGTTACGCTAAACGGTTAGACGCCAAATCAGTTTACAGCGTCTTTCAGCGCTTTCCCTGCACGGAAGGCCGGCACTTTGGCTGCCGCGATCTTGATTTCTTTACCGGTTTGCGGGTTACGGCCGGTACGAGCCGAACGTTCACGCACGGTGAAGGAACCGAAACCAACCAGAGCCACGTCATCCCCAGCTTTCAGAGAGTCGGTAACGGAAGCGATTACTGCGTCTAAAGCACGTCCAGCTGCCGCTTTGGAAATATCAGCACCTGCGGCAATCTTGTCGATCAGTTGTGACTTATTCACTCTATCATCCCCTCTAGAATTCTATCGTCGCACCGAAAAATCCCTACGGTTGCGACAGCGCAGCTGTTATATCAATCCCATCGAACCTTGGCAAGCCACCGACTGCGTGGCAAAACGTGGGCCGACAGAGATCTAACTTAGCGGTACAAAAAAATACTGGCAAGTCCGAAATGGCTTGCCAGTATAAGTTTTATCAATGGTTTTTGCGATTCGTCACTATTTTGCCGCTACCGGCAGTGCGCCGAAGGCCGGGTTTTGCAACGCAATGTTCAAAACTTCATCGATTCGCTGCACCGGATGAATCTCCAGATCGGCGATGACATTGTCCGGGATCTCTTCCAGATCGCGCTTGTTCTCGTAAGGGATCAGCACGGTTTTGATGCCGCCGCGATGCGCCGCCAACAGTTTCTCTTTCAGGCCGCCGATCGGCAACACCTGGCCGCGCAGCGTGATCTCGCCGGTCATCGCCACATCGGCGCGTACCGGGTTGCCGGTCAGGCAGGAGACCAGCGCGGTGCACATCGCGATACCGGCGCTTGGGCCGTCTTTCGGCGTCGCCCCTTCCGGCACGTGCACGTGGATGTCGCGCTTCTCGTAGAAATCGGCGTTGATGCCCAATTTCTCCGCGCGCGCGCGCACCACGGTCAGCGCCGCCTGAATCGATTCCTGCATCACTTCACCCAGAGAGCCGGTGTAAGTCAGCTTGCCTTTGCCCGGCACGCAGGCGGTTTCGATGGTCAGCAGATCGCCGCCCACTTCCGTCCACGCCAGCCCGGTGACTTCGCCCACGCGGTTTTCGGTATCCGCACGGCCGTAATCGACGCGCTGTACGCCCAGGTAGTCCTTCAGGTTGTCGCCGTTGATCTCGATGTGCTTGCGCTTCTTGTCCATCAGCAGCGTTTTCACCGCTTTACGGCACAGTTTGGAGATTTCACGCTCCAGGCTGCGCACCCCGGCTTCGCGGGTGTAGAAGCGAATGATGCCAATGATGGCGCTGTCGTCGACCGTCAGCTCGCCTTTTTTCAGCGCGTTGCGCTCAAGCTGCTTCGGCAGCAGGTGCTGTTTGGCGATGTTGAGCTTTTCGTCCTCGGTATAACCCGACAGACGGATCACTTCCATACGGTCCAGCAGCGGCGCAGGGATGTTCATCGAGTTGGAGGTGGCGACGAACATCACGTCGGACAGATCGTAATCCACTTCCAGGTAGTGGTCGTTGAACGCCACATTCTGTTCCGGATCCAGCACCTCCAGCAGAGCGGAAGCCGGATCGCCGCGCATGTCGGAAGACATCTTGTCGATCTCATCCAGCAGGAACAGCGGGTTCTTCACCCCAACCTTGGCCATTTTCTGGATCAGTTTGCCCGGCATCGATCCGATGTAGGTACGGCGGTGACCGCGGATTTCCGCTTCGTCACGCACGCCGCCCAACGCCATGCGCACGTACTGGCGCCCGGTCGCTTTGGCGATCGACTGCCCCAGCGAGGTTTTACCCACGCCCGGCGGCCCAACCAGACACAGGATAGGCCCTTTGATTTTGCTGACGCGGCTCTGCACCGCGAGGTACTCGAGGATGCGATCCTTGACGCGCTCCAGGCCGTAGTGATCGGTATCGAGCACTTCCTGCGCCTTGACCAGGTCTTTTTTCACCTTGCTGCGCGCGTTCCACGGCACCTGAAGCATCCAGTCGATGTAGCCGCGTACCACGGTCGCTTCCGCCGACATCGGCGACATCATCTTCAGCTTTTGCAGTTCCGCTTCGGTTTTCTCGCGCGCCTCTTTCGGCATTTTCGCCGCATCGATCTTGCGCTTCAGCGCTTCGTGCTCGTCCGGCGCGTCGTCCATCTCGCCCAGTTCTTTCTGAATCGCCTTCATCTGCTCATTCAGATAGTACTCGCGCTGGCTCTTCTCCATCTGCTTCTTGACGCGGTTGCGGATGCGTTTCTCAACCTGCAGCAGGTCGATCTCCGACTCCATCATCGCCATCAGGTATTCCAGACGCTCGGTGATGTCGGACATCTCGAGCACCGACTGTTTGTCGCTGAGTTTCAGCGGCATGTGGGCGGCGATGGTGTCCGCCAGGCGCGCGGCGTCGTCGATGCTGTTCAGTGACGTCAGCACCTCCGGCGGGATTTTTTTGTTCAGTTTGATATAGCCTTCAAACTGATTGATCGCGGTGCGCACCAGCACTTCTTGCTCGCGCTCGTCGATAGCCGGCGATTCAAGGTATTCCGCCTGCGCGGCAAAATGCTCACCGCTGTCGGACAGCGTAGTGATGCGTGCGCGCTGCAGCCCCTCGACCAGCACTTTTACCGTGCCGTCCGGCAGCTTCAGCATCTGCAGGATCGACGCTACGGTGCCAACCGAGAACAAGTCGTTAATGCCAGGTTCATCCGTTGAGGCCTCTTTCTGTGCCACCAGCATGATCTTCTTATCGTGATCCATTGCGGCTTCGAGGCACCGAATCGATTTTTCCCGGCCAACAAATAACGGGATCACCATGTGCGGATAAACCACCACGTCGCGCAATGGCAAAACGGGGATTTCAATGCGTTCGGAACGCTCAGGGTTCATAGAGCTCTCTCTTAGTTTAATTTCCGCCAGGTTGAGGGGGAATCTCATGAGACGCAAGCATCTAACGTTTCATAAAATCTGGTTAATGAGTATATGGGGATGAATCTCTTACATTCAACGGCAAGAATGCAGGAAAAAGAAATGGGGGATGAAATCCCCCATTTTGCTGATAACGCGCTGGTTTAACTGGCTAATTATTCGCCAGACGCCTGGGCTTCCGGCTTGCCGTAAATCAGCAGCGGTTTGGATTGACCGGCGATCACCGACTCGTCGATCACCACTTTGTCCACGCTGTCCATCGACGGCAGATCGTACATGGTATCGAGAAGCGCGCCTTCCACGATGGAACGCAGGCCGCGGGCGCCGGTTTTGCGCGCCATGGCTTTCTTGGCGATGGCGTTCAGCGCTTCGTCACGGAACTCCAGCTCCACGCCTTCCAGGTTGAACAGCGCCTGATACTGCTTGGTCAGAGCGTTCTTCGGCTCTTTCAGGATCTGAATCAGCGCGTCTTCGCTCAGCTCGCTCAGGGTCGCCACCACCGGCAGACGGCCGATGAACTCAGGGATCAGACCGAACTTGATCAGGTCTTCCGGTTCGGCCTGCAGCAACAGTTCGCCTTCGGTGGCCTTCTCGGACTCGCCCTTGACGGTCGCGCCGAAGCCGATGCCGGAGCCGGTGTTGACGCGCTGACCGATCACCTTATCCAGGCCAGCAAATGCGCCGCCGCAGATAAACAGGATCTTGGAGGTATCGACCTGCAGGAACTCCTGCTGCGGATGCTTGCGCCCGCCCTGCGGCGGAACCGCGGCGATGGTGCCTTCAATCAGCTTCAGCAGCGCCTGCTGCACGCCTTCACCCGAAACGTCACGCGTGATAGACGGGTTGTCGGACTTGCGGGAAATCTTATCGATTTCATCGATATAAACGATGCCGCGCTGCGCTTTCTGCACGTCATAGTCACATTTTTGCAACAGCTTCTGGATAATATTTTCCACGTCCTCGCCCACGTAACCGGCTTCGGTCAGCGTGGTGGCGTCGGCCATGGTGAACGGCACGTCCAGGAAGCGCGCCAGCGTTTCCGCCAGCAGAGTCTTGCCGCTGCCGGTTGGGCCAATCAGCAAGATGTTGCTCTTGCCCAACTCGATACCGTTGCTGGTATCGCCGTTGCGCAGGCGTTTGTAGTGGTTGTACACCGCAACCGCCAGCACTTTCTTCGCCTGCTCCTGACCGATGACGTAGTCATCCAGGTGGTGGCGGATTTCGTGCGGCGTCGGCAGCGCACTGCGCTCACGATGCGGGGCAACTTCTTTAATCTCTTCGCGAATAATGTCGTTACACAGATCGACACATTCATCGCAGATATACACTGACGGCCCGGCAATCAGCTTACGCACTTCATGCTGGCTTTTGCCGCAAAAAGAGCAGTACAGCAGCTTTCCTGAACCGTCTTTGCGCTTATCTGTCATCAGTCAAACCTCTTCTTTAGTCTTGTCCCGCAGGAAAATCACGGCGGCAGTGCGCCCAAACTCATATCGGGAACGCCGGGAGGCTACAACAGAGCGAGCCCCTGCCCACTCTGATTACTATAGTCCATCGGCGCCGCGTGGTTCTAGCTGCGGTGTGTCAGAATGCCGTCAACCAGGCCGTATTCCACGGCTTCTTCCGCGGTCATAAAGCGATCGCGCTCGGTATCGCGCTCGATCTGCTCCAGCGGCTGGCCGGTATGCTCGGCCATCAGTTCATTCATGCGCGCTTTCACCTTGAGGATTTCACGCGCGTGGATTTCGATGTCCGTCGCCTGGCCCTGGTAGCCGCCCAGCGGCTGGTGAATCATCACGCGCGAGTTCGGCAGGCAGAAACGTTTGCCTTTGGCGCCCGCGGTCAGCAGGAAGGAGCCCATCGAGCACGCCTGCCCCATACAGATGGTGCTGACGTCCGGCTTGATGAACTTCATGGTGTCGTAAATCGACATGCCCGCGGTGATCACCCCGCCCGGCGAGTTGATGTAGAGGAAAATGTCTTTTTCCGGGCTTTCCGCTTCGAGGAACAGCATTTGCGCCACGATCAGGTTGGCCATGTGATCTTCCACCTGGCCGGTCAGGAAAATGATGCGCTCTTTCAGCAGGCGGGAATAGATGTCGTAAGAACGCTCCCCGCGTGAAGTCTGCTCTACCACCATCGGCACCAGCGCCATGTTCGGTGCAAATTGATCTCGTTCGCCACTGTATGACATTACCGTCTCCTAATAGAAATTGCCTTGGCGGCCAGGGTGTCACCCTAATACGCCGATTCTACTTGAGAACGGCCATGATGACTATGCTCAAGCATTCGACCCGCGCCACACGTACCCGACGGTTATTTCATCCCGCGCACTTTGGCAAACAGCCCCAGAATTATTCTTTACAGATTGGGGGAGCCCGGCGCGATTTCAAGCCCAGAGGCCGATTTTCTCCGCGCGCCGGAAACGATGCCGTTATTCTGACCGTTATCATGCCAGCCAGTTCCCCAGGCAACAGGGTAAATATAGTGCATATTGCCCCGCTTAACCTGAGATTAATCAGCAACGTGGCAAAAAGAAAAGCCCGCAACCTGAGGTTGCGGGCTTTTTCATCGTGCGCCGGTTCGCCAGGCGAAACCGGGGACGCCGTTCATCGCGCCCGGCACGCAGGCATTACGCCTGTTGAGTTTGGTTCATCAGCTCGCTGAAGGTAGTGGCTTTTTCAGTCACTTTCGCTTTTGCCAGCAGGGCTTCAACCGCTTGCTCTTCCAGAGCCACGTTGCGCATGTTGTTCATCAGCTCTTTGTTTTTGCTGTAGAACTCAATGACTTCGCTCGGATCTTCGTAGGCGGAGGCCATTTCTTCGATCAGCGTCTTCACGCGGTCTTCGTCAGCTTTCAGATCGTTGGTGCTGATCACTTCGCCCAGCAGCAGGCCAACCACTACGCGGCGTTTGGCTTGCTCTTCGAACAGCTCGCGTGGCAGTTCCAGCGCTTGCTTCTCGTTGCCGCCGAAACGCTGTGCAGCCTGACGACGCAGCACGTCGATTTCGCCGTCGATCAGCGCAGCAGGCACGTCGATTTCGTTCGCGCTCACCAGGCCTTCGATCGCCTGAGACTTGATGCGGTTACGCACGGCGCCTTTCAGCTCGCGCTCCATGTTCTTGCGAACTTCGGTGCGCAGACCGGCAACGGAACCGTCCGCCACGCCGAAACGCTTGATGAACTCTTCGGTCAGTTCAGGCAGCTCGCGCTCTTCAACTTTCTTCAACACGATAGCGAATTTGGCCGCTTTGCCCTTCAGGTTTTCCGCGTGGTAGTCTTCCGGGAAGTTCACGTCGATGGAGAACTCTTCGCCCGCTTTGTGACCGACCAGACCTTCTTCGAAGCCTGGGATCATGCGGCCCTGGCCCATTGCCAGCACGAAGTCGGACGCTTTGCCGCCTTCGAACTCTTCACCGTCAATAGAACCGGTGAAGTCAACGGTCACGCGATCTTCAGCTTCCGCCGCGCGATCGGTTTCTTTCCAGGTCGCCTGCTGCTTGCGCAGAGTGTCCAGCATCGCGTCGACGTCTTCGTCGTTCACTTCCACTACTGGTTTTTCAACTTCGATGTTTTCCAGGCCTTTCAGCTCAACTTCTGGATACACTTCGAATTCAACGGCGAAAGTGAAGTCTTCGCCTTCTTTGTACTCGCCCGGCACGTAGTTTGGTGCGCCGGCCGGATTAATCTTTTCTTTGATGATCGCGTCAACGAAGCTGCGCTGCATCGCTTCGCCCAGCACGTCCTGACGAACAGAGGCGCCGTAACGCTGTTCCACGATGTTCATCGGCACTTTGCCTTTGCGGAAGCCGTCGATACGCACGCTTTTCGCTGCGTTGATCAGCTCTTTCTTCACCGCCTGCTTGATAGTATCAGCCGGTACAGTAATAGAGAGACGGCGCCCAAGGCCTTGAGTGGTTTCTACTGAAACTTGCATCTTGTTACCTCAAAAAAATCACAGTGCTCGGTCAACTCCGTTCCAAGAACCAGGACGGCTACAAATAAGAACCGAGTTCCCTGATGACAGAAGCGTCCCGAAACCATTCCGGAAAAATAAGACGCGACATTATAGCGGCGCATGCATGGCGAGTCGAGGAAAGCTAGGCGGCGCAGGCGCGCTAAAAATCACACTTTTGTCGATTCGATCGCCAAAAGGCCGCCAAAACAGACCGAACGTTGGCCATATTGCGCATCGGCCGTGTCGTCGTCAAAAACAGAAACGGCCCGCAGGCCGTTTCAAAATTCGTCAGTAGTAATACCCTAATTCGAGGGCAAAGTTCCACTGATACCTGAAAATTTCCCCCTCAGGCCAGCGTCCCGGCGCCGCGGCACGGCGGCGAGGCCGGCACGGTATCCTGCAACCCTTCCCACTCTTTGAGCGTATAGGTGTGCAGCGCCAGCGCGTGTACGCCATCGGCCAACTCTTCCGACAATACCCCGTAGATGGAGCGGTGACGCGTCAAAAACCGTTCGCCGACGAAGCGATCGCTGACCAATACCACTTTGAAATGACTTTCTGAACCCGCCGGAACGTTATGACGATAGCTTTCATCAACGACTTCCAGATACGCGGGCTCAAACGCCGCCCTTAACTTTGCTTCTATTTGCTCGCGAATCATAGGATCTCCTTACAACACCGGCAGAGGACCGTGCCCATCTAGTTCAATATTAGCCGGTTTTCCCCCGTTTAGACCATCGCCTGGACAAATTTCTCTTTTCTGCGGTCAGAGGATGAGCGTCATCCCCGCCGCTTGGGGGATTATCCGATTGAGCGGGCCAAAAAAGCGTGTTTTTATCAACGGCAGGTAAAAATTTGTCACTCAGGCGCCTTCCGCGCTTCCACCGCACGGCGGCGATGCTATGATGTCGGCAATTCGTTGTCGGCTATCCCGCTCTGATTATTGCTAAATCCATCGAGAATGAGACAGAAAACATGTTAAAGAAACTTTGTCTTCCTTTGCTGACCGCCCTGCTGCTGGCCGGCTGCGCGACCAGCAGCAACACCCTGAACGTCACGCCGAAAATCGTTCTGCCGCAGCAGGATCCGACCCTGCAGGGCATCACCATCAGCATCAACGGCGCGGATCAGCGCACCGATCAGGCGCTGGCCAAGGTGAACCGCGACGGCCAACTGGTCACGCTGACGCCGTCGCGCGATCTGCGTTTCCTGCTGCAGGAAGTGCTGGAGAAACAAATGGGCGCCCGCGGTTACATGATTGGCGCCGACGGCCCGGTCGCGCTGCAGGTGGTCGTCAATAATCTGTACGCGGACGTATCCGAAGGCAACCTGCGCTACAACATCACCACCAAAGCCGACATCTCGATCATCGCCCAGGCGAAGAACGGCAACAAGCAGGTGAAAAACTACCGCTCGACCTATAACGTGCAGGGCGCCTTCACGGCGACCAACGACAAGATCACCGACGCCGTCAACTCCGTGCTGGGCGACGTGATCGCCGACATGGCGCAGGACACCAGCGTCAACGACTTTATCAAGCAAAACGCGCGCTAATCGGCGCGCCTGGCGCCGCCCGGCGGATCGGGCGGCGCAGACAGGGAACTCATGTCGAAACACTATCTTAACATCTTCACCCAGCGTAACTCCGCCATTCTGCTGCTGCTGGGCTTCGCGTCGGGTCTGCCGCTGGCACTGACCTCCGGCACGCTGCAAGCCTGGATGACCGTCGAAAACATCGATCTGAAAACCATCGGCATCTTCTCGCTGGTGGGCCAGGCCTACGTCTTCAAATTCCTCTGGTCGCCCTTCATGGATCGCTATACCCCGCCGTTCCTCGGGCGGCGGCGCGGTTGGCTGCTGATCAGCCAACTGCTGCTGGTGGCGGCGATCGTGGCGATGGGCTTTATGCAACCCGCGCAGCACCTGTGGTGGCTGGCGGCGTTGGCGGTGCTGGTGGCGTTCTGCTCCGCCTCGCAAGATATCGTGTTCGACGCCTATAAAACCGACCTGCTGAAAGCCGAAGAACGCGGCGCGGGCGCGGCGATATCGGTGCTGGGTTATCGGCTGGCGATGCTGGTTTCCGGCGGCCTGGCGCTGTGGCTGGCGGATCGCTATTTCGGCTGGCAAGCCACCTACTGGCTGATGGCCGGATTGATGCTGATCGGCGTGGCTGCCACGCTGATGGCGCCGGAGCCGGATGAAAGCATCCCGGCGCCGCGCACCATGGAACAGGCGGTCGTCGCGCCGCTGCGCGATTTCTTCGGCCGCAACAACGCCTGGCTGATCCTGCTGCTGATCGTGATGTACAAAATGGGCGACGCCTTCGCCGGCAGCCTGAGCACCACCTTCCTGATCCGCGGCGTGGGATTCGACGCCGGCGAAGTGGGGCTGGTGAACAAAACCCTCGGGCTGTTCGCCACCATCGTCGGCGCTCTGTTCGGCGGCGTGCTGATGCAGCGTCTCACCCTGTTCCGCGCCCTGATGCTGTTCGGCGTCCTGCAGGCGGTCTCCAATCTCGGCTATTGGATTCTGGCCGTGACCGACAAGAACCTGCTCACCATGGGCAGCGCCATCTTCCTTGAAAACCTGTGCGGCGGCATGGGCACCGCGGCCTTCGTCGCCCTGCTGATGACGCTGTGCAACCGTTCGTTCTCCGCCACCCAGTTCGCGCTGCTGTCGGCGCTGTCCGCCGTGGGCCGCGTTTATGTCGGCCCGATCGCCGGCTGGTTCGTCGAAGCCCATGGCTGGCCGCTGTTCTATCTGTTTTCGATCGCCGCCGCGCTGCCGGGCTTGCTGTTGCTCGGCGTCTGCCGCCAGACGCTGGAACACACCCAGCAGCATGGCGACTTTATGCCGCGCACCGCGTTTACCCAGGCTTACCGCTGGGCGCTGCGCCTGCTGACGCTGGGCTGCTCGCTGCTGGGGCTGTGGTTGCTGCTGCTGATCGCCAATGCGCTCGACTGGACGCAGGCGCCGCTGTTGGCCGACCGGTTGCTGCAGATCGGCGCCGCATTGAGCCTGCTCGGCGTCGCGATGGGCAGCATGCTGGATTATCTGGCGCTGCGCCGCGCTCGTTTGGCGTAACCCGACCGGCCGGCGATTTTGCCGGCCGAAAAAAAAGCGATCCGGGGGTGTATTTATTTCGTTAAAAAAAGATAATCAGCGAGAAAATTATTTTTTTATCCGACTGCGGCGCTCGGAAATAAAATTAAATTCACCTTTAAGACACAATTATTTTACATTAAATAAACCTTTTCTGCGTATTTCCCCGCCGCGCATTTCTTCGCCAGATTCATCATACCTTTAGTTTTCCTTAACATACGGACTGCTCGTCACGATTCAGCGTGCCAACGCGTTGTTGTCATTGGTAAATTGTCACGCAGGGTTACATCTGTGACCCCCTTAACAGAAAGTGTCAACAAGCCGCTGACACTCCCTTAAGCATGTTTACAGTACTGCAACCTTCCCGTAAAATGCCCGCACACATGAAACGACAATTGAGCCTTTGTTATTGAGGTCGTTAGATGAGACTTAAGAAATACAATAAAAGTATTGGGATGCTGTCATTAATTGCAGGCACTGTATTGCTCAGTGGCTGCGATATGGTTTTGATGAATCCCAAAGGAGCAATTGGTGTTGAGCAACGGACACTGATTATCACTGCAATCGCGTTGATGTTGATCGTGGTGGTGCCAGTTATCTTCATGGCGTTCGCCTTTGCCTGGAAGTATCGCGCTTCCAACAAAGACGCCAAGTACAGTCCGAACTGGGCCCACTCCAACAAGATCGAAGCGGTCGTCTGGACCATTCCTATCATTATCATCGCCATCCTTGGCACCATTACCTGGAAGACTACCCACGAACTCGACCCGTTCAAGCCGATTGTCACCGACAAGAAGCCGATGACGATCGAAGTGGTGTCGCTCGACTGGAAATGGCTGTTCATCTATCCGGAACAAGGCATTGCGACCGTTAATGAGCTGGCTTTCCCGAAAGATGTTCCAGTCGAATTCAAGATCACCTCTAACTCGGTAATGAACTCGTTCTTTATCCCGCAGTTGGGTGGACAGATTTATGCGATGGCCGGCATGCAGACCAAACTGCACCTGATCGGCAACGAAGCCGGTGCCTACAAGGGCATCTCCAGCAGCTACAGCGGCGCAGGCTTCTCCGGTATGAAATTCACCGCGATCGTTACCCCGACCGAAGGCGACTTCGATCAGTGGGTGGCCAAGGTGAAGGCATCGCCTAAAAACCTGAACACCACCGACGACTTTAACAAACTGGCAGAGCCGAGTGAAAACAACCCGGTCGAGTACTTTGCCGCTGTCAAACCGAATTTGTTCAAAGAAACAATTGCCAAATTCATGGGCGACATGGATATGCACAAGGGCGCTGGCGCGCACGAAGGCATGGACATGAGCCAAGGTATGGACATGGGTGAACATGCTGCTCACGCCGGAGCCGAGGAATAACTGATGTTGGGAAAATTAACACTTGATGCGGTTCCGTACCACGAACCGATCATCATGGTCACCGTAGCCGCAATTATCGTCGGGGGCCTGGCAGTGCTGGCGCTGCTGACCTATTTCGGCAAATGGAAGTGGCTGTGGAGCGAATGGCTGACTTCGGTCGACCATAAAAAAATTGGTATCATGTATATCGTCGTGGCGATGGTCATGCTGCTGCGCGGCTTCGCCGACGCCATCATGATGCGTAGCCAGCAGGCGTTGGCGTCCGCCGGCGAAGCCGGATTCCTGCCGCCGCACCACTACGACCAGATCTTCACCGCGCACGGCGTCATCATGATCTTCTTCATGGCGATGCCTTTCGTGGTTGGCCTGATGAACGTCGTGGTGCCGCTGCAAATCGGCGCGCGCGACGTCGCCTTCCCGTTCCTGAACTCCCTGAGCTTCTGGTTCTTCGTGGTGGGCGTTGTGCTGATCAACATCTCCCTGGGGGTCGGTGAATTCGCTCAGACCGGTTGGCTGGCGTATCCGCCTCTGTCGGGTAAAGAGTACAGTCCTGGCGTCGGGGTCGATTACTGGATCTGGAGTCTGCAGATTTCCGGTCTGGGAACCCTGCTGACCGGCGTGAACTTCTTCGCCACCATTCTGAAGATGCGTGCCCCTGGCATGCCTATGATGAAGATGCCGGTGTTCACCTGGGCGGCGCTGTGTACCAACGTCCTGATCATCGTTTCTTTCCCAATTCTGACCGTCACCATCGCGCTGCTGACCCTGGATCGCTATCTGGGCACCCATTTCTTCACCAATGATATGGGCGGCAACATGATGATGTACATCAACCTGATTTGGGCCTGGGGTCACCCAGAGGTGTACATTCTGGTTCTGCCGGTGTTCGGCGTGTTCTCCGAAGTCACCGCGACCTTCTCCAGAAAACGCCTGTTCGGCTATACCTCACTGGTATGGGCAACCATCGCGATCACCGTTCTGTCGTTCATCGTCTGGCTGCACCACTTCTTCACCATGGGGTCCGGCGCGAACGTTAACGCCTTCTTCGGTATCGCCACCATGATCATTTCCATCCCGACCGGGGTGAAAATCTTCAACTGGCTGTTCACCATGTATCAGGGCCGCATCAAGCTCAACTCCGCAATGCTGTGGACCGTTGGCTTCATCATCACCTTCTCCGTGGGTGGTATGACCGGCGTTCTGCTGGCGGTGCCGGGCGCGAACTTCGTGCTGCACAACAGCCTGTTCCTGATCGCGCACTTCCACAACGTCATCATCGGCGGCGTGGTGTTCGGTTGCTTCGCGGGCCTGACCTACTGGTTCCCGAAATCCTTCGGCTTCACGCTGAACGAAAAATGGGGCATCCGCGCGTTCTGGTTCTGGATCATCGGCTTCTTCACCGCCTTCATGCCGCTGTACGCATTGGGCTTTATGGGCATGACCCGTCGTATCAGCCAGAACATCAACCCTGAGTTCCACCCTCTGCTGCTGGTTGCAGCCGGCGGTGCGGCGCTGATCGCCTGCGGCATCCTGTGCCAGCTGACCCAGATCTTCGTCAGTATCCGTGACCGCGAACAGAACCGCGATCTGACCGGTGACCCATGGGGCGCTCGTACTCTGGAGTGGTCAACGTCTTCTCCACCGCCGTTCTATAACTTTGCCGTAGTGCCGCAGATTCATGACCGTGACGAGTTCTGGGACATGAAAGAAAAAGGCGAAGCTTATAAGAAACCGGCTAAATACGAACCGATTCATATGCCTAAGAACACCGGCGCCGGCGTTATCATCGCCTTCTTCAGCCTGGTATTCGGTTTCGCAATGATTTGGGAAATCTGGTGGATGGCTCTGGCCGGTTTCATCGGTATGATCGTCGTCTGGATCGGCAAGAGCTTCGATCACGATGTTGACTACTATGTGCAGGTTGATGAAATCGAGCGCATTGAGAACCAACACTACGAACAAATCCGTAAAGCAGGCGTGAACCATGTCAACTGAAACTCTGACCAATCATAACGCAGCCCATGCAGAGCATGGGCACCACGATGCGGGTGAGACCAAGGTCTTCGGATTCTGGATCTACCTGATGAGCGACTGTATTTTGTTTGCGAGCTTGTTCGCGACTTATGCAGTCCTGGTGAACGGGACCGCCGGCGGTCCCTCTGGCAAAGACATCTTCGACCTGAAGTTTGTCTTGGTCGAAACTTTCCTGCTGTTATTCAGCTCCATCACCTACGGCATGGCGATGATCGCCATGAACAAGGGTAAAGTTGGCGGTGTAAACACCTGGCTGTTCCTGACCTTCCTGTTCGGTCTGGGCTTCGTGGCGATGGAAATCTATGAATTCCATCACCTGATCGCCGAAGGCTTCGGTCCGGATCGCAGCGCGTTCCTGTCCAGCTTCTTCGCGCTGGTCGGCACCCACGGTCTGCACGTGACTTCTGGCCTGATTTGGATCATCGTGCTGATGATTCAGGTGAGCAAGTTCGGCCTGACCGCGACCAACAAAACCCGCCTGATGTGCCTGAGCCTGTTCTGGCACTTCCTGGACGTGGTCTGGATCTGCGTATTTACCGTTGTCTACCTGCTGGGGGTTATGTAATGAGCCATTCATCCCATGAAACCTCTCACGGCGGCGCAAGCCACGGCAGCGTGAAGTCATACCTGATCGGCTTTATCCTGTCGATCATCCTGACGGTAATTCCATTTGCGATGGTAATGAACGGCACTGCCTCTCATTCCACCATCCTGGCGGTTGTTGTCGGTATGGCGGTTATCCAGGTGATTGTTCACCTGGTTTACTTCCTGCACATGAACACCTCATCGGAAGAGCGCTGGAACCTGGTGGCATTGCTGTTCACCGCTATGATCATCGGTATCGTTGTTGTAGGTTCACTCTGGATTATGTACAACCTCAACATCAATATGATGGTCGATTAAGAGCTGAGCTGCACGTGATGATTAAGCAATACCTGCAAGTCACTAAACCAGGAATTATTTTCGGCAATTTAATTTCTGTCGTTGGGGGATTCCTGCTCGCTTCCAAAGGGAGCATCGACTATCCCCTGTTTCTCGCCACCCTGGTGGGTGTCTCGTTGGTGGTCGCGTCGGGCTGTGTGTTTAACAACTACATCGACCGCGACATCGACAAGAAGATGGAGAGAACGAAGAATCGGGTGCTGGTAAAAGGCCTGATCGCGCCGAGTGTCACCCTGGTTTATGCGACCGCGTTGGGTATTGTGGGCTTCGCGTTGCTGTATATCGCGGCCAACCCGCTGGCCATGTGGCTGGCGGTGATGGGCTTCGTGGTTTATGTCGGCGTTTATAGCCTGTACATGAAGCGCCACTCGGTCTACGGCACGCTGATCGGCAGCTTGTCGGGCGCCGCGCCGCCGGTTATCGGTTACTGCGCGGTCACCAACGAGTTCGACGCCGGCGCGTTGATCCTGCTGGCTATCTTTAGCCTGTGGCAGATGCCGCATTCTTATGCGATCGCTATCTTCCGCTTTAAAGATTACCAGGCGGCCAACATTCCGGTGCTGCCGGTGGTGAAAGGCATTTCCGTCGCCAAGAACCACATCACTGTCTACATCCTGGCGTTTATGATCGCCACGCTGATGCTGACCCTGGTGGGCTACGCCGGCTACAAATACCTGATCGTCGCTGCGGCGGTGAGCGTATGGTGGCTGGGCATGGCGCTGCGCGGTTACAAAACCGAAAACGACAGCGTCTGGGCGCGTAAACTGTTCGTGTTCTCCATCGTCGCCATCACCTCGCTGAGCGTGATGATGTCGATCGACTTCAGCGCCACGGCGGCGCCTGAAGCGCTGGTGACCTACGTTTGGTAAGCCAAATCATCTGTCAATGGGCCGCGTATGCGGCCCATTTTATTTGTCACGCCGAAAAGCGGCCAAACTGTAATATCTGTTAAACAACATTCGATTTACCCCCCCTGCCCTGCACACTAAAATGACGCAGCTTTACAGAAATCATGCCATCAGGCGCTGTCTCAACGTCTGATGGCATGGTTTTTACCGAGGTTTGATGTGAACGATAATTCAATGACCCCGCAGGAGCGCCGCGCCACCTGGGGATTAGGCACCGTATTCTCCCTGCGCATGCTCGGCATGTTTATGGTATTGCCTGTGTTGACCACCTACGGCATGGCGCTCAACGGCGCCAGCGAAGCGCTGATCGGCATCGCCATCGGCATTTACGGCCTGGCGCAGGCGGTGTTTCAGATCCCGTTCGGCCTGGTGTCCGATCGCATCGGCCGCAAGCCGCTGATCGTCGGCGGCCTGCTGATCTTTGCCCTCGGCAGCGTGATCGCCGCCGTCACTGACTCTATCTGGGGCGTGATCCTCGGCCGCGCGTTGCAAGGCTCCGGCGCCATCGCCGCCGCGGTAATGGCGCTGCTCTCCGATCTGACCCGCGAGCAGAACCGCACCAAAGCGATGGCGTTTATCGGCGTCAGTTTCGGCATCACCTTCGCCATCGCCATGGTTCTGGGCCCTATCATCACTCACGCCTTGGGCTTGCACGCGCTGTTCTGGATGATCGCCGTGCTGGCGCTGGCCGGCATCGTCATCACCCTGGCGGTGGTGCCTTCCGCCGACACCCATCTGCTGAACCGCGAGTCCAGCATCGTGCGCGGCAGCTTCCGCAAAGTGCTGAGCAACTCGCGCCTGTTGAAACTCAACTTCGGCATCATGTGTCTGCACATTCTGCTGATGTCGAGCTTCGTGGCGCTGCCGCTGGCGATGGAAAAAGCCGGGCTGGCGGCCAGCGAACACTGGATCGTCTACCTGGTGACCATGCTGGTGTCGTTCGCCGCCGTGGTGCCGTTCATTATCTATGCCGAGAAATATCGCCGCATGAAGCAGGTGTTTATGGGCTGCGTGGCGGTGCTGTTCTGCGCCGAAGTGCTGCTGTGGCTCTCCGGCTCTCATCTATGGGGCATCATCGCCGGCGTGCAGCTGTTCTTTATGGCCTTCAACGTGATGGAAGCCATCCTGCCTTCGCTGATCAGCAAAGAATCGCCGGCCGGCTACAAGGGCACCGCGATGGGGGTGTACTCCACCAGCCAGTTTATCGGCGTGGCGATCGGCGGCAGCCTCGGCGGCTGGCTGTACGGTTTGCAGGGGGCAGGCTTGGTGTTTATCGCCGGCGCAGTATTGGCCGCCGTCTGGTTCCTGGTCAGCAGCACCATGAAAGAACCGCCGTATGTCAGCAGCCTGCGCATTACGCTGTCGGAACTGGCGGTGAAGGATTCAGCGCTGGAAAGCCGCCTGAAGGCGCAGCCCGGCGTGGCCGAGGCGATCGTCGTGCCGGAAGAGCGCAGCGCCTACGTCAAGGTGGATACCAAGCAGACCAATCGCGGTCAGTTGGAAGCGCTGGTCAATTCGCTGTAAAAAATCAGGGCCGGCAATGCCGGCCCCGTCGAGATTAATCGCGGAAGTTCTTGAACTGGAACGGCTGGCCCAGATCGCCGCCGCGCACCAGCGCCATCACGCTCTGCAAGTCGTCGCGTGACTTGCCGGTCACCCGCACTTCTTCGCCCTGGATCTGCGCCTGCACCTTCAGCTTGCTGTCTTTGATCAGCTTGACGATTTTCTTCGCCACGCTGGTTTCAATCCCCTGCTTCAGCTTGGCTTCCACGCTGTAGGTTTTACCGCTGTGGGTAAACTCTTCCGGGATCTCCAGCGCGGCGCCGTCGATGCTGCGCTTGCTCAGCTTTTCGCGCAGAATGTCGAGCAGCTGCTGCACCTGGAAATCAGACTCGGTGGCAACCTTGATGCTTTGATTCTTCTCGTTTAGCTCAAAGCTGGCCGGCACGTTGCGAAAATCCCAGCGGGTGCCGAGATCGCGGGTGGCGTTCTCAACGGCGTTACGCACTTCCTGCATATCAATTTCGGAAACGATGTCGAAAGATGGCATACTTCTTCCTCCTGAATGAGTGCCTAATAGCTTAGGCGATTTTGATGCCGAGCATGATAACCGCTTTGCCGCCTCAGACAAAATCTGCTGAACGCACGCAGGGATAGCGCTTCAGGCTGCCATAAAGCCTATAGTTAGATCACGGTAATTGAGCGGTATTCCCGTGTTTCCAAGGAGACTGAATGAAAATAACCATTCTTGGTTGCGGCGCGCTCGGACAACTGTGGCTCTCCCGGCTGTATCAGCAGGGCCACGATGTACAGGGATGGCTAAGAGTGCCGCAGCCTTTTTGCGCCGTTAACGTGATAGAGCCGGAAGGCGTCTCGTTTAATCGCAATTTGCCCACCAACGATCCGGAGCACCTCGCGCAAAGCGAGCTGCTGCTGGTGACGCTGAAAGCCTGGCAGGTGTCCAGCGCGGTCAGCGCGCTGTTGCCGAAGCTGAGCCCCCGCTGCGCCATCTTGCTGCTGCACAACGGCATGGGCACTCAGGAGGAGCTGCCGCCGAATGGCCAGCCCATCCTGCAGGGCACCACCACCCACGCCGCGCGCCACGAAGGCAGCACCATTATCCACGTCGCCACCGGCATCACCCACATCGGCCCCACCTCACCGGCCGCCCAGCACCTCAGCCACCTGGCGGAAGTGCTGCATCAGGCGCTGCCCGACGTCGCCTGGCACAACAACATCGCCTCGGCCAACTGGCGCAAGCTGGCGGTCAACTGCGTGATCAACCCGCTGACGGCGCTGTACGGCTGCCGCAACGGCGATCTGCAGCGCTACCCGGAGCAGATCGAAGCGCTGTGTCGTGAAGTCGCCAGCGTGATGGCCATGGAGGGTTACCACACCTCCTGCGAAGGCCTGATGCAATACGTGATGGACGTGATCCACAGCACCGCCGACAACGTTTCGTCGATGCTGCAGGATATCCGCAGCCAGCGGCATACCGAGATCGACTACATCACCGGCTACCTGCTGCGCCGCGCGCGCAGCCACGGCCTCACGCTGCCGGAGAATGCGCGGCTGTTTGAATTGATTAAACGAAAGGAAAATGAATATGAGCGTATCGGCGCTGGTCTGCCTGGCACCTGGTAGCGAAGAAACCGAAGCCGTCACCACCATCGATCTGCTGGTGCGGGCGGGCGTTAAAGTCACTACCGCCAGCGTCGCCGGCGACGGCGAGCTGACTATCGTTTGTTCACGCGGCGTCAAGCTGCTGGCCGACGCGCCGCTGGTGGCGATCGTCGATGAGCCTTTCGACGCCATCGTGCTGCCCGGCGGCCTGCAGGGGGCAGAATGCTTCCGCGACAGTCCGCTGCTGGTGGAAAAAGTGCGGCAGATGCATCTGCAGGGCCACATCGTCGCCGCCATCTGCGCGGCCCCGGCGCTGGTGTTGCAGCACCACGATCTGTTCCCGATCGGCAACATGACCGGTTTCCCGGGTTTGAAAGATCGGATACCGGCGGATAAATGGATGGAGCGCCGCGTGGTGTACGACGCGCGCGTCAACCTGCTCACCAGCCAGGGGCCGGGCACCGCGATGGAGTTTGCACTGAAGCTGATAGACCTGCTGCTCGGCAAGGCCAAAGCGGCGGAGATCGCCGCGCAGCTGGTGCTGATCCCTGGGATGTACGATTTCCGCGACTGAGCGGTTTGCCGATAAAAAAAGGGCTGAACACCGGTTCAGCCCCTCTCATTTACGCCGCTGCCCGCGTTACGGGCGATAAACCTTCACGTTGCTGAAGCCCTGCTCCAGCAGGTACAGCGCCTGCAGGCGGCTCATTACGCCGCGCTCGCAGTACAGCAGATAGGTTTTGCTCTGATCCAGATCGCCGAACTGGGTGCTCAGCTTATAGAACGGCAGCGCTTTCACTTCAACCTGTTCCAGCTGCAACGGCTTCTCTTCCTGCTCGTCGTTGGAACGGATATCCAGGATCACCTCGTCGGCGCCGAAGGCCGCGACGGTTTCCACTTCGGTCACCTGCTCCTGCGCCTGCTCGGCGATGGAGCGAATATCGACGTTCTTCGCCTCGCTCACCACCCGATCGAGAATGCTGAAATCGAAGTGGCTTTCTTCCTCTTCAATCTTGGCCTTGACGGCTTTTACCGTCGGGCTCTTCGAAATCACGCCGCAGTATTCCGGCATGGTTTTGGCGAAGTCTTCGGTGCCGATTTCACGCGCCAGTTTGATGATGTGCTCTTTATCGTGCGAGATCAGCGGACGCAGGATCAGCGTATCGGACGCATTGTCGATCAAGCGCAGGTTGGTCAGCGTCTGGCTGGACACCTGCCCCAGCGCTTCACCGGTTACCAGCGCCTGCACGCCGTAGCGTTCGGCCACTTGCGAAGCGGCGCGCACCATCATGCGCTTGAGCACCACGCCCATCTGGCCGTCGTCGACTTTCTCCAGGATCTCGCCCACCACCGGCTCGAAGTCGATGGCGACGAAGCGCACCTTGTGCGAACTGGCGAAACGGTTCCACAGATAGTGCGCCACCTGCTTCACGCCAATCTCATGCGCGGCGCCGCCCAGGTTAAAGAAGCAGAAGTGCACGCGGCAGCCGCGACGCATCAGCATATAGCTGGACACGCCCGAGTCGAAACCGCCGGAAATCAGCGACATCACATCTTCCTGAGTGCCGACCGGGTAACCACCGATGCCTTCGAGGCGGCGTTTAACCAGCATCAGCTTGTCGTCTTCGATCTCAAGGTTTACCGTGACCTGCGGGCGGGTCAGGTTAACGCGCGCGCTGTCGATATGCTGGTTCAGACCGCCGCCGACGTAGCGCTCCACGTCCTGCGAGTTGAACGCCTGTTTGCCGCGGCGCTTGACGCGCACGCAGAAGGTTTTGCCTTCCAGCTGGGCGCGGTAGGCTTCCAGCGTCTGCTCGAAGATGTGGTGGATATCGGTATAAGCGCGATCTTCCACTTCCAGAATATGGTGGATGCCGGGGATCCGCGTCAGCGCGTCGGCGATGACCGGCCGCTGGTTTTCATCTTTGGCGCGAACTTCGATATGATCCCAGTGACGGACGACCGCCAGCGTTTCATCATACTGCTTCAGGACGTTGCGAATATTGGTCGAGAGAATCTTGATAAAGCGCAAGCGCACAGATTGGCTCTTGATGGTGATTTCCGGGAACAATTTAATGATAAACTTCATGGCGGTCTTTGTTGTCAGATAAGAATTACGGCGCGGAGTATATCACCATATCGCCGTGCTCTGCGCACAAAACCACACATGAGCGCCATGATTTGCTAATCAAGATCCGCTAGGATAGGCTCTGGCGCCACGGTTCACATGATGACGTAAAAAGAAAATTATGCCGAAAAAACCAGCACAATCAGCCAGTACAGAGCAAACAGCCAGCTTTGAAAGCGCCCTCGGCGAGCTGGAAAGCATCGTGACGCGTCTGGAGTCGGGCGAACTGCCGCTGGAAGACGCGCTGAACGAATTCGAACGCGGCGTGCAGCTGGCGCGTCAAGGCCAGCAGAAACTGCAACAGGCGGAACAGCGTGTGCAGATCCTCCTTAACGACAGCGCCGACGACGCGGCGTTGGCGCCTTTCACACCGGATACCGAGTAACCGACATGTCTGAGATCGTCCCATCGGCCGCTTTTGCCGATCAACTGCAGATTTTCCGCCGGCGCGCCGATCGCGCGCTGCTGGATTTCATCGCCCCGCTGCCGTTCAACGACGGCAACATGGTGGCGGCGATGCGTCATGGCGCCTTACTGGGCGGCAAGCGCCTGCGCCCGTTCCTGGTGTATACCACCGGCCAGATGTTCGGCGTATCGCTGACCAACCTGGACGCGCCGGCGGCGGCGGTGGAATGCATTCACGCCTACTCGCTGATCCACGACGATCTGCCGGCGATGGACGATGACGATCTGCGCCGCGGCCAGCCGACCTGCCACATTAAATTCGGCGAAGCCAACGCGATCCTGGCCGGCGATGCGCTGCAAACGCTGGCGTTTTCGATCCTGGCCGATGCCGAAATGCCCGACGTGGCGCTGCGCGATCGGCTGGCGATGGTCTCCGAACTGGCGGCGGCCAGCGGCGTCGCTGGCATGTGCGGCGGCCAATCGCTGGATCTGGAGGCCGAAGGCAAGCGCGTCGATCTGCAGGCGCTGGAGCAGATCCACCGCCACAAAACCGGTGCGCTGATCCGCGCCGCGGTGCGTCTGGGCGCGCTGAGCGCCGGCGAAGCAGGACGAGCGGCGCTGCCGCAGTTGGATCGTTACGCCGCTGCGGTCGGCCTGGCGTTCCAGGTGCAGGATGACATTTTGGACGTTGTCGGCGAGACTGAAAAGATCGGCAAGCGCCAGGGAGCGGACCAACAACACGGAAAGAGTACCTACCCGGCGTTACTCGGGCTTGACAGCGCGAAAGCAAAAGCGTGGGATCTCTATCAGGAAGCATTAGCTGCATTAGACACTTTGGCAGCGCAATCTTATAACACAGCGCCATTGCGAGCGTTAGCCAGCTTCATTATTGAACGCGACAATTAACGTGTGACGTTAACTCCTCTGATATGAGTATCGAATGAGTCTTGATATAGCCAAATACCCAACCCTGGCGCTAGCGGAAAACCCCGAGGAACTCCGCTCACTGCCCAAAGAGAGCTTGCCGAAGCTGTGCGATGAGCTGCGGCAATATCTGCTGAACAGCGTCAGTCGCTCCAGCGGCCACTTTGCCTCCGGGCTGGGTACCGTCGAACTGACGGTGGCGTTGCATTTCGTCTACAACACGCCGTTCGATCATCTGGTGTGGGACGTCGGCCACCAGGCCTACCCGCACAAAATCCTGACCGGCCGCCGCGACCGGATCGCCACTATCCGGCAAAAGAACGGGTTGCACCCCTTCCCGTGGCGCGCCGAAAGCGAATACGACGTGCTGTCGGTCGGCCATTCGTCAACCTCGATCAGCGCCGGCCTCGGCATGGCGGTGGCGGCAGAGCGTGAAGGCAAAGGCCGCCGCACGGTGTGCGTGATCGGCGATGGCGCCATCACCGCCGGCATGGCGTTCGAAGCGATGAACCACGCCGGCGACATCAATCCGGACATGCTGGTGGTGCTGAACGACAACGAGATGTCGATCTCGGAAAACGTCGGCGCGCTGAACAACCATCTGGCACAGCTGCTGTCTGGCAAGCTTTACTCCACCCTGCGCGAAGGCGGCAAAAAAGTGCTGGCCGGCGTGCCGCCGATCAAGGAGCTGGTGAAACGCACCGAAGAGCACCTGAAAGGCATGGTGGTGCCGGGTACGCTGTTCGAAGAGCTGGGCTTCAACTACATCGGCCCGGTAGACGGGCACGACGTACAAGGCCTGGTCGCCACGTTGAAAAACATGCGCGATCTGAAAGGCCCGCAGCTGTTGCACATCATGACCAAGAAAGGCCGCGGTTACGCGCCGGCGGAGAAGGATCCGATCAGCTTCCACGCGGTGCCGAAGTTCGATCCCGCCAGCGGCACGCTGCCGAAAAGCGCCGGCGGTCTGCCGACCTATTCGAAAATCTTCGGCGACTGGCTGTGTGAAACCGCCGCCAAAGACAGCTCACTGATGGCGATCACGCCGGCGATGCGCGAAGGTTCCGGCATGGTGCAGTTCTCGCGCGACTATCCGCAGCAATATTTCGATGTGGCGATCGCCGAGCAGCACGCGGTCACCTTCGCCGCCGGGCTGGCGATCGGCGGCTACAAGCCGGTGGTGGCGATCTATTCCACCTTCCTGCAACGCGCCTACGATCAGCTGATCCATGACGTGGCGATCCAAAACCTGCCGGTGATGTTCGCCATCGATCGCGGCGGCATCGTCGGCGCCGACGGCCAGACCCACCAGGGGGCGTTCGATCTGTCGTTCATGCGCTGCATCCCGACCATGGTGATCATGACGCCAAGCGACGAAAACGAATGCCGCCAGATGCTATATACCGGCTATCACTACAACGACGGCCCGAGCGCCGTGCGCTATCCGCGCGGCACCGGCACCGGCGCTGTGCTGGAGCCGCTCAGCCTGCTGCCGATCGGCAAAGGCGTGGTGCGCCGCCAGGGGGAAAAGATCGCCATTCTCAACTTCGGCACCCTGCTGCCGGAGGCCGCTGCGGCGGCGGAAGCGCTCAACGCCACGCTGGTCGACATGCGCTTCGTCAAACCGCTGGACGAGCAGCTGGTGCTCGAACTGGCCGCCAGCCATGAAACGCTGGTCACGCTGGAAGAGAACGCCATCATGGGCGGCGCCGGCAGCGGCGTTAACGAACTGCTGATGGCCAAACGCCGTCCGGTGCCGGTGCTGAACCTCGGCCTGCCGGACAGCTTCGTCTCACAGGGCACCCAGGAAGAACTGCGCGCCGATCTGGGACTGGACGCCGCCGGCATTCAGCGTCAAATCGAAACCTGGCTGGCGCAGTAATTCGCCACTCGCGCCTGATAAAACGCCTCCGCCTTCGGGGGCGTTTTCATTTCCGCCCTCCGGGATCCACGCTACAGTTACTGTCTGAGCTGTGAATGGGAGGCAAGCATGAAATATCTCAAACTGGGCAACACCGATCTGAACGTCTCGCGCATCTGCCTGGGTTGCATGACCTACGGCGAACCGAGCCGCGGCAATCACGCCTGGACGCTGCCGGAAGAAAGCAGCCGCCCACTGTTGAAACAGGCGCTGGAAGCCGGCATCAACTTTTTCGACACCGCCAACAGCTATTCCGACGGCAGCAGCGAGGAGATCCTCGGCCGGGCGCTGCGCGACTATGCACGCCGCGAGGAGGTGGTGATCGCCACCAAGGTTTATTTCCCGCTGAGCAACCTGGAGCGCGGTTTGTCGCGCGCCAAGATCATGCAGTCCATCGACGACAGCCTGCGCCGTCTCGGCACCGACTATGTCGATTTGCTGCAAATCCATCGCTGGGATTACGAAACGCCGCTGGAAGAGACGCTGGAAGCGCTGCACGACGTGGTGAAAGCCGGTAAGGCGCGTTACATCGGCGCCTCTTCCATGTACGCCTGGCAGTTCGCCAAGGCGCTGTATACCGCCGATCTGCACGGCTGGACGCGCTTCGTCAGCATGCAGGATCAATACAACCTGATCCAGCGCGAAGAAGAGCGCGAGATGCACCCGCTGTGCGCCGCCGAAGGCATCGCCGTACTGCCGTGGAGCCCGCTGGCGCGCGGCCGCCTGACCCGCCCCTGGGGCGAAACCACCGCCCGCCTGGTCTCGGACCAGTTCGGCAAGAGCCTGTACGATGAAACCGAAGGCATCGACGCCATTATCGCCGAGCGCGTCGCCAGCCTGGCGGAGGAACGCGGCGTGCCACGCGCGCAGATCGCGCTGGCCTGGCTGCTGAACAAGCCGGCGGTCAGCGCGCCGATCGTTGGCGCGTCACGCAGCGAGCAGTTGGACGACGCCATTGCCGCGGTCGATTTGAGTTTGTCGCCGCAAGAGGTGGCGGAGTTGGAAACGGCTTACGTGCCGCATCGGGTGACGGGATTTGAATAAGAAAAGCGGGCGCGAAGAACCGCGCCCGGCTGTCAGAACAGCCCGATCGGCCAGTGGTGCCCAATCAGGTAGATGATGCCCGCAGACAGCACGCCGGCGATGATATCGTCGACCATGATGCCCATGCCGCCATGCACGTTGCGGTCAAACCAGCGGATCGGCCACGGCTTCCACATATCCAGAATGCGAAAGATGACGAAACCGGCGGCGACCCAGCGCCAATCGTTGACCGGCAGCGCCATCAGCGTGATCCACATGCCGACGAACTCATCCCAGACGATGCTGCCGTGATCGTGCACCTTCATGTCTTTTGCCGTGCGGTGGCAAATATAGACGCCGATGCAAATGCTGAACATCACCGTCAGCGAGTAGAGCTGCCACGGCAGTTGGATCAGCAGCAGCCAGAACGGGATCGCCGCCAGCGATCCCATGGTGCCCGGCATCACCGGTGACAAACCGCTGCCGAAACCGGTGGCCAGCAGGTGCCACGGATTGCTCATCCGCAGCCGACGCTTGGCTTCATCCATGGGTGCCCGGCTCCGCGTTGAAATGATCGAACCCGGCCCAGTCCAGCACCACCGCCTCATCGTTGCGGTAATAGCGAATGCCTTCAGACAGCGGGCCAATCTGGCCGATACAGGTGTAATCGGCCCCGAGGTGGCTCAGCGCCACGTCCAGCGCGCCGCGGTTGATCTCCGGCACGGTGAAGCACAGCTCGTAGTCTTCGCCGCCCGCCAGCGCCCAACGCAGCGCCTGTTCGGCATCAGCATGGCTGCTCAGCGCCTGCGACATCGGCAGCTCGTCCAGCACGATGCGCGCGCCGCAGTCGCTGGCCTTCAGGATGTGCTTCAGATCGGAAATCAGGCCGTCGGAAAGATCGATTGCCGAGCTGGCCAGATCGCGCAGCGCCTGCCCCTGCAGCACCCGCGGCTGCGGACGCAGATGGCGAGCGACCAGATAATCGCGCGCCGCGCTATCCGTCACCGCCAGGCGATCCTGCAGGATCGCCAAACCGGCGGCGCTGTCGCCCAGCGTGCCGGTCACATAGATCCAGTCGCCGATGCGCGCGCCGCTGCGGCTCAACGCCCGGCCGGCCGGGATCAGCCCCTGAATGGTCAAGGTCATGCTCAGCGGGCCGCGCGTGGTATCGCCGCCGATCAGCTGCATGCCGTAATAATTGAGTTGATCGAACAGGCTGTCGCTGAACGCCTTCAGCCAGGGTTCGTTCACCTCCGGCAGCGTCAGGGCCAGCGAGAGCCACGCCGGATCGGCGCCCATCGCCGCCAGATCGCTCAGATTGACCGCCAGCGCTTTATACCCGAGATCGGCCGGATCGATGTCCGGCAGGAAGTGAATGCCCGCGACCAACGTATCGGTACTGACGGCCACCAGCTGTTTTTCCGGCACTGCCAGCAGTGCGCAGTCATCTCCAATGCCCAACTGTACATCCCGGCGCACGCGCTTAAACCGGTCAAAATAGCGGGCAATGAGGTCAAATTCGCCGCATGCCATATCGATATTCCACTAGAAGAAATTAAGGCCGGGAATGCCGGCCTTAATGTTTTTACTTTTTCTTGCGAAGGGTTGGCGCCACTTTATCCAGCACCCCGTTCACAAACTTGTGGCTGTCTTCCGCGCCGAAGGTTTTCGCCAGCTCGATCGCTTCGTTGATCGCCACCTTGTAAGGGACATCCTCGCGCATTTTCAGTTCAAACAGCGCGACGCGCAGCACCGCGCGTTCCACCTGGCCCAGCTCTTCGAGCTGACGCGACAGGTAAGGCGCCATCAGTTCGTCCAGCATACCTGCATTCACTGCCGCGCCGGACAGCAACTCGCGAAAATAGGCGACGTCAACATCTTTGACATCCTGCTCCGTCAGGAACTGGTGTTCAACATCGGCAAGGTCGTTTTTAGACAACTGCCAAGAGTAAAGAGCTTGAACAGCGCACTCACGAGCGCGGCGACGAGCAGCAGGTTTCACGGAATTCCCCTTAACTAAATTCAGGCTTTAATAGCTTTGATAACATTAATCATTTCAAGTGCGGTCAACGCGGCTTCAGCGCCCTTGTTGCCCGCTTTGGTGCCGGCGCGTTCGATCGCTTGTTCGATGCTTTCGGTGGTCAGCACGCCAAAGGCAACCGGGATTTCGGCATTCATCGCAACGTTGCCGATGCCGGAGCTGGCTTCGCCCGCCACATATTCGAAGTGCGCGGTGCCCCCACGGATAACGGTGCCCAGCGCGATAACCGCGTCGTATTTGCCGGTTTTGGCCAATACGCTCGCCGTCAGCGGCAGCTCGTAAGCGCCCGGGACCCAGACAACGGTGATGTTGTCGTCAGCAACCTGACCAATGCGTTTCAGCGCGTCGATGGCGCCTTCCAGCAGGCTGTCGTTGATGAAATTGTTAAAACGTGCAATTGCGATCGCCACACGGGCATTTGGAGTAGCAACAACACCTTCGATAACTTTCATGGGCTTTCCTTAAAAATGGGTTCAATACCCCGCAGGGGGGCGGATTCTATCATATTCTTTCATCGCCTGCGCGGCGCTTTTGTAAAACCGGCGCGCGGGCGCGAGATTCAGTGTTTCGCCCGCAGGCGCAAACGCAGATCGGAGCCAACCTGGCGCACGTCGCTAAAGACGAATTCCGGTGCGTCGGCCAGACGCTCAAGGCCCGGCAAATGACACAGGCCGCGGCCATTATCGCCCAACAGTTTTGGCGCGATGTACAAAATGAGCTCATCCACCAGGCCGGCCTGCAGCAGCGCGCCGGCCAGCGTCGCCCCCGCCTCCACCCAGATTGAATTCACCTGGCGCTTGGCCAACAGCATCATCATCACCACCAGATCGACGCCGCCACCGTGCGCCGGGCAGATAAACTGCTCAACGTCTTGCGGCCAGGCCTGTTCATCCGCCTGCAGCCGCGCCAGCCAGGTAGCGCCCGGCTGCTGCACCACGCGGTGCTGTGGGGTGATGCGATTTTGGCTGTCGAGCAGGATACGCAGCGGCTGACGCAGATTTTCGCGCGGATAGAGGCGCTGGGTCTCGGCATCCAGCTCATCCCAACGCACCGTCAGCGACGGATCGTCCGCCAGCACGGTGGCGCTGGTGCTGAGAATGGCGGCGCTCTGCGCACGCAGCCGCTGCACGTCCTGACGCGCTTCGGGTGAGGTGATCCACTGGCTTTCGCCGGAGGCCATCGCCGTGCGGCCGTCCAGCGACGCGCCCAGCTTCAGTTGCACATAGGGAAAACCGGTGCGCATGCGTTTGAGGAAGCCCAGGTTGACCGCTTCGGCCTCGGCCAGCATCAGGCCATGACGTACTTCGACGCCGGCTTGCTGCAGCTTGTACAAGCCGCGCCCCGCCACCTGAGGATTGGGATCTTGCATCGCCGCGACCACCCGTGTCACGCCGGCGGCCACCAGCGCATCGGCGCAGGGAGGCGTGCGGCCGTGATGGCTGCACGGCTCGAGCGTCACATAGGCGGTGGCGCCGCGCGCCTTGTCGCCCGCCATGCGCAGCGCGTGCACTTCCGCGTGCGGCTCGCCGGCGCGCAGATGATAGCCTTCACCGACAATTTCGCCGTCGCGCACGATAACGCAGCCGACGTTCGGATTGGGCGCGGTGGTGAAACGCCCCAGCCGCGCCAGCTCGAAGGCGCGCGCCATGTAAAATTCGTCGTGATGCATGAAAGATCCTTTAGTCTTGCAGGCGGGCAATCTCTTCGCCGAACTCGCGCACGTCTTCGAAGCTGCGGTACACCGACGCGAAGCGAATGTAGGCGACCTTATCCAGCTTTTTCAGCGCGTCCATCACCAGATTGCCGACTAACTTGGTCGGCACTTCGCGTTCGCCGGTGGCGCGCAGTTGGGATTTGATATGGTTAAGGGCGTTTTCCACGTCGTCCGAGCTGACCGGGCGCTTTTCCAGTGCTTTCAGCATGCCGCGACGCAGTTTGTCTTCGTTGAACGGCTCGCGCACCTCATCGCTTTTAATCACTCGCGGCATCACCAGCTCGGCCACCTCGAAGGTGGTGAAGCGTTCATTGCATACCAGACACTGGCGACGACGGCGTACTTGCGAACCGTCCCCCACCAGGCGGGAATCAATGACTTTGGTATCAACGGCGGCGCAGAAAGGGCAATGCATAACACGTCCTGATAAACGTTTTTTATAGATAAATGCAGTTTAACCCGAAGTGAAGCCACAACAAAGGGCGTCGGCCATTTGTTGCGATAAGCGGCGGGCAGGCGGCGCCGATATGACTTTCACCGCCATGCGGGCTAAGCTTGATAGCAGGAGATTCAGCATAGGAAATCGCCGTCATGACAACCCGTTATCCCAAAATCGCCCTGCTCGCCGCCGCCGTGTTGCTCACTGGCTGCGCGCACAACGCCGCCGTGCCTCAGCTGCGCCATCAGGTCGCCGCACTGAACCAAAAAGTGAGCGTATTGACCGATCAGGCCACCGCGCTGGAGCGGCAAAACCAGCTCAATCAGCACTCCGACAACGGCGTCTACCTGCTGCCGGCGGCGCGGAGCGCCGCCCGTTTGCAAAGCGGCATCGGCGAACTGAGCGTTTCGCTGAGCCACATCAAGAGCGAAGCCAACGGTGCCCAGGCGCAGCTGCATGTGCGCATCCTCTCACAGGCCACGCTGCCGCCGTTTAAAGCGGTGGTGGAATGGGGCCAACTGGACGCGGCCACCGGCCGGCCGCTGACCGCCGAGGCGCTGTCGCAACCGATCGCCAGCGCCGACTCGCTGCTGCCGAAACCCGGGCAGGACTTCGAGCTGCGCTTCAGCGGCCTGACGCCGGAACAGCTGGGCTATATCCGTCTGCACAGCCTGGTAGCCACCGCCCAGCCGGCGGTGGTGCAGCAACACTGAAATCCGAGGCAAAAAAAAGGAGCGCCGATAGGCGCTCCTTCTCATTTCGCTGAATACTGCGGCGGTTAAGGCAGAATCGAAGGCTGATCCGCGCCCTCTTTTTCCACTTTTTGCTGCAGCATGTGTTCGCGTTTCATCCCCAGCTTCAACGCCAGCGCGGACGCGACGTAGATAGAGGAAACGGTACCGATCGACACGCCGATCAGCATCGCCAGCGAGAAGCCTTGCAGCATCGCGCCACCGAAGATGTACAACATCAGCACCACCATCAGGGTGGTCCCGGAAGTCATCAGCGTACGGCTCAGCGTCTGGGTCAACGACACGTTCATGATCTCGTAAGGCGTACCGCGGCGGATCTTGCGGAAGTTCTCACGAATACGGTCGGAGACCACGATGCTGTCGTTCAGCGAGTAACCGATAACCGACATCAGGGACGCGACGATGGTCAGGTCAATCTCGATGTGGAACAGCGACAGCACGCCCAGCGTGATGATCACGTCGTGCGCCAGCGCGATAACCGCCCCCAGCGCCAGGCGCCATTCGAAGCGGAAGCCGACGTAGATCAGGATACAGATCAACGCCACCAGCAGCGCCATGCCGCCGGTTTGCGCCAGCTCGCTGCCCACGCTCGGGCCGACGAACTCAATGCGCTTCACGGTGGCGTTTTTATCCACCGAGTCGTTGATCACGCCGATCACCTTATTGCCCAGTTCCTGGCCTGCGGTGCCGGTCGCCGGTGGCATGCGCACCATCACGTCGCGGCTGCTGCCGAAGTTCTGGATAATCGGATCCTGGAACCCGGCCTTCTCCAGCGTATCGCGCATCAGGTCGAGGTTAGCCGGCTTCTCCAGGTTGATTTCAATCACCGTACCGCCGGTGAAATCCAGACCCCAGTTAAAGCCGCGCACCGACATGGTGGCGATCGACGCGACCAACAGCACCAACGAGATGCCGAAAGCCACGTAGTCCCAGCGCATAAAGTCGTAGACTTTACGGCCGTAGTTGAGTTGCTCAACAGTATAATCCTGTGCCACAACGCACTCCTCAGATAGACAGCTTGTTAATGCGTTTGCCGCCGTAAAGCAGGTTGACGATGGCACGGGTACCGACAATCGCGGTGAACATGGACGTCGCCACACCGATAGCGGTGGTGATCGCAAAGCCCTTGATCGAACCGGTGCCGACTGCGTACAGGATGACCGCGGTGATCAGGGTGGTGATGTTGGCGTCGACGATACTGGAGAACGCGCCTTTATAGCCCTCATGGATCGCCTGCTGAACGGACCGGCCATTCTTCAGCTCTTCCTTGATACGTTCGTTAATCAGTACGTTGGCGTCGACCGTCACCGCCAGCGTCAACACGATCCCGGCAATGCCCGGCATGGTCAGCGTCGCCCCCGGCAACAGGGACATCACGCCGACGATCAACACCAGGTTGGCGACCAGCGCCGTGGTGGCGATCACGCCGAACTTACGGTACCAGACCACCATGAAGACGATGGACGCCACCAGGCCCCACAGACAGGCTTCCAGACCTTGGGTGATGTTCTGCTGACCCAGGGTTGGACCGATGGTGCGCTCTTCAACGATCTGAATCGGCGCAATCAGCGCCCCCGCACGCAGCAGCAGCGAAAGCTGACGCGCTTCGTTCGGGTTGCCGATGCCGGTGATGCGGAAGCTGTTGCCCAGACGCGACTGAATGTTCGCCACGTTGATCACTTCTTCCTGTTTCACCAGCACCGCACGGCCGTTGGCGTCTTTCTTGCCGCTGTCCTTGTACTCCACGAACAGGGTCGCCATCGGTTTGCCGATGTTGTCCTTGGTGAAGTTGGACATCGACGTGCCGCCGGCGCTGTCCAACGAGATGTTAACCTGCGGCTGGTTGTATTCGTCGGTGCTCGAGGTAGAGTCGGTGATGTGGTCACCGGTCAGGATCACGCGCTTGTACAGCACGATCGGCTGGCCGTCGCGGGTGTATTTCACCTCGGAATCGCCCGGCACGCGGCCGTTGGCCGCCGCAGTGGCGTCCGCATTGGTGTTCACCAGACGGAATTCCAGCGTCGCGGTGGCGCCCAGAATTTCTTTGGCGCGTGCGGTGTCCTGAATGCCCGGCAACTCAACCACGATGCGGTCGGATCCCTGGCGCTGCACCAGCGGTTCGGCGACGCCGAGCTGGTTGACGCGGTTACGCAGGATAGTGATGTTCTGCTGTACGGCGTATTCGCGCGCTTCGCTCAGACGGGCGTCCGTCAGGCTGGCTTTCATGGTGTTGGCGCCATTGGCGGACAGCACCAGATCGCGCTGACGCGGGCCGATATAGCTGATGGCCTGGTCACGGGCCGCATCGTCGCGGAAGCGAACTTCCACGCCGTTGTTGTCCAGCTTGCGGATAGACGCGTAAGGAATGCCCTTCTCGCGCAGCTCGCTGCGCAGGGTATCCATGGTCTGTTCCTGCAGCTTGCTCAACGCGGTGTCCATGTCCACTTCCATCAGGAAGTGCACGCCGCCGCGCAGGTCCAGACCGAGTTTCATCGGCTCTGCGCCCAGCATGGCCAGCCAGGTCGGCGTAGCCGGCGCCAGGTTCAGCGCCACGACGAATTTGTCACCCAGCTCGGTCACCAGCGCTTCGCGGGCGCGCAGCTGAACGTCAGGATCTTTAAAGCGAGCCAGGATGGCGCCATTTTCCAGCGCAATCGACTTGCTCGCGATGTTGTCTTTTTCTAATACGGTACGGACCTGGTCCAGCGTAGTTTCACTGGCGGCGACGCCGCGCGCGCCAGTGATTTGTACGGCCGGATCCTCACCGTAGATGTTGGGAAGCGCATAAAGCAGACCGACGAGGATCACGACGATCAACATCAGATACTTCCACAAAGGATAACGGTTTAGCACGGCAATTCCCTTCGGGAAAAAAGATTACAGGGCCTTCATGGTACCTTTCGGCAGAACGGCCGCCACGAAGTCACGCTTGATCATCACTTCCGTGGTGTCGTTCAGCGCGATGGCGATGATGCCGGTGTCGGCCACTTTGGTCACGCGACCGATCAGGCCGCCGGTGGTCAGCACTTCGTCGCCCTTACCGATGGAGTCCATCAGCTTCTTGTGATCTTTCGCGCGCTTCTGCTGTGGGCGCAGGATCATGAAGTAGAAGATCAGGCCGAACACCACCAGCATAATGATCAGAGAGTACGGGCTTCCCTGAGCCGGAGCCCCTGCGGATGCGACGGCGTCAGAAATGAAAAAGCTCATTGAAATTCCCTCATTAAGTTATCAATTATTAGATCAAGCGTTTAAAGGCGGAATCGGCTTGCCGATCCGACCATAGAAATCCGCAACAAACTGCTCTAATTTACCCTCTTCGATAGCCTGGCGTAAACCCGCCATCAGGCGCTGGTAGTGACGCAGGTTATGAATTGTGTTCAGTCGAGCACCCAATATTTCGTTGCAACGGTCGAGATGGTGCAAGTAGGCGCGGCTGTAATGGCGACACGTGTAGCAATCACAGTCTTTATCCAGCGGAGAAGTATCATCCTTGTGCTTGGCATTACGGATTTTTACCACACCGTCAGTCACGAACAAATGGCCGTTGCGGGCGTTGCGGGTCGGCATGACGCAGTCGAACATGTCGATGCCGCGGCGCACGCCTTCCACCAAATCTTCCGGCTTGCCGACGCCCATCAAATAGCGTGGCTTATCTTCCGGAATTTGCGGGCAAACGTGTTCAAGAATGCGATGCATATCCTCTTTCGGCTCGCCTACAGCCAAGCCGCCCACAGCGTACCCATCAAAGCCGATATCCACCAGCCCTTTTACTGAAACATCACGTAAATCTTCGTAAACGCCGCCCTGAATGATGCCGAACAGCGCATTTTTATTTTCCAGCTCGTCGAAACGCTGGCGGCTGCGCTGCGCCCAACGCAGCGACATTTCCATCGAACGCTTGGCGTAGTCCCAGTCGGCCGGGTACGGCGTACATTCATCGAAGATCATCACGATGTCGGAACCCAGGTCATACTGGATTTCCATCGATTTTTCCGGGCTCAGGAACACCTTGTCGCCGTTGATCGGGTTGCGGAAGTACACGCCTTCCTCTTTGATCTTGCGCATCGCCCCCAGGCTGAACACCTGGAAACCGCCGGAGTCGGTGAGGATCGGGCCCGGCCACTGCATGAAATCGTGCAGATCGCCGTGCAGCTTCATGATCTCCTGGCCAGGGCGCAGCCACAGGTGGAAGGTGTTGCCCAGCAGGATCTGCGCGCCGGTCTCTTTCACTTCTTCCGGCGTCATGCCCTTGACCGTGCCGTAGGTACCGACCGGCATAAAGGCCGGGGTTTCCACTACGCCGCGGTCGAAAATCAGGCGGCCGCGGCGTGCGCGGCCATCGGTAGTTTGTAGTTCGTACTTCACAAAGCCTCCAGCATCAGAGAAACAGTCTGATGTCGTTGAAACGGGGCCGCGCCGTGGGCGCAGCCCGGGAAATTAACCGCCGACGGACTCGTTTTCCGCCTGCGGATTACGGCTGATGAACATCGCATCGCCGTAGCTGAAAAAGCGATACTGCTCAGCCACCGCCTGCTGATAGGCGTTCATGGTATTTTTGTAGCCGGCGAAAGCCGACACCAGCATGATCAGGGTGGACTCCGGCAGGTGGAAGTTGGTCACCAGCGCGTCGATCACCTGATAGTGGTAACCCGGATAGATAAAGATGCTGGTGTCGCCGAAGAACGGCGCAATCAGCGCCTCTTTGCTGGCCGCCGCGGCGCTTTCCAGCGAACGCACCGAGGTGGTGCCCACTGCCACCACGCGCTTGCCGCGCGCTTTGCAGGCCAGCACCGCATCGACCACGTCCTGCGGCACTTCGGCGTATTCGGCGTGCATCACGTGATCTTCGATGGTTTCCACGCGCACCGGCTGGAAGGTGCCGGCGCCGACGTGCAGCGTTACGAACGCCATTTCAACGCCCTTGGCGCGCAGCGCCGCCAGCAGCGGTTCGTCGAAGTGCAGACCGGCGGTCGGCGCGGCGACCGCGCCCGGCTTCTCGCTGTAGACCGTCTGATACAGTTCGCGGTCGGCGTCCTCATCCGGGCGAGCGATATAAGGCGGCAGCGGCATATGGCCGGCCGCGTTGAGAAGGGTGAAGACATCGCGTTCGTCGTTGAAGCGCAGCTCGAACAGCGTCTCGTGGCGCGCCACCATGGTGGCGGCGATGCTCTCGTCATCCCCCAGCAGCAGCTCGGCGCCCGGCTTGGGCGCTTTCGACGCGCGCACGTGCGCCAGCACGCGATGGTCGTCCAGCACGCGCTCCACCAGCACTTCAATCTTGCCGCCGCTGACCTTGCGGCCGAACATGCGCGCCGGGATCACGCGGGTATTGTTGAACACCAGCAGGTCGCCGGCTTCCAGCTTGTCCAGCAGATCGGTGAATACGCCGTGCGTCAGCGCCCCGCTCGGCCCGTCCAGCTGCAGCAGGCGGCATGCGCTGCGCTCGGCCTGGGGATAGTGGGCAATCAGGGATTCGGGAAGTTCAAACGAAAAATCAGCGACGCGCATGGGTATTCACTTCTTCAATTTAAGGCTGGTTGGTAAAAAACAGGCGGCCTAGTCTAAAGCCGGGGGCGGTCAGCGGCAAGAAATAAGGAGGATTTGCCTGACTTCGGGTATAGTTGAGGGATGAATTTTCTCGCTCATCTTCACTTGGCCATGCTGGCGGACAGCTCGCTGCTGGGCAACCTGCTGGCCGATTTCGTGCGCGGCAACCCCGCAGCCGACTACCAGCCCGACGTGGTGGCCGGCATCATGATGCACCGCCGCGTCGACGTGCTGACCGACAGCCTGCCGCAGGTGAAAGCCTGCCGCGACTATTTCAGCGCCCCCTACCGCCGCGTAGCGCCAATTACCCTCGACGTGGTGTGGGACCATTTTCTGGCGCGCCACTGGCAGCAGTTGGAGCCTTCACGCGACCTGCACCAGTTTACCCAGGAAGCCCGCAGCCAGATCGAACCTTACCTGCCGCTCACGCCGCCGCGTTTTCAGAACCTGAACGGCTATCTGTGGCCGGAACGCTGGCTGGAACGCTACGCCGAATTGCCGTTCATCGCCCGGGTATTGCAGGGCATGGCCAGCCGCCGTCCGCGCCTCGATGCCCTGGCCGGCTCATTCGCCGACGTCGAGCGGCATTATCATCAGCTTGAAACACAATTCTGGCAGTTTTATCCGCAAATGATGCAGCAGGCGAAGGAAAAAACGCTGTGAGGTCAAGCCCAAGCGTTTGAAATTGCAGCGCCTTGCAAGAATTTACGTTTTGCCGCTTGCCCTTTTGTGGGAAAAGGTTATTTTTAAAGCTCGCTAAATTATATCAACGACTTTGATAGGTGAAAGCTATCTCATCGATTGGTCTTTTACCCTTTATTCACCAAGTCGCGGCCCCTATACTGGCCCTTGTTTTTACATCCACCCTTTAACACCTATTACAGGAGTAATTATGGTCCTGGTAACTCGTCAAGCCCCTGACTTCACTGCAGCTGCCGTACTGGGTAGCGGCGAAATCGTTGAAAACTTCAACCTGAAGAAGCACCTGAACGGCAAACCGGCCGTGCTGTTCTTCTGGCCAATGGACTTCACCTTCGTATGCCCTTCCGAGCTGATCGCTTTCGATCACCGCTATGAAGAGTTCCAGAAGCGTGGCGTTGAAGTGGTTGGCGTTTCCTTCGACTCAGAGTTCGTCCACAACGCATGGCGTAAAACCCCTGTCGACAAAGGCGGCATCGGTGAAGTGAAATACGCAATGGTTGCTGACGTTAAGCGTGAAATCCAGAAAGCTTACGGCATCGAACACCCGGAAGCCGGCGTTGCGCTGCGCGGCTCCTTCCTGATCGACAAAGACGGCATCGTGCGTGCTCAGGTTGTTAACGACCTGCCAATCGGCCGTAACATCGACGAAATGATCCGTACCGTTGACGCGCTGCAATTCCACGAAGAGCACGGTGAAGTGTGCCCGGCTCAGTGGGAAAAAGGCAAAGCAGGTATGGGCGCTTCCCCAGACGGCGTGGCAAAATACCTGTCTGAAAACGCTGCCAAGCTGTAATTTCAGCCTGATAGTGAATCAACCGGCCTCCGCGGCCGGTTTTTTTATGCCCCTTTTTGGGGCAATACGCCCGCCTTCAGTGCTTTATTTCCCTGTTTCCGCTCACATTTCCCACCCTGCTCGCCGCGCGTGCGCCCATCTGCGGCTACTATCAATAACGCTGGCTCGCGCTTTGCAAGTGAACAACAGCCAAGCAAACACAACACAATAAAAAACTGACAGGGTAGGAATAACTATGTTTTTACAGAAATGGAGCAAACCCCTGACCATGGCGGCGCTGCTGGTCAGCGGCAGCCTGCATGCGGCGTCCAATCCGGCGGTGGAGGCCAAAAACGGCATGGTGGTCACCTCGCAGCATCTGGCTTCGCAGGTCGGGGTGGATATCCTGAAGATGGGCGGCAACGCCATCGACGCCGCCGTGGCGGTCGGCTACGCGCAGGCGGTGGTGAATCCCTGCTGCGGCAACATCGGCGGCGGCGGCTTTATGACCGTCCACCTGGCGAACGGCACCGACACCTTCATCAACTTCCGCGAAACCGCGCCGGCGGCGGCCAGCGCCAACATGTATCTGGACGCCGACGGCAAGGTGAAGAAAGACGCCAGCCTGTACGGCTATCTGGCGGCGGGCGTGCCGGGCACCGTGCTGGGGATGGAAACCGCGCGCGAGAAGTACGGCAAACTGAGCCGCGAACAGGTGCTTGCGCCGGCGATCAAGTTGGCGCGCGAAGGCTTTGTGCTGACCCGCGCCGATACCGATATTCTCGACACCACCGTTGCACGTTTCAAACAGGATCCCGAGTCGGCCAAAATCTTCCTGCGCCCGGACGGCAGCCCGCTGCAGCCGGGGGACAAACTGGTGCAAACCGATCTGGCCAATACGCTGGAAGCCATCGCCAAAGGGGGAACCGACGCCTTCTACAAAGGCAAGATCCCGCAGGCGGTAGAGGCGGCGGCCAAACAGGGCGGCGGCATTTTAACGGCGGCCGACTTCGCCAACTATAAAGTCACCGAACCCCCGCCGATCACCTGCAGCTATCGCGGCTACAAGTTCGTGTCGGCGCCGCCTCCCAGCTCCGGCGGCGTGACGCTGTGCGAAATCCTCAACGTGGTGGAAGGCTATGACCTGAAAAGCATGGGCTTCAACTCGGCGGCGGCCATTCACACCATGACCGAGGCGATGCGCCATGCCTACATGGACCGCAACACCTACCTCGGCGACCCGGAATTCATCAAGAACCCGATCGACCGGCTGGTGAGCAAGAGCTACGCCGAGCAGATCCGCAAGAAAATCGTCGCGGACAAGGCCACGCCGTCGGTAAACGTGCAGCCCGGCATGGAACCGCATGAGAAGCCGGAAACCACCCACTATTCGATCGTCGATCACGACGGCAACGCGGTCTCCACCACCTATACCGTCAACGGCCGCTTCGGCGCCGTGGTGATCGCACCGGGCACCGGCTTCTTCCTCAACGACGAGATGGACGATTTTACGGTCAAAGTGGGCGAGAAAAACCTGTACGGGCTGGTGCAGGGCACCGCCAACAGCATTGCCCCCGGTAAGCGCCCACTATCGTCAATGAGCCCGACGCTGGTAACCAAGGACAACAAGATCTTTATGGTGCTGGGCTCGCCTGGCGGTTCGCGCATCATCACCATCACCCTGCAGACTGCGTTGAACGTGATCGACCACGGCATGGCGCCGCAGGAAGCGGTGGACGCGCCGCGCATCCATCACCAATGGCTGCCGGATGAGGTGTACTACGAACAGCGCGGCGTTTCCGCCGATACGCTGAAACTGCTGAGCGGCATGGGCTATAAGATGGTCGAACAAACGCCGTGGGGCGCCGCCGAACTGATTCTGGTCGGTTTGCCGGGCGCGGCGGGCGTCAGCCCGGCCAACTCCGGCAACGATTCGGCGGTTTCCGGCAAAGTGCGCGAAGGTTACCTGTACGGCGCCAACGACGTGCGTCGCCCGGCAGGCTCCGCGGTCGGTTACTGATGTAAACGCCCACTCACCTTAATCGCGGGGGCCCTTCGGCCCCCCCAGTTCCCTTAGCCTTCACAGCGCCACACGGTGGCCGATTCTTCCGCCAGCTGCAGGCGCAGCCCGCCGGCCGTTTCGCTCAACTCTCCCCGCCCTTCCACACGCCGCCACGGGCCGCGGGCCAACAGCGGGTTGTGCGGCAGCTGCGCCTGGCCGCTGCCGTCACGCTGCAGCGCCACCAGCACCTGCTCCTGCTGATACAGGCGCACGAACACCAGCGTTTCTCCGCTGGCGTACAGCACCTGACAGCCGCCGCGACGCAGCGCCAGGCTCTGTTTACGCAGCGCCGCCATGCGCTGGAACAGCGCCAGCAGCGGCCGATCCCAGTCGCCGACGTCCCACGGGAACGGCTTGCGGCAGAACGGATCGTTGCCGCCGTCCAGGCCAATCTCATCACCGTAATAGAGGCAAGGCACGCCGATCCAGCTCAGCAACCACACCGCCGCCATCTGCATGCGCGCCGCGTTCCCCTGCAACAGCGTGAGGAAACGCGCGGTATCGTGGCTGTCCAGCTGGTTGAACTGGATCAGCTGGCGGCCGTGCGGCAACCCGGCGCGGTAGCCGTCCATCCACTGCACGCATCCGGCGGCGTCCAGCCGCACCGGGTGATAGGCCACGTCCAGCCCCGCCAAAAACGCCCGCACCGGCAGCGCGAACCCCATGTAGTTCATCGCCGCATCCTCCACGCCGGCGTGCAGCCAGCGACGCGCGTCGCCAAAGTGCTCGCCCACTACGTAGGCCTGAGGATTCTCCTGCTTCACCGCCTGATAGATGCCCGCCAGGTGACGCAGGTTGCCGGCAGCGCCGCCGTTCTCCCCCAGCATATGCACCACATCCAGCCGCCAACCGTCGATGCTGTACGGCGGGCGCAGCCAGTGACGCACCACGCTGCCTTCCCCGCGATAGATCGCTTCCGCCACCTGCGGCTCGGCGAAGTTGAGCTTCGGCAGGCTGGCGTTGCCCTTCCAGTCGAGCGCGCGGCCGTCCGGGTAGAAGTTGAACCAGCCGCGATACGGCGAATCGGGATGGTGGCAGGCGCCGTTTTGCCCTTGGCGATGGCGGTCGAACCACGGATGCGAGTCGCCGGTGTGGTTGAACACCCCGTCCAGCACCAGTTTCATGCCTACCTTGTGAGTGCTCACTCGCAAACGCGCCAGCGCCGCGTTGCCGCCGAAGTGCGGATCGACCTGGTAATAATCCTCGGTATCGTACTTATGCACGCTCGGCGCGGTAAAAATCGGGTTCAGGTACAGCGCCGTCACGCCCAGCTGCTGCAGGTACGGCAGTTTGGCGCAAATGCCGTCCAGATCGCCGCCGTAAAAGGTCGAAGCGGCGTGGCTGTCCTCCAGCGGATGCTGCCAGTCGCGCCGGATCACCTCGGCGCCGGCCGCGTGATGGCGGTAGCTGCCGCTTTGGATGCCGTGCTCGCCGCCGCTGCTGGCGAAGCGATCGGGGAAAATCTGGTAGAACAGCTGATCTGCCACCCACTCGGGGCCGTTGTCAGGCTCGTCGACGGCGAATTGCGCCAGTTGGCCCGGCGGCGTTGGCGACCAGCCCTGCGGCCCGAACCACTGCTGGCGATCGGCCCACAGCAGCTTGAAGCAGTATCGCCGCGTCGGCTCGCCCTCATTCAGCGTCAGGCTGGCCTGGTAGCGCCGCATCCCCTCGTGACGCTGCGCTTTCATCACCAGCAGCCACTCTTCGTTGTCCGGCTCGGCGCGCAAAAACACCCGTTCCGGCAGTTCATCCCCTTGTAACCACAGCGTGATATCCAAACGTTGCCCTTGCTTCACCACAAAAGGCGGAACCGGTTGATGCCAGGCGTTAAGCATACTGTTCTCCTGCTGTACCAAACGAAATCGACGGCATTCTTCAAGAAGCGAACAATGCCACGTTAAGTGCAACTCCCCCTCCTCTCTGACCGCAAAACCCAGGGATGAGCCGGGGGGCGGAGACCGAAAAATAACGCTAACCCGATGTAAAAAAAGGTAAACAGGCACAAATCCTGCACGTTACCCCTTAGGCTAACGCGTTTTGAGCATACAGGATATTTTTTGCGCATTTTTTAAGGAGCGGTAATGCAACAACAGATAACGCGCTGGCTGGAGCAATTTGGGTTGGAATTCGGCGGAGTGATGTCGCTGTTGATGGTCTTGGGGTTGATCGTCCTGATCTCGGTGGTGATCCACCTGGTGCTGCACCGGGTGGTGTTGGCCGCCCTTCAGCGCCGCGGCCAGCAGTCGCAACGCGTCTGGCAACAGGCCATCACCCAATACAAACTGTTCCAGCGCGTGGCGCTGCTGCTGCAAGGGGTGATCATCAGCATCCAGGCGACGCTGTGGCTGCAGAGCGGCAGCCAGACTCAGGCGGTGATCGTTACCGCCGCGCAGGTGTGGATACTCGCCTTCACCCTGCTGTCGCTGTTCTCGCTGCTGGATACGCTGCTGGCGCTGCTGCGCCAAAGCCCGATTTCCAATCAGCTGCCGCTGCGCGGCATTTTCCAGGGCCTGAAACTGGTGGCGGCGATCCTGATCGGCATCATGATCGTCTCGCTGCTGATGGGCAAATCGCCGCTGTTGCTGCTCAGCGGCCTGGGCGCCATGACGGCGGTCCTGATGTTGGTGTTCAAGGATCCGATCCTCGGGCTGGTGGCCGGCATTCAGCTCTCCGCCAACGACATGCTGAAGATCGGCGACTGGCTGGAAATGCCGAAATACGGCGCCGACGGCGCGGTCACCGACATCGGCCTGACCACGGTCAAAGTGCGTAACTGGGACAACACCGTCACTACCATACCGACCTACGCGCTGATCTCCGACTCGTTCAAAAACTGGCGTTCGATGTCGGAATCCGGCGGGCGCCGCATCAAGCGCAGCTTGAATATCGACACCGGCAGCGTGCACTTCCTGTCGGAAGAGGAACAGCGCCGCCTGCAGCGCAACCCGCTGCTGCACAGCTACCTGAACGTTAAGACCCAGGAGCTGAGCCAGCACAACCAGGAGATCGCCGTCGATCTGGCCTCGCCGCTCAACGGCCGCCGCCTGACCAACCTCGGCACGCTGCGCGCCTATCTGGAAGCCTACCTGCGCGCTCACCCGCGCATTCACCAGAACATGACCCTGATGGTGCGCCAGCTGGCACCGACGCCGGAAGGCCTGCCGCTGGAAATCTACGCCTTCACCAACACCACGGTCTGGGCGGAGTACGAAAGCATTCAGGCGGATATTTTCGACCATATCCTGGCGGTGATCGACGAGTTCGGCCTGCGCGTGCATCAGACGCCGACCGGCAACGACATGCGCGACATGCTGCGACAAAGCGCGAACGCTTCCTGACGTCGGCTGACGTAACTGTGTCTGCTGGTAATTATTCGCTTTCAATTGCCAGCAGATATCTCCATCCCCTTCTTTTCCCCGGCGAAAACGGCGTTAATGCGCCCTCACCTTCACCACCGAGAGGGAAAGCCCTTGCTGAAACGGATACGTCATCGGCTGTTTACCCTGATGGCCACCCTGCTGTTTATCGGCTGCCTGCACAACGCTTTGCTGGATGAAAGCCGCATGCCCCGCAATCTGCAACCTTCGCTGAGCGCCCTCAGCAGCAATCTGCAGGACATTCGCGAAGTGCTGGCGCGCTGCGCCGGCGAGGAAGAGGAGGAACGCCTGAACGACGGCGGCATACGCATCGAAGCCCGCGCCGCCGGGGATGAGGAAGCGGAGGACAAACGCCAGACATAGTGGGTTAAAAAACGCCCCAATTTGTTGCGTGATACGCAACGCCCTACTATGATGCGTATAGCGCAACACTCATGGAGCCATCAGGATGATAAGAAGCTTCAAGCATAAGGGACTCAAAAAGTTTTTCGAAACCGGTTCAACAGCAGGTATCGACGCCAAACAGGCGAAAAAAATCGCGCTGCGGCTGAGCGTGCTGGATTTAGCGAAAGTGATTGATGACGTGGATTTACCCGGCTTCTTCTTGCATCCGCTAACGGGCGCTCGCAATGGGCAATGGTCCGTCACCGTGACCGGTAACTGGCGCATCACGTTTGAACTGGTCGAGGGTGATGTTTATATCGTGAATTATGAGGACTATCACTAATGAACCGCATGCATAATCCTCCTCATCCTGGCGAGTTGATCAAAGAAACCATGGAAACGCTGAATCTCAGCGCGCGCGCGCTGGCCAAAGCATTGGACGTCGCGCCGTCTACGGTTCAACGCCTGATCAGCGGTAAATCCGATATCTCGCCGGAAATGGCCATCCGCCTGTCCATCGTAATAGGCAGTTCCGAACAGGTCTGGATGGGAATGCAAGATGCTTACGATCTGTGGCAGGCCAGGCAGTCCATAGACGTTTCCAAACTGCGCAAGCTGGACTTTGCTTGACGCCTGCCCCTAAAAAAACACCGGCCTCAGCCGGTGTTTTTCCATTTAGTCTTGCTGCGTCGCCAGCAGCGCGCGTTTTTTCTGGCGGTTGACCTTGAACCAGTACCCCGCCAACAGCAACACTACCCAGACCAGGCCGGCGTACAGCGAGACGCGCGTGGTCGGGAAGTAGCCGATAAGACCGATGATGAATACCAGGAACACGATCGCCACCACCGAGGTGAACACCCCGCCGCGCAGCGGGAACGCCAACTGCTTCACCTGCTCTTTGCTCAGGCTGCGGCGGAAGGCGATTTGCGAGAACAGGATCATGATCCACACCCACACGGTGGCGAAGGTCGCCAGGGAGGCGATCACCAGGAACACGCTCTCCGGCATGATGTAGTTGAGGTATACCGCCAGCAGCAGCGCCAGCATCATCACGACCACCGTCACCCAGGGAATGCCGCGTTTCGACACCTTGCTGAACATCTTCGGCGCATGGCCCTGCTCGGCCATGCCGTGCAGCATGCGGCCGACGCCGAACACGTCGCTGTTGATCGCCGACAGCGAAGCGGTGATCACCACGAAGTTGAGGATGCCCGCCGCCACGGTGATGCCCATATGCTGGAAAGTCAGCACGAACGGGCTGCCGTTGGTGCCCACCTGGTTCCACGGGTAGATAGACATGATGACGAACAGCGTGCCGACGTAGAACACCAGAATGCGCCACGGCACCGAGTTGATGGCTTTCGGAATCGATTTTTTCGGATCCTTGGCTTCGCCGGCGGTGATGCCGATGATTTCAATGCCGCCGTAAGCGAACATCACCAGCTGCAGCGACAGGATCATGCCGATAAAGCCGTTGCTGAAGAAGCCGCCGTTCGACCACAGGTTATGAATGCCGGTCGGTTGCCCGCCGTTGCCGATGCCCCAGATGATGATGCCGATGCCGGCCGCGATCATGATGATGATGGTGGCGACCTTGAAGAACGAGAACCAGAACTCGAGCTCGCCGAACACCTTGACGCTCATCAGGTTGATGGCGCCGATGATCAACACCACGCTCAGCACCCAGATCCAGTGCGGCACTTCCGGGAACCAGACCCCCATATAAATGCCGAAGGCGGTCACGTCGGCAATGGCGACGATCAGGATCTCAAAGCAGTAGGTCCAGCCGGTGATGTAACCCGCCATCGGGCCGAGGTAGTCCTGCGCGTAGCGGGAAAACGAGCTGGCCTGCGGGTTGTTGACCGACATCTCCCCCAGCGCGCGCATGATGATGAAGGCCACGATGCCGCCGATCAGGTAAGCCAGCAGCACGCTCGGGCCGGCCATTTTGATGGCGTCCGCCGAGCCGTAGAACAAGCCGGTGCCGATGGCCGACCCCAACGCCATAAAGCGGATATGACGCGTGCTGAGGCCGCGTTTCAGCTTATTGTCGGGGACAGTGGTGGGTGACTGTTGTTGCATGAAAATGACCCATAGTTTTAAACGTAAAAAAGCCACGGACATGTCCGTGGCCCTAGATTAAGCCGGGGGATTATCAGTGCGCGGTCACTTGGGAACGCGTGCACACCCGATCATAAATCGCGACCAGCGCCAGCATCAGCAGCGAAGGCGGCAACCATGCCAACCCCTGCTCCGCCAGCGGCAGGTGAGTGGTCCAGGCCGGCAGCAGCTGCTGGAAGCTGGACGCTTTCACCGCGTCAAGGATACCAAACAACAGGCTGACAAGCATCACCGGCGCGATGATGCGCGGCGCGCTGTGCCACCAACGCAGGGTGAAGCTCAGCACCACCAGCACGATGCACGGCGGGTAAATCGCGGTCAGCACCGGAATGGAGATCTGGATCAGGTGGCTCAGGCCGAGGTTGGACACCACCATCGAGAACAGGCCCAGAATAAACACCAGCGTCTTGTAAGAGAACGGCAGGTATTGCGCGAAGAACTCGGCGCAGGCGCAGGTCAGGCCCACCGCGGTCACCATGCAGGCGATGAAGATCAGCGCCGCCAGGAAGAAGCTGCCGAGGCCGCCAAAGGTGTTCTGAACGTAAGCGTGCAGGATCACCGCGCCGTTGGTGGCGTCCGGCACCAGCGCGCCGCTGCCGGAACCCAGTTTGAACAGGCTCAGGTACACCAGCGTCAGGCCCACGCCGGCGATCAAACCGGCCAGAATGGTGTAGCGGGTCAACAAACCGGCGTCTTTCACGCCGCGCGAACGCGCCGCGTTGACGATAACGATGCCGAACACCAGCGCGCCCAGCGTATCCATGGTCAGATAGCCGTTAACGAAGCCGGAGGAGAAAGGCACGCTCTGATAAGCCGTCGTCGCCGGAATCGGCGCGCCGGCAGGCCACAGCAGCGCGGCGATGCCCAGTACGGCCAGCGCGACGATCTTCAGCGGCGCCAGCACATGGCCGACGGTATCGAGCAGGCGGCCCGGATACAGAGAGATGCCGATCACCAGCGCGAAGTACACCAGGCTATAGATGAACAGCGGCATGGCGCCGTCGCCGGTCAGCGGGGCGATGCCCACTTCGAAGGACACGGTGGCGGTACGCGGCGTCGCGAACAACGGGCCGACGGCCAGGTAGCAGACGGTCGCCAGCAGCAAGCCGGCGCCGCGGCCGATTGGCGAACTGAGGGCGTCGATGCCGCCGCCGACGCGCGCCAGCGCGATGACGGTGATGACCGGCAGGCCCACGGCGGTGATCAGGAAGCCCAGCGCCGCAGTCCAGACGTGTTCACCGGACTGCAAACCGACCATCGGCGGGAAGATGATGTTCCCGGCCCCGACGAATAAGGCAAAGGTCATAAAGCCCAGTGCCAGGATATCTTTTGACGTTAAACGATGACTCATACGATGTCGTGTTGCCTGTTCAAATGAAAAAAAGGGTCCGATAGCGTGGTGGCGTGACGCCCCACCCGGTTGCCGGCATGCCCGATCGTCGCCGCGCCAATAAGCACCCTAAACGCAGTCGATCCGGCGTTTATGTCCCTATTCGAAAGTGGCCGCTCATAAAGATGGGCAAAATTTTAGGAGTTATAAAAATGGAGGTTTAATCCGACAACGAAGGCTAAGGTAAACGTTTATAGCGCTTCAAGGCAAGACGCACGGCGAAAAGCAGAGCTATCGACCATATAAACTTTAGCCACCAGTCGATCATATTGGCTATCAATAAATATACACTACATGATTTGTATCATTTTTGAACAATGAATTCACAAAACGTGAAGCATATATCGCTTTACCGCTCGAAATCGCCAATAAAAAGCCGATTTTCGCGTGGTATGAGCTTCGTTTCGCCATAAAAAAAGGTGAAAATTACGCCGTTTTTTGTCGCTTATTGCGCCATGGCCGGCGCGAGCGGTGGCAACCCCAGCGCCTGACGGGTCTTCTGCAGGGTGGCCGGCGGCAGCGGCAGATAGCCGTCGTGGTTGACCAGGCTTTGGCCTGGTGTCGACAGCACGCGATCGAGGAACGCGGCGGTCAGCGGCTCCAGCGGTTGATGGGGGGCTTTGTTGATGTAGATATACAGATAGCGCGACAGCGGGTAGCGATTGTTGCGCACGTTGGCGGCGGTAGGCGCGACATAGTCCTCTCCCGATTCCGCCAATGGCAGCAGCCGCACGCCGCTGGCGCGAAAGCCAATGCTGGCGTAGCCGATGCCGTTGAGCGAACCGGCCACCGCCTGCACCACCGAGGCCGAGCCGGGCAGCTCATTGACGCGCGGCATAAAATCGCCGCCGCACAGCGCGCGCAGTTTGAAGTAGCCATAGGTGCCGGACGCCGAGTTGCGGCCAAAGCGCTGCAGCGAACGCGACGCCCAGTTGCCGCGCAGACCCAGCTCGCCCCAGCGCGTCAGCGGCTGGCTTTCGCCGCAGCGCCGGGTGGCGGAGAAAATGCGGTCGAGCTGCTGCAGGTTGAGGCCGCGCAGCGGATTATCCTGATGCACCAATACCACCAGCGCATCCACCGCTACCGGCACCGCCAGCGGCGCATAGCCGTAACGGTGTTCGAATGCCGAGATCTCGGCCGCCTTCATCGGCCGGCTCATCGGGCCGAGCTGCGCGGCGCCCGCGGCCAACGCGGTCGGCGCGGTCGAGGAGCCGGCGGCCTGGATCTGCAGGTTGACGTTGGGATAATGCTGGCTGAAATCCTGCGCCCACAGCGCCATCAGATTCGCCAGCGTGTCGGAACCGACGCTGGACAGGTTGCCCGCCAACATGCCGTCAGGCTGCGCCAGCGCGCCGCGTCCGGCCAGCAGCGCCAGGCAAAGCAACAGCCCTCGGGTTATTCGGGTCATACCGGTGTCTCGCGTTAATTTTTCACCGCATTCTCTGATAAAGCGGCGGGAACAATCAACCGATTGGGCAAGGTAAAGATAAAGCGGGTGCCGATCCCCGGTTCGCTGAGGATCTCCAGCCGCGCGTCGTGATGGCTGAGCGCGTGCTTGACGATCGCCAGCCCCAGCCCGCTGCCGCCGGTCTGGCGCGAGCGGGCCTTGTCGACGCGGTAAAAACGCTCGGTCAGGCGCGGCAGGTGTTCGGCGGCGATGCCCGGCCCGTTGTCGCTGACCTGGAACTGCGCGCCATGCGCCGTCTGTTGCCAGCTCACTTCGATATGGGTGCCCTTCGGCGTGTGGTTGACCGCGTTGTACACCAGGTTAGACACCGCGCTGCGCAACTGGTCTTCATTGCCGAACACGTTGAGCTGTTCGTTCACCCGGAAGGTGATCTCATGATTGCCGCCGCTCAGCGATTGCGCCTCGCGCTGCAACACCCGCAGCATCAGCGGGATATCCACCCGCTCGTTCATGTCGACATTGGGCGCCGCCTCGATGCGCGACAGCGTCAGCAGTTGCTTGACCAGCCCGTCCATCCGGCGGGTCTGCTCTTGCATGGTGCTGAGCGCCTTGCTGCGCAGCGAACCGCCCTGCTCTTCGTCGCCCATCATCTCCAGGTAGCCCTGCAGCACCGTCAGCGGCGTGCGCAGCTCATGGCTGACGTTGGCGAAGAAGTTGCGCCGCGCGCCCTCCAGCTGGCGCATCTGGGTGACGTCGCGCGCCACCATCAGCAACTGCCCTTCGGAATACGGCATCACGCGGAATTCGACGTAGTGTTCGTTGTTCAACTGCAGCGTCAGCGGACGCGAAAACTCCTGCTGTTGCAGATAGTGGCTGAATTCCGGATAACGCAGCAGGTTAAGGATGTGCTGGCCGTTGTCTTCCGGCCAGCGGAAGCCGAGCAGATGCTGCGCCAGCCCGTTGCACCAGAAGATGTTGCCCTCGACGGTGGTCATCACCACCGCGTCAGGCAGCGATTCGGCTCCGCTGCGAAAGCGCTTGATAAGCAGCGCCAGCTCGCGCCGGCGGCGGCGGTTGCGCTGCTGCATCTGATACAGGCCATAAAACAGCGGCTCCCAGCTCCAGCGGCCGGGCGGCGGCGTCATGCTGCGGTCGATCCACAGCCAATGGGAGAGTTTGAGCTGGTTGTAGAAATTCCACACCAGCGCAGCCAGCGCGGAGGCCAGCAGGAACCAGGGCAGATAACCGAAAATCAGCCCCAGCAGTAAGGCGGGCAAACAAAAAAGAGCCAGCTCCAGAGCCAGCCTCTTCCACGACAGACGTTCTAACACGGCATATTCTCCAGCGCGGCGCGATCAGTAGCGCGTTGAGAACCGGTAGCCGGTGCCCCGAACGGTTTGAACCATTTTATCATGCCCACTGGTTTCTAACGCCTTGCGGAGCCGACGGATATGCACGTCAACGGTACGGTCTTCCACATAAACGTTAGTGCCCCAGACGTGATTAAGCAACTGCTCACGGCTATAAACCCGCTCCGGGTGGGTCATAAAGAAGTGCAGCAGCTTGAACTCGGTCGGCCCCATGTCCAGCGCCTGATCGTTCGCCATCACGCGGTGGGAGGACGGGTCCAGGCTCAGCCCTTGCATTTCAATCACCTCTTCCACCGCCATCGGTGAAATGCGGCGCATGACCGCCTTGATGCGCGCCACCAGCTCCTTGGGCGAGAACGGCTTGGTGATGTAATCATCCGCCCCCACTTCCAGGCCGCGCACCCGGTCTTCTTCTTCGCCGCGCGCGGTCAACATCATCACCGGGATATCGCGGGTCAGCGCTTCGCGCTTCATATGTTTGATAAACTGAATGCCGGAACCGCCGGGCAACATCCAGTCAAGCAACACCAAATCAGGGAACGGCTCAGACAGACGCGTCACGGCGCTGTCATAATCCTCGGCTTCCAACGGTTGGTAACCATTTTGTTCCAACACAAAGCACACCATCTCACGGATCGGCGCTTCGTCTTCCACCACCAGTATGCGTCTTGCCATCGTCAATCCTGCCAATGTGTTAGCGACTTTTCGGGCGCCATTATGCGTCAGTTTTGTGACACTTTTATGAAAAAAACCGGCTGTTATAGGCTGTAAGCATAGCGATTATTTCCTGCAGTAAAGAAAAATCATCCGCTTGTCATCATCATTGCGCCGGGACAGCCGCCGTCGCGGCCTTTATAATCATCGCCATTATCTTTGCATCCGGGAGTGTCATGCGCCTGATCCACACCTCTGACTGGCACCTTGGCCAGTACTTTTTCACCAAAAGCCGCGCCGCCGAGCACCAGGCTTTTCTGAACTGGCTGATCGAACAGATTGAACAGCAACAGGTGGATGCGCTGATCGTCGCCGGGGATCTGTTCGATACCGGCTCACCGCCCAGCTATGCCCGCGAGCTGTACAACCGCTTCGTGGTGGAACTGCAGCGCACCGGCTGCCAGTTGGTGGTGCTGGGCGGCAACCACGACTCGGTGGCGACGCTGAACGAATCGCGGGAGCTGCTCTCCTGCCTGAACACCACGGTGATCGCCAGCGCGCAGGGCGCCCCGGAACAGCAAATCGTGGTGCTGAACCGACGCGACGGCCAGCCGGGCGCGGTGCTGTGCGCCATTCCGTTCCTGCGGCCGCGCGATCTGCTCACCAGCCGCGCCGGCGAATCCGGCGCACAGAAACAGCAGGCGCTGCAGGAAGCCATCGCCGAACATTACCAAGCGCTGTATCAGGCGGCCTGCGAGCGCCGCGACCAGCTGGGCTTGCCGCTGCCGATCGTCGCCACCGGCCACCTGACCACCGTCGGCGTCACCACCTCCGACTCGGTGCGCGATATCTATATCGGCACCCTCGACGCCTTCCCGGCGCAGGCCTTCCCGCCCGCCGACTATATCGCGCTGGGCCACATTCACCGCGCGCAGAACGTCGCCAAATCGGAGCATATTCGCTATAGCGGTTCGCCGATCCCGCTCAGCTTCGATGAGCTGGGCAAAGCCAAAAGCGTCTTCCTGGTGGATTTCGCCGACGGCGCCCTGCAGCGGGTTGACGCGTTAACGATCCCGCAGTTCCAGCCCATGCAGCTGATCAAAGGCGATCTGACCGAGATCGAACGGCAGCTGCGGCAATTTGCCGACTATGCCGGCGAGCGGCCGGTGTGGCTGGATATCGAAGTGGCGACGCAGGACTACCTCAGCGACATCCAGCGCCGCATCCAGCTGCTGGCGGATGAGCTGCCGGTGGAAGTGGTGCTGTTGCGGCGCAGCAAAGAGCAGCGCCGCCAGGCGATTGCGCAGCAGGATAAGGAAACGCTGAACGAGCTGAGCGTCAACGAGGTGTTCGAACGCAGGCTGGCGCAGGAGGCTGAGATGCCCGAAACGCGCCAACAGCGGATGCGCCAGATGTTCCGCCAGGTGGTCGAGGCGGTGCAGCACAACGCCGAGGAGACAAATTCATGAAGATCCTCAGCCTGCGGTTAAAAAACCTCAACTCGCTGCAGGGCGAATGGAAAATTGACTTCACCGCCGAGCCTTTCGCCAGCAACGGCCTGTTCGCCATTACCGGCCCGACCGGCGCGGGCAAAACCACCCTGCTGGACGCCATTTGTCTGGCGCTGTATCACCAAACGCCGCGCCTCAACGTCACGCCGAGCCAGAATGAGCTGATGACCCGCCACACCGCCGAGTCGCTGGCGGAGGTCGAGTTTGAGGTCAAGGGCGTCGGCTATCGCGCCTTCTGGAGCCAGCGCCGCGCCAAAAATGCGCCGGACGGCAACCTGCAGGCGCCGAAGGTCGAACTGGCGCGCCGCGAGGACGGCAAGATCCTGGCGGACAAAGTGCGCGACAAGCTGGAGCTCACCGCCGCCATCACCGGACTGGACTTCGGCCGCTTCACCAAATCGATGATGCTGTCTCAGGGGCAGTTCGCCGCCTTCCTCTACGCCGACGCCAACGATCGCGCCGAGCTGTTGGAAGAGCTGACCGGCACCGAAATCTATGGGCGGCTGTCCGAGCAGGTGTTCGAGTCGCACAAGCAGGCCAAAACTGACCTGGATGCGTTGCACCAACGCGCCAGCGGCATCGAACTGCTGAACGACGAGCAGCGCCAGTCTCTGACCGAACAGCTGGCGGCGCTGAGCACGCAGGAAAGCGCCCTCGGCGAGCAAACCCAGCGGCAGCAACAGGCGCTGAGCTGGCTGCAACAATGGCAACGCCTCCGGCAACAGCAAAACGAGGGGCAATTGCGGCTGGACACCGCCCAGCGCGAGCAGGCAGAGGCCGCCCCACAGCTGCAGCGGCTGACGCTCAGCGAGCCGGCCGAGAAATTGCGGCCGCTGCGCGGTGAACGCGATCGCTGCCGCGCCGAGCTGCAGACGATACAGCAGCAAGCGGCTCTGTTGGCGCAACAGCAGGAACAGCAGTCAGCGCAGTTGATCCCGCTGCAGCAGGCGGTGGAGAAAACCCGCCAGGCGCAGCAAACCCATGCCGAGCATATGCGGCAACAGCAACAGCTGATCGACGAGCAGGTCGCCCCGCTCGATCACCAGATAGCCCAACTGCTATCGACCCAGGCCGAGCGGCGACAGGCCGGCGATGCCGCCGCGCAGCAGTGCGCCCAGCAGCAAACTACGCTGGAGCAGCTCACCGCTCAGCGCAGCCAGCTGACGACGCAGGCCGCACAGTTTCAGCAGCAGTTGAATGCGCTGAGTGAAGCGCTGGCCGCTCAACAGCAACAGCAGCAGGCACTGGAGGCGAAAACGCCGCTGGCCCCGCTGCGCCAGCGCCTGAGCGCCCTGGCGGATCTGCGCCCAACGCGCCAGCAGCTGTTTACTCTATCCTCTTTGTCGCAGCAAATCGTTAAACGGCTGGAACAGCAGCGGCAAGAGCTAAACATCGGTCAACATGAACTGACCCAGTTGGAGCCACAGCTAGAACTCATCCGTCAGCAATTTAAGCAGCAGAAAGCACACCAGGCCGATGTTGAAAAAACCTATGCGCTGGAACAACGGATCGTGGGTCTGGAGGCCGAGCGCGCCCGTTTGCAACCCGGCGCCCCCTGCCCGCTGTGCGGCTCATGCGAGCACCCGGCGGTAGAGCAATACCAAGAGGTAAAACTGTCAGAAACTGCGCAACGTCTGGAGCAAATGAAAGTCCAGACCGAAGCATTGCAAAAACAAGGCGTCGAGCTGCGAGCCCGTTACGACAACCTGCAACAGCAGTTGCAGCGCCAACAGCAAACCATCGCGCAGGATGAACAGCAGCTGGCTGCCCAACAGCAGCAGTGGCGGCAGCTTAGCGCACCGCTGGCGTTCGACTTTACGTTGGCGGATGGCGAGCAACTCAGCGCCTGGCTGAACGACTGCGACGACGAAGAACGGCGCGGGCAACAGGCGCTGCAGCAGCATGAACAGGCGGCGCAGGCGGTACAGCAGGCGAAAGACGCGCTCATCGCTCTGCAAACGCAGCAGCAGCAGACGCAGCAACAGCTGGCGTTGCTCGAAGAACGCTTTACGCTGCTGCATAAAGCCCACGCCGACAGCCTGCAACAGCAGCAAGAGCTGCAACAACGCTGGCAAGAAGGCGAGAAAACCCTCGCTGAACGACGTGCGCAGCGGCTGGCGCTGTTCGGCGAACAGCAGGTGGCCCTGGTGCGCGAACAGCTGCGCGCCAAACAAACCGCCTGCGAACAGGCCAGCGTTCAGGCCGCCGAGCAGTGGCAAAAGGCGCAGGAACTGCGCGAACGCCTGGCCGGCCAGCAGGCCGGGCTGCAACAACAGCTCACTCAGATGCAGGAGCGGCTGCAGCAGGCGCAGCAGCAGTGGCAGCAGGCGCTGGCCGACAGCGAGTTCGCCGATGAAACCGCCTTCGCCGCCGCGCTGCTGGACGACGCCCTGCGTCGCGAATTGCAGCAGCGCAAAGAGCGGTTGCAACAGCGACAGGTGGAGGCCGCCGCCCTGCTGACACAGGCGACGCAAACGCTGGAGCAGCATCGGCAGTGCCGCCCTGAAGGGCTGGATGAAGCCAATGCGGATATCGATGCGCTCACCCAATCGCTGGCCGAGCTGGCACAACAGTTGAAAACGTTGCAGCTGCGACAGGGAGAACTGCGCAATCAGCTGGAAAGCGATGCCGCTCGTCGCCTCAATCAGCAGGCGCTGTTCGAGCAAATCGCCCGCAGCCAGCAAGACTACGACGACTGGAGCTACCTCAACCAGCTGATAGGCTCGAAAGAAGGCGACAAGTTCCGCCGCTTCGCTCAGGGGTTGACGCTCGATCATCTGGTCTATCTGGCCAACCGGCAGCTCGGCCGGCTGCACGGGCGCTACCTGCTGCAGCGCAAGACCAGCGATGCGCTGGAGCTGCAGGTGGTGGACACCTGGCAGGCGGACGCGCTGCGCGATACCCGCACCCTGTCCGGCGGCGAGAGCTTCCTGGTCAGCCTGGCGTTGGCGCTGGCGTTGTCCGATCTGGTCAGCCATAAAACCAGCATCGACTCGCTGTTCCTCGACGAAGGCTTCGGCACGCTGGACGCCGAAACCCTCGACACCGCGCTGGATGCGCTGGACAGCCTGAACGCCTCCGGCAAAACCATCGGCGTGATCAGCCACGTCGAGGCGATGAAAGAACGCATTCCGGTGCAGATCAAGGTGAAAAAGGTCAACGGGCTTGGCGTCAGCCGGCTGGAAGCGCACTTCAGGCTTGAATGATCCCGCGGCTTGCGGCGCAGAAGTGTGACCGCGGCGGCACTCCGCGGTGAAAAGCGTTGAGCCGCGGCGGGCACGGGTTATTATGCCAGCATAACAGGATTGTTACTGTATCCCCTCCGCCGCTCAGGCCGCAGGGCAGAAAGATAAAATACAGGCAAAACCTGACGCCCGGGATCGCTTCCGGGCGTCAGGTTTTTTCGTTTTCAGGATGCTGAAACACCGGGAAAAACCATGAAAATCGCTAAAATACTCAATAATAACGTGGTGATTACGCTGGACGACCGTCAGGCAGAGACGGTGGTGATGGGAAAAGGAATCGGCTTTAAAAAGAAGCCCGGCGATACGCTGGACGAAAGCCTGATCGAAAAGGTCTTCACCCATAACGGCGGAGAAATCGCCGAGCGCTATAAAGAGCTGCTCGCCGAGATCCCATTGGCCTGCGTCACCACCGCCGACAGAATCATCACCCTCGCCCGCGAACGCCTGTCGGGCAAGCTGCATAACATCGTCTACATCACGCTGACCGATCACATCCACTTCGCCCTGCAGCGCCATGCGCAAGGGCTGGATATCAAAAATGCGCTGCTGTGGGAGATTAAAAAACTCTATCCGGCCGAATTCGCCGTCGGGCTGGAGGCGCTGGCCCTGATCGCACAGCGGCTGGATACCGCGTTGCCGGAGGACGAAGCCGGATTTATCGCCCTGCACCTGGTCAACGCCCAGCTTAACGACGAGATGCACAACACGCTGCACATTACCCGCGTGATGCAAGAGATCCTCAACCTGGTCAAGTACCATTTCCGCTTTGATTACAACGAGGAATCCCTGAGCTACCACCGGTTCGTGACCCACTTGAAATTTTTCGCCCAACGGCTGCTGGGGAAAAACTACGTCGACAGCGACGATGATTCGCTGTATCAGGTGGTGAAAGAGAAGTACCGCGAGTCATTCGCCTGCGCCGGTAAGATCAACCGCCACATCGAAAAACACTATCAGCATCAGCTCACCACGGAAGAGATGATGTTTCTGACCATTCATATCGAACGGGTGCGCAGCGAAAGCGAGGAAAAGCCGGCTTAACGGCGGGCGTCCGCCACCCGAACGCCGTACTGCGGAAACACCGCGTCGGCGGAGATCAGCGTCAGCCCCTCGGCCTGCGCCTGGGCGATCAGCATGCGATCAAAAGGATCTTGATGATGGGGCGGCAGCTGCCCGGCCTGTTGGCAGTGAAAGGCGTCCATCGGCAACGACAGAAAATCCTCGGCCTCGATGATCGCAAAGATGTCTTCCGGCAGCGCCAGTTTGCCCAGCGCCTGCTTGATCGAGATCTCCCAAATGCTGGCCGCGCTGACGTACACCGCATTGCCCGGATCGGCGATCTGCCTTTTGGCGTTCACGCCCAGGCAGGCGTCGTCGATCAGCCACCACAGCAGCGCGTGGGTATCCAGCAACAGGCGCTTCATTCATCGCCCTCAAACAACGCCGCAATGGCCGCATCCCCGGCGTTGAAATCCGCCGGCACGGTGAACCTGCCCTTGGCGGCGCCAGGGCGGCGCGCTTCCCCCTTGATGGCGACCAGCTGTACGTACGGCTTCCCTGCTTTTGCAATAATCACGGTTTCTCCCTCCGCGGCTCTGTCCGCCAACTGGCTCAGATTGGATTTGGCTTCGTGCATATTGGCCTGAATCGGCATACGCGTCCTCCTTAGCTAAGTTAGCTAAAGCATAAAGCGCCGTCCAGTTTTTGTACAGTGAAGGGTTTAAAGCGCGAGCAGCCTCGCGCTTTATTGCAACGCTTAGCGCTGCTGTTGCGGCCACAGCCAGGCCGCACCGCGCACGCCGCTGGAGTCGCCGTGAACGGCCTTGCGGATCGGCGTTTCACACTCGCCGCCGAACACCCAGCCTTTCACCAGTTGCGGCACCGTGCGATACAGACGATCCACGTTGCTCATGCCGCCGCCGAGCACCACCACATCCGGATCCAGCATGTTGATCACGTGCGCCAGCGATTTCGCCAGCCGCATTTCGTAGCGGCCAATCGCCTGCTCCGCCAACGCATCGCCCCGCTCGCTCAGCGCCATGATCTCATGCCCTTGCAGCGCATTGCCGCTCAGGCGCACATAGTCGGTGGCGAAACCGGTGCCGGAAACAAAGGTTTCGATGCAACCCGGCTTGCCGCAGTAACACGGCACTTCGCGGGCGTAGCGCAGCTCATCGTCATCCTGCCACGGCAGCGGATTGTGCCCCCATTCACCGGCGATGCCGTTGCCGCCGGCATGCGCCTGGCCGTTCAGCGCCACGCCGGCGCCGCAGCCGGTGCCGATGATGACCGCAAACACGGTTTTCGCGCCGGCGCCGGCGCCGTCGGTGGCTTCCGACACCGCCAGACAGTTGGCATCGTTGGCGATGCGCACCTCTCGCGTCAGCAGCGCAGACAGATCCTCGTCCAGCGGTTGGCCGTTGAGCCACACCGAGTTGGCGTTTTTCACCCGCCCGGTAAACGGCGACAGCGTGCCGGGAATGCCGATCCCGACCGATCCCCGTTCGCCGGTATGATCCTCGGCCAGTTTCACCAGCCCGGCGATCGCCGCCAGAGTTTGCCGGTAGTCATGGCGCGGCGTGGCGATACGATGGCGAAACAGCTCCCGCCCGTCGTCCGCCAACGCAATCACTTCAATTTTCGTTCCACCCAAATCGATGCCAATGCGCACGTATTTTTCTCCTCGATGCCGCGCAGCGTTGCCACAGCCTAATGTAAGCGCGCAAATGAATCACCTGTTTCCCACCCTCCGTCCCGTCCTTTCTCGCTGCGTAAAGCGACGCAATTCAGAGAGAATGGGGCGATTTTTCAGCGTCAATTCGTTATCATGCCGCCCTGCTTTTGACGAATCAGCGTGCCGAACGCACGCCCAGCCTGGGATAACATTATGCTGTGGTTTAAGAATTTGATGGTTTACCGTTTGAGCCGCGAAGTGGCGTTAAACGCGGATGAAATGGAAAAACAACTCAGCGCGTTCGCCTTCACGCCGTGCGGCAGCCAGGACATGGCGAAGACCGGCTGGGTCTCCCCGATGGGCTCGCACAGCGATGCATTGACGCACGCGGTCAACGGCCAGATCGTCATCTGCGCGCGCAAGGAAGAGAAAATCCTGCCGTCGCCGGTCATCAAGCAAGAGCTGCAGGCCAAGATTGAGCGCCTGGAGGCGGAACAACACCGCAAACTGAAGAAAACCGAGAAAGACGCGCTGAAGGACGAAGTGCTGCACAGCCTGCTGCCGCGCGCGTTCAGCCGCTTCAATCAGACCTTCATGTGGATAGACACCGTCAACGATCTGATCATGGTCGATGCCGCCAGCGCCAAACGCGCCGAAGATACGCTGGCGCTGCTGCGCAAGAGCCTCGGCTCGCTGCCGGTGGTGCCGCTGACCATGGAAAGCCCGATCGAACTGACGCTGACCGAATGGGTGCGTTCCGGCGAGATGCCGGCCGGCTTCGCCATTCAGGATGAAGCGGAACTGAAAGCGATTCTGGAAGAAGGCGGCGTGATCCGCTGCAAGAAACAGAATCTGATCAGCGACGAAATCGCGGTGCATATCGAAGCCGGCAAGCTGGTGACCAAACTGGCGGTGGACTGGCAGGAGCGCATTCAGCTGATGCTGTCGGACGACGGCTCGCTCAAGCGCCTGAAGTTCGCCGACACGCTGCGCGAGCAGAACGACGATATCGATCGCGATGACTTCGCTCAGCGCTTTGACGCCGACTTTATCCTGATGACCAGCGAGCTGGCGGCGTTGATCAAAAACACCATCGAAGCGCTCGGCGGCGAAGCCCAGCGTTAATCCCGCTCAGAAACGACCAGGGCCCAGCGTTCGCTGAGCCCTGCGTTCCCCTAACGAGCAACCTTTATTTGCTCAGGTAGCGGCACAGATAGGCGGTCGCGTCGGCCACCTGCAGGTTGAACTCGCTGTGCCCCGGCACGAAGAATTTCTCGCCCGGCGTAAACACCTGCCAGTCCGGCGCGCCCGGCAGCAGCACTTTCAGCGCCCCGGTGATCACCGTCATTTCTTCCGGCTGCGCGGTGGAGAAGGTGTATTCGCCCTCTTCCATCACACCCACGCTGGTAAGACCGATGCTGCTACTGTCAAAACCGATAGACTTCACTTTTCCGGCAAAATACTCATTCACTTTCAGCATAGACTGGCACCCGCGTCATCATCTTGTATGGAAAATCCATATTGGGGGATTGCGGTTGATCTGTCACTGGTTTTTCACGCGAAATGCGATCGCGGCGCAGAGCAAACTGCGGCCGGGACGCTTACCGGCAAATGGGCGGACAGCGCAATGGAGTCGGTGCGCAGCGTCTGGCGGGACAAGCGGCGCGATCCGCGCGGGAAAGAGAGCAAGGGCGTCGATTTCCAAACCATAAACAGGAAACCGGCCTGACGCCGGTTTCCGCTGGGCTGCAGGTCAGTGCTCTAGCGCCTCGTATTCATAGCGGTGCTTGGCGTCGAGCGCTTCCTGCTCGGTTTCATGTTCACTGAGCAACGTATTCGGCTCAATGTCGTCGGTGCGCACCTCAAAACGGCGCAGATGCAGGTTCGGGTCGCCTCGAAACACCTCTACGACGCGGGCGCTCCGTGGATAAGCAGGTTGATCATTTTCGCGCATGCCGTTCTCCCGTGTGTTTCACACAGTAGCAAGTATAGCAGCCGCCCTCATTCCGGCACGCGCGAGCCGAGATCGCGATCGCCGGGGGCGCCCGTCAACAGCTCGGTCAGTTCATCGCAGGCGCAAATGCGGCCTTCACGCACGGTGAAGTGCGCCAGCACCCGCACGCGGCTGCAGGTGCCGTCACGCTTTTCCACCTCGACCAGATGGTGGGTCAGCACCGACTCATCCTGCGCCGCCGCCGCGAGCACCTTCAGCGTCATGCGGCGGGTTTGCCGTTTCAGCAGCGCCATATGTTGCTCAAACTGCTCGAAGTTCAGCACCTTGCCATCCACCTGCTGGCGGTAGCCTGCGCTGAAACGGGCGGCGAGCTGCGTCGGCCGATGTTCCGGGCTGGCGACCACCTGCTGCAGCGTATCGAGCACCAGGTTCAGCGGGGTAAGTTGAGTCATCACGTTTCTCCGAAATGGGGGGAATGGCGATCCTATCCCGGCCAGGCGATGGCATAATAACCGCATCAAGACTTTCAATAACGTTAAACGGCCAACATGACGCAGATCCGCAGCCAACGCCTTCAGCATGAAAGAAAGCACCTGACGCCCTGGCACCGGCACGACGGCGGCCAGATCTATCTCTTGACGCGCGGCATGCTGGCGCTGGAACTGCCTGGCCGGCAATGGGCGATCACCGGCGGTGCGCTGGGCTGGCTGCCGCCGGGGTGCCCCCATCAGGCGCTGGCCTGTGGCGATGTGGCGGGCTGGAGTCTGTATCTGCCGGTGGAAAGCGCGCCGGAGATGCCGCCGCAGCTGTTCACCGCCTCAGCGCTATTGCAGGCCCTGGTGGAACGCATCGCGCAGTTCTCCGCCGGCCCGATGAGCGCGCCGCAACGGCGGCTGCTGCAGGTGCTGCTGGATGAAATGGACACGGCAAGCCGCGCGCCGTTGCAATTGCCGCTGCCGCAGGACGCCCGGTTGCTGAACATCGCCCGGGCGCTGCTGAACGATCCCGCCAGCCTGCACAGCCAGCGCGACTGGGCCGCCTGGGCCGGGCTCAGCCCACGCACCCTGAGCCGCCGCTTTCTGCAGGAAACCGGCATCAGCTTCGCGCTGTGGCGCCAACAGGCGCGAGTATTGCGTTCACTGGAGGGATTATCACGCGGCGAAGCGGTCAGCGAGGTGGCCGACGCCTGCGGCTATGACAACGTCAGCGCCTACATCGCCGCCTTTCGCCGCCGCTTCGGCGTCACGCCCGGCGCGTACTTTGCGGCCGCTCGGCAAAGGGAATAGGAAAACGGGCGCCCAGCGCCCGAAGAGAAGAAAAGGTTATTTCACCGTCTCGCGCGGCAGCACCGCGAGGATTTGTTCCACCACCTGCTGAGGATCGGCGGCGCCGTCCATCACGTAATGCGCGGCATCCTGATACAGCGCTTCACGCGCGGCCAGCACCTCGAGCATCTCTTCGGCGATCGGCCTGCCGGTGAGCGTCGGGCGCTGCGCATCTTCCGGGTACTCTTCCAACCGCTGCGCCAACACGCTGGCCGGCGCGCGCAGGTAGATAACGGTGCCATGCTGGCGCATAAACTGGCGGTTTTCCTCCGCCAGGATCGCCCCGCCGCCGGTGGCAACTATAGTTGACGGCTTAGTCACGGTTTGCAACGCGATGGTCTCGCGGCGACGAAACCCCAGCCAGCCCTCGCGCTCGACCATTTCCGCCACGCTCATCTGCGCCGCCTGCTGCATAAACAGATCGGTATCGACGAACTGATAGCCCAACGCCAGCGCCAATGCGCTGCCTACCGTGGTCTTGCCGGCTCCGCGAGCGCCTATCATGAACAGGGTTTGTGTCATTACGGGTTGTCCCTTATGCGGTGACTTGAGTGCATTGCATACCAAAATACCGAGCGGGTGCGATGGCGTGGTGGCAGCATCATACCCCGCCCGCTCTGTATTTCAATATTTACGATAGTGTAAATTCCATGGCACAGCGACTGCCAGCGGCAAAGCCGTGCGCCAGATCCTCATCCAGATGCCGCCGCAAGGCGGCCGTGAGCCGCGCGTCGTCGAGCGGCCGGAACCCCAGCCGCCGGTAATAAGGCGCATTCCACGGCACGTCAATGAAGGTGGTGAGCGTCAGGCGAGCGGCGCCCTGGCGTTTGGCTTCTTCCGCCACCGCTCCGATCAGGCGGCGGCCGACGCCCTGCCGTTGCCAGGCGCCGGCGACCGACAATTCGGCGATATGCCAGTCTTTCCCCTGAGCCTGCACGGCGATAAAACCGGCGCACTCGCCGTTGTCGCTTTCGGCCAGCCATTCACGGCGTTCGACGATAAACGCGGCGTGCTGTTGCGGGCTCATCACCTCGCCTTCGGCGATAAAGCGCCACGCCGGCTGCTGGCGAAACAGCTGCGCCGCCGAGCGTTCAACCGCCATCAGATGCGCGATATCCTGCTGCTGCGCCAAACGAATTTGCAGGCTCATGGGTTCTCCTTAACGTTGGGGCGGTTATTTAAGCAAATTTCACCGCCCGCGGCTCAGAAATCGATACTGCCGCGCAGCACTACCTCACGCGGTTCCCCCACCGCCACGCGCAAATTGCCGCCGCTGGACGGGTAATAGGTTTTATCGAACAGGTTCTTCACGTTCAGCTGCCATTTCACCCGATAGCCGTTGATCGGCATAGTGTAAGCGGCGAACGCATCGGCAACGGTGTAATTATCCATATTGAAGCTGTTGGCGGCATCGCCCGGGCGGCGGCCCACGTAGCGCGCGCCGGCGCCGATACGCACCTCATCGCCGCTGTACAGGCCCAGGCTGCCCAGGTTCTGGGTCAGGAACAGCGAGGCGGTATGGCGCGCCACGTTGGTCATCTCTTTGCCCTTGTTGTCCGGATCGTCCACCACGCGCGCGTCGGTATACGCATAGGAACCGATCAGGCTCAGCGAGTCGGTGAGGTTGCCTGCCACGTCCAGCTCCACGCCCTGCGAACGCACGCGCCCGGCGGTGCGCGTCACGGTTTCGCCCTCCACCAGCTCATTGACCATGACGTTGCGCTTGGTGATGTCGAACAGCGCCAACGTGCCGGTGACGCCGTTCGGCAGCGCCAGCTTGCCGCCGACTTCCCACGACTTGCCCTGCTCCGGCGGCAGCGAACCAATTTGGGTGGCGATGGAGGAGTTAGGCTTGAACGACTCGGTATAGCTGCTGTACAGCGACACGTAAGGCGTCAGCTTGTATACCACCCCGGCGCGCGGCACCAGCTTGCCGTCCGAGCTGTCGGTGTTGGTCTGGAACGGCCGCCCCTTGCCGGCATAGACGTCGAAAGCGTCGTAGCGCAGCCCGCCCATCACCAGCCATTTATCGGTCAGTTGGATGGAATCCTGCATAAACCAGCCGTAGCTGGTGAGATTTTCCCGCTGATCGCTGTCTTTGGCGCTGACCGCGGTCGAGGGCGGCATCAGGCCATATACCGGATGATAGATATTGAAATCGCTGTTCTTTTTGCCGCGGATCATGTCGCCGCGGTAGGTGCGGTTATCTTCAAAATCGAAGCCGAACAGCATCTGGTGGTTGATGCGCCCCCAGTCCACGTCGCCATTGAGCGTCAACTGTACCGCGTTGGCGTGGCTGACGGCATGGGCGGTCGAGTCGGCCTGGCGAGTCAACACACCGGTCACCGGATTCAGCGCCGTAGCGCGCGCCTGGTTGCCGCTGTAGCTGTTGCGGCTGTAGGCGTAGGTCAGCGAGCTTTTCCAGCGCTCGTTGAGCGTTTGATCGATCTGCAGGGTAATGCTGTCCTGATCGCCGCGGGTGGCGTTATAGGCTTCGTCGAAACGGCGATCGCGCGGCGTATTCACCGGTTTGCCGGTGCGCGAATCGATAATGGTGCCGCGATCGAACGGCACCAGATATTCCATATGTTCATAGGCCAACCGCACGGTGGTGTTCTCGCCGTACCACATCAGCGAGGGCGCGATCACCGTCTGGCGATTGCGGCCAAAGTTGCGCCAGTAATCGGTTTCATCGTGATCGACGATCATCCGATAGGCAAACCCCGACGTGCCGAGCGGCCCGGTAACGTCGAGCTGGCCACCGCCGCCGTTGAAACTGCTGCCCCAGCCTTCCACGTGGGTATGCTGCTGCAGCTGGGGCTTTTTGGTGATCATGTTGATCATCCCGCCCGGCTCGCCCATGCCGTACAGCATCGAGGCCGGCCCCTTGAGCACCTCCACCCGCTCGGTGGTCGGCGTAAAGTTGCGCGCCTGCACCGAGCGCACGCCGTCGCGCAGAATGGAGCCGTCGCGGTTGTCGCCGAAACCGCGTTTCATTACCGCGTCCTGGGTGCCCCCGAGCGTGTTGGCCTGGGTTATGCCGCTGACGTTGTACAGCGCTTCGTCCAGGCTGCTGACCGCCTGATCGGTAATCACCTGTTGCGGCACCACGTCGATCGCCTGCGGCACGTTCAGCAGGTTGGTTTCGCTGCGGGTACCGGTGACGCTGGTCAACGGCTGATAGCTCTGCACGCCGTCGGCGTCTTTGCGGCCGATCACCACCAGGTTTTCTTCCTGCGACGCGGTTTTTTCCGCCGCCCACGTCGGCGATGTCGCGCAGGCCGCCAACGGCAATGCGCACCACCAACCGCGTTTGTTGTTATTCATTATCTAACTGACTCCAATAGGTCCCTGAAAAAGGTAACGGCAAAAACTGCTGATAAAGCTGTTGGAAGGTCTGCTGCGGGTTGATGTCGGCGAACAGATCCGGGTAAAACGCTTTGGCGAACACCTCGACCAGCACCACGTGGTACGGGCTGAGGTAAAAGTTGTGCCAGACGCTCCAGGCGCGGTGGTTTTTCACCACCTGCAGGTTGGTCAGCATCGGCTGTTTGGCGATCAGCCGGCGGAAGCTGTCAGCGGCCTCTTGGCGGCTGACCTGCGGCCCGAGGCGCAGATCGGACAGCCGTTTGCCCTGCGGCCCAGCCATGCCGGTGGCGAGGTACACGTCGGGATTGGCGCTCAGAATGGTTTCCGGGTTCAGCTCGCCATACACCCCTTTGACGCTGGCGTTGGCGATGTTGTCACCGCCGGCGAAGGTCAGCAGATCGCCAAGGTTGCCGTGCGCGGCGGTGGTGCAACAGGTGTCGCGCCGCCCCAGATGCAGGTGCAGCATCACTTTGGGCTTCGGCCCCTGATAGCCCGCCAGACGTTGCTGAATCACCGCCATATGCTGCTGATAAAACTGGATGAACTGCTCGGCGCGCTGCCGGCGATTGAGCACGTCGCCCAGCAGCCGCACGCTCGGCACGGTGTTGTTCAGCAGATCGATGCGCAGATCGACGTAGATCACCGCCACGCCGGCCTTGTTCAACGCAGAAACCAACCGATCGTTGTCGCCGTCTTCACGCGCATAGCGCGCCAGGATCACCAGATCCGGTTTCAGCTGCAGCAGGCTTTCGACATTGACCTGGCGAAAGTTATTGCCGCTGATGACGGGGATCTGGGCTATCTGCGGAAACTGCTGCGTATAAAGCTGCCAGCTTTGCGCATCGAAACGCGCCAGATCCGCCGGCCAGCCGACGATGCGCTGCGCCGGGTTGCCCGGCTCCAGCAGCGCCAGCGTATACAACATGCGGCTCTCCCCCACCACGATGCGCTGCGGATTGTCCGGCACCACAACCTGACGGCCGGTGATATCGGTCACCGTCTTCGCCTGGGCGGAGAACACGCCGAACCACAGAGAAAGCAGCAGTAAAATGAGGAAATTGCGCATGATTGAGCCGAAAGGGGGAAATAGTGTGCGCATGATAATCACTCTCATTAGCACTTGCAATCCCGCGCCGCCATTGCCAAAAGAAATCCGGGAAACGGCGCCGGGCGTGCGGCAAACACGGCGAAACCGCTAAAATAACGGCTTTAAAAAGTTAAAAAAATGGCGGGGAAATCGGTTAAATAGAACGGGGAAACAGCTAAAAACCGGGAGACCTCCATGACTCAACGCATCATTCCGCTGTCGGATTGCCCGCAGTTTGCCGATGTATGCGCCGCCTGGGCATTCGGCCAGTGGGGTTCACAGCGCGGCGGCTCGCTGGAGCGCACCCAGCTGCGTTTCGCCCAATGCAGCCGACCGGGCGACGACCACCTGACGCTGATGATGATCGACGGCGATCGTCCGGTGGGCATGGCCAGCCTATGGCCCAGCGACGACCATCAGCGCCAGGATCTCACCCCGTGGCTGGCCGGCGTCTTCGTGCATCCCGATCACCGCCGCAAGGGCATCGCCCACCGTCTTGAAATGGCCATCGTCGAGGCGGCGCGGCAGCGCCATCACTCGGTTCTGCATCTCATTACCGACAAATCGGAAGCGCTGTACGCCGGCTGGGGTTGGCAACCTCTGGAGCGCCGGCGGCAGCATGACGAAGAGGTGGTGGTGATGGAGAAAAAACTGTAGCTAACGCGGCGTACAGACATACACCAGCGCCGGCGGGAAGTTGCGCACTACCCGCAGGCGCTTCCAGTGAAAATAGCGCGACAGCAATTTTTCCGACAGGTGGCTGTATTGGAACAGCACCAGCGTGCCGTTGCGCGCCAGCAGCCGCTGCCGGGCCTGCTGAAGAATGCGCACGCTGATCCTGACCGGGATCGACAGCAGCGGCAGGCAGGAAAACACCACGTCGTAATCCGTGGCCATCCGGGTCGCCGAATGGCCCATCACCTGCAGCCGCCGATCGTCAATCCCGCGCAGCCGATGCACGAAATGGGGTTGGATCTCGAAGGCCTCCAGCGCCGCATCGGCGCGCATCCGCCCCAGAATGCGTTTGGTCAGCACGCCGTCCGCCGCGCCCAGTTCCGCGATCGACAGCGCCCGGGTCCATTCAACCTGATTGAGCATCGCCTGACACAGCCACGGGGAAGAAGGCGCCAGCGTACCGACGGTGCGCGGTGAAGCCATAAATTGCTGCAGGTAAGCGAAGTGATTCATCAGTTGCAGTCGGGTCGCATTTAACATTGAGGCCTCCTTGGGTTAAGCCCTCAATGTGAGCCGAATTTCTTAAGTAATCATTAACATGATTCCGAAAGCGGCGGACACAGTTGTAATAAAATGCAACCTTGTCAGCGGCGCGCAAAGAAAAACGGTCGCAATAATGATCTGAGAATAAGCGGTTTATGCGCCGACCGTTCAGATAATTATTGCGACCGTTTATTTTTTTGGCCGCGTTGCCGCGGCCAGAGGGTAAAAAGCTAACGCTTAGCGATAAATTTCCGCATTGCCGCGCCAGTTGCTGGAGTCCCCGGGGGTGTCCAGACCGATAATGCGATAATGACTGGCGCCGTCCGCCGCGGCTTTTTCTTTCAGGGCGGTGATGGCGTCATGCGGTGAGCCGCTAACGCCGGAAACCGACACGACGCCGAGGCTTTGCAGATTGGCAGCCTGCTCGCTGTTGACCTGTTTTACCGACGACAGCGGCGCGGCGAAAGTGGAAAATGAAGCGGCGGCGATCAATACGGCTGCGATGCTTGGGATAAGTTTCATGATTGACTCCAGGTGTTCTTGTTTATTCGCTCGTTGTCAGTGATGTTAATTATCCGCTAGCCAATGAAAACGGACGTCATGCAACGTAAAGAACATCAATCATTGTGAGGAGAATAAGGAGGAAGTGAGAGCGGGTGTGTATTTTCAGGCGAGAATGACTTTATAGGCTTCACCTTACCCCTATTTGATGAACAATTAAAGACGGCGCGTGATAAAGAATGCGCGCCGCGTCTATTTAAGATTTTTTACCCGCCGGAGCGCGCTGAGCTACGCTGAATTTTGTGGCTTACCCTTTTAAGGAAGAACGCTTATGTCGCAAAACCTGCTGCGCGTGCGTGACGGTCAGGGCGCGTCGGTCTCATTTTCCGAGCTGCTGTTCGATCTGATCTACGTTTTCGCCGTGACCCAACTTTCCCACTATCTGTTGCATCACCTGACGCTAACCGGCGCGCTGGAAACCCTGCTGCTGTGGTTCGCCGTCTGGCTGGCCTGGCAATACACCGCCTGGGTCACCAACTGGTTCAATCCGGATACCCGCCAGATCCGCCTGTTGCTGTTCGCGATCATGCTGCTGGGGCTGTTCGCCGCCGCCGCGTTGCCGCAGGCGTTTGGCGAACGCGGTCTGATCTTCGCCCTGTTCTACGTCGCCATTCAGGTCGGGCGCTCCGCCACGGTATTGCGCCTGCTGGCGCCCGATCATCCGTTAAAACAAAACTTTCGCCGCATTCTCGGCTGGCTGTGCATCTCCGCCATCTTCTGGATCGCCGGCGGGCTGGCGGAAGGCCATGTTCGCCTGGCGCTGTGGGCGATCGCCGTCTTGTGCGAGTACGTCTCGCCGATGTTCGGTTTTCGCCTGCCGGTGCTGGGGCGCTCGGACAGCAGCAGCGAATGGACCATCGAAGGCCACCATCTGGCGGAGCGCTGCCAGCTGTTCGTGATCGTGGCGCTGGGGGAAACCATTCTGATCACCGGCGCCACCCTGAGCGAAATGGAAAGCTGGAGCCTGCCGGTACTCATCGCTTCGCTGGTGGCCTTTCTCGGCAGCCTGGCGATGTGGTGGGTTTACTTCGACACCAGCAGCAAAGCCGGCAGCCACGCCATCAGCCAGGCGGAAAATCCCGGCCAGCTGGGCGCTTATTTCCATTATGTGCACGTCGCGCTGGTGGGGGCGATCATCGTCTGCGCCGTGGCCAACGAGCTGGTGATCGCCCATCCCGACGGCCGCATCCAACACGCCACGGCGGCGGTGCTGCTGCTCGGACCGGCGATTTACCTGTTCGCCAACGCGCTGTACAAACGGCTGGTGTATCGCCGCTTCCCGCTGTCGCATCTGGTTGGGCTGCTGGCGCTGGCGGTATTGGCCCCGATCGCCTATTTAACCGACCTGCTGATGGTCAATGGCCTGACGACGCTGATCATGGTGGTGGTGGCGGCGTGGGAGAGCATCTCGCGCGGCAAAGCGCCGCAGCGGCACGCGCAAGCCTGAATCAAACGGGGGCGCAATCGCCCCCGCTGTGAGATTGATGACAAACCTCATGCCATTACCGGGTTTGCAGAGAGCAGTGGATAAAAAACAAGGAAAATCAATTTATTGATTTTCGGCTGATGGCCACAAAGGAGGAAAAACCACGTTTTTTCCTCCTTTGTCAACGGTCTGACGGGGGCGCAATCGCCCCCGATGTCGGTCACTTCAAGGATTGCGGCAAGGTGAGCACCCAGAGCTCACTCAGCGATTCCGGCTGCTCCAGAGGGCGCAATTCGATGCGGGCGTCGGTTTTGTCACCGTCGAGGCTCAACCGCCCTCCTTTCTCCAGCTGATAGTCGCCGATTTTCTTGCTCTTTGGCGACGCATCCACCAGCGTGGCCTGCAAGCCGAAATCGTTGTCATTGATCACCGCCAGCGTGCGATCGTCGATCAGCGCCAACCCTTCCGCTTTCTCCTGGCGCCAGCCCAACTGACGCAGATCCGCCACTTCCCGTTTCTGCGCCAGCTTCACGCCGCGTTTAGCCAGATCTTTCGCATCGTCGAACTCCAGCGCTTTACCCTGGCCGTCAAACGCGCTCAGATCGCTGGCCTGCGCGAGATCCACCAGATAGATCTTGTTTATCATCGACTTATCTTTACCGATTCCCTGTTCAATCAACAGGATGCGCTGGTTGTCCAACGCCACGACATCGCCAATTTTGGCGTCTTTGGCTTTTTTATAGCTGTCGATATCGATGGGATAGCCGTACATGGCGGTTTTGCCACTGCGCGGATCGAAGCTCACCAGCCGGGTAAACTGCGCCTTGTTTTTGCTTTTGCCATCGACATCCAGCGTGCTCTGCACCGCCGCCAGAATTCGCCCGTCCGGCATCCGGGTCAATCCTTCAAAACCGCGGTTGGGCTGACGCCATTTCAGGATGTTCGGCAAACCGCCCGCCACCGCCTGTTCGCCGGCCTGCGGCGTTGGGCCATATTTGGCGAGGATTTTACCTTTGCCGTCGATATGGATCAGAAACGGGCCGTACTCATCACACAGCCAATAGCCGCCGTTGCCGTCACCGGTCACCCCTTCGGTATCCAACCCGCGGCGATCGCCGGACAGCGGCTGCAACGCGTCGTTCAACGCCACTTCGTTTGTAGAACCAATCAGCTCGCCCGGCAACGGCAGCCCGCCGATCGGCCCTTTTTCGTCGTGCAAGGGCCGCGCATTCTCGGCTACGGCCTTGCCGCCGCCGATACGAATGTCCATCAACAGAGGCGTGAATTGCGGATTGGCGAAAATCTTGGCCTCTTGCTTGCCTACCGCAGGAGCATCGGCATTCGGGCCGCGATCGGTCAGCGTCGTCAGCACCAAATCGTCGCCCTGCTTCTTGTTGAACATCAATCCGGAGCCGATCCCTACCGGCAATCCCTGCGGGAAATGCTTGGCGAACGCCCCCTGATAGGCGACGCGTTCCCCGCCGGGGAAGCCGACCACATAACGCGCCACCTCAATGTCGGCAGCGTGAGCCAATACCGGAAACAGTGAAGCCAACAGCAGGGAGAGCGATTTTATTTTCATATTTTTTACCCGAGGTTAAATGAAGCGTTGTCAGGCAGAAGACGATATTAATTTAGCATGACACTTAGATGACAATAGGCAATTCGTCAAATGCACATCAGGCAATAAGGTTGGCTGGCAAATAGAAATGAGCAATTAACCTGAGCGTATTGAATGGAGAAAACCGCTGGAAAAAACCGCCCGGAAATAGCCCGCCGTTTTGCTTAGGGTAAATTCTTATAACAAAGATAAAAAAATCGGCAAACGCGCGTCAACACGGCGAAAAACGGTGTTTTTCTCATAGACAAAATAAAATGTCAGGGATTTAATACCGCCGTTATTCAAGGTGCATTAAGAAAATTCTATAGAATATCTGCATGAACTTAAAAAGCTGTTCTATAGTTTTTAGTGCTAACGCCCGTTAGTCTATTCCGCAGGATGGAATCTATGTCAAAGCGACTTTTTGCTGAATTTTTTGGCACATTTTGGTTGGTGTTTGGTGGTTGTGGTAGCGCAGTATTGGCAGCGGCATTCCCACAGCTGGGTATTGGTTTCCTCGGCGTCGCGCTCGCTTTCGGTCTGACCGTAGTGACGATGGCCTATGCCGTCGGCCATATTTCCGGCGGGCATTTTAACCCGGCGGTCACCGTCGGCTTATTCGCCGGCGGCCGTTTCGCGGCGAAAGACGTGATCCCTTACGTTATCGCACAGGTGATCGGCGGTATCGCCGCAGCGTCGGTGCTGTATTTGATCGCCAGCGGCAAAGCCGGTTTCGACGCCACGGCAGGCGGTTTCGCCTCCAACGGTTACGGCGAACACTCGCCAGGCGGTTACTCTCTGCAAGCCGCAATCGTGATTGAGCTGGTGCTGACGGCCTTCTTCCTGATCGTTATTCACGGCGTGACCGACAAGCGCGCGCCGGCAGGCTTTGCCCCGCTGGCTATCGGCCTGACGCTGACGCTGATCCACCTGATCAGCATCCCGGTGACCAACACCTCCGTCAACCCGGCGCGCAGCACCGGCGTAGCGATCTTCCAGGGCACCTGGGCGCTGCAGCAGCTGTGGGTGTTCTGGCTGGTGCCGCTGGTCGGCGGCATTATCGGCGGCCTGATCTACCGCTGCCTGCTGGAAGACAAAAAATAAGCGTATCGCAGTCGATCGCGTTTCACGGGGCAGCCTTCATCGGCTGCCCCGTTGCTTTCAGCCCTTCGTCACTTCAAACATCATGATATCGCTGGTGAAGGAGCCGTCCGGCTGGATGGCGAAATGCTCCGCCACCTCCTGCGACACGCTTTGCTGCAGCGCGCGGATCGCGGTGACGAAATGCGCCGGCGTGCGCATACGCGCCACCCAACTGCCGAACTCCAGCGTCAATCGATCCGACGTCACCTCGCGTACCACCAGCCCGGCCTCGGTCAGCAACGTCAGCCACTCGCCCGGCGCATAGTTGCGCACGTGCGAGGTGTCGCGCAGCACTTCCACGGTTTGCAGGTAGATATCCAGCAGCGGGTGCCCCGGCGAGACCACGTCCATAAAGATCGCGCTGCCGCCCGGTTTGAGTACCCGCCTGACCTCGCGCAGCGCCTGGCCGACATCGCGCCAGTGGTGCGCCGAATAGCGGCTGATGACCAGATCGAAGCTGGCGTCCTCAAACGGCAAAGACTCCGCCACGCCCTGCTGCTGCTGAATGTTGTTCAGGCCTTTTTCCGCCGCTGCCTGCTTCACCACCGCCAACATTTGCGCCGACAGATCGTAGGCCACCACCTGCGCTACGCTGGCCGCCGCGGTGAAGCTGGCATGCCCGGCGCCGCAGCCCAGATCGAGCAGGCGCGCTTCGGCGTGCGGCGCCAGTAACCGCGCCAGACGTTGCAAATCCTTGCCCTGCGCATGCACCGCGCTGGTTAAATAGGCGTTGGCCTGCTCGCCGAACTGCCGGTCTACCGCATTGTTATGGCTGTTGCTGTTGCTCATGTTTGCTCCTGTTATTATCCGGCTTGCGCCTGTGCCTGAAGGCTTTCGGCTACTATAATCAGGCTACTATACGGGTACAATATGAGCAGTTATCCTGGTATAAATAGGTACCATGCTATGTCATCAGAAGCCTTATCCGGGCCAAAAGCCCTCGGCGCGTTTCTGCGCGCGCACCGCGAACGCATCACGCCGGAAATGATCGGCCTGCCCAGCTCTTCGCGCCGCCGCACCAGCGGCCTGCGCCGCGAAGAGTTGGCGCAAATCAGCGGCATCAGCGCCACCTGGTATACCTGGATCGAACAGGGCCGCGAGGTGTCCATTTCCCCTTTCACGCTGGCGCGCATCGCCAAAGCGCTGCGGCTCGGCCCGGCCGAACGCCACTACCTGTTTACCCTGGCGCGTATCGCCGACCCCGAGCAGGAAGCGCACCGCGAAACCGCCAATGACGCGGTGCTGCAAAGCGTGCATCAGATGACGGTGCCCTGCTATCTGCTGGACGTGAGCTGGAACGTCGTCGCCTGGAACCCGCAGGCGGCGGCGCTGTTCAGCGGCTGGCTGGATGTGGCCAACAGCCCCAACCTGCTGCACTTCATGTTCTTCCACCCGTTGGCGAAAACGCTGGTCAGCGATTGGGAAGAGCGCGCGCGCCGCGTGGTGGCCGAATTTCGCGCCGAGACCAGCCATCATCAAAATACCGAAGAGATGCGCGCCTTCGTGCGCAACATGACGCACAACAGCGCGGACTTTAATCACTGGTGGAAGCAACATGACGTCATGGCGCGCGAAGGCGGCGAAAGAGCGTTCGAGCATCCTCAGCGAGGCGCGCTGCGCTATCGCCAACTCACCTTCCATCCGGCGGAGCACGCCGGTCTGAAGCTGGTGATGCTGATCCCGCTGCCGCAATTGGTAACAAATTCATAGGCAGGTTTACCCGCCATTTATTTATTGGTTCATGTAAACGCGCTAGGGTAATTGATACCGATGATAGTGATCATCCAGCACCGTTATTTATCTCCTGAGGTACTCCTATGCAATCCGAAGAACAACGCCTTATCGATGGTCTGTTTGGCCGCCTGAAAGAAGCCGAGACCAAGACGGGCCCACGGGATCTCCAGGCAGAGCAGCAAATCAACCAGCATATTCGCGAGCAGCCTTCCGCCCCTTATTACATGGCGCAGGCGATGATTATTCAGGAAGCGGCGCTCAAGCAGATGGATCAGCGGGTCAAAGAGCTGGAGGCCCAGGTGGCGCAGCTGCAGCAAACCGCCAACGGCCAGCAGAGCAGCGGCGGCTTCCTGGCCGGCCTGTTCGGCGGCGGCAGCCGCAGTACGCCAAGCCCGCGCGAACAGTATCAGGCGCAGCAGCAAAATACGGCGGCCTGGAACAACGCGCAGCAGCCGCAGCAACCGGCCTATGCCCCACCGCAGCAGGCGGCGCCTTCACGCGCCGGCGGCTTCCTGGGAGGCGCCTTGCAAACGGCGGCGGGCGTCGCCGGTGGCGTGGTATTGGCCGACATGCTGACCGGCATGTTCCGCCATTCGCAACCACAGGAAATCGTAAATATTATCGAGGAAACCCCGGCGCCGCTGGACGACAGCGCAATGCGCAATTTCGACGCCTCCAACAACCTGGATACCTTCAACAACGGCGATGGCGGCAGCTTCCTCAACCAGGACAACGGCTTCCAGAACGCCAACTATCAGGACGACACGGACTACGCCGACGACGATTACAGCGACGACGACGACTCCTTCCTGTAATTCCCTTCGCCCCCTCTCACCCGCAGAGGGGGATTTCCCGTTTCGCCATTCTGGTCTACAGTGAACACTGTTCATTTATCCAGCAGAGAGAAACGATGACAAGCTTTAATCCTTCCACCCCTTTCTTCAGTGAACGCCTGCAGATGCGCCCACCGGTGATGGCGGATCTCGCGCGTTTCTACGCCATCTTCGGCGATCCGCAAACGCAGCGTTTCAATCCCGCCGGCCCACTCACCAGCGAAGCGCAGGCCGCATCGGCGCTGCAAGAGAGGATTTCCGGGTGGCAACAACACGGTTACGGTTCCTGGGCGATCGCTCTGCGCGAACGGCCGGATTGGATTATCGGCTTTGGCGGATTGTCCCGGAAACCGCTCGGGGCGCAGCGCACCGTGAACCTCGGCTATCGCTTCGATACTCGCGTCTGGGGCATGGGATTGGCCACCGAGATGGCGCGGGCATCGCTGCAATACGGTTTTGCCGGATTGGCGCTGGAGGAGATTTCCGCCATTGTGCGTGCGGAGAATCAGGCTTCGTGGCGAGTGCTGGAAAAGATCGGCATGCAGCGGGTGGATACGCTGGATGACGTGCCCGGCGCGGCGCCGAGCCTGGTGTATACGCTAAAGCGCTGCGACTATCAGGGCTGATCGTCGCTGATTTTGGCCAACGCCATGCGGTAAGATTTGACCTTCTGGCGCTTTTTCAACCAGGTGGCGGTAGAGACGATGAATACCGCGCCCGACATCGCCAATACGCCGGTTGGATGGCCATAAAACACCATCAAGGCAAAGTAGACGGCGGAAACGATCGCCACCCATTTCGCCGTATTGCCCATGTCGTTTTTCTCTTGGGTCAAACGGCGGATGTGCTCTTCTTCACTGATTCCCATGCGCGCTCCTTGTTGGCTGAATGACCCATTATATGGAGCTGGAGTGCTGATATTTCAAGCGGTTGGATGGTAAAGAAGCGTAAAGCTCAGGCCGGTGGCTCCCGCCGTCGAGGCAGATAGCGCCCGGGCTGGTCGGCACCCGGCAGGCCGCTGCCGTCGTTGCGGCCAAACAGCCGGTAGCGATTGCCGGCGACCGCATCGTAGATCTTGTCCTCCAGTCGCGGCGGCAAGCAACGCGCCAGCGCCAGCGCGCGGTACGGCCATCCCACTTGGCGCAGCGCCCGAAACAACGCCGCCGAACGCAGCCAACAGCGCCCCTGTTCCACATAGACCACGGAATCGAAACGGTCGGTCGGCAATCCCAGCGCCTGCAGGATCGCCTGTCCTTCGACGGATTGCACCGTCGCCAACAGAATGCGCCGCTGCCGATCGGCGCGAACAAGGTATCTCACCAGCCCATGACACAGGTTGCATTCGCCGTCGAACAACAACGCGCGATCGCCGGGCTGCAGATAAGGCAGCTGTGATAAAGGGGTCATCCCGCCTCCCGAAAAATGCTCGCCTTAGCCTAACGCGCCTGGTGCGCCCAGGCCAGAGCGGGATGACGGGGCGTGTTAAGGCGCGGGCGGTGCGTCAGGCACCGCCACCACCGCGACGCGCACTTCGTAATGTTTGGCGCTGCCCGCCGGGATCACCGCCGTCAGTTTGTTGATGGTTTCCACCGGATTGTCGCTGGCCGAGGTGGCGCAGAACAGCTCACCGCCGCGGCAGAACCCCGGCTTGGGCGGGTGCCCGCCCGGGAAAGGCGGCATGCGCATCGGTTCATCCGCCACAGGCGGCAACGCTTTGGCCGCAGGCGCCTCGGGAGCAGACATCGCGCTCGCGCTGAACAACAGCGCCATGCCCATGCAGGGCAGCGCCAGGATCTTGATTGCTTGTTTCATTGAATTAGCCTCATTTGCCGGGTTCGGGATTACGCTACCCCGCCCCCGGCCCATGAGAAAGCCGCTTTTCGCTACCTTTTCGCCCCGCTGCGCTTTGCTTACATCCCGCGTCTAACGTGATGAAAACAGAAGATTTGGTAAGCATTCCGATCTTTCCCACTTTCCGCACGGCACATGCCGCCCTACGTGGAAAGCTCTTCATGTTCTTTTGCCAATCAACGGCTTAAAGTGGGTATGGACTAACTTTCCTGCTTATCTTTTCTCTTCTGCCTAAAGTTTTCGTCATTAATACAATATTGGTAAGAATCAACGATCAAACCCGTTAGCCGCAAAATATTTTCCGGACGGTCGATAATGATATGCCCCCCTGCAGCCAACTCCAGGCCGGCGCGAGTTATCTCAGCCTGTCTGGCCTCGTCTATCTCAAGCGGAAGCAAAATGGTTGGACGTTGCTTATTGTCGAAATAGCGCAGAACCCATCGCGTCGTCTTCCCTTGAAAGAGGATGCTGTAATAGCTTTCCGTGTCTTTCGCAATCAGCTCTGCCTCAGTGCCCAAGATCATCGCCACATTGTCAAACAAGCACCTTTCTGCAAAGGTCGTCACTATTTTACTATTATCGGGATCAACGATCGGGGCGAGCGGATCCGGTCTGTTTTGCGCTTCACCTTCATCTGGTGACTCAGACGCTACAACATTTTCCGACGTCACTGACAGACCAGAAACGACCATCGCACTCACCGCTTTTTCAACAGCCAAACGAACCAATGGCGTTATTGTGTCCAAAAATCGTTGGTTTAGCTGACGCTGAACGTTAGAGCGACTTGCTACATAGCGAACAAAATCAGAATCAACATCTCGAAGACTGGCGCTGATAGTTTTTGTAAATGAAGTCAGATAGATGCTTTCTTCAGCTAATGTCCGCAGCGCTTCCGGCTGAAATTGGTCGTGCCTAAATCGATAGAGCTGATCAATATCAGAATCGTTTAGATTATTAAAATCTATCTTCAAGAATGGTGTATCATCCATGATGTTTTTATCTTTCAGATCGGTGAAAAATCGCCATTCTTTCCCATTGGTTATTGCAGAAACCGTAACCTCCGGTGTCGCATTAAAATAGCGAGATAGCTGGGGGCTATGATTTGACAAATTTTGATTGAAAGACTTCGCCTCGATGAACATGACGGGAACCGCATGGCAAAAAAGGGCGTAATCAACGCGCTCACCCACCTTAACACCTGGAAAATCAGCACCATACTCTGCCTTCACCTTAGTAGGATCATATGGATGAAAGCCTAGGGTTTCTAATAACGGCAAAATTAATGCCTGCTTAGTCGTTTCCTCAGTATTGCAATGCTGACCTACCGAGGCCACATGAAGAACATGGGCCTTAAGCTTATCTCTGAATGCATTCATCAATCATCCCTCTGCTGTGTTAAATCGCTGTAGTCTTAAATTACACGTTCAAAAGCGCTTTTCTTGCAACAAAGCGGGGCTCTTAAATAGAACTCCGTCAATATTTAATAGAATTAGCATTAATTATTAGTTATATAGCAGAACAAATAGCCTTAATCAAAATGGGAACAAAAAGACCTAAAGTCGATCACAATAAAAAAGAGAGAAGTATTAACAGATGGGAATTTATAGCGAGTGAACGATTGCTGGTACTGGTACTTATACAGAATCCAAATACAAATGATGGGCAGCAAATACTGCCCATCTATCGCGTTACTTGCCGTTCGTCAGCGTGTTGTAGCTGGTCATCAGATTGCGGTAGTCCGGGATATGGTTGGAGAACAGCGTGCCCAGGCCTTCGATGTCGTTGCGCCAGTCGCGGTGCAGCTCGCAGGCGACGCCGAACCAGGTCATCAGCTGCGCGCCGGCGGCCTCCATGCGGCTCCAGGCCGACTGACGCGTCAGCTCATTGAAGGTGCCGGAGGCGTCGGTCACCACAAAGACCTCGAACCCTTCATTGAGCGCCGACAGCGCCGGGAATGCCACGCACACTTCGGTCACTACGCCGGCGATGATCAGCTGCTTGCGGCCGGTGGCTTTCACCGCCTTGACGAAGTCGTCGTTGTCCCAGGCGTTGATCTGGCCAGGGCGAGGAATGAAGGGAGCATCGGGGAATTGGGCTTTCAGTTCGGGCACCAGCGGGCCGTTGGGGCCGTTTTCGAAACTGGTGGTAAGAATGGTCGGCAGGTTGAAGTACTTCGCTAAATCACCCAGCGCCAGCACGTTGTTTTTAAACCGATCGGGATCGATATCACGCACCAGCGAAAGCAGCCCTGCCTGATGATCCACCAGCAATACGGCGGCCTGGTCTTTGTCGAGGCGCTTGTAATTTGCAGTCATGGTTTTACTCCTGTGGGGTTGATGTTGCGGATGAAACGCCCCGCCGCAGGGCGGGGCGTTGAGGTTTAAGTGTAGCGCCTGAGCCGGGGAACACTGTCCGCCCCAGGCGCCAAGGTTCAACCGGCGCTCGCTTCGGCGTTCATGCTGCCGAACTTGCCGCTGTTGAAATCGCGGAACGCCTGCTGGATTTCCGCGTCGCTGTTCATGACGAACGGGCCGTAGCCGACGATAGGCTCATCGATCGGTTCGCCGCTCAGCACCAACAGCGCGACGTCGTTGTTGGCTTCGATGGTGATCGAATCCCCCGCCCGGTCGAAACGCACCATTTGGGTTTCGCGCACCACGTCTTCACCGTTAACCAGGATCGCGCCGTGCAGCATCACCAGCGCCAGCGTATGGCCTTCTTTCACCGTCAGTGTGGTGGTATGGCCGGCATTCAGCTTCATGTCCCACACGTTAAGCGGGCTGAAGGTGCGCGCCGGGCCGGCGTGGCCGCCAAAGTCACCGGCGATCACCCGCACCTGCCCTGCGCCGTCCGCCAGAGGAACCACCGGAATATCGGCGTTCAGCAGCGTCTGATAGCCCGGCTCGGCCATTTTGTCCTTGGCCGGCAGGTTGACCCACAGCTGTACCATTTCCATGGTGCCGCCCTTGCGCGAGAAGTCCCGCGAATGGAACTCTTCGTGCAGAATGCCGGAGGCGGCGGTCATCCACTGGACGTCGCCGGGGCCAATCACCCCGCCGCTGCCGGTCGAGTCGCGGTGTTCCACTTCGCCCTGATAGACGATGGTCACCGTTTCAAACCCGCGATGCGGGTGCTGACCCACGCCACGGGTGCCGGAGGCGGAGCGGAATTTGGTTGGCGCTGCGTGATCCAGCAGCAGGAACGGGCTCATTTCCGCTCCCAAATCGTTATAAGAGAACAGCGAATTCACCAGGAAACCGTTACCGACCCAATGTGCTTCCGGGCTGTTGTGAATACCGAGGATTTTTTTCATCTTGAACTCCCGTTTCAGACCTCACGGCCTTAAGTTGATATCAGAAGTTTAATCCGCCGGGGTTTGCTGCAGTAGTAGGCAAGATGTACACTCAGCGTTCTACTGGTAGAACGATAAGGGATGCGATGCTGACCGATCTGAACGACCTGTTTTTCTTCGCCAGCGTGGTCGATCACCAGGGATTCGCCCCCGCCGGCCGGGCGCTGGGCATTCCCAAATCCAAACTCAGCCGCCGCGTAGCGCTGCTGGAAGAGCGGCTGGGCGTGCGCCTGATCCAGCGCTCGACACGGCGCTTCTCGGTGACCGAGGTCGGCCAAACCTATTACGCGCACTGCAAGGCGATGCTGGTGGAAGCGGAAGCCGCGCAGCAGGCGATCGAGCAGACGCGCGCCGAGCCCTGCGGCACGGTGCGCATGTCCTGCCCGGTGGCGATCCTGCACACTCGCGTCGGCAGCATGGTGGCGGCCTTTATGGCCGATTATCCCAAGGTGACGGTGCATCTGGAGGCCACCAACCGCCGGGTGGACGTGGTGGGGGAAGGGTTGGATCTGGCGATCCGCGTGCGGCCGCCGCCGCTGGAGGACAGCGATCTGGTGCTGAAGATCCTCGCGCAGCGCACCTGGTGCGTCGCCGCCAGCCCGGCGCTGGTGCGCACCCTCGGGCCGGCGCAAACGCCGGAAGACCTGCGTAAATACCCGACGCTCGATCTCGGCCCGGCGCGCGCTCAGCACCAATGGCGGCTGACCGGCCCACAGGGTGAACGGGTGGAGTGGGAGCACACGCCGCGGCTGGTCACCGACGACATGCTGATGCTGCGCACCGCCGCCATCGCCGGCGCCGGCATCGTACAACTGCCGGCGATGATGATGCGCGACGACATGCTGCGCGGCGAGCTGGTGCAACTGTTGCCTGGCTGGCAGCCGCAGGGCGGCGTCGTGCACGCGGTCTACCCGTCGCGCCGCGGCCTGCTGCCGGCGGTGCGGCTGCTGCTCGACTATCTGGGTGAGCAGTTCGCCAGCATTGAAGAAGAGTAATCAGGCGGTGATTTCGATCGCGTTGCCGTCCGGATCGCGAATGACCGCCTCGTAGAAGCCGTCGCCGGTCCAGCGTGGCGCGGACAGCAAGATGCCCTCCTGCCGTGCGCGCTGCGCCAACCGATCGACCTGCCGCTCATCCCCCAGCGACAGCGCGATGTGCGCCCAGCCCACCCGCTCCTCCTGCGCCTGCGCCGGCAGCAACGTCGGCACGCGCATGATCTCCAGCGTTGGCCCGGCCGCCAGGCTGACGAAGCGGGAAACGAACCCCGGCCGATTGCGGCTGACGTACTCCTCCCCCGCTTCACCGTTGAAATAGCGCTGCCAGAACGCCAGCTGCGCGTCGATGTCACGGGTCCACAGGGCAACATGGGCTATTTTCATCATCATTCTCCGGTCGATAAATCGCTGTGCCAGATCTGGCCGCCGCCCTGCGCCACCTGCTGCTCAAGCTGCGGGTGCGCGCCGCGCGCCGTCACCAGATGATCCACCCGCCCGGCGGGCAGGAAGGGGTAAGGGGCGTAGGTATTGAGTTTGTCGCGGGTGCACAGCACCGCCACGCTGCCGGCGCGCGTCAGCAACCGCTTTTTGAACGTGGCGTCCTGGTAACTCAACGCGGAGAAGCCCCCGGCCGGGTCGTAGGCGCAAATGCCGGTGAACACCAGATCGAAATGAAATCCGTCGATCTCTTCCGCCGCCTTGGCGTCCACGCAGCCGCCGACCTGCGCATCCAGTTCGCCGCCGATCAGGATGGTGCGGATCCCCGGCCGTTCCAGCATTTTGCCGGCGATGCTCAACGCATTGGTTACCACCGTCAAACGCCGATCGCGCGGCAACAGATCCGCCAGATACAGGTGGGTGCTGCCGGCATCAAGGAAGATCAGCTGTTCTTCGCCGATCACCCCCAGCGCGGTCTGTGCCAGCGCCAGCTTCTCATCACCGCTGAGGGCAATGCGCGCCGCAACGGGGCCTTCGGCCGGCGTCGGCGCCAGCGCACCGCCATAGATGCGTTTGCACAGATTCTGTGCCGCCAGCTGACGCAGGTCGCGGCGGATGGTCGCTTCGGTGGTATTCAGCCGCTGCGCCATCTCCAGAGCCAGCACTCGCCCCTGTTGGCGGAGCGTGTCGAGAATGGCCTGATGGCGCTCATTCGGTAACAGTTTGGACATCATGTCAATCCGGCGATGCTAAAGTGATCATGAATGTACACAAACGTACACGATCGAACAAACACTTTTTTGGCAACACTCAAGCGGCGGAGCTCGTCTAGACTGAAAGTGACATCACAGATAAGGGATTATGACGCGATGACCTCCGCCGTGCTTTATACGCTGTTTCCCGCCGCAGCCACCGTCGTCGGCGCAGCGATGGCGCTCTATCGCCGCCCCGGCGACGCCGCGATGCGCGTCATCCATCACTTTACCGCCGGCATCGTGTTCGCCGCCGCCGCCACCGAAATCTTGCCCGATCTCAAACAGCAGTCGCCTTTGGCGGTGTTGCTGGGCGGCGCTGTGGGGGTGCTGTTAATGTTGCTGGTTCGGCGGCTGGGCGAAAAAGCGCAGGGGCCGGTCGGTTTTATCGCCGCGGTCGGCGTCGATATCTTTATCGATGGGCTGGTGCTGGGCATTGCCTTCGCGGCCGGCGCCAAAGCCGGCCTGCTGTTGACGCTGGCGTTAACGCTGGAAGTGCTGTTCCTGGGATTGTCGATCGTCGGCGATTTGCAAGACTTTCTCGGCAGGCGGCTGCGCGTCATGGCGGCGATAGTTGGCCTGGCGCTGCTGTTGCCCATCGGCGGCCTGCTGGGGGCGCCGGTGGCCATGCTGGGCGCATTTTGGCTGACCGCCTTTCTGGCCTTTGGCCTGATCGCCCTGCTCTACCTGGTGACCGAAGAGCTGCTGGTCGAAGCGCATGAAGGCGGAAAGGAAACCCCGTTCGCCGCCGCGATGTTCTTTGCCGGCTTCCTGCTGCTGTTGCTGTTGGAAGAAGGTTTAGGATAAAAAAAACAGGAATTTCATGGCGCATGCCGCCCGGTGGCAACGCTTTGGCTATACTGAGGCAAGCGAAGTTACCGCAGACGTAACGGCTTGGGCGTAAAGGGAAAACGATGTTATTGACGATCGCAAGGTGGCTGTTTCAATTACCCGGGAAGCTGTTTGGGCTGATTTTTAAAAATCGCCTGAGGGTATTTCTGTTCTTCATGCTGGTCGCCCTCGGGGTGCTCGGCGTCAAGCGCTATCTGCTCACCCACCAGTATGACGACGAATTCAGCCTCGCCGCCCCCACCGATTACAACCGCGCCATCAAGCGCGAAATGCCGCAGCGCGAAGCACGTGAGCAATGCGGCGGGCCGCTGCACGATAATACCGGGCAACCCTGGCCCGCGTCAGCCGGCTATCTGCATCAGCCGACCGGCCTGCCCGCAACCGGCCTGCATCGGCTGACGCTGGACAATCAAGGCAACGATTTCGCGGTGTTGGTCAAAATGGAAACGCCCGCCGCGCCGCAGCAGCTGGCGGAAGTCTTTATTCCGGCCGCCGGCAGCTTCGAGGTTAAAATGAATGCAGATGCGGAACACGTGATGAAAATCAAGAACATCAAGACCGGCTGCATGTTCCGCTCCAGGCCGTTCAACCTGGATAAACGGAGCGATTGGCGCATACCGTTATCGCTGCAAAAGGACGGCAGCCTGCAGCTGCAGTCGATAGGCGATCGGCAATTCTGATCGGGCGCCGGGCAGAGTCGCCGGCGCCGCAGAGGTTACTTTTTCACCGGGTGATCGCGGCGGAACAGCTCCCAACTTTCAATTTCCTGCCCATTCGGCAGCGTACAGGTCGAATACTGGCCCGCCGCGTTTTCTTTGGCGTTCAGCTTGCCGCCGATTTTGGTGCAATACACGTCGGCCGGGTTCGCCATGCCGATCGGTTTCACCTGCGGCGGTGGCGGCGCATCGTTGGATTTCACGGAACACCCCTGCAACATCGTCATCCCTGCCAGCAGGGAAAGCATCAACGTTTTTTTCATTTTTCCAGCTTATGCAAAATACCCACGGCGGAACGCTCCGCCGTGGGTTGATCATGAAATAAAGGATTTGCCCTGTTTCAGCACCAGATCGCAGGCTTTTTGCTTCACCTTCTCGGTGATCTGCGAGGTGCCCAGGCTGTTGAGATCCAGGCTCTTGCCTTCACCGGTCTGCAGCAAGCCACCCAGGCCCTGCTGATAATCCTGGCTCTTGGCGTTTTCAGTGCTGGTGATGCCCAGTTTGCTGAGCAACTGATCTTTCACCCCTTCGGCGCCGTTAGCCGACAGCACATTGTTTTTCACACAGTATTGCAGGATGCCGGCGGCGTTGGTCATGCTGCTGGAGCTTAACGCCTTGTCGCCGCCGTTCAGCAGGCCGGTCAACGAGGAGAGCGACATGCCGCCGCCGCTTTCGCCGCCAGACTTGCTCAGTTCGCCCGCCGCGCTGCTGAGAGAATCCATCAGACCGGCGGCCTGGGTGGCGCCGCTGGCCAGGGTCGCGGACAGCGCCAAAGCCAGCAGTAAACGATGTTTGGTGATCATAGTGATAAAACTCCTGTAAGAACGGCATGCAATCGGCGCAGCGCGCCGGGATACCTCTCCGACGCCGCCTGCGGCGACAAGTTCCTTTTATCTCGCCGCCGCGCCGTTTTTCGGAATTCAGGAAGTTTAGAACTGCCAGCGCAGCCAGGCGAAGAACACGTTGCCGTTGTTATAGGTGCCGGGAATGTAGGTCGCCTGGAACGTCAGCCGCTGATAGCCGATAGAAGCCAGCGGCAGCGGCGCCGGGATAGGGATATATTTCCAGTTATCGCGCGCGGTGACGCTGGCGGTGAAACCTAGCCCCAGGCGGAAATCCTTGTCATCCAACGGACGCCAGATCTTCTCGTAGGCGTAGCCGCCGATCGGCTCCCACTTGTTGAAGGAATCCTTGAACGCCATGATGTAGATGCCGTGCCAGTCACCGTCGCTGTCGTAGCGGGAGATGCCGTAACCGGCGCCCCACGGGCGCTCGTTGTACTTATCGATATGTTCGTCATCGTAAGTCCAACGGTTATGCCAGGTGATGGCCGGAATATAGAGATCGTGGTTCGGCGAATTGTTCCAGGTCTCCGACACGTTATGGGTAAAGCGCTGCCATAGACCCGGTTTTTCGGCCTGCGCGGTATTGCCACTTTCTGTACTAACCTCAGCGTAAGAAGGCAGTGCAGGAAATATCAACGCCAGAGAACATGCCAACAGAGTCCGTTTGAGAAACATGGTAAAGCTCCTGTAAAAATACGGCCGAAGATTTTTACCGATAGCCCAGGCAAGATCAAGCTGTATCCAATTTATCCAACGCCCGTTTCGCCTTGGTTAAGCTTAGCATCGGAAAATTCGCATTGGTTTATAACGGGTTGCACCGACATCTGCATGTTAGCGCCTTTCGGACGGCAAAACCGTGGGAAAAGTCCGCTTTGTCGTTCGCTACTCGCGGGCCAGGTGCTTGACCAACACATCGACATCGAGGCGGTTCACGAACGCCAGAGAATACGAGGAATAAAGGCCGAACAGGCGGTTTTGGTGCCCGACCACCACCAAATCGATGCCGGCCTGGTGAATAAAATCGCTCACGTCCTTAAAGCGGCGAATGGTAACGATCTGCTTCACCGCCACCGGCGCATCGACGGCGCGCACCAGCCGGCTCAGCATCGCCTTGGCGGCGATCACCTCCTGCGCCTGGCGATCCTTGATTAACGCATCGCTGCCGTACTCCAACTCGGCATAGTCGGCGTTCAGGTGGCCGACGGTGATGGCGACAGGCAGCCCATACACCATCGCCGCCGTTTGGCGCAGCAACGGCAACCCATCACGCTCGTCGTGGATCAGCACCAGCACACGTCGATAGCTTTTCATGGCTATTTCCCCCTCAGGCGAGCCCCGCTGGGACGCAGGCCCTTTGGTAGGTATACGCCATCCAGGCGCACGTAGAGAAAAGTTTACGTATCGGCTCCACGGAATGTGATGGTCGCCACGTTATATTAGCGCCCGTAACGACGCTTTTTTACGCCGGCCCGAGGCGGCGCGCATTGCAGCCCCGTAAAGTAAAACTGACAACACGACGCGAATAAAAAAGCGACATTGTTAATTTTTTGTTTTTGATTGGTTGCGCGATGGTTTCATGAAATAAGCGTGCGGCGGATCACCAAAATGCCCCTTTGCGCCGGCTTCTGCCTTTATTTACCAGCAAAGTAGCGTTACGCCACCCGATGGGATTTAACGCGGCGTCAAAAGTACCGGATGCTTCGCCCTGCATCATGATAAATGCCAATACGCCGCCATTTTTCTGTCGATATACCGCCAGGGAAAAATACCGCACTGTCCACCTGCATAATAACCACACTATTTATACATTATTCAATCGCGTAAAGCGCCGAATACAAACCGCCTATTCATCGGCTGCCACGCCTGTCTTGAACAAGCCGACACTTTAAATAACTGTTAATGCTAACGACACAACATCGCCAGCAATTTATTTTTGCTGATTTTCGCCTGACAAAATAAAGATAAATAATTCGGAGCAATCAATGAAAATAACTATCGGGTCATTCATTCTGCAACAGCTTCACGCCCTGAACGTCGATCGTATTTACGGCGTGCCCGGCGACTATAATCTCAGCCTGCTGGAGCTGCTGGAAAACGACGAGCGGCTGGCGTTTGTCGGCAACTGCAATGAATTGAACGCCTCCTACGCCGCCGACGGTTACGCCCGCATGAAAGGCGCCGGCGCGCTGATCGTCACCTACGGCGTCGGCGATCTGGCCGCGCTGTCCGGCATCGCCGGGGCCTATGCCGAATCTTCGCCGGTTATCTGCATCGCCGGCACGCCGCCGCTGCATGCGATGAAAAATCACCAGCTCTTGCACCATACCCTGGGCGATGGCAATTTCGACAACGTCATGAACTGCTTTAAACAATTCACCGTTGCGCAAGCCTTGATTACACCGGAAAATGCCGCACAAGAAATCCCACGCGTTATTTCCCGCGCCTGGATAGAGAAGAAACCGGTGTATTTACAGCTGCCGTCGGATATTTGCGATGTGGAAATTGAAATCGCCGCGGCGGCGACGGCACCGCAATTACCGGCCAGCGATAAATACAATGTGCAATTAGCGGCGATGGCGCTGTTAACCAAAATCAAACGCGCACAGCGCCCAATCATGTTGGTCGATCAAATGGTGGATCGCTACCAGTTGCAGCAGTTGGTCATCGCGGTCGCTCACCGCTTCGCCATTCCGCTGACCAATATGCCCACCGCCAAATGCATTATCCCGGAAAACACCGCCGGTTGGATGGGCGGCTACAGCGGCAATCTGTCGCGCCCCGAACTGTATGAACACATGGCCCACTCGGACTGCGTGCTGAGCTTCGGCGTGCGTTTGGTGGATTCCACCACCGGCTATTTCTCCCAGCACATTCCCGCCGCCGCTCAGGTGGACATCCAACCGTTCTCAATGAAGCTGGGCAACACCTCCTACCCGGCGGTGTCGACGGCGGATCTGCTGCAGGCGCTGTTGGATCTGAGCGAAGACGCGCCGGCGCAGCCCCTGACGCCGTTGGCCAGCCCGCATGAGAAGCTGGCGACGCCGAGCGACGCGCCTATCGACCAGGCCTATCTGTGGCGGCGCATCCAACGCTTCATCCGGGCGGATGACGTGGTGGTGGTGGAAAACGGCACCTCCGGCGCGGCCATCGGCGGCATGCGCATGCCGGACGGCGTCAAGGTGGTCAACCAACCGATTTGGGGCTCAATCGGCTATACCCTGCCGGCGCTGCTCGGCACCCTGATGGCGGCCCCTGAACGCCGCCACCTGCTGTTCATCGGCGACGGCTCTTTCCAGTTGACCGCGCAGGAAGTGTCCACCCTGCTGCGCTGCGAGCAAAAGCCGATCATCTTCCTGATCAATAACGACGGCTACACCATCGAACGCTATATCCTCGGCGAAAGCTCGTCCTACAACGACATCAGCCCGTGGGACTACGCCAAACTGCCGGCGGTGCTGAATACTCGATCGCAGCCGTTCAGCGTGGCGGTGGAAACCACGCAACAGCTGGAAATGGCCCTGGAACACGCCTCGCGGCAGGATAGGCTGGCGTTTATCGAGGTGAAAGTGCCGATGATGGACACGCCGCCGGTGATGAAAGAGTTCTGCAACCGTTGCAACAGCTTTAACTTCGGCCTGACCAACCCGCGCCGCAGCGCCTGATGCGCGATCGCGCCGCCGGTGACTCAGGCCACCGGCGGCGTTTTCTTTAGGGTTAACCGCCGGCGCGCGCCATGCAGCGCTGGCGGCGTTCATCCACCCGCTTGGCGAACCAGGCGGTAGTCAACTTACGGGTGATTTTCGGGCTTTCCAGTTGGATGCCCGGCAGCATCTCGCGCGGCAGCTTGCCGCCCGCCAGCGCATAGACCTTCTTATACAGGTCGGTATCGGCAAAGCCGGCCGTGTCGCCTTTCTCCAGCGCCCGGCGAATGGCGCTGTCGCTCATGTTCAGGCGCTTGCCGAGCGTGCGCACCGCCAGCTCGGTGGAGCCGGGCTTGTCGCTGCCAAAGTCGATCAGATCGCCGTCCAGCGCCAGCGGAATGGCGCTCGCCCGGCTGACCGCGTTTTGGAACGCCGCGTTGCGGCTGGCGTACCAGCCGGCGTTGAAGTCGGCAAAACGGTAAATTGGCCGGCTATAGTCGGCCGGGTACCCCAGCAAATGCATAATGCCGAAGTACATGCCGCCGCGTCGGCTGAAGACTTCGCGCCGAATCGAACCGTCAACCGGATAAGGATACCCTTTGGCATGCGCCTCGGCGAAGGCGACGCTCACCTGCATCGGGCCGCCGGTATGAACCGGGTTCAAATGACCGAACAGCTTCTGCCCCATCGGCACGCGGTCGATCATGTCATCGAAGATATCGCTCAGATCCTTTTCGGTGCGCACCTTATCCAGGCGCTCGCTGTAGCTCTGGCCGTTCGACGACGAGATCTTCAACGCGGTATGCACCAAAAAGTTCGGGATGTGCATCTGATCGGCGCGGCGGTCGATCTCTTTCCAGGCGATCTTCGGCAGCCCCGGCACCTGCGGGTTAGCCTGGAACGTCGACTCCTGTTCGGTGACCGCCAGCACCGAGCACAGGTTCTCATCGCTCGGCTCGATGCCCTGCGCGGCGAACGCGGCGGTGATATCGGTGGCCCAACCCTGACGATCGCCGGCATTGGCCGGGATCAGCGTCATCAGTCGCGCTTTGACATCGGCGGGGCGCGCCGCCGGCGAGGTGGTGGTGGTTTTGCTGGTACAACCCGCCAGCGCCAGCAGCGCGGCCAGGCTCAGCAAACGGAGAGGCTTCGGGTGGCATAAGCGGCGTATCGGCATCTTTTCCCTGAACGTGATGACATGAACAGCACTGAAATTAGCCCAGCCGCCGCGCACAATCCAGTATAAAGATCTCGCCGCGCCTTTCCTTCAGGCTGCTATGTTCAAACGATCGATAAAGATGTATTTTATATACATCATATAAATCACTTTGCTTGCCCAGCCAGAGGAGTCCCCTATGGAGCAGCAGTTGCTTTGCTATAAAACCCTGCCGGAATGGAACAGCGAAACGCTGCCGGAAGCCTTTCGTCAGCGCCACAACACCCAGAGCGGCACCTGGGCGAAGCTCACCGTGCTGAGCGGCAGCCTGACGTTCGCCATGATGACCGAAGACGGCGCCACCACCGAGACCTGGCAGTTCAGCCCAGAAAGCCAGCCGCCGTTTATCGCGCCGCAGCAGTGGCACCGCATCGTTTCCTTCTCGGCCGACATGACCTGCCGGCTGGCGTTTTACTGCACGCCGGAAGATTACTACCACAAGAAATACGAACTGACGCGCACTCACTCCGAAGTGGTTGAGGCGGCGGCGCGCATCGCGCCGGGCAAAGCGCTGGATCTGGGCTGCGGCGGCGGGCGCAATTCGCTCTACCTCAATCTGAAAGGTTTCGATGTCACCGCCTGGGACAAGCATGCGCCGTCGATAGCCCGCCTCAACCAGATCATCGACGCCGAGCAATTAACCCGCCTGAGCGCCGGGGTGCAGGATCTCAACACCCACCGCTTCAGCGGCGAATACGACTTTATCCTGTCCACCGTGGTCTTGATGTTCCTCGAGCGGCAACAGATCCCGCATATCGTGCAAGACATGCAGGACAGCACCCTGCGCGGCGGCCATAACCTGATCGTGGCGGCGATGGATACCGAGGATTATCCCTGCCCGCTGCCGTTCCCGTTTACCTTCCGGCCGGGTGAGCTGAAGCATTATTATCGCGGCTGGGAGATCCTCAAATACAACGAAGACGTCGGCCAACTGCACAAGACCGACGCCGCCGGCAACCGTATCTCGCTGCGCTTCGCCACCCTGCTGGCGTGCAAGCTATAGCGCGTCGTGAAAGATAATCCCCAGCGTGTGGCGTTGGCCGGCGCGTATTCGGCTGACGCCGTGGCGCAGATTGACCCGATAACAGCCTTTCACTCCCTCCACCGGCCGGTGATGCACGGCGAACACCACCGCGTCGCCCTGTTGCAGCGGCACCACCTCCGCCCGGCTCTGCATCCGCGGCCGCTGTTCGGTCAGCACGAACTCGCCGCCGGTGAAGTCCTGCTCGGGGGCGGAGAGCAGAAACGCCACCTGCAGCGGAAACACTCGTTCGCCGTACAGGTCCTGATGCAGACAGTTGTAATCCCCCGTTTCGTAGCGCAACAGCAGCGGCGTCGGCCGCCGCTGGCCGGCCCGGTGGCATTCCGCCAGGTAGACCTCATGTTCGGCGGGATAGCGCGCCGCCAGCCCCAACAAGGCGTTCCAGCGGTTGGCCACCGGCGCCAGCCGCGCATACATCAGGCTGCGCGCTTCGGCCACCGGCGGCGGCAGCGGATAGGCGAAATAGCGGTACTCGCCGCGGCCAAAACCGTGCTTCGCCATCACGATACGGCTGCGAAAATGCGCATCCTGCGGGTAGAGCGCCGAAAGCTCGCGGCACAGGTCTTGGCTGAGCACGCCCGGCAGACGCGCGCAGCCCTGCGCATCGAGTTCACGTTCAATTGCTGCCCAGTCCAATTCGGCCAGCCGGGTCGCCAGCGCGCCGCTCATCGCTGCGCCTCTTTTTCCAGCAACGCTTTCTTGCGATCGACGCCCCAGCGGTAGCCGGACAACGTGCCGTCGTTGCGCACCACCCGGTGGCAGGGGATCGCCACCGCCAGCATGTTGGCGGCGCAGGCGCCGGCTACCGCGCGCACCGCTTTGGGCGCCCCAATGCGCCGAGCGATATCGGCATAGCTGACGGTTTCGCCGACCGGTATCGCCTGCAGCGCCCGCCAAACCCGCTGTTGAAACACGGTGCCGCGAATATCCAGCGGCAGCGCCAACCCGTTCTCCGGCGCTTCAATCAGGCCCACCACCTGCGCCATCAGCGCTTCATACTGCGCGTCGCCGCCGATCAGCTCGGCGTTGGGGAATTTGTCCTGCAGATCCTGCACCAGCTGCTGCGCATCGTCCCCCAGCAGAATGGCGCAGATGCCCACCTCGCTCTGGGCCGCCAGGATCTCGCCCAGCGAACAGCGCCCGACGGCGAAATGGATGCGCATGCCTTTGCCGCCCGCCCGATAGGCCTTCGGCGTCATGCCCAACGCGGCGTTGGCCTGCTGGTAGAAGCGGCCGTTGGCGCCATAACCGGCGTCGAAGATCGCGTCGGTCACCGTTTCCCGCTGCGTAAGACCGGCGCGTAAGCGTTGGCTGCGCTGCGCGTCGGCGTAGCCTTTCGGCGTCAGGCCGGTGATCGCTTTGAACAGCCGGTGGAAATGGTATTGGCTCAACCCGACGTGGCGCGCCAGCGTCTGCAGCGACGGCGCTTTTTCCGCCTGCTCGATATAGCGGCAGGCCTCCGCTATCTGCCGCGCATGCTGTTCCGTCAGCGGCGTCAGCCCCTGCCGGCAGCGTTTACAGGGCCGATAGCCAGCCGCCTCCGCCTGCTCCGCGTCGTCAAACAGCTCCACGTTTTGCCGATTCGGTTGGCGTGACGGGCAGGAAGGCGAGCAATACACGCCGGTGGTTTTCACCGCGTAGATAAAGCGGCCGTCGGCGTGCTTGTCGCGGCTGACAATCGCCAGCCAGCGCGGATCGGCGCTGTCGATTACGTTTTTCATCATCCGTTCCTCACTGCGGTTTCGATGTTAACCAGCATAGTGACGGGCCGTTGGCGAAACACGCCGACTCTTGCTTTTTAATTCGTCGCCGACGTTTTCAACAATCTTTCGACAATTTTTAACCAACAACATGAAGTTTATTACGTTGCCAACCCGGTTGCACGGCGTTAGGATCGCGGCCGGCCACGGGCGTGGCCAGTGTTTCTGCCTGTTAGTTGCGCGCATGGAGAGGTTATTGTGTTAGAGAGTTTTGGCGTCCTGAATTTATGGACCTATTTGGCCGGGGTGGTCTTCATCATCATTCTGCCGGGGCCGAATACGCTGTACGTGCTGAAAACCGGCATATCGCGCGGCGTGCGCGCCGGCTATACCGCGGCGCTGGGCGTGTTTATCGGCGATGCGATCCTGATCTTTTGCGCCTATATCGGCGTGGCTTCGCTGATCCGCACCACGCCGTTCCTGTTTACCCTGGTGCGTTTTCTCGGCGCGATTTACCTGCTGTTCCTTGGCGCAAAAATCCTCTACGCCACCTTCGTGCAGAAGGCGCAGGCGCAACAGCAGCAAATTGAAGGTGGCCACAGCATTCTGCGTAAATCGCTGACGCTGAGCCTGACCAACCCGAAAGCTATTCTGTTTTACGTGTCGTTCTTCGTGCAGTTCATCGATTTCAACTACGCGCACACCGGGCTGTCGTTCACCATTCTGGCGCTGATCCTCGAAGCCGTCAGCTTTATCTACATGAGCACGCTGATCTTCTCCGGCGCGATGCTGGCGCATTTCTTCAACCACAAGAAAGGCCTGGCGAAGCTCGGCAACGGCCTGATCGGCCTGCTGTTCCTCGGTTTCGCCACCCGTCTGGCGACCCTGAGTTCGTAATCCTTCCCGGCCGGCGCCCGCCGGCCGCAGTTTACTGTTCCGTCACGGCAAAATGACACGCAGGACAAATCGAATGTCAGGCAGAGCAAAGCCGCCGCTTTACCGCTGATCTAGACTCTCAGGGTTAACGATAACCTGATGAATCTGATCGGAGGATGTATGTCTGACAATACCGTAGCCGTGCTGGATAGCGTGTCGCGTTTTCTCGATCGTCAGCATGGGCTGTATATCGACGGCCAGTGGCGCGCGTCCGCCGCGGAAGGCCGCCTGGCGGTGTATAACCCCGCCAATGGGCAGCAAATCGCCACCACTGCCGACGCCAACGAACACGACGTGGCGCAGGCGGTGCAGTCCGCTCACAAAGCCTTCAGCGAAGGCGTCTGGGCGCAGTGTCTGCCGGTCGAGCGCGAACGCATCCTGCTGCGCTTCGCCGATCTGGTGGAGCAGCACGCCGAAGAGCTGGCGCAGCTCGAAACCCTGGAGCAGGGTAAATCCATCAACATCGCCCGCGCTTTCGAAGTCGGCAGCACCCTGAACTGGATGCGTTACACCGCCGGGCTGGCGACCAAAATCACCGGTCAGACGCTGGACGTGTCCATTCCGATGCCGCCGGGCGCCAAATATCAGGTTTATACCCGCAAAGAACCGATCGGCGTCGTCGCCGGCATCGTGCCCTGGAACTTCCCGCTGATGATCGGCATGTGGAAAGTGATGCCGGCGCTGGCGGCGGGCTGCTCCATCGTCATCAAGCCGTCGGAAACCACCCCGCTCACCCTGCTGCGCATCGCCGAACTGGCGAGCGAAGCCGGCGTGCCGCCGGGCGTGTTCAACGTGGTCACCGGGCGCGGCACCGTGTGCGGCAAGGCGCTGACCGAACATCCGCTGATCGCCAAAGTCAGCTTTACCGGCTCCACGCCGGTGGGCAAAAGCATCGCGCGCGCGGCGGCGGATCGCCTGACCCGCGTGACGCTGGAGCTGGGCGGTAAAAACCCGGCCATCGTGCTGCAAGATGCCGATCCGCAGCAGGTGATCGAAGGCCTGATGCTCGGCAGCTTCCTCAACCAGGGGCAGGTGTGTGCCGCCAGCTCGCGAATTTATATCGAAGCGCCGATTTACGATCGGTTGGTGGCCGGATTCGAACAGGCGGTGAAATCGCTGTCGGTCGGGCCGGGGATGGATACCGGGGCGCAAATCAACCCGCTAGTGTCGCTCGCGCACCGCAACAAGGTGGCGGCCTACCTGGACGACGCCCGGGCGAAAAACGCCGAGCTTATCGGCGGCGCGGCCGGACCGGACGCCAACGGCTTCTACATTCCGCCGACGCTGGTGATCAACCCGGATGACCGGCTGAACCTGACGCGCGAGGAAGTGTTCGGCCCGGTGGTCAACCTGATCCGGGTGGCGAGCGCCGAAGAGGCACTGAGCAAAGCCAACGACACCGACTTCGGGCTGACCGCCAGCCTGTGGACCACCAGCCTGCAAAAGGCGATGGCGTTTACGCCGCGCATTCAGGCCGGCACCGTGTGGGTCAACACCCATACGTTGATCGACCCGAACATGCCGTTCGGCGGGTTCAAACAGTCGGGCAGCGGCCGTGATTTCGGCCCGGATTGGCTGGATGCCTACACCGAGTCGAAATCGGTCTGCATCCGCTATTGAGTGCAGCGGCGCGGGCCTGGCCCGCGCCCTGACTTACTGATACTGCCGACGGTACTCGCTCGGCGACATGCCGAAACGCTGCTTGAAAGCGGTCGAGAAATGGCTGTGATCGGCAAAGCCCCAGTCAAGGCCAATGCCGGCCAGCTTTTCCTGCCCGGCGGCGCTGCGCAGCGCCTGCGCGCACAGATCCAACCTGCGGTTCCTGATGTACTGCGCCACCACCAGCCCCTGACGGGCGAACAGCCGATACAGGCTGCGTAACGATACCCCCAGCTCGTCCGCTACCCACTCAGGACGCAACTGCGCCGACTGAATATGCCTGTCGATGAGCGCCAGCGCCTTGTCAAAGACCGGGTGTTGCCCCTCCGGCCGCGCCTGTTCGAGCGCCAGAGCCGGGCGCAGCAGCGCCGCCAGCGCATTCAGCACCGCCTCGCTTTCCGCCGCGGCGAGCTGAGGATCCTGCATGCTGCTCAGCACCAGCTGGCGGCTGAGGCGCACCGCGCTCAGCTCCGCCCCCAGACGCTGCGCGCAAGGCGGCGGCAGCGGCAGGCAGCCGCGCGGCAGTAGCAAAGAGATTTGGCGCGAATCGCGCTGGAAGGTGAAGCTGCTGGGCTGTGAGGCGTCGATCAGCGTCATGTCGCCGGGAGAGAGCATCGTTTGGCGATCGCCCTGCTCCATCAACGCGCTGCCGCGCAGCTGGAAGACGGTAAAAAAGTGCGCGCCGTCGCTGCGGGCGATTTCACGCGGCGTGCGATACAGCCGGGCCTGGGCCACGTCGACCACGCTCAGACGCAGCGCATGGGCGCGGAACTCCTGCATCGCCCCGCTGAAACCCGGCCCCAGCGTTTTCGCGCAGAACCTGCCGCAGGCGGTGTTGATTTTGCCCAGCCACTCTTCGAAGCCGGCGTCGCGGAGCGTTGCCAATGCCGTCATGATCTCTCCCTTCAAACGCCGGCGGCGCTGCGCCGTTGAACAGAAAATCACCATAACAATCCGTTAACACACAATCAATGGCGAGCGGGGGATTTGGCGCCGCGATCACAGATCATCGGGTGCCGAAGGGAGAACCACCTTAAGGCTGTTTGTCCAACAGGTAACGCACCACCGCCGCGTACTCTTTGGCGTAGCCTTCAACACTGGTGGCGGCCATGCCGGCATTGTCTATCTTGTATTGGCCAGCCACGTAGAACGACGGGGTGCCGCGCACGTCAAACGCTTTCACCGCTTCATTCTGCTTGGCGATCAACCCTTTGACCAGCAGGCTGTGGCGCGCGTTTTCATAGGTGGCGGCATCGATGCCGGCCGCCGTGAACACCCGCTGTATATCGTCGGCGCTGTTGACGGCGCGCTGTTTTTGCACCGCGTCGAACATCGCCCCTTCAATCTTGTCTTCCACGCCCAGCACCGTCGCCACCGCCCAGGCTTCGGTCAGCGCATTGCCCAGTTTGCCCATCAGGCTGACGTGATATTTGGTGACTTTCTCGCCCGCGGGCAGCGCCTGCGCCACGGTACTGCCCACACGGTAAGTTTCGGCGAACTGATAACAAGGGCCGCAGTAGAAGGAGAAGAACTCCACCACCGCCGGCGCGGCGGCCACCGGCTTATCCAGCCGGGTGTATTGCTCGCCCGCGCGGTAATCCGCGGCCTGAACCGCGGGCAGCGCCAACATCAATACGACGGCGGCGGCGAACGAACGCTTAACTTTTGCCAACATAAACACTCCTGGTTTCATCTATGAACATCGTCCTTAGCGGCGGTTTTTATAATCAAATAACCGCCAGAAGACCAGTTTTTATTACCTTCTATTTGTGAGGGATTATGTTCAGCGCCCTTCGTAACCGTCCCAGTACGCGCCCACCGCTTCCTGCGAGAACACCTGGCGGCGTTTAGGGTTGTCGGAGCCGCTGTAAGTGCGGTTGATGAAAATGGTTTTGTGTTCCATGTTCTGCTGGAATTCCGGGCTGGCCAGATAGTCAGCCTTTTTCTGCGCCTCGCTGCGCGCCACGCCTGCCGCGCGATCCTTTTTCCCCAGCTGGTAGAACTGTTCGAACATCGGCACGGCGTTCTTAATACTGCCGTTCACATCGGTGCGGAATTGCGGATCGAAATCGTCGCGGGTTTGATAAATGTAGTGCTTGGCGTGCCGCTCGGCGCTGCTGAGGTGATGGGTGCAGGCGCTGAGCGCCAACAGCGGCAACAACAGCGCCGCGCTTTTCAGTCTTTTCATGTCGTCTGTCCCTGTCAGTGAGGAAGGTTCCTTTAGCGCCAAGAGCATAGCGCCGGCCCCCGGCGAACGTCAAACGACAAAACGCGCATCACATTGTTTTATATTAATATTATATACATTGATTGGTATTCATTGCCTGAAACACTATGCTTTAACAGACAGGATAAACACTCACCGACAGCGAGGCGGCCAATGAAACCGATCGACAAAAGCGTGGGAGAGTACGACCTCACGGCGGAAAAAAAAGCGGGCATGATCACCGGCACCATCCGCGGCGAACTGCCGGACAGCGACGCCAACCTGCCGCTGCTGCCCTTCTCCGGCACCTTCGCCGGCCCGAGCGTGGCCGAAGCCATCGCCGATATTCAGCAGCAGTTCCCCGACATCGAACCGGCGATTATCGACGATTTGCGCGAGGAACTGCTAAAGGCCGGATTCTAATCCGGATCGCAATGCCGCACGAACGGGCTGTACACCGGCGCGCCGGGCTTCAGCGCCAGATCGGCGTCAAAATCTTCATTGCGGTTGAAGGGCACCGCCGGCCAGGCGGAAAACGCGTTCAAACCGTCCCGGTACGCCTGCGTCACCTGCGCCAAAGCGGCGTTTTGCGCCTGCAGAGCCTCGCCCGCCAACCCGCCGCGCACGCCATAGACCAGGAACGGCTCCAGCACGCTAAAGCCGATATAGTGCAACGCATGCATGATGGGCCACAGCATCAGCCGCATATCGCCGTCGCGCCCGTTCGGCGCGCAGGCCTGTGCGGAAGCGCCGGCGGTGACGGTCAGCAGCGCCCGTTTGCCGCGCATTACGCCGTTCTCATGGCGGTGGCGGCTGTCGTAGATCCCGCCGTAAACGAACACCCGATCCATCCAGCCCTTGATGATAGCCGGCGCGCCGAACCACCAGAAAGGAAACTGCAGCACCAGCGTATCCGCCCAGTGCAGCAGCTCGATATGCCGCCGGATCTCCGCCGGCAGCGCCTGAGTCGTCCAGTGATGGCGCTGCTCCTGCATCGCATCAAATCTGTCCGCCTGCTTTCTGCTGGGGTAATGGCCGGCGCCCTCGCGCGGATCAAATCCCTCCTGATACAGATCGACCGTCTTCACCTGATGCCCCTGCGCCAGGCAGGCCTGCCGCGCCTGTTCGGCCAAATGAGCATTGAAGGAATGCGGCTCGGGGTGAGCCAGCACAATCAGCACGTTCATCCTGTTTCTCCCGTTGTAAGGTGGTGCTGCTATGCTGTGGCTTTATCGCACCCTTGGCAATTACGCACCTGAAGGTAACCCCCAATGGCTTATCCCGGCGACGTCTATTCGAGCAAGTGCTCCGCGCGCGATGCGCTGGCGCTGATCTCCGGCAAGTGGGTGATGTTGATCCTGCCTGCGCTGGCGCAGCGCCCGATGCGCAACGGCGAACTGCTGCGCCGCATCGACGGCATTTCGCAGAAGGTGCTGACGCAAACGCTGCGCCAGCTGGAACGCAACGGGCTGCTTGAACGGCTGGATTTCAGTGAAAAAAATCAGGCGCATGTGGAATATCGGCTCAGCGCCGTCGCCTGCTCGCTGGTCGAGACGCTGACGGCGCTGGACCGCTGGGCGGAATACCATTTCCCCGAGCTGGACGCCGCTCGCGAGCGCTATGATGCCGACCACAAGCGCGAGAGCGAGTAAAGCGGTTTGGCAAGCAACGTCCGGCGCACAGAATGCGCAGGTGAGACGCTTGTTCCCGGTCTCGCCATCCGTTATCTATAGTTAATTCAATTCGCCGGTAACGGCCCACTCCACCTGAGGATCTTGCCTTGACGTTTTTAAAACACCCAATCGCCGCGCTGGTGCTGGCTGGCTGCGGCCTGCTGTCGGCGGGCGGCGCGCTGGCCGCTTCCGATGCGCTGGTGTACTGCACCGTTGCCTCGCCGGAATCGTTCAACCCGCAGCTCTCCAGCTCCGGGCCGACCTTTATCGCCACCTCGCAGGTGCTGTACAACCGCTTGGTGACGCTGCGCGAAAGCGATAAAACGCCCGCCCCGTCGCTGGCCACCGAGTGGAGCGTCAGCCCGGACGGCAAGACCTACACCTTTACCCTGCGCCAGGGGGTAAAATTCAACAGCAACAAATACTTCACCCCAACGCGCGACTTCAACGCCGAAGACGTGGTGTTCACCGTGATGCGGCAGAAGGATCCGGCCAACCCGTATCACAAGGTCTCCGGCGGCAACTATGAATACTTCACCGACATGGGTCTGGATAAGCTGATCACCAAGGTGGAAGCGGTGGACGAACACCACGTGCGCTTCACGCTGAGCCAGCCCAACGCCGCCTTCGTCGCCGACTGGGCGATGGATTTCGCCTCGATCCTGTCCGCCGAGTACGCCGACGCGATGCTGAAAAAGGGCACGCCGGAATACGTCGACAACTGGCCGATCGGCACCGGCCCGTTTGCGCTGCAGCAGTACAAGCAGGATTCGCTAATCCGCTACATCGCCAACCCGCACTACTGGCAGGGCGAAGTGGCCAGCAAGCACCTCATCTTCTCCATCACGCCGGATCCGCAGACCCGGCTGGCCAAGCTGAAAACCAACGAATGCCAGATCATCCCCGCGCCGCTGCCGGAACAGTTCGCCGCCATCAAGGCCGACGGCAACCTGCAGCTGCACGACATTACCGGGCTGAACGTCGGCTATCTGGCGTTCAACACCCAGAAAAAACCGTTCGACAACCTGCTGGTGCGTCAGGCGCTGAGCTACGCGGTGGACAAGAAAGCGATCGTCGCCGCGGTGTTCAAAGACAGCGGCACGCCGGCCAATTCGCTGCTGCCGCCGGGCATGCTGGGCTACAACGATAAACTGCCGGAGTACGCCTACGATCCGCAGAAGGCGCGCGAGCTGCTGAAGCAGGCCGGGCTGGAGCAGGGCTTTGAGACCGACATCTGGTCGATGCCGGTACAGCGCCCTTACAACCCGAACTCGAAGCGCATCGCCGAGATGATCCAAAGCGACTGGGCGAAGGTGGGCGTGAAGGCCAAGATTGTCACCTGGGAGTGGGGCCAGTATCTGGCCGGGCTGCGCAAAGGCGAGCAGCAGAGCGCACTGTACGGCTGGGTCTCGGACAACGGCGATCCGGACAACTTCGCCACCCTGCTCGGCTGCGCCGGCGTGCAGAGCGGCGCCAACGTGGCGCGCTGGTGCGATAAGGATTATGACAGCCTGATCCAGCAGGCGATCCAGGAGAACCAGCCGCAGGCGCGCGCCAAGCTGTACCAACAGGCGCAGGTGATCTTCGCCAAACAGGCGCCGTGGCTGCCGCTGGCCACCGGCAAAGTATTCTACGCCACCCGCAGCAACCTGAGCGGCTACGTGGTGGACGTGAACGGCAGCGATTTCGCCAAGGCCAAATTGAACTGATCCCAGGCGCCGCAGCGAGGGCTGCGGCGTAATCCGCTTCATCGCTTAATAAGCTGCCAGCCTCGGAAACTGTCGTCCATTAGCTTCTCAACTTACGATGCCCCTCTACCGCCTGGCGCATACCCCACTAAACCAATCGCTTAATAAGTGAGTTGAGCCTGGCGTTTTGCCTAAATTGCGCGCACGCGCTTTCCTCCGATGTAACATTTCGTTACCATCGGCGCATAGACCCTTTAACATCAAAAGGTAACCCGGTGCAGAACACCTATATGCCGTGGCAAATTCGCCTGCACTGGCTGGTGGCGATCCTGCTGGTCATCACCTGCGTCACCATCGAGCTGCGGGGCTTTGCCGAACCGGGCAGCGCACCGTGGTACGCGCTGGTTATCACCCACTTCAGCAGCGGCGTGACGGTGTTTGCGCTGATGCTGGCCCGCCTGCTCCTGCGCTGGCGCCGCCCCTCGCCCGCCATCGCGCCCAAACCGCCGAAGTGGCAAACCGGCCTGGCGCACCTGACGCATACCCTGATTTATCTGCTGCTGCTGACGCTGCCGGTGCTGGGGGTGTATTCGCGCTATCTGGGCGGCAAGGAGTGGTATCTGTTCGGCCTGTCGATGCCGTTCACCGACGTGGCCGATCGGCCGCAGGCGCGGATGATTATCGGCTGGCATAAAACGCTGGCCTCATTCGGCTACTGGCTGATCGGCCTGCATGCCGCCGCCGCGCTGTTCCATCACTACATCGTCAAGGACAATACGCTGGTGCGCATGCTGCCATTGATGAAAAAACGCTGAATACCCGGCGCCAGGGATGACTTTTCGGGCCACGCCCGCTGACAGGGAATGACATGCAAACCCAATTTTTTAATGTGACCGTCGAACAATGCGCCTGCCAGCAGACGGCGCCCGACAACCTGGTGAGGATCATCGCCTCCGGCCAGACGTTCTTTTTTTACCGTGACGACTTCAGCGACAGCGAAAATCTGCTGGCCACGCTCGCCACCGGCGATCGGGTGAAGATTGGCGCTCACCGCCTGCGTGACGGCAGCTACTGGCTGCACTGGCTGCTGCACGGCACGAAAGGCCGGCTGGAACCCGACAGAACGCTTAAATACAAGCTGAAATATTTCGCCCTGCTGGTGCTGGGCGCGGCGCTGGCCGGTGGCTTCCCGGCCGCCTTTTTCATCATGGACCGGGAAGACTCCTGGCTGACCATCGTCCTGTTCTTTATCGCCATCATCGCCGGCCTCATCGGCATCGGCATGGTGCTGTTCGTCGGTTCAGAGCTCTTGCTGATCGGGCATCGCGGCCGCAGGCGCCTGCTCAGGGCGCTGGATCGCGTGCTGCTGGGGCAAGACGTCACGCCGCCCGATTCGCTCAGCCTGAAAATCCCCGGCATCAGATACCGGGCCGTCCGCAAAGACGCCGTGCCGACGACCGCACCGCTGCAGACCGCACTTCCCCTTCCTGACGGCGTCGAGGCCTCCGGCATCGAGACGGTCAACGCCCTGAGCTACGAACTTCGCCACTATGAGATCCCGCGGCAGGTGCAGTATTTGGACACTTACGCGTGGCGTCAGAACGAGACGCACTTCGCGGTGACGACCCGCGCGCTCAACGTCCCCACGACCAAACTGCATCCGGTATTTCGTCGGCAGCATCCGCTTTTCATCGCTAAGGGCGATCCGCTGCAGGTGTTGTACTGCGAGAACGACACCGTCCCCGAGTTGCCTACGGTGCGTGGGATCATCAATCATCGCGACCGCCAGACCTATCTCATCGGCGGCAATCGCTACTTCACCGAAGCCGGCCTTAACCTGAGCGCGCGTGTCGTTTTCATCCTGGGCGCGATCATGATGTGTTTGATGCTCGGTCTGATCGTGTGGGATAACGCCGATACCCCAGCGGGCTTTTACCTGGATGCCTGGACCCTGAAGCGCCTCGGCAGTGAGTTGCCGCCGATTCTGCTGCTGATGATGCTGATGGTCAGCGGCCTGGCGCTGCTGATCGAGGGCTTCGCCCAGATCTGCCGCCTCTACGCTTTTGAGCAGCACCGCACGTTTAAGACGTTCAAATACCTGCGCAATCTGCGCCGCAGGCTATGGCGGCAGGAACAGGTGACGGAGCTGAAATGATGACGCTAGCGCTTTATAAAAGACCCCTTATTATCCTGACGCTGTTTTTGGCCAGCGCGCTGGGCGTCTATTTCCTCGCCCCTGAACAACGCTATGCGCAGTGGCAATGGACCCAGAGCGACGAGGCGTTGCCGACAATAGCCCGTTACGATCTCATCCACAGCTACCCGGCGCAGAACGGCGCTCTGCTGCTCATCAGCAAAAGAAGTGAGACCAGCGCCTACAACAGCTTCTACGGCTGGGCGGCCAACTATCTCAGCCAGGTGTTATTCACCGGCCCGAAGGGGTTGCAGATGCTGGGGCAACTCGACGAATCAATCTACGATGCGGTTTGCGTCGAGCAGGAGTGCATGCTTTTTCTGTCCAAAGGGCGCCGGCTGGTCGATGTGCAACGGGGCACCATCGGGGCGCTGATCCCCTGGCCGGAGGGCGACGACAATCTGCCTTCCTTTATCGGCGGCAAACTGGTGGCGCTGTCGGGAAAGCGCGCGCTGTATTTCATCAGCACCGAAGGCGTATTCTACAGCCCGGACTTTGGCGCCCATTGGCGGCAGACGCTGGATCTGCCGGCGCTGTTGGATGAGCGACAGCTGCTGGGCTTTGAGCGCGGCGAGGAGGAGTCACCGACGGCTTACGCCTCCGGTAAGCGCAAATCCATGCCCGAGATCTTTACCGCCGTTGATGGCGATCGCGTGCTGTTTTGGATGAACCCGGTGCTCGGTTCCGGCGCCTTGCACATTGCCGTTAACGGCAAAACCGGCGAGGTGGCCGAACTGCATTGGCTAACGGTGCGCGTCAAGGAAAGCGCGCAGGCGCCGGATGGCGGCATCTACCTGATCGCCCAAACGCTGGACAGAGGACTGTATCAGCTTCTGCGTTATCAATCCGACGGGCAGTTGGCGGTGCTGTTGGAAAACGGCGATAAATCGCTGTATCAGCTGTGGGCGGGCAACGACAAGCTGGTCGCCCAAACGGATAACGGCGATGCGCGCCTTTCGCTGATTTTCGATCTGCGTTCATCCGAAGTGCGCTACCGACAGCCGTTGGAGTACCGCTACAACGGGCGCGACGACGCACGCCAAACCGTGATCGAACCGGAAAGCCACTATGGCGATGACGGGGAGACCCCGGCGCTGCCCTACTTCGTTCGCTATCGATCCACCACGCCATGAACATGAGGAACCTGCCATGCTGTTAGGCTATGGCGCCGGCGCCGCGGGGCTGGTGGCGCTGTTGTTGGCGCTGCTGCCCACCGGCATCCTGCTCGCCTGGTGGGGCTGGCGCTACGCCGCCGCCCGCTGCGGCCGCCCGCGGCCGCCGCTTTCCTGGCTCGGCTTTCTGCTGGCCTCGGCGCTGGCGGTCTATCCGGTGGCGTGCGTGCTGATGCTTATCGGCATCGCCATCCAGGATATCAAGAGCCAGCGGGCGGAAGAACGCTGGAATCGGCGCAGCTACCTGACGCTCGACGAGGCAAAACCGTTCGGTGAAATCACGCTGCCGAAAGGCAGTTGGGTGAACCGCCAGGAACCACGCCAGCCCGGCACCGAAGACAGCCCCATCACGATGGACGGCGTGACTGCCGTGCGTTTTCCTCAGCCACAGAGCGTGGCCGGCGTGCCGATCATCGCCTTCGAGGTTTTACCGCCGGTGATGGAGCTGGCAGGTGCGCATACCTTCACCCGTCCAACCGGCCAAACGGTGCACTGCGAAGCCGGTTGGCTGGTCTCTTTCTCTTTACCGCCGGATAAGCCGACCCCGCAGTGGGAGGAGTGGCAGGCCGGGCTGCCTGCGGCGGCGTTTCGGCCCAGCGACTGGATCTTTAGGGAGTGCTTCTCCGGCAGCCCGATCGCGGTGCTGACCATGCACAACGGCGAAGTCAGGGTGCTGCCTTAAGCCTTACGCCGTGGCGTTGGGCAAGCGCACGGTCACGCGGTTGTTGGCCGTTGGCAACTGCAGCGGCGTTTCCTGCCAACTTACCGCGATAACCAATACCGGCGGGGCCGGCACGCGCGGCTCACGCCCGCCTGGCCCCACGCTGTAGGCATCCCATTCAATCACAAACACCCCGCCGTCTTGCGGCTCGACCCGCTCGACGAAAAAGGTGGTGTCCGAACCGCGACCGCCCGCCGGTTTATGCGCATAAGAGAGCAGGCTGAACCACTCGCCGGCGAAGTAGAGATGGTATAGGCCATCGACGATATGCTCGCCGCGGAACTGGCAGCCGCCGACGCTCAAACCGTCACCCGACGGGGATCCCGCCACGCGTTCGAGATCGCGCACGAAGCGATCGGTCGGCCTGTTATCCAACAACAGTTCATAAGGCGGCGTGTGCAGCAGCGCGGCAGGATCGTCCGCCTGGCGCAGATCCGCCGGCAACATCGAGCGCGCCGCCAGCACGCGGCCGCTGGGCAACGTGATCTCCAGCCGATCCGCCGGATCCGCTACCCACTGCGGCACCCACAGACCGCGCACAAGGTGCAACGGCGTGGCCTCCACCTGCCGACACGTCGCCCGCAGCCGCACCAGCGCCTCAGCGGAACCGGCGGCCAAGGCTCCCAGCTCGCGATCGGTCAACGCAGGCAACGCATACAGCGCCCGGGCGGCGGGCTCGTATACCGTCAGTTCCTCTCCCTCGCGGCTGCGGGTCGGTATCAGGCGCAGCTTGCCATCGTCCACGTCCTGCGGCGCGGCGCAAGCGCCATGCACAATCGCCCCGTCGCGCAGCAGCAGCGTCCAAAAGCTGGGGCCGCCCATGCCCAGTTCCCCCACGCCGCCAATCTGCCGGTCGCTGTCGCCGGCGTGCACCATCTCAATCGGCTGCGAACGCCAGTCGGTCTTGCGCCACTCTGCCGCTTCTTCAGGTTCTTGCCCGCTTTTAGCGGCATGCTTCGCCCATTGCAGCACGGCAAACAGCGCGATGCACAGCACACCCCAAACCGGGTGATCCTGCCAAATCAATAACCAACCGACGATCAAAAGCGCCCAAGCGGCCATGGCGATATCCTTTTCGAAGAGAAAACCGCCTGATTCTAGCTCAGGCGGTTAGTGGGGTTGAAGCCTATGCCATGAATAATTAGCCGTTAAATAGAAAGGTAATAATTTCAGCGTTATTTCTGTGACTATGAAGATCACATAAATAACGCTTTACCGAGTGGTCCCAGCGTAAAAACATAACTCTCTGTATCTCAATAAATATTTATTGCTCGATTAAAAAACAGAAAGCGTAAAGAGAAAAAAATCGCAATAATTTGTACATATTCTAAACATTGACTATGTTTAGACATACTATTTATATGCAGGAAAAATACCGAATAAAAAATCAGAACGACGTTTAAAAAATTAACACAACCTTGCTTGCCGCGAGGAAGAAATACTCTTTTCCAGCAATATTCCGAGGATATTTTATCTCCACGGAACGGGTCACTTTGCGTTTTATCAGGCCAATAGGCTACACACCGCAATTAATATCATTATTAGCATTCCGGAGACCGACAATGAAAATCGTTACGGGCATTATCCTTACCTCTGTAGCCTCCTTCAGCGGCACGGCTTACGCGGCCGATGCACAACCTACCACCGGCAACGCGGAAGTGATGCTGGAACACGTGCACGCCGTGATGGAAAACGGCAGCCCGGCGCCGCAGCACGACGCCGCCTGCCAAAAAGAACTTTCCATGCCGGAATCGAAATATATGGGCATGAAGGTCAAAACCGATTACACCATCAACAGCAGCACCATGATGATGTCGGCCAAGTCGATGTTCCCATCGCCGGATTCCATGAAACCCATGGAGCTGACGGTCGATCTCTCTGCGCTGGGCCTGGCGGATATCTATGCTTTCGGCGCCTTTAAACCGGCTGCACTACCGCAGGCCTATATTTATTTCACCATCGACAAGGATTTTAAAAATCCGGTCAGCACCTTTATGATCATTAACCAAGGCAAGCAATATAACTGTGTGATCTCCAGCTCGAATAAAATGATGAGCAAAGAGATGCGCGGCAAGATGATGATGAAGAAACAGTAACGGAATGAAAAACGGCGCTTCCCGCAACAGGAAGCGCCGTCAGAAAAGCCTTAAATCAGACCAGGATTGTATTTCTGGTTGAATTTCTCTTCCGATTGGAACAGATAAATAATGCCTTCGATAAAGCCGACAATCGATGGGATCCCCGTCCAGCAGAACAGCAGGTAGAACAGCCCCCACCACTTCATCCCTAAGTAAAACTTGTGAATGCCCAGTCCGCCCAGGAAGATGGCCAACAGGGCCGCCGCGAGCTTGTCTTTTCTGCTCATAGTTCACTTCTCCTAACTTCTCACCGAACCACCGGCATGCCTAAAAACGGATGCCGCTCCACAGAGCGCCGCATCGCAATGCTTGAGGAGGAAAACATTCATCCATCAAGGCTCAACAGGGGTAATTATAACAGTGATTAATTAAACGGTTGTTTAACCGGAGAAAGGGTAAGCAGAGGGAGTATGGAGAGGAGATGGTGCCGATAATAGGAATGAAATAAAAAAATAACATACTGTTTTAAATAACATTTAATTAAAAATACACCCAAATATACACTTATATATACAATCGTCCCTGCACCGTCCCGTAGCATCTAAGTTAAAACAACTCCGATGCTTAACCTGGCGCATAAAAGATTTATAGGAAAACTGTGCGCACTATTCATTATCGATTTTCTTATTTTAATTCAATAAATTAACAAATGCACAGTTACCGTATCACTATGTACCACAGTACACTGAGGGGTAAACAGTATGAACTTCAAGCAAAAACAGGTTTAACCCGTTTTAAGAGTACTTGTAGTCATGATATTGGCCGTTCTCCGCCGATGGGATGCTTTAGCATTGCTATGTACACCATGATCACCACCTTGAGCCATATGTACAATATGGTTGCATACTCATGCACATGTACTTGCACACGTCAATGATAACGCGCGGGTACCATCTCTCATTGACACCCTATATAGGCCATTGTATAAAACCCCGCCTCAGTAATGAGTTTCATTTTCATTCAAAAAACACCCCGGATTTTCGAAAACGATTTTAATGAAGGATAGCTAATGAAAAAGGTCATCTGCGCGTTGGGTATAGCGTTTGCCTCGGTCAGTTCTGCTCTGGCAACCACCTATCCTTTAACCATCGAAAACTGTGGGTATAAAGAGACATTTTCCCAAGCACCTGAACGCGTGGTGGCGCTGGGGCAAAATACCGTTGAGATTTTGCTCCTGCTGAACCTGCAAAACAAGGTAATCGCCAGTGCATTTTGGCCGACCAAAGTCTTGCCGCAGTTGGCTGAACAGAATGCAAAAATCAAGACGCTGACGGTAGAAATCCCTACGCTTGAATCCGTGCTTGCACAGAATCCAGACTTCGTAGCTGCTCAATTACCGCTGTTGCTGGGGCCTGAAAGCAAGGTCGCCAAACGTGAAGATCTGGTGACCCTGGGCGTGAACAGCTATGTGTCACCGGGCATGTGCGCCACCAAAAAAGCCATCGGCGACATGTATGGCAGCCGGCAGAAGTTGTGGGATATGGCCTATCTCTATAAAGAAATTGCCGATCTCGCCAACATTTTTAACGTTGAAGATCGCGGCCGGGCCGTTATTGCCGATTTCAAAAAGCGTGAGGCGAACCTGCGCCGGGAGTTCGGTAAAAACAAACAGGATCTCTCCTTTGTCTTTTGGTTCTCGAGCTCATCCCCTTCAGCTGACGCCTATGTAGGGGGGAAAAACAGCGCATCCGGATTTATCGCCAATGTGCTGGGCGGACACAACGCCATCACTTCCGAGACAGAGTGGCCGACGGTAAGTTGGGAAAGTATTATCGCGGCGAATCCGGATGTAATCGTGGTCTCCAGTCTGGATCGTAATCGTTGGGGGCTGGACAACGCGGCGGAAAAAATCAAATTCCTAAAAAGCGACCCGGCCGTCAGCCAACTGGACGCAGTGAAAAAAGGTCATATCGTGGTGATGGACGGCCAGGCGATGAACCCGACAATCAGGACGCTCTACGGTGCGGAACAGGTGGGCGAACAACTCAGAAAACTGGGACTGAACTGATGACGACCGCCGTTCTTCAGCCTCGCAAGGGGCTGTTTCGGAGCTTCACGATCTTGCTCGCCATGGTGCTGTTATTCCTGGTGATCGCGATTGGCGTGAGCGTGGGGGAGCTTTCGATCCCGCTGCAAAGCGTCTTTTATGCCATCAGTAATAAAATGGGGCTGACTGAAATGCCGCTCAGCCGAATCCAGGAAAGCGTGATTTGGGACTTCCGTCTGAGCCGTGCACTGGTGGCAGCATGCAGCGGCGCAGGGTTAGCCATTTGCGGCGCCGTTTTGCAAAGCTTGCTGAAGAATGCGCTGGCCGAGCCTTATGTACTCGGCGTTTCTGCCGGGGCATCGACGGGAGCGGTTTCCGTTGTGGTTATGGACATAGGCACCGGAGCCGTCTCTCTTTCTGCGGGTGCTTTTGCCGGGGCATTTGCCGCTTTTGCCTTTGTCGCTTTTCTGACCAACGGCGCGCGCGGCGGAAATGAACGCACTATTCTGGCAGGCGTTGCGGCTTCCCAGCTCTTCAATGCGATTACCGCTTACACCATCAGCACGTCGGCTAGCGCGCAGCAGGCGCGTGATGTGATGTTCTGGTTGTTGGGCAGCTTCAGCGGCGTACGATGGCCTGAATTCCAGCTGGTGCTGGCGGTGGTAGCGATAGGGCTTGCCGTATGCCTTTACTATTCCCGGGCATTGGATGCATTTACTTTCGGTGATGATGCCGCCGCATCGCTCGGTATCGCGGTGCCCTGGGTGCGTCTGACTCTTTTTACCGTCACCGCACTCATCACCGCGACCATCGTCAGTATGGCGGGCTCTATCGGCTTTGTGGGACTGGTGGTTCCGCATGTGATGCGTTTCTTTTTTGGCCCGCTGCACCGGACGTTGCTGATTGCCAGCGCGTTGGCGGGGGCTATCCTGATGGTGCTGGCCGACATTGCCTCTCGTCTGCTGATTGCGCCGCAAACTCTGCCGGTCGGCGTGGTGACTGCGCTGGTCGGGGTGCCTTTCTTTGCCGTGATTATTTACCGTTCAAGGAATAAGTGATGAGCATATCCGCTGACAATATTACCTGGAAGGTAGGTAAAAAGGTCATCGTCAATGGCGTCTCGCTGAGCGTTTCTCGCGGTGAAACCGTGGGGCTGCTTGGCCCCAATGGTTGCGGTAAATCTTCGCTTTTGCGCATCCTAGCGGGCCTGCGGCGCCCGGATGCCGGCCGCGTGACGCTGGATGGGCAAGACATTGCCCGTATCGCCAAAAAGCGGCTTGCCCGCCGGGTAGCTTTCGTTGAGCAGCATGGCATGACTGAGGCCAACATGCGCGTTCGCGACGTGGTCAAACTCGGGCGTATTCCACATCACTCCGCTTTTTCGAACTGGAGCGCGCACGATGATGAAACCGTCACCGCCGCCCTGCAAAGAGTGGACATGCTGGAAAAAAGCGCTCAAGGTTGGCTGAGTCTCTCCGGTGGGGAGCGCCAGCGGGTGCACATTGCCCGTGCGCTGGCGCAGACGCCCAGCGAGATCCTGCTGGATGAACCGACCAACCATCTGGACATTCACCATCAAATGCAGCTCATGCAGTTGATCAGCGAGTTGCCCGTCACCAGCATTGTGGCCATTCACGATCTCAATCACGCTGCGATGTTCTGTGATTCGCTGATTGTGATGCAGGGCGGGCAAATCATCGCCACCGGGACCCCCGAGGCTATTTTGTCGGAAGCACTGCTCTGGGACGTCTTTAGGGTGAAAACGAAAATTGAGATCTCCCGCTTCCATGGTAAAAAGCACATCCATTTTATCGTTTAGGATGCGGCGGCATGTTTCTTTTCTCCCTTCGTCCTGCCACAACGCTACGGCCGCCCGTTTTACTGGGCAGCCAGTTTGTTTTCAACATCGGCTTTTACGCGGTCGTCCCTTTTCTGGCGATATTCTTGCGCGACGACATGCGGCTCTCCGGCGGCGTTATCGGATTGATTCTCGGGTTGCGTACCTTCTCGCAGCAAGGGATGTTTATTTTGGGCGGCACGCTTTCTGACCGATACGGTGCAAAGGTCGTCATCCTGAGCGGCTGCATGATCCGCGTTGCGGGCTATTTGTTGCTGGCGCTTGGACAATCCCTGTGGCCCATTATTCTGGGGGCTTGCCTAACCGGCATCGGCGGCGCACTGTTCTCACCGTCGATTGAAGCGCTGTTGGCTAAAGCGGGCACTCACAGCGAGGTAAACGGAAAACGCAGCCGCGCGGAGTGGTTCGCGCTTTTCGCCGTGTGCGGCGAACTCGGCGCCGTGTTGGGCCCGGTTGTCGGCGCGCTGCTGACAGGGCTCGGCTTCCGCCAGGTGGCACTTGCAGGGGCTGGGGTCTTTGTTGTCGCCTTGGCGGTGCTGTACTTCTGCCTTCCTGCCGCTCATCGCAGCGAGCGGGCGCTAGAAAGAGTGCCCTGGTGGACGACATTCCGTCAGCCGCGTTTCGTCGCCTTTATCATCGCTTACAGTTCGTGGCTTTTAAGCTACAACCAGCTCTATTTGGCGCTACCGGTTGAAATTCAGCGAACGGGCGGCAGCGAAAAAGATCTCGGCCCGCTTTTTATGTTAGCTTCCGTCCTGATCATTGCCCTCCAGCTTCCGCTTGCACGTTTCGCACGGCGAGTAGGAGCGATCAAAATCTTACCGATGGGTTTTTTGCTGCTGTCTGCCGCTTTTGGGAGTGTGGCCATGTTCGCCGCGACACCGCCGCTGGCTGGCTGGCTGCGGTTAATGCCTTCGGCTTGTCTGGTCACGCTTTTAACGTTAGGGCAGATGCTACTGGTGCCGTCGGCTAAGGATCTGATCCCGCGGTTCGCCGATGAGTCGACGCTTGGCGCGCACTATGGCGCGTTAGCCACCGCCGGAGGCTTCGCGGTGCTGACCGGTAATTTGTTGTTTGGTCCGTTGCTGGATAAGGCGCTGGTACCTTCAACGCAGGCCATTTATCCCTGGCTGCTGTTGGCACTGTTTCCCTTGTGCAGCGCTGCGGCTATGACCGTGATTTGTCGTCCACTGCAAGGTGCATCGAACGCGAAAGCCTGAATAGGATGATGTGGCCTCATCCACAAAGTTTACGGTATATCATTTGGTTTCTTCATGATGATGTTTAGGTAAGAAACTTATTGATTGAACAAAAAAAATAAGAACGGGACCAGGTTAGGAAGTTATTTTTGAAAAAAACATTAATTCTCTCGCGATAGCATCCTCGATTAACAAGCCAAATAGTTACTTATCTAATTTTTTATAAAGCCTTACCATTGCAGAAAATATGGCCCTTTATAAAAACAGGTCTAGCAATTCTTAAACGCTCATTGCTATGATAATGATTATTTTGTAATTCATGGAATACCCGATTACACTATTACAAGCTTTATATTTTGTTGCGCACCTTGAATATCACGATTCAACCACATGATTTTATTATGAAATTACAAGGTACCACCACTTTTACTCGTTCGTTTGACTACCGTTTTAATTCATTTTGTTACATTTTATTTTTTGATAGCGGTAAGTCCGATATGAAAGCACGTATTTTAGGCTGGGAAAAATCTACCAGGGAAGAGTATGGTTATACATACTCTCTTTTCGGCGGGAGCGTGTGTACGCATCCCGATGTGGTTGACTTTTTGAGTAAGCGTCTTGCTCCCCCTGATTTTTATGTTTACAAACGGAAAGGTGATGTTATAGCTGCTGCTTTTTCACTAAATAATGAGCTTTCTCTTAAGAAGCATAATTACCCTATTTTTTTTGATGATATCATCATCCCGTTTAAAAAGGGCAGTGGAAAAATCTTAATGCCATTTAAGACAAAACAGCTATCTCATCATCATAAAGGGGACTTCTCCAATTGTATTCATTGGCAGAAATTAAAAAGGAAAACCTGTGTAGTCAAGGATGACTTTTCTAAGAAAACCCATAAAAAAAGACGAGCCGAATATGAATACTTCATTAATAACGGAGGGGAATGTTTATCTATTGATAAATTTTCTGACAAGGCGTTATCAGAGATTTATATTTCTTTATTTAAAAAAAGATGGGGTAAAAAGCTAGAATGTTATTCAGAGGAGATTCTATTAGACGTCTTTAGTGAGTTACGCCATCTGGTGTTTGGCCATGTACTGTTGATTAACGGGGTACCCTGCGCATATGACCTTGTATTTAAGGCCGAATGCAAAGAGTGGATTTTTTTTGACTGCCATAATGGTGGTGTTGATCAAGCCTTTGCCAACTATAGTGTGGGGAGTCTCCTCATGTATAAAAACATAGAGTTAGCGAAAAAGACAGGTAAAGAAAAAAATATTAAGACAATCTACTCGTTAGGCATGGAAGATCCAAGATGGGAGTATAAAAAGCAATGGTGCAACGTGTTAAGTTTAGGCAGATCCTTGATGCTTTGAAATAATAATTATTTTATTATTGATTTTAATAAAAATACAAAATCAAGACCTGGCGACACCATTCAATAATAACTGCCGCCAGTTTCTTTATAGAACCTTAATATTATCGATGAGTAAATTTCTCTCTATAAAACTTTCAATATCCTCTTTTGCCTGTAATAACGCAGCTGAAGAGGGCAAAGTAAACAAATGTTCGCTGTAGCCAAACAGCATTGCATCCAGTTGTCGTGCTGTACGGTGTACATCGACTCGCTGAAAAACGCCCTCCTCTATACCGGAGTCAATGATATAAGTTAATACCTTGTGCCATTCCTCTAAAAAGAATTGCATCTGTTCGGCATAAGCTCCGTTGTGGGAGGAAAGTAACCATAACGAACCATATAGTTTTCTGGTAGGGTCAGGTTCTTCTGAGATCATGCCATGAATGAACTCTTGAAGTTTCTGAATAGCTGGTAGCGGTGTGATGATAGTGCGAAACTCTGCCAATTCGCTGCGCATGAAATTAGCAACGGCTTCGATGCTCAACGATTGCCAATCTTTAAAGTAATGATAAATATGGCTTCTGGAGACACCAATATGCTCAGTAAGCTCACGCGTAGTGACGTTTTCAATGCCCTTTTCGATAAATAGCTCGACGACGCCATTCAATATTTTTTCTCTCATGAGCTCTGATTTAGCTTTCATTTAACCTCTCCCATTGACTTTGAGCAAGCGCTCAAATAGCATGCACTCATGTATTGAGCGGTTGCTCAATTTTTAATTTTAACAGAAAAAAACGTCATGAGCAGTCATAATATCGCAGCCCAAAAGCCAGTCGGAAGTGCAAGCAATACATTGAAATTACTGGCAAAAAGAAACAAGAAAAAGCTGTTCTTCACCTTTTTTCTGGTTGTTGCCGAAAACCTGACCTATCTTCTGTACCCGATTTTGGCTGGTATCGCCATCAATGCCATCATGGCCGGGCAGACGCTGAATGCAGTGCTTTACGGATTGATGATCTTATTTATCTGGTGTCTGGGAGCTGCACGTAGAAGCGTGGACACCCGCACTTTTGCCAAGATTTATGCTGCTCTGGCGGTTTCTGTTGTTATGGCGCAACGCAGAAATAATCTTAACCACTCTACCGTTGCAGCCCGGGTGACACTGTCCAGAGAATTTGTCGATTTCTTTGAGTTGCACTTACCTACGCTCATTACATCACTTTCATCGATGATAGGTGCAGCGGTAATGTTGTTGATCATCGAATTCTGGGCAGGGATTTCATGTTTGGCCATCTTGGTATTCCTGGCTTGTTTTCTGTCCGGATTTACCAGGAAAAATGAGGTGCTTTATAACAAACTGAACAATCGCCTTGAAAAAGAGGTCGACTTTGTTAACAAAGCTTCAACGTTATCTTTGAACCGGCATTATTCTACGCTTGCCAAGCTGCGCATAAGACTTTCTGATCGTGAAGCATTGGGGTATTTGTCGGTCGGTGGTCTTGTCGCCATGCTGTTTAGCCTGACGATTATATGGATGTCCAATTCAGTGAACATCAATGCTGGTCATATTTATTCGGTAATGACTTACTTATGGATGTTTGCCACAAGCCTGGATGATGGACCTCGATTACTGGAGAAGTATTCCGAACTCAAGGATATTGGTAGGCGTGTCAATACAGAATCAGAGTAAGTTGGACAGTGAGCTCACCCTTATTATTACATGATGCTTTTGACGTATAGAACCGTGTATATAAGGTGGGAAAGTGAACCGTAGTTTGATTCAGCATACTATAGCATTTTATGCTTTGCAGTCACATTAATCCATAACCGCTTTATAATTAATTTGGATGGTGTTATATGTCCCGTTTTTTTATTGAACGCCCCGTCTTTGCTTGGGTTATCGCACTATTTATTATACTTGGTGGCGTTCTTGCTATCCCCCAGTTACCGGTAGCTCAATATCCCGCTGTCGCACCACCCAGTGTGACAATATCTGTAACCTATCCTGGGGCAACACCGGATACCATGAATACATCCGTGATATCACTGCTTGAGCGTGAAATCTCTGGGGTAGATAACCTGCTTTATTTTGAGTCGTCCAGCGATACATCGGGTGTCGCTTCAATAACAATGACGTTTAAACCTGGTACTGATATCAAACTTGCTCAGGTAGACGTTCAGAACCAAATCAAGGTGGTCGAGGCGCGCCTTCCACAAGTTGTGCGGCAGAATGGAATAAACGTGGAGTCAGCCAACTCTGGCTTTCTGATGTTGATTGGTTTGAAATCACCTTCAGGCCAGTATCAAGAGGCTGACTTAAGTGATTATTTTGCTCGTCATATCACCGATGAACTGCGCCGCGTACCAGGTGTAGGTAAAGTTCAGCTTTTCGGCGCAGAAAAGGCAATGCGTGTCTGGTTGGACCCGATAAAAATGTTTAGCTACAAGCTATCGGTTAATGATGTCATTACCGCGATTAGCCGACAGAATCTACAGGTTTCACCCGGTCGGATTGGTGATGCTCCAGCTGCTATTGGGCAAAAAGTAACTTACCCTATTACTGTGAGCGGACAGCTTTCTTCTGTCGAAGAGTTTCGCAATATCACCCTTAAAGCGAATGTCAGCGGCGGTCGTTTAAAACTGGCTGATATTGCTCGCGTAGAGCAGGGCTTGCAAAGTTATGCATTTGAAACGCGTGAAAATGGCCAACCAGCAACCTCTGCTGCCATCAAACTATCACCGGGCGCTAACGCCATCAGTACGGCTGCAGGCATCCATGCGCGACTTAAAGAGCTTTCAAGCACGTTGCCACAAGGGATGGAATTTTCAGTCCCTTTTGATACTGCCCCGTTTGTAAAATTATCCGTACAGAAAGTCATCCAAACGTTCATTGAAGCAATGGTTTTGGTGTTCCTCGTTATGCTGCTTTTTTTGCATAAACTCCGTTGCACGCTTATTCCGGCTATCGTGGCACCGGTTGCATTGTTGGGCACGTTCACCGTTATGCTGTTCAGTGGTTTTTCCATCAATGTACTGACCATGTTTGGCATGGTGTTGGCAATCGGCATCATTGTAGATGATGCTATCGTAGTTGTGGAAAATGTCGAACGTCTGATAGAGGAGAAAGGGCTTCCTCCCAAGCAGGCGACACACCAAGCCATGGAAGAAATTACTCCCGCCATTGTCGGTATTACTCTGGTCTTGACCGCAGTATTTATCCCTATGGGGTTCGCCAGCGGTTCGGTGGGAGTCATTTACAAACAGTTTACGCTCTCTATGGCCGTATCTATTTTGTTCTCCGCGTTTTTGGCGTTGACGTTGACTCCAGCTTTATGTGCATCCCTGCTGAAAGCACATGAACTAAAAGAGAATCAATCGGGTCGCTTTTCACGTTGGTTTAATCGCAGATTTAATGCGTTAACTATTCGTTATGAAACGGGATTGATATATATATTGAAACGTGGGGGGCGAGTAATGTTACTTTATGTTGTCCTCTGCGGCCTGCTTTTTCTGGGGCTGAAAAAGCTCCCCTCATCGTTTTTGCCTGAGGAAGATCAGGGATATTTTATGTCATCAATCCAGCTTCCTTCCGACGCAACCATGGAGCGTACTCGTGAAGTTGTGAAACACTACGAGGCGGCGATAGCAACCCGTAGTGCCATCGAGAATAATGTCTCTATCCTTGGCTTTGGTTTTTCCGGTTCGGGCCAAAACACAGCGATGACATTTACAACACTAAAAGATTGGCCATATAGAAATGGGGCAACGGCTCAGGATGAGGCTCATTTTGCTGAGGCCGCAATGAAGGATATTGATGATGGTAAAACAACCAGTCAATTGCCACCGGCTATTTCTGATATGGGAACTTCCTCAGAGTTTATGATGTACATAGAAGATCGCGGTGGAAAAGGTTATCACGCATTGAAACAGGCAACCGATCAGCTTCTTGTGCACGCTAATCAAAGTAGGGTTTTGGGAGGGGTAGCTATTGATGGCTTACCTGAGGGTGTAAGTCTTTCATTAAAGGTCGATAGAGAGAAGGCCGAAACTTTTGGCGTATCATTTAATGAAATTGGCGAAGCGCTCTCTGCGGCTTCTGGATCTTACTATGTCAATGATTACACTGATAACGGCCGTGTTCAGCAGGTCATTATCCAGGCTGACATAGCTTACCGGATGCAACTCGCGGATTTACTCAAAATCTCTATCAAAAATAAAATGGGAGAGATGGTGCCTCTTTCAACATTCGTGTCTTCATCATGGACTTTGTCACCGCAGCAATTGAATCGCTATCAAGGGTATCCCGCACTCAGAGTGACAGGTAGTGCCGCTAATGGGCATTCTAGTGGAACTGCCATGGCAGAGATGGAGAGACTGGCAAGAGATCTCCCCGAAGGCTTTAAAGCTGAATGGGCAGGTAGTTCGCTCCAGGAAAAAGAGTCAGCTTCACAACTTCCATTGCTTATTTTGCTCTCTATTCTTGTTGTGTTCATGGTGCTGGCAGCCCTTTATGAAAGTTGGGCAACCCCTTTTGCCGTGATGTTGGTTGTGCCGTTGGGGCTTATCGGTGCGGTTTGCGCAGTCTTCATTGCTGACATGTCAAATGATGTGTTTTTTAGAGTCGGAATGATAACGATCATCGGGCTTTCTACTAAAAACGCCATTTTGATTATTGAGTTCGCCAGACAACTACGAATGCAAGGCATGGATATTATTTCCGCAATATTGCTGGCATCCCGGCAGCGATTGCGCCCTATTATGATGACTTCACTCGCCTTTACGCTCGGTGTTGTACCGTTAATACTCGCTACCGGCGCCAGTGATAAGACCCAGCACTCCATCGGCACTGGCGTTTTTGGCGGTATGATAAGTGGAACATTATTAGCCATATTCTTTGTTCCTGTCTTCTATCTATTCGTCATGCGTATGCTGGAAAAAGCAAAGCTATAACTTGCCTGAGCAAGGGGAGGAATGCCCTTTGCCAGCAATACGCATTACGATTCAGGACGGGAATGAAACACGGGAAGTTACCGAGCGCTGGCTGATGGAATATAACAACGAGCGGCCTCATGAACCCTTGAATAAGCTGACGCCGGAAGAGTACCGACTTATGGCTGAAAACCCGGAACTCTCAAAAAGTGCATGGAACTAAAACAGGTATGCTTACAGGGTATCTCCTACCGAACAGCGAATACCCCCATTGATACCCCCAGCTCACCGTGGATTTCTGTGAACGTGAGTAGACGAGCAGAGACAATAAGGTCCGTCAAACCGCGTATTATAAGGCTTTAAAGGGTATTTGAGTAGACTTGGGGAGACGTTAAAATAGGTAGGATGGTGCCGATAATAGGAGTCGAACCTACGACCTTCGCATTACGAATGCGCTGCTCTACCAACTGAGCTATATCGGCATCGAGTCGGGCCTGCGGGGCAAGCCGGAAGTGCGTTGAACAAGGTAGACCTGCGCGCGAAATGAGTCAATAGCCCGCCGGGGCGTTTGGTTGTTTTGCAAGCAACCAGACTGTCGTGCAGTCCCCCTTTTCCAAAAACAATCAGGGCGCAGCCCGCTGCGCCCTGACCTCTTTATTACCGCAATCCGGCCTTAGCTGCGCACCAGATCGTCGCCGTAGCCAATCCACTTGTAGGTGGTCAGCGCGTCCAGGCCCATCGGGCCGCGGGCGTGCAGTTTCTGGGTGCTCACCGCCACTTCCGCGCCCAAGCCGAACTGGCCGCCGTCGGTGAAGCGGGTGCTGGCGTTGACGTACACCGCCGAGGAGTCCACCGCGCGCACGAAGTGCTCGGCGCTGCTCAGCGAGCGGGTGAGGATCGCGTCGGAGTGGTTGGTGCCGTGAGTGCGGATGTGGTCGATGGCCTGATCGATATCGTCCACCAGCAATACGTTCAGATCCAGAGACAGCCATTCGTCGTCGTAATCCTCCGCGTTCACCGGCACCACCGTCGCAGGGCCGCCCTGCAGCAGCGGCAGCGCGTTTTCCGCCGCGTGCAGCGTCACGCCCGCCGCCGCCATTTTGGCGCTCAGCGCCGGCAGGAACTCGGCGGCGATGCTGCGGTTCACCAGCAGCGTCTCCAGCGAGTTACAGGCGCTAGGGCGCTGGATCTTGGCGTTTTCAATCACCGTCAGCGCCTTGTCGAAATCAACGTCGGCATCCACGTAGGTGTGGCACACGCCGATGCCGCCGGTGATCACCGGGATGGTCGATTGCTCGCGGCACAGCTTGTGCAGGCCGGCGCCGCCACGTGGGATCAGCATGTCGACATAGCGATCCAGGCGCAGCAGTTCGCTCACCAGCGCGCGATCCGGGCTGTCGATCGCCTGCACCGCCGCCGCCGGCAGGCCGCACTGTTCCAGCGCCTGCTGGATCACTTTCACCGTCGCCTGGTTGGTGTTGTGCGTCTCTTTACCGCCGCGCAGGATCACTGCGTTGCCGGTCTTCAGGCACAGGCTGGCGACGTCGATGGTGACGTTCGGCCGCGCCTCGTAAATCACGCCGATCACGCCGAGAGGCACCCGGCGGCGCTCCAGCTTCAGCCCGCTGTCCAGCAGGTTGCCGTCAAGCACGTGGCCGACCGGATCGTTCAGGCGGCATACCTGGCGCACGTCGTTGGCGATCGCCGCCAGCCGCGCCGGGGTCAGCAACAGGCGATCGAGCAGCGCTTCGCTCATACCGGTGGCGCGCGCCTGCGCCATGTCTTGTTCGTTCGCCAGCAGGATCGCTTCACTGTTGGCTTCCAACCTGTCGGCCATCACCGACAGCACCTGATTCTTCTTCGCCGTGCTCAGAACCGCCAGCTGCCAGGAGGCCTGCTTGGCGGCCTTCCCCATCTGCTCCAGCATGCTCACTCCTTAACTGACAATCATATCGTCGCGGTGCACTGCCACCGGACCGTATTCATAACCGAGGATCTCGCTGATTTCCTGCGAGTGGTGCCCGGCGATCATACGCATCGCGTCGCTGTTGTAGCGGCTGACGCCGTGCGCCAGATCGCGCCCCGCCTGGTTGCGGATGCGGATCACTTCGCCGCGCGAGAAGTCGCCCTTCACTTCGCGGATGCCTTTCGGCAGCAGCGAGCTGCCGCGCGCCATCATCGCTTCCACCGCACCGTCGTCGACGGTGATTTCACCGGCCGGCGGCGCGCCGAAGATCCAGCGCTTGCGGTTTTCCAGCGGGGTTTCCAGCGCGTGGAAACGGGTGCCCACCGGTTTGCCTTCGATCACGTCCGCCACCACGCCCGGCTTGCTGCCGGCAGCGATCACCACGTCGATGCCGGCGCGGCAGGCCACGTCGGCCGCCTGCAGCTTGGTGCCCATGCCGCCGGTGCCCAGACCGGAGACGCTGTCGCCGGCGATGGCGCGCAGCGCGTCGTCGATACCGTGCACTTCACGGATCAGTTCGGCCTGCGGGTTGTTGCGCGGATCGGCGGTGTAGAGGCCCTGCTGATCGGTCAGCAGCAGCAGTTTGTCGGCGCCGGCCAAAATGGCCGCCAGCGCCGACAGGTTATCGTTGTCGCCCACCTTGATTTCGGCGGTGGCGACGGCGTCGTTCTCATTGATTACCGGCACGATGCGGTTGTCCAGCAGCGCCGTCATGGTGTCGCGCGCGTTGAGGAAGCGCTCGCGGTCTTCCAGATCGGCGCGCGTCAGCAGCATCTGCCCGACGTGAATGCCGTAAATGGAGAACAGCTGTTCCCACAGCTGGATCAGCCGGCTCTGCCCCACCGCCGCCAGCAGCTGCTTGGAGGCGATGGTGGCGGGCAGCTCGGGGTAGCCCAGGTGCTCGCGCCCGGCGGCGATGGCGCCGGAGGTGACGATGACAATGCGGTGGCCCGCGGCGTGTTGCTGCGCGCACTGGCGCACCAATTCGACGATGTGGGCGCGGTTAAGACGCAGCGAGCCGCCGGTCAACACGCTGGTGCCCAATTTCACAACCAATGTCTGGCTGCCGTTCATAGTATTTCTGCCGTGTGTAATGATGAGAAGAAGAGTGCAAAGGTCTTTGTAACAGGAGAGACGCGTTATGCCAACAGGCACAACGCGAAATCAGCACAATACGTGGTCAAACGGGGTCAGGCGGAGAGTTTGATCAGTTTTTCTTTGAAATCGTCGGCGGGTTCCAGCCCCAGTTCCATGGTCGCCAGCAGCTCGCCCAGGCGGCGATGGAAGTCGCGCAGGGTGTCTTCCAGTTTGGCGCTCACTTCATCATCCTTAATGTTTTGCGCCGTCCAGTCGCCTTCTTTGTCGAACAGGCCGAATTGGTACGAATAGGTGAAGCGCGCCTCTTCCGCCTGCAGCTCCATCCACCAGCCCCAGAACTCACGCTTCTCCGGAGCGGGCTTTACATTGACGCAGACGGCCAAACAATCAAAGAAAAACCGGTCGTTCTCACATTGCCCTTCACGCAGGTACGGCCCCAAGCTGGCAAAACGTTTCATTAGTCGGCTTTTAGGGTGACCACTCGGTAACGTCATTCTCTAACCTCCTCAATGTAGACCACTCTTTTTAACAAACTGTTAAAATTTAGCAACTAATTAACGCATTTTGTCCTTCAGCCAGCCGGACATCTGCAGCAGCGCCCGATGGAAGCTATCGTAAACCGGGGTGCGCGGGATGGCGATCAGCTTGCCGCTCACCGAAGAGGTGACGATCAGCTGCGACTCCTCTTTCGGGCTGAGCGTATCGCGCTCCCAGTAGCCGGAGATCATCGGCGTCGGGCAGCGGCGCCCCAGCAGCCCCTGCATTTTCAGCGAGTAGCTGTTCAGTTCCACCTTCAGCACGTTGTCCGAGGCGTTAGCCATGCCCATGCGGCTGGCCAGCACGTCCATATACATGTCCGGCACGTTCAGCTGGGTGCTGCTGTCACACAGCAGGCGATGCACCACCGGTCCCAGGCAGGCCACGCCGCGCAGCCGCTGCGGCTCCAGGTAGGCCAATCGCACCGCCACGTTGGCGCCGAAACGGAAGCCGAAGGCGCTCACCCGCTGATGATCCACCCACGGCACCGAGGCCAACTGGATCAGCACCTGCTGGTGCAGGTAGCTGGAGTCCTGCGTCAGCTTCCATTTGCAGGAGGAGCCGATCGACGGCATATCGAGCGTCAGCATGGCGATGCCGTGCGGCGCCAGGTAGTCGCGGAACAGGCGGTGGTAGTCGGTCTGCAACGTGTCGAGGCTGCCGCACATCAGCACCGTCGGGAACGGCGCTTCGCCCTTCTCGGGCATGTGCAGGAAACCGGTGACGCAGCCGCCGCCTTCGATGCGGAACTCCAGCTCTTTCAGCTGATACGGCAACAGCAGCGCCGCCTCTTCGTAAGCGCGGTTGGCGAGCATCTCCGCCTGTTCAGCCAGCTCGTCACCCTTCAGGTGCGGGTAACCGGCGATGCTGTACAGGCTCGCGGCCTTCAGCCAGTACTCGCCGCCGACCAGCGGATCCTGCTGCTCCGTCGCCCGCTGCTGCCACTGCATGCCCTGATGGATCCACTCGTAGATCCAGTTGCCGTTGCGGTAGCCCACCACGGTATCCAGCCGCTGCGGATTGCTGCGCTCGGCGTCCGAGGCGGCGATGCGCGCCAGCACTTCGTGGATTTCGATCGGGCTGACGCCGCGCCAGGCCCACAGCAGCGGGTTCAGCATGCGATACCAGCTGCCGGTAGTGTCGCCTTCCAATGCGGAATGCATGGCGGCGCTCACTTTGTTGCGCGCGCGCAGCACCAGCGTCGAGGTTTCAGGGTGTTTGAATTTGGGCTTGAAAAGAATTTCAGAAAGGTTGGCCTGTGCCATGGTAACAACAGCCTCCGTAAATCTGGCGATAGGCCGCAAAAGGCCTACTTAACTGGAGGTAGTGTACCTAACTCTGGCGGGATAAACCAAGATAACGCAAACGCCCGGCATAACCGGGCGTTGGGCTGGAACTGGCTGGACTTAGCGACCGCCGATAGGGGGAACGAAGCTGACGCCCATGTCCCACGGCTGTTCGATCCAGGTATCCTGCGGGATGTCGACTTCGTAGTCGTCCACCAGCGGACGGCCCGCCGGCTTGGCGAAGATGGTGACGAAATGCGCTTTCGGATACATGTCGCGGATCGCTTTCGCGGTGCCGCCGGTATCCACCAGATCGTCCACCACGATGAAGCCTTCACCGTCGCCTTCGGCGCGCTTGAGCACTTTCATTTCGCGCTGGTTGTCATGGTCATAGCTGGAAATGCAGACGGTATCCACATAGCGGATGCCCAGCTCGCGCGCCAGCAGGCCCGCCGGCACCAGGCCGCCGCGGCTGACGGCAATGATGCCCGTCCATTTGTCGGCAGGCAGCAGGCGGTGCGCCAGCTTGCGTGCGTGTATTTGCAGCATATCCCAGGTAACAACGTATTTTTCGCTCATAGAATCGTGTCCCAGCCGGCTGGTGAAGCGGCTTACTTTATAGTTCAGGGGAAAAAAGGTTGCGCGAGATTATAGAGACTGGCCGCGTTGAATTCCAGCTGTACCGAGGAAAACCTCGCGATTTCCGCCGGGCGGCTTTTCGGTGATTGATGCTGAAAAAACGAGCGTTCCCGCCGCGAAGCCGTGTGATCAAGCGCTTAAACCGCACAATACGGGGCGCGCACCGCCGGAAATAAAGTGATATTCTCTGACGATCGTGCCACGACGCACAGATACCCGCTCACCTTAACCGCGCGGCACGCCCGTCCTGTCGGAGCTTGCCGTCACAGGAGACTTATAGTGTCTGAATTGTCTCAGCTTTCGCCACAGCCGCTGTGGGATATTTTCGCCAAGATCTGTTCTATCCCGCACCCTTCTTATCATGAAGAAGCGCTGGCGCAGCACATCCTCACCTGGGCCAAAGAAAAGAACCTGCACGCCGAGCGCGATCAGGTCGGCAATATCCTGCTGCGCAAACCGGCCACCAAAGGCATGGAAAATCGCAAGCCGGTGGCGCTGCAAGCGCACCTGGACATGGTGCCGCAAAAGAATAACGACACCGTGCACGACTTCGCCAAGGATCCGATCCAGCCTTATATCGCCGGCGAGTGGGTGAAAGCGCGCGGCACCACGCTGGGCGCCGACAACGGCATCGGCATGGCCTCCGCCCTGGCGGTGCTGGCCGACGACAGCGTTGAGCACGGCCCGCTGGAAGTCCTGCTGACCATGACCGAAGAAGCGGGGATGGACGGCGCCTTCGGGCTGCAGCCGAACTGGCTGCAGGCGGACATCCTGATCAATACCGATTCCGAAGAAGAAGGCGAAATCTACATGGGTTGCGCCGGCGGTATCGACTTCATCACTACCCTGCCGCTGCAGCGCGAAGCGGTGCCGGCCGGTTACCAAACCCTGAAGCTGACCCTCAAGGGCCTGAAAGGCGGCCATTCCGGCGCCGAGATCCACGTCGGGCTGGGCAACGCCAACAAACTGCTGGCGCGCTTCCTGTTCGCCCATGCGGAGGCGCTGAACCTGCGCGTGCTGGACCTGAACGGCGGCACCCTGCGCAACGCCATCCCGCGTGAAGCCTCCGCGGTGGTAGCGGTGCCGGCAGAAAAAGCCGACGCGCTGAAAGCACTGAGCCAAGAGTTCCTGGCCGTGCTGCAGAACGAACTCTCCGCCAAAGAGAAGAACATCACCGTGCTGCTGGAGCCGACCACCAGCGCTTCGCAGGCGCTGAGCGCCGACAGCCAGCAACGCTTCCTGGCGCTGCTGAACGGCACGCCGAACGGCGTGATCCGCATGAGCGACGCGGTCAAAGGCGTGGTGGAAACCTCGCTGAACGTCGGCGTAGTCACCACCAGCGAAAACGAAGCGGAAATCATCTGCCTGATCCGCTCCCTGATCGACAGCGGCAAAGATTATGTGGTCGAGATGCTGACCGCGCTGGGCCAGTTGGCCGGCGCCAACGTGGCGCCGAAGGGTGGCTACCCGGGCTGGCAACCGGACGCCGACTCGCCGGTGATGCACCTGGTGCGCGAGCTGTATCAGGAGCTGTTCAACAAGACGCCGAACATCATGGTGATCCACGCCGGCCTGGAATGCGGTCTGTTCAAAAAGCCGTATCCAAACATGGACATGGTATCGATCGGGCCAACCATCACCGGCCCGCACTCGCCGGATGAGCAAGTGCATATCGAAAGCGTCGGTCTGTACTGGAAGCTGCTGACCTCGCTGCTGAAAGCGATCCCTGAGCGCGCGTAATCTGCGCGCTTAACGCAAAAAGCCGGCAACTCGCCGGCTTTTTTATTCCCAAGGCAGCGCCAGCTGCCGCTCCAGCTGCGGATCGAGCAGCGTCACATGCAGCCCCACCAGCCGCACGCCGCGCCCTTCGCGCCGCTCGCGCCACGCCTGCCGCGCCACCTCCAGCAAATCCTGCCGGTTCAGCACCGGGAAGACGTGCTCCTGGGTGGTTTGCTGAAAATCCTGAAACTTCAGCTTCACGCCCTGCCGGGCGATGTGCAGATCCGGCTTTACCTTGCGCAGCCGCATCTCCAGCTCGGGATAGAGTTTGTCGATAATCAGCGTTTCGCAGTCTTCCCAGTCGTGAATGTCTTCCGCCAGCGTGCGCTCCACCCCCACCGATTTGCGCAGCCGCTCCGCCGAGATTTCGCGCCGATCGATGCCCTGACACCGCTCCCACAACACCCGGCCAAACTTGCCGAAGCGCTTGAGCAGCTGCGCCAAATCGTATTGCTGCACGTCGGCGCAGGTGATGAGCCCCACTTCCTCCAGCCGTTTGGCGGTCACCTTGCCGACGCCGGGGATCTTGCTGAGCGGCAGCTGCTGCAAAAACGCCGGCACCTGCGCCGGCGTGATCACGTATTGCCCGTTCGGCTTGTTCATCTCGGAGGCGATTTTGGCGAGAAACTTGATCGGCGCGACGCCGGCCGACGCGGTCAGGTTCAGCTCGTCGGCAATCGCCTGACGGATTTCCTGGGCGATCAGCGTCGCCGAACCGTTGCATTGCGGGCTGTCTGTCACGTCGAGATAGGCTTCATCAAGCGACAGCGGCTCGATCAACGGGGTATAGCGGGCGAAGATTTCACGGATGTGCAGCGAAGCCTCTTTATAGGCCGCCATGCGCCCCGGCAGCAGGGTGAGATGCGGGCACAGCTTGAGCGCCATCGCCGTGGACATGGCGCTGTGTACGCCATAGCGCCGCGCCGGGTAGTTGGCGGTGCTGATCACCCCGCGCCGATCGGCGCTGCCGCCAATCGCCAGCGGAATATCGCGCAGGCTGGGATCGTCGCGCATTTCCACCGCCGCGAAGAAGCAGTCCATATCGACATGAATGATTTTACGCATCGCACCCTCCAGTAACACTGTATAAGTATACAGTCAGATACCGAAAGCTCAAGGCCGCGGAGCTCGAGGAAAGCGGCGTTTCCGCCAGATATTTCCGCGTTGTTAAAAAAGCTTAATTTTTCAATAGTATGATTTCCGCCATCCCGTGCGGCTCTCCACAACGATAACGACAAGGTATCCTACATGATCAGATTTTCTCATTTGCTGCTGGCTTCCGCGCTGTCGCTGAGCGCGCTGGCGGCCAGCGCCGCCGCCGGTCATGCGCCGGCGATCGTCGCCCACCGCGGCGGCACCGCCGATGCGCCGGAAAACACCCGCATCGCTATCGAAACGGCGTTGAAAAACGGCGCCGACGCCATTTGGATCACCCTGCAAGAATCCAAAGACGGCGTCATCGTGCTGTATCGCCCCTCGGATCTGAAAGCGTTGACCAACCGGCAGGGCCCGGTCTCTGCCTATACCGCCGCGCAGCTGGCCGAGACCGACGCCGGCTGGGCCTTCGCCAAGGGTGACGCCCACCCGTTCCGCGGCCGGGGCATCGGCATTCCGCGCCTCGACGACGTGCTGAAGGCGTTTCCGCACGTCACCTTTTATCTGGACATCAAATCCCCGGACGCCGATCCGGCGCAGTTTGGCCAGGCGCTGCTGGCGACGTTGCAAAGCACCAACAGCCTGAACCGCACCCGCGTCTACTCTACCGACGCCAAATACCTGCAGGCGCTGCCGCCGGCCATCCCGCGCTTTGAAAGCCGCGACGAGACCCGCACGCTGCTGGCCAACGTCACCATGGCGCACCAGTGCGACGTCAAACCGGACAACCAGCAGCCGCGCTGGTACGGGCTGGAGCTGAAGCGCGAGGTGGAGGTGGTAGAGAAATATACTCTCGGCGAAGGGCGTTCGAAGGCATTTCTGACCTGGGATAAAGAGTCGATGGACTGTTTCCGCTCGCAGGGCCCGGCGCACATCATCCTGTTCGGGGTCAACTCGCCGCAGGAATATCAGCAGGCGCTGGCGCTGGGCGCCGACGGCGTGATGGTTAACTCCCCGGCCGAGGCGAAAAGCTTCCGCAAGGCGAAATAAATAACCGGCTACGGCATAAGGCGGTTCGACATCCCACCTTATGCCCGTATGGCTTTCAACGTCCGTTAGCGAGCAGGAACTACCTGGATGATGCCATTTTCATTGCGAACACTAAACCCAACGCCGAATAGCCGGGCGGCAGGCTCAAGGCCTTTATTTCGTTTATCCGGCGACAACAGCGTCACCGATACCCCGTAAGACTTCCCGTCTTCGAATTTATAATTATCATCGGGAATGCACGTAGCCGCGGTGACCGCAGGCATCTCGTTATCCGTGAAGTGCTTGCCGAAGATAGCGTTGGCATTGCCGATTTCTTCGATAATAACGCCGGCCAACCGCTCGTCCCCTTCAGGTTGAACCCGCACACAAACGTGGTTATCAACGACAGTGACGTTGGCCGCGTAGTTTTTTGGCCTCGGATCGTTCATGTGCATGCAGCCGGCGAGCAGCAAAGCCAGTGTTCCAACCAAAATAATGCGGTTCATCCTGTTACCTCTGCTTAAGAAACTGAGAAAGCGTATATTCGTATTTTCTGGCGATCGTTTTATCCGTTACGCCCTGAAAATTCACGCCATTGTTAATCGCGCCCAGCCAGATAGTGTAACCATACTTCTTCAGGAACCAATAATCAGCGATGATAGAAGCTTGCTGTTCCATGGAGTAGTTATACAACAGCTGTTTACCATCGAGTCGATATTTGTATTCAGCAGCCCAACTCAATAAACCTCGGGTTCTCACCCACATACCTTTTTGGTGCTGCCAGACATGGCTCATTTCGTGGATAAATACATGCTGGAAACCTGCAGCGGCCGTGGAAAAATCAGCCTTATATAAGGCTTGTCTAAACCAGACTTCTCCGTTGGGTGCCATCGCCGTTCTGCTGGCTTGCAGCCCAAACGGCAGATAGCTATCGCAGTGAACAAAGACTTTCTCATAGAAAACTGACCTGCCAAACACGGAACGGGCCAAATTAATTTCACCCACCGTTAACACCCGTTTTATCCCTTCTTGTTGTTGTCCCATCCTGGAACTCCCTAAATCCAAAATAAACCTAATGAGACGATATTTTAACCAATCGAGTCAACAGACTAACCTGCTGAGAACTATCAGGAAGATCCGAATGATTCTAAAATGAGAGATGTATCAACCTTACGATTTAATCCTGAGCAAGATTAAAGATTACGATGGGCGTTTTAGCGATTTCTTTAAATCAAAAGAAGTCTGGTTCTGGCAGGTGAGGTGATATGAAACGGATAGCAGCAATTATTGCCGGTGCGATAATAGGTATTGGCCTCATGCTCCTGGCTTTTCCCTTTCTCTCAGACTGGATTATTGGCCACATTGAGGGCGAGGATCAGATGTCGGCTAACTTCAAGTTGCTGGCGATTGGCCTGATGTTGTGCTGTTTCATGGGCAGTGCACTCGGTAATCTGGCCTATTCAAAATCAAATAACTCCCCCAAATAAAAAACCCGGTCAAGGCCGGGTTTTCGCTACAGCTACAGAATGCGGTGCTTTTCCAACTGCTCGCGCCGCTGCGCCGCTTTGGCTTCGCGCTTTTTGCGCGCATCGCACGGCTCCGGGCAGTCGCAGACTTTCTCCATGCCCAGCGCGGTGATGCCGCCGCAGCTGCCCTGCAGGCTTTTGCGTTTGAACACATAGCCCAGCGACATGCCGCCGACGATCAGCAGAAACAACACGAAGGTAGCGGCGAATACCGTCAACATAGCAACCTCACGAACGCTTTTTCAGATAGGGCTTGAACGCGTCTGAATAACGCTCCTCAAAGCCGTCGGCGGTTTTCACGATCATGAACACCGGGATGCCGAGCAGGTTGGCCAGCGCCATGCCGCGCTCCGGCCCCATCACGTTCAGGCCGGTGGACAGGCCGTCGGCGGTCATGCAGGTCGGGCTCAGCACGGTGATCGACACCAACCGATGATGGATTGGGCGCCCGGTGATCGGATCGATGGTGTGCGAATAGCGCACCCCGTCTTGCTCGAAGTAGTTGCGATAGTCACCCGAGGTGGCGATCGACATCTCCCCGGGTTGGATCACCAGCTGCGCCTGCTGCTGCGTACCGGCGGTCGGGCGCTCGATGGCGATGCGCCACGGCTTTTGTTCGCCGTTATGCCCGCGCGTGCGCACCTCGCCGCCGATATCCACCATGTAGTTCTTCACATGCCGGGACTGCAGATATTCCGCCACCACGTCCACGCCATACCCTTTGGCGATCGACGACAGATCGACGTACAGCTCAGGGATGCTTTTCACCAGCGCGCTGCCCTGCACCGACAGTTTGTCGGCGCCGGTCCAGGCGCGGCGATGCTCCAGCTCCGCCTCGCTCGGCACTTTGTCCGGCCGCCCTTCCGGGCCGAAGCCCCACAGGTTGACCAGCGGCCCGACGGTCACGTCCAGCGCGCCATCGGTGACGCGGTTGATGCGCAGCGCTTCGCGCACCACTTCGGCGGTGGCCGGCGAAACCGGGAACGGCCGGTCAATGTCGCGGCTGGCGTTGAAGCGGCTCAGCTCGGAATCCGGCCGGTAGGTGGACATCTGATCGTTCACCTGCTCCAGCCGTTTGTCGATCTCCGCCTGCATCTCGCGCGCCGACGGCGTATCTTCGCCGGTCACGTAACGGATCGAATACGAGGTGCCCATGGTTTTACCCGTCAGGTCCACCTGTTCCGGCCCGCAGCCGGTCAGCAGCAGGGTGGCGCTCAGCGCCACGCCCGTCAGCCAGTTCTTCATCGCCAATGCGCGCATTTAGCCACCAAAGTCATCCAGCATGATGTTTTCGTCTTCGACGCCCAGATCTTTGAGCATCTTGATCACCGCGGCGTTCATCATCGGCGGCCCGCACATGTAAAACTCGCAGTCCTCCGGCGCCGGGTGGTTCTTCAGGTAGTTCTCCAGCAGAACATTATGGATAAAGCCGGTGTAGCCGGTCCAGTTATCTTCCGGCTGCGGATCCGACAGCGCCACGTGCCAGGTGAAGTTTTCGTTCTCCGCCTGCAGCTGGTTGAAGTCGTCTTCATAGAACATCTCGCGCAGCGAACGCGCGCCGTACCAGAAGGTGATCTTGCGTTTCGAGTTCAAACGCTTGAGCTGATCGAAGATGTGCGAACGCATCGGCGCCATGCCCGCGCCGCCGCCGATAAAGATCATTTCGGCGTCGGTGTCCTTGGCGAAGAACTCGCCGAACGGCCCGGAGATGGTCACCTTGTCGCCCGGCTTCAGCGACCAGATATAGGAAGACATAATGCCCGGCGGCACGTCCGGATTGTTGGGCGGCGGCGTGGCGATACGCACGTTGAGCATGATGATGCCCTTCTCTTCCGGGTAGTTGGCCATCGAGTAGGCGCGCACCGTGGTGTCGTTCACCGTCGAACGGTAGCGGAACAGGTTGAACTTGTCCCAGTCGCCGCGATACTCCTGCGGCACGTCGAAGTCGGCGTAACTGATGTCGTGCGCCGGCGCTTCGATCTGGATGAAACCGCCCGCGCGGAACGGCACGTCTTCGCCATCGGGGATCTTCAGCTTCAGCTCTTTGATAAAGGTGGCTTTGTTATCGTTGGAGATAACCTCGCACTCCCATTTCTTCACGCCGAAGATCTCTTCCGGCAGCTCGATCTTCAGGTTCTGCTTCACGTTCACCTGGCACGCCAGGCGGCACCCTTCTTTCGCTTCGCGCTTGTTGATGTGCGAGAGCTCGGTCGGCAGGATATCGCCGCCGCCCTCTTTGATCACCACCCGGCACTGGCCGCAGGAGCCGCCGCCGCCGCAGGCCGAGGAGACGAAGATCCCCTGGCTGGAGAGCACGTTGAGCAGCTTGTCGCCCGCAGGCGCATGGAAGCTTTTATCCAGATCGCCATTGATTTCCACCGCGATGTCGCCGGTGTTCACCAGCTTCGATTTGGCGAACAGGATCAGCAACACCAGCACCATCACGATGGCGGTGAACATCGCTACGCCTAAAATAATTTCCATAAATTCTTCCCGCCTTTACAACTGAACACCGGAGAAGGACATGAAGCCCAGCGCCATCAGTCCGGTGGTGATAAAGGTAATGCCCAGACCGCGCAGCCCTGCCGGCACGTTGGCATACTTGAGTTTTTCGCGGATCCCCGCCATGGCGACGATCGCCAGCATCCAGCCGGTGCCGGAACCAAAGCCGTACACCACCGATTCGGCAAAGTTGTAGTCGCGCTGCACCATGAAGGACACGCCGCCGAAGATGGCGCAGTTCACGGTAATGAGCGGCAGGAAGATGCCGAGCGCGTTATACAGCGATGGGAAGAAGCGATCGAGGATCATCTCCAAAATCTGCACCAGCGCCGCAATCACGCCGATGAAGGTGATGAAGTTGAGGAAGCTCAGATCGACGCCCTCCACCAGCGCGCCGTCGCGCAGGATCAGGTTGTAGACCAGGTTATTCACCGGCACCGAAATGCCGAGCACGATGGTCACCGCGATGCCCAGGCCAAAGGCGGTCGAGACCTTCTTCGACACCGCCAGGAAGGTACACATCCCGAGGAAGAACGCCAGCGCCATGTTCTCGACGAACACCGCGCGCACAAACAGGCTGATATAGTGTTCCATCGGCCTTTACTCCTTTTCGATCTGCGCCGGCTTCAGGGTGCGCAGCACCCAGATCAGCAGGCCGATGATGAAGAACGCGCTCGGCGCCAGCAGGAACAGGCCGTTCGGTTGATACCAGCCGCCGTTCTGCACCGTTTCCAGCACCGGAACGCCGAACAGCTTGCCGGAGCCGATCAGCTCGCGCAGGAAACCGACCAGCACCAGGATCACCCCGTAACCCAGCCCGTTGCCGATGCCGTCCATAAAGCTCTCGATCGGCGGCGACTTCATGGCGTAGGCCTCGGCGCGCCCCATCACGATGCAGTTGGTGATGATAAGGCCGACGAACACCGACAGCTGCTTGGAGATCTCGAACGCATAGGCGCGCAACAGCTGATCGACCACGATCACCAGCGAGGCGATGATCGCCATCTGCACGATGATGCGCACGCTGTTGGGAATATGATGACGGATCAGCGAGATGAAGAAGCTGGAGAACGCGGTCACCAGCGTCACCGCAATGGTCATCACCACCGCCGTTTCCAGCTTGGTGGTCACCGCCAGCGCCGAACAGACGCCCAGCACCTGCAGGGCGATCGGGTTATTGTCGAACAGCGGCCCCAGCAGGACCCGCTTTATCTCTTTGGAATCAGCCATTTTTCAACGCTCCTTCACGAACTTTTTTCAGGAACGGGCCGAAGCCGTGCTCGCCCAACCAGAAATCAAACGTATGCTGCACGCCGTTGGAGGTCAGCGTGGCGCCGGACAGGCCATCCACCCCGTGTACGTCCCCCTGACGCGCGCCGCCTTTCACCACGCGGATCGCCGGCTGGCCGTTGTCGTCGAACAGCTGCTTGCCGACCCACTGCTGGCGCCAGGACGGGTTCTCGACCTCACCGCCCAGCCCCGGCGTTTCCCCCTGGTCGTAGTAGGTGATGCCCTTGACCGTGTTGCCGTCGTTATCCAATGCCACGAAGGCGTACATCATCGACCACAGACCGGTGCCGTATAGCGGCAACACAATCTTGTTCACCTGGCCGCTTTCATCGCGCACCAGGTAGATTTCCGCCTGGTTGCTGCGGCGCTTGATGCCGGCCGGATCGTCGCCCGCGGGCAACGCCACGCTTTTGGCGTCGTCGCGCAGCGCGGCGCCCAGATCGAACGCCGCCGCCTTGCCGGCGACAAATTCGCCGCTGTTCAGATCCACCAGGCGCGGTTCGATGCGCTCGCTATACAGGCGCTTGACCTGCTCGCTCTCCATTTTCGGCTGCAACAGGCCGGCTACGTCGAGAATATTGCGCTGCTTGTCGAGCAGCTTTTGCTCCTGCTGTTTGGACTTCAGGCCGACGGCGGAGCCCGCCACCACCACTGAACACACCAGACACAGCAGCAGCACTACCAGCAGCGTTTTACCGATGCCGTCGTTTTTCGCTTCATTCGCCACGGGCTTTTCTCCGCTTGATGTTGGCCTGCACCACCAGGTAATCGAACAGCGGCGCGAACAGGTTGGCGAACAGGATCGCCAGCATCATGCCTTCCGGATAGGCGGGGTTGACCACCCGGATCAGCACGCACATCACGCCGATCAGAATGCCGTACCACCATTTCCCCTTGTTGGTGAAGGAGGCGGAAACCGGGTCGGTCGCCATAAAGATCATGCCGAAGGCGAAGCCGCCCAGCACCAGATGCCAGTACCACGGCATGGCGAACATCGGGTTGGTGTCCGAACCGATGGCGTTGAACAGCAGGGCGGAAGCCACCATGCCGAGCATCACGCCGGCGACGATGCGCCAGGAGGCCACGCGGCCGAACAGGATAATCGCCCCGCCTATCAGGATCATCAGCGTGGAGACTTCACCGATGGAGCCGGGAATGTTACCGAGGAAGGCGTCCAGCCAACTGATGGACTGGCCGGTGGCCACGTTGCTCAGGCTGTGCGCCCCGCCTGCGCTCCACTGCGCCAGCGGCGTCGCGCCGGAGAAACCGTCCGCGGAGGTCCACACCAAGTCGCCGGAGATCTGCGCCGGATAGGCGAAGAACAGGAAGGCGCGGCCGGCCAGCGCCGGGTTGAGGAAGTTGCGCCCGGTGCCGCCGAAGATCTCTTTGGCCACCACCACGCCGAAGGTGATGCCCAGCGCGGCCTGCCACAGCGGCAGGGTCGGCGGCACGATCAGCGCGAACAGGATAGAAGTGACGAAGAAGCCTTCGTTGACCTCATGCTTGCGGATAATGGCGAACAGCACTTCCCAGAAGCCGCCGACGACGAACACCACGGCGTAGATCGGCAGGAAGTAACAGGCGCCCAGCACCATCTTGCTGACCCAGCCGGCGTCGGCCGCCAGCGAGGCGCCGAGCCACTGCGCCAGGCGATAATGCCAGTCGCCCGCCAGCACCTGTTGCAGCGCGTCGCCGCTGTACAGATGGTGCAGCGCCGGGATCGCCTGCTGGCCAACGTTGTACATGCCCCAGAACATCGCCGGGAACACCGCCAGCCACACCAGGATCATCATGCGTTTCAAATCGATGGCGTCGCGCACGTGCGAAGCGCCGCGCGTCACCGTGCCGGGGGTATAAAACACCGTGGTGGTCGCTTCATACAGCGGGTACCACTTTTCCAGTTTGCCGCCCGGCGTGAAGTGATGCTCTATCTTCTCAAAATAATTCTTCAGGCCCATCAGTTATCCTTCCTGCTCAATCTTGGTCAGCACCTCGCGCAGCACCGGCGCGTACTCATACTTGCCGGGGCAAACGAAGGTGCACAACGCCAGATCTTCCTCGTCCAGCTCCAGGCAGCCCAGCGCCTGCGCACTGTCGCTGTCGCCCGCCAGCAAATCGCGCAGCAGCAGCGTCGGCAAAATATCCAGCGGCATCACCCGCTCGTAGTTGCCGATCGGCACCATGGCGCGTTCGCCGCCGTTAGTGGTGGTCGAGAAGGCGAACAGTTTGTTTTTCAGGAAGTGGCCCAGCGTGGTGCGGGTAATGGAGAACTTGTTCGGCGACGGCACGATCCAGCCGAACAGCTCTTTGTCGCGCCCTTCTTCCAGCACCGACACCTGCGAGTGGAAACGGCCCAGCCAGGCGTTCGGCCCGGCGGCCTGCATACCGTTCAGCACCGAACCGGAGATCACCCGGTTCTCGCCCTCTTTCAGGCGGCCGGCGGTCAGCTCATCGAGGCTGGCTCCCAGGCGGGTGCGCAGCAGCGTCGGCTGCGCCACCTGCGGCCCGGCCAGCGCCACGACCCGGCGGGTATCGAGCTTACCGGTGGTGAACAGGGTGCCGATGGCGATCGCGTCCTGGTAACCGACGTGCCAAACGGTTTTCTTCAGGCTGACCGGTTCAAGGAAGTGAATGTGGGTGCCCACCAGCCCGGCGGGATGCGGGCCGGCAAATTCGCTGTAGGCGATCTGCGGGCCGCTCTGCTGGCCAACCGAGGCGCCGGCGGCGTGGCATACGTGTACCTTACCCGCCGTCAGACGCGCCAAGACCACCAGCCCGGCGTTAAACGCCGCCTGCTGTTCGGCGATGATCACCTGCGGATCGGCGGCCAACGGTTGGGTATCCATCGCGGTGACGAAAATGGCGCGCGGTTCGCTGCCGGGGCTTGGCGTTTTGCTGAACGGGCGGGTGCGCAGCGCGGTCCACAGGCCGCTGGCGATCAGTTCGCTTTCGACCTGTTCGCGCGGCAGTTGGCTGAGTTCACCCAACGGATAATGCGCAAACTCGAGCTGATCGTCGCCGCCGTTTTCCAGCGCAATCACCACCGATTGCAAGACGCGCCGCTCGCCGCGGTTAATCGCGACGATGCGGCCGCTGGCGGGAGCCGTGAAGAAAACCCCGGGGTTTTTCTTATCTTCGAACAACGCCTGGCCTTTCTTAACGGTATCGCCTTCCTGCACCAGCATGGAGGGACGCATTCCGACATACTCTTCCCCAAGCAGGGCGACATGCTGAATGTTCGGGCCATCTTGGATCGCCTGAACCGGGGCTCCGGCTATCGGCAGATCTAACCCTTTTCTGATCTTAATCATAGGATTTATACGATGTAGTTTGGTTTACACGTCTGACCGGCCCCAGAGGCGGGTGCTGACGATGCCAGGATTGCCGGGCAGTGCGCACAACGGCACGCCCAACATGAACTTTCTCGCAGTGAAAAACTGGGGTAACGCGCATTCCCTTGAATCCCCCTTCCGTTGTTTGCGCGACAGTCGATGTGTTAACGGCATGTAGCCAAATAACCATCAAAACGGCCGGGTTATATGCAATAACTCTTGCCGCTTCAATCGCCACAGCGCGTTAAATTGAAGAGAGAATATTAACATTGTTCGCAACATTGTTCTGCGTTCCGTCGTGACTTGTGTCAAGCAAACGCAATTAAATTTCGCCTGTTTTTCACTACTTATCGTTAAAATCTGCCGGTCATTTCACTTTTATCGAGCTTTGTCGTTTTTTTATACATATCACGTATTGCTAAAAATAAACGCGCTGGTAATCTGGCGGTGTTTTGCAGCAGTAAAAACAATAATCAGTGGCACGCTGGCCAATCTCATTGCGCCGGCAGATAAATATAAGCAGGAATAATAATGAGCAAAATCGCGCTGTTGTTTGCGATGCTTGTTTCTATGCCGATGATCACGGCCTGCAGCGCCAGCGAGCAGGTACCCGAAGCGCCGGTAGTTAAACAGCAATTATTGGGGTCGCCGGTCTATATTCAGATCTTCAAAGAGGAACGCAAGCTGGAATTGTATGCCAAAATGGGCAATGAATTCCGCTTGGTCAATACGTTCCCGATCTGTAATTTCTCCGGCGGGCTGGGTCCTAAACGTCGTGAAGGCGACTTTAAAAGTCCGGAAGGCTTTTATAGCGTTGACGCGCGCCATCTGAAACCCGACAGCAAGTATTATCGGGCGATCAATATCGGTTTCCCTAATGATTACGATAAGTCGCAGGGCTATTCCGGCGCTTATCTGATGATCCACGGCGAATGTAAATCGATCGGCTGTTACGCGATGACCAACACCTATATGGATGAGATCTATCGCTACGTCGAAGCCGCCTTCGCCTATGGCCAAAGCCGCGTCGACATCAGCATCTACCCGTTCCGCATGACCGAACAGAACCTGAAGCGCCATGCGTCATCCAGCTATATCGCCTTCTGGCGCCAGCTGAAGCCGGGCTATGATTACTTCGCGAAGAACCACCAGCCGCCGATGATGACCGTGGACAACGGCCAGTATGTGCTGGGTCAACCGTTAATGAGCAGCGGCCAGATGACGCAGTACGCGTCAACCAGCCCGACGCCCAACACCAATCCCTTCGCTCAGAACAAGCCGCTCACCGAAGTGAAATAACGCGAACTCGCCTGGCTCAATCTTGTGCCAGGTTTCGTTGGCGGTCAGCGGTTGGGTGGCGATCACTGTGACCACATCGTTCGGTGTGGTCTGCTGCTGAAAATCGATCTCCACGTCCTGATCCAGTAGCGTCGCCTTGCCGAACGGCGCGCGGCGCGTGATCCAATACAGGTTGGTGGAGCAATAGGCCATCACGAAGCGCCCATCTGACAACAGCATGTTAAATACCCCTTTCTTGCGCAGCTGGCTCGCCAACAGGCCGATATAGCGGAACACCGCCGGCCACTGGCTCGGGGTGCGCGGGTATTTCAGCGCCAGCTGATGCAGCAGCCAGCAAAACGCGTATTCGCTGTCGGTCTGGCCGACCGGGCGAAACGTTCCGGTATCCAGCTGGCGATAGCCTTTCAATTGGCCGTTGTGCGCGTAGGTCCAGTTGCGGCCCCACAGTTCGCGGGTAAACGGATGGGTGTTTTCCAGCGCCACTTCGCCGCGGTTGGCCTGGCGAATATGGGACACCACCGCGCAAGACTTGATCGGATAGTCCTGCACCAGGCGGGCGATCGGCGAGTTGAAGCTCGGCTGCGGATCCTTGAATGTGCGGCAGCCGTTCCCTTCATAGAAGGTAATGCCCCAGCCATCCTTATGCGGCCCGGTGCGGCCGCCGCGCTGTACCAGGCCGGTAAAGCTGAAGCAGATATCGGTCGGTACGTTTGCGCTCATCCCGAGCAGTTCACACATCGCCAGCACTCCTTAACCACACTGACATACGCTGTGCGGGCGCGGCATGCATGCGGCGCCCGCTGTCTTATTCCTGGGGGAGCCGCAGCCCCCCGAAGGCTATCAAGCCTTAACCATCTCTTTTTCGATCAGCTGAATCAAGATGTGAATCGCTTTGATGTGGATTTCCTGAATGCGATCGGCGTAGCCGAAGTGCGGCACACGGATTTCCACATCGGCGGAACCCGCCATTTTGCCGCCGTCCTTGCCGGTCAGGGTGATCACTTTCATCCCCTTGGCACGCGCCGCGTCGATGGCCTTGATGATGTTGCCGGAGTTGCCGGAGGTGGAAATGCCCAGCAGCACGTCGCCTTCGCGGCCCACCGCTTCCACATAGCGGGAGAACACATACTCATAGCCGAAGTCGTTGCTGACGCAGGACAGATGGCTCACGTCCGAGATGGCAATCGCCGGGTAGCCCGGGCGGTTTTCACGGTAGCGGCCGGTCAGCTCTTCGGCGAAATGCATCGCGTCGCAATGGGAACCGCCGTTGCCGCAGGAGATCACTTTACCGCCGGCTTTGAAGGAGTCCGCCAGCAGCACCGCCGCGCGTTGGATGGCGTCGATGTTGGCGTCGTCATTGATAAATTTCGCCAAGGTATCAGCCGCTTCGTTCAGTTCACTGCGAATAAGGTCGTGGTACATGAGGAACCTCTTGTTATCGTCAAATCTTCCGCTCCGCAGTGTACCGGATCGCGGAAACAGCGAGAAGCATTCTCAGCCAAACAGCGCGCCGGTTAAGGAAGCGGAGAGGTTTTTGATGATTGGTGCTGTCAGTTTGTGACCTGAGTTGTAATTAAACTGTAAACGCATTGATAAAAATTCTGCCTTGTACTAAAACCTATTACATACACACAACAGGTCAGACCTCTTACTACTTCGGAGCTTCTTATGATGGTTCTTAGTATTGTCGTTTTACTGGCTCTCCTCGGCGTGGTGTTCTACCACCGAGTGAACCTTACCCTCAGCAGCCTGATCCTGGTGGCGTACACCGCCGCCATGGGCGCGATCGGCCTGTGGAGCTTCTGGCTGTTGCTGCCGCTGGCGATCGTGCTGCTGCCGCTGAACCTTTCCTCTGTGCGTCGCTCTCTGCTCTCCGCGCCGGCGCTGCGCGCCTTCCGCAAGGTGATGCCGCCGATGTCCACCACCGAGAAGGAAGCGATCGACGCGGGCACCACCTGGTGGGAAGGCGATCTGTTCCGCGGCGCGCCGGACTGGAACAAGCTGCACAGCTACCCGAAACCGCGCCTGACGGAAGAAGAGCAGGCGTTTATCGACGGCCCAGTGGAAGAAGCCTGCCGCATGGCCAACGACTTCCAGATCACTCACGAACTGGCCGATCTGCCGCCTGAACTCTGGGCGTACCTGAAAGAACACCGTTTCTTCGCGATGATCATCAAGAAAGAGTACGGCGGTCTGGAATTCTCCCCTTACGCTCAGGCGATGGTGCTGCAAAAACTGGCCGGCGTTTCCGGCATCCTGGCGATCACCGTCGGCGTGCCGAACTCCCTCGGCCCAGGCGAACTGCTGCAGCATTACGGTACCGAAGAACAGAAAAACCACTATCTGCCGGGCCTGGCGCGCGGCGACGAGATCCCTTGCTTCGCGCTGACCAGCCCGGAAGCGGGCTCCGATGCCGGTGCCATTCCAGACGTGGGCACCGTGTGCATGGGCGAATGGCAAGGCAAGCAGGTGCTGGGCATGCGCCTGACCTGGAACAAGCGCTACATCACGCTGGCGCCGGTCGCCACCGTACTGGGTTTGGCATTCAAACTGCATGACCCGAACCGCCTGCTGAGCGACAACGAATCCCCGGGCATCACCTGTGCGCTGATCCCGACCAGCACGCCGGGCGTGGAAATCGGCAACCGCCACTTCCCGCTGAACGTGCCGTTCCAGAACGGCCCGACCCGCGGCACCGACGTGTTCGTGCCGATCGATTACATCATCGGCGGCCCGAAAATGGCCGGCCAGGGCTGGCGTATGCTGGTTGAATGCCTGTCGGTCGGTCGCGGCATCACCCTGCCGTCCAACTCCACCGGCAGCCTGAAATCCATCGCCCTGGCGACCGGCGCCTACGCGCACATTCGCCGTCAGTTCAAGATCTCCATCGGCAAGATGGAAGGGATCGAAGAGCCGTTGGCGCGCATCGCCGGCAACACCTATGTGATGGACGCCGCCGCTTCGCTGATCACCTACGCGCTGGTGCAGGGCGAGAAACCGGCCGTGCTGTCGGCCATCGTCAAATACCACTGTACGCACCGCGGCCAGCAGTCGATCGTTGACGCCATGGACATCGCCGGCGGTAAAGGCATTATGCTGGGCGAATCCAACTTCCTGGCTCGCGCTTATCAGGGCGCACCGATCGCCATCACGGTGGAAGGCGCGAACATCCTGACCCGCACCATGATGATCTTCGGCCAGGGCGCGATCCGCTGCCATCCTTATGTGCTGGATGAAATGGCGGCGGCGCAGAACAACGATCTGAACGCCTTCGATAAATCGCTGTTCGGCCACCTGGGCCACGTCGGCAGCAACAAGGTACGCAGCTTCTGGCTGGGCCTGACCAACGGCCGCACCAGCGCCACGCCGACCAAGGACGCGACCCGTCGTTACTATCAGCAGTTGAACCGCCTGAGCGCCAACCTAGCGTTGCTGTCGGACGTTTCCATGGGCGTGCTGGGCGGCAGCCTGAAGCGCCGCGAGCGCATCTCCGCTCGCCTGGGGGATATCCTCAGCCAGATGTACCTGGCTTCCGCCGTGCTGAAACGCTTTGACGACGAAGGCCGTCAGAAAGAAGATCTGCCGCTGGTGCATTGGGGCGTGCAAGACAGCCTGCATAAAGCCGAACAGGCGCTGGATGATCTGCTGCGCAACTTCCCGAACCGCTTTATCGCCGGCGCGCTGCGCTTCGTGGTCTTCCCGTTCGGCCGCGTGCATACCGCACCGTCCGATCGCCTGGATCATCAGCTGGCCAAGATCCTGCAGGTGCCTTCCGCCACCCGCAGCCGTCTGGGGCGCGGCCAGTACCTGACGCCGAGCGAGCATAACCCAATCGGCCTGCTGGAAGCGGCGCTGGCCGACGTGATGGCCGCCGAGCCGATTCACGAACGTCTATGCAAGGCCGCCGGCAAAAACCTGCCGTTCACCCGTCTGGATCGTTTGGCGGAACGCGCGCTGGAAGAAGGCAAGATCAGCGCCGACGAAGCGAAGATCCTGGTGAAAGCCGAAGAGAGCCGTCTGCGCTCCATCAACGTGGACGACTTTGCGCCGGATGCGCTGGCGGCCGCCAAGCAGGAAAAGCCGGCGGCGCAGTCTAAGCGCCAACAGCAGACCGAAGCGGCTTAACGCCAATTCCTACTCCACGCATCCAAGGGGCGATCATCATCGCCCCTTTTTCTTTTCTTGCATCACGAACTGCGCACCGCGCCGCAGGTTGGCGCAACGGCGGATTTCACGGGAAGGAAGTTCGGGTAGACTGCGCAGCGGGTGCTCTGGATCTTTCTGTCCGGAGCCTTGGCAAAGGAGAGAAAGAGAAAGGCCCCGAGTCGATATTATCAACCCGAGGCCACTCTGATGCCTAGCAACATCAGGTTAGCCTCTTACCCGCCGCAAGGCAAGGATAGGGAGGTCAAAAATGCAGCAAAAACGGGTCGTGCTTAAGCTGGTGATCGTCTGTATGACGCTGATCGCGTTCATCTGGCTAACCCGCGGTTCGCTGTGCGAACTGCGCATCAGGTTGGGAGACTCGGAGGTTGCGGCCACTTTGGCTTACGAATCCGAACGGTAAGGCAACCCAACGGCGGGGTTCGCCCCGCCCGTTGGCTGATGGTGTCAGGCAGGATCCACGAGCACCCGCCTTTTCAGCCGCTGACCGTCAGCTTGTCATAACCGCGCAGGCGGTAATTCACCACCGACACCAGCCAGCAGAAAATGAACACGGCGATCACCCAATAGCCCATCTCCCCCAGATGATCGTTGAGCCGCGCGACGGCGTCCCACAGCGGGCCGGACAGCGCCAGCTTGTCGGCGATAAGTCCGAGCGCTTCGATGCCGCCGATAAACACCGCGATGATCACCGACGCCGCCGTGATGGTCATGTTGTAGTACAGTTTGCGGATCGGTTTGGAGAACGCCCAGCCGTAAGCGCCAATCATCACGAAGTTGTCGATGGAGTCGATCAGCGCCATGCCGGCGGCGAACAGCGCTGGGAACAGCATGATGCTCCACAGGTTCATGCCGTGGCCGGCGCCGGCAGCCGAAATCCCCAACAACCCGACCTCGGTGGCGGTGTCGAAGCCCAGGCCAAACAAGAAGCCCACCAGGTACATGTGCCAGCTCTGATTCACCAGCCTGAACAGCGGGCGGAAGCAGCGCGCCAGCGCACCGCCGCCGCTCATCAACAGATCCAGCGATTGATGCGCAGGCAGCTCGCCCGCCTTCACCTGCCGGAAAGCGCGCCACACGGAGAGCAGCACCAGCAGGTTGATAAAGGCCACCGTCAGCAGAAACAGCGCGGACACCAGCGTGCCGATCAAACCGCCGGTTTCGTGAAACCAGCCCATCTGTCGGCTGAACATCATCGCCGTGGCGGCAATGGCGGCCGAGGCCAGCACCACGATGGTCGAGTGGCCGAGCGAGAAGAAGGTGCCGACCGCCACCGGCGTTTTGCCTTGTTGCATCAGCTTGCGGGTCACGTTGTCGATCGCGGCGATGTGATCGGCATCCACCGCATGGCGCAGACCAAAACTGTAGGCCAGCAAGGCGGTGCCCATCAGCGCCGCATTGTCTTTGAACACCGCCAGCGCCAGCAGCCAGACAACGACGTTGACCGCCACCAGCCCCAGCAGCAGGGATACAGCCCGCTGCCGGGCCGCGCCATGCAATCCTTCGGAAATTACCGCCATACCCACACTCCCGTTTTCTCGTTATGTTGAAATCAATGGATTAGCGCCGCGCCGCGATCACCGCCGGATTGGCGCTCAAAAACAGCCAGGACGCGATCACGAACGGCATGGTCAACGACGGCATCCCCAGCGGAGCCAGCAAGGTATTGAAAGCCCCCTGCACCAGCACCGTGAAAATCACGCCGAGCAGCGTATAGATAAGCACCCGCCGGCCGGGCGGGTTGAAGACGGAACCCAGCGCCACCGCCGTCAGCACCGCGCTGAAAGCATATAGCCCGGCGAAGACCGCCTGCGGATCGGCGCCGATTGCCAGCGCGGTGATCACCGCCAGCAAGGCGCCGAAAAAACCCAGCGCCATCGCGCGCGGCGACGAAACCGCCAGCCCGAGCAACAGCAGCACGCCGCCGCTCACGCTGCTGCACAAAAAGACCTGGGAGACGCCGTGCAACGCACCGCTCAACACCTCCGCCAGGTCGGGATGCGGGTTGAACACCGCGCCGTCGGCCGGGATGGCCGCCGGCGGCAACCGCACATGCCGCAGATGGCTGAACGGGTAGCTGGCCAGCAGCACCGTCCAGGTGGTCAGCACGAAAGGCGCGGTCAGCGCCGCGATCTTCCAGGTACGCAGCAGCCGATTGAGGCCGACGGTGACGATCACCGAGATCGCGCTGCTGAAGATCACGCCGATCCACAGCCAGACAGAGGGCAGCAAAAAGGTCGGCAGCGCGGCGCCGACCAGGCAGCCGTTGTAGCCATAGAGACCGGTGCGCAACGCTGCGCGATCGTCCACCAACCACGCCGCGCTGAGCGTCGCCGCCGCCGTACCCAGCAGGCAGCCGAAGGCCACCTGCGGCAGCCCCTCTTCCCAGGCGCCCACGAAAATGGCGATGAAAAACAATAATCCGGTCAAAGGGTTATTTTGAAACATCACCTGCGAACAGCCGCGCAGCACCGCATCCGTCACCGCCGCTATTCGGCTGCGGGCGCACAACGCCGCCCAACTCCACTTTGTCGTCATGACCGCTTCCCGCTGCAGACTAGCGCCAGATAAAAGGCTCGGGCAGCGTCACGCCCAAGATTTCCTCCCGGGCGACGCGCCAGAAAGCGTGAATCGCCGCCTTCACCTGGCGCGCCTCTTTGCCCAAAGCCTTAAAGATCAGCCCGCACTCATTGGGCAACCGGCTGACGCCGCTGGCGATGCCCTCAGCCTCGTCATAGCGGGGCGCGATGCGATCGAGGATCCGCTGATGATGCTCGGGCGGCGTCAGCAGGATCACATTGCCGAACACATCGAACGGCCCCATCACGCCGACCCCGTTCAGCGGGTGTTTATGCGGTTCCAGCACATAGCGCTCGACAAACAGCATGTTGCCCTCGGGGCGACAGGCGCTGATGCGCGAAGAGTAAACGTCGAATCTGAAACCGCGATCCGCCTGATGGTGTTTGCGCCCCGACATCAGGATTTCGCCATAGAGCAGCGTCGCCGTGGGGTGCAGCGTAATGCGGGTATCGGTAATGAAGCGCGAGCCGCAGTGAGGGATCACCGGATCGGGCATCATCTCCAGATAGCTGCCCTCTTCGAGCGTCAGCGTCTGCATCTGCGCCGCGTAATTATTTTCCATGGCGTGGATCTTGGTCGCCGATTGAGTGGTGACATGCCCGCAGGCCCGGGGAGCGACCTGCACCTCGAGCGTCAGGCGATCGCCCTGCAAGATGCAGCCCGAGGTGGAGATGACGAATACGCACGGCATCTGCGGCAGCGCCTCGTCCCAATACAGCGCCCGCTGCACCAGAAACGGCACGCGCCGCTCCATTTGCCGCAGCACGCTGCGATGCCCGTTCAGCGCGAACCCCAGCCGCAGATAGCCGGTTTTGCCCACGCCGCCGCTGGCCATCTGCGGCGGTTCGTCCTGGTAGGCGGCCAACTCCGGCGCGTCGGCGCCGAGTTGCGCCACGCGCCTCGCCGCTTCGCTGACGGCCGTCATACCGCCGCCGACGGCGCGTGGGTGAACAGGAAATCACGCATGATCATATCCACCAGTTCGTCGATGCCTTCGCCGGTTTTGCAGTTGGTGAGGATATAAGGCCGCTCGCCGCGCACCACGCGCGTATCGTGCTCCATCACCGCCAGGCTGGCGCCGACGTACGGCGCCAAATCGATTTTGTTGATCACCAGGATGTCGGCCTGCACCAGGCCCGGGCCGTTTTTGCGCGGGATCTTTTCCCCTTCGGCGACGTCGATAACGTAGATGTAAAAGTCCGCCAGCGCCGGGCTGAAGGTCAACGTCAGGTTATCGCCGCCGCTCTCGATCATCACCACGTCGCTGTCCGGGAAACGGGCCTCCATCTCCTCCACCGCGGCGATATTCATGCTCGGATCCTCGCGCACCGCGGTATGCGGGCAGGCGCCGGTTTCCACGCCCAGAATTTTCTCCTCGTCGAGGATCCCCTTGAGCGTGCGCTTGACCTGTTTGGCGTCTTCGGTCGTGACGATGTCGTTGGTGATGATTAACGGGCTGATGCCCCGTTCGATCAGGCGCGGCGTAATGACTTCGATAATCGCGGTCTTGCCCGAGCCTACCGGGCCGCCGATGCCAATGCGGGTAATTTTCTTCACTCTGCTCGTTCCTTTGTCATTAGTTGCTGAACAGTCGGGTAAATGCGCCGACGTGCAGCGCGGCCAGGACGTCGGTCACCGGCGCGTAAGAGGCCATTTGTTCAACGCCGCCGCGTTCGGCTTCGTCACAAAAAACGTCGATGTCCCGGTTGAGTTGAAACAGGATGCGTTGGGTGTCGATATGGGTGACGCGCATCAGGCGCATGGCGGCGCTGAGAATGGTCATCGCCACGCCGTACTGATGCATCACCGCCACCTCGCGCGGCCCCGCGCCCAGCGCCGTCATCACTACCGCCTGCGTCACCGGATAGGTGCCGGCGGCGCGGCCGGTTTTGATCTGCTCAAGCCACCAGACCACCTGGGGCTCATCACAGATGGCCGCCGTCATTTCCGCCAGCTTCTTTCCCATCCTCACCACCATGCTGCGGCCTTCTTCATTTAGCTTGCGGTTGAACAGCGCCCAGTCGTGCCCGATAACCGCCTCGCGATCGCCCCCCTGCAGCGCCCGGCAGGCCGCCGCGACCGCCCGGCCGTCGCCGCCCGCCGCCTGTTGCAAAGCGGTGCGGGTGAACGATTTCAGCGTGTCGACATCGCGCACGATGCCGGCCTGGATCGCCGACTCGACGCCATTGGAAAAGGCAAACGCCCCCACCGGCAGCACCGAGTCGGCAAACTGCAGGATACGAATCAGCTGAACAGCGTTCATTTCAATTTGATCGCATGCTGACCGAGGAATGGGCTGTCAACATGCACATGGGTCGCGGAATCCTCCGCGCCGCCGAACAGCAGGCGCGCTTCGGGCTGGGTCAGATGCGGCAAAATGCTTTCGCCCTTCACGAACGAATAAGGCAGCGCATGAAAGCCGTGGGTTTTCATCACCGAATCCATCACCTTGGTCGCCACCGTCAGCGGAATAAAGATGCGATTCCCTTTGATGACCGATTTCCAGTGCTGATTGCCCAGCGCATGCCCCAGTTCGAACGCGGTCTTCAGCACCGTCGCCATATCGGTCGCCAGCAGCGACTCAAGATGGATTACCATCACATCGCGCAGGTTCATCTGCACCACCACCGCGCTGCGGTTCGCTTCGTCCCAGAGCAACACGTCGCCGTCGGCCAGCACCTGGTGACGCTCGAGGGAAATACCGAGGTCCTGGCCGTCGCGGGTGGTTTTGCGACAGCGGCTTTTCTGCGCCTCCCACTGCGAGAGCGCCAGCACGTCCAGCGAGGCATGTTGCAAGCGCTCACGCCAGTCGGCATCCCGTTTGATATTGCCGAGTATCTTTTCAATCACGATCATGAGCGGCAGTTCCTAGCTGAAGAAGTAGCGTTGATTAAGCACGGCGGTGGCGATCGGCTTCACCGTGGCGTGTTCGCCGTTGACCTTGACGGCGAAGGTTTCGGGGTCCACCTCGATGTGCGGCGTTTCCGCATTGCGCACCATGTCCTGCTTGGAGATCGCGCGGCAGTTATGCACTGCCATCACCTGCCGCTCCAGCCCCAGTTTCTCTTTGATGCCGTCGTGCAATGCCGCGCCGGAGACGAAGGTGACGCAGGTTTCCTGCAGCGATTTGCCCATGGCGCCGAACATCGGTCGGTAGAACGTGGGCTGCGGCGTCGGCAACGACGCGTTGGGATCGCCCATCACCGCCCAGTTAATCATCCCGCCCTTGATCACCAGCTTCGGCTTGGCGCCGAAGAAGCGCGGCTCCCACAACACCAGATCGGCCATCTTGCCGACCTCGACCGAACCCAGCACGTGGCTGATGCCCTGCGCGATCGCCGGGTTGATGGTGATCTTCGCCACGTAGCGCAGCACGCGGAAGTTATCGTGTTCCGCCGCATCTTCCGGCAGCTTGCCGCGCGCGGCTTTCATCGCGTGCGCCGTCTGCATCACCCGCAGCCAGTTTTCGCCAACCCGCCCCATCGCCTGGGAGTCGCTGGAAAACATCGACAGCACGCCCATGTCGTGCAGCACGTTTTCCGCGGCGATGGTTTCCGGCCGCACCCGGCTTTCGGAAAACGCCACGTCGGCCGGCACATTGGGGTTGAGGTTGTGGCACACCATGATCATGTCGAACAGTTCGGCCTGACTGTTGATGCCGAACGGCAGCGTGGGGTTGGTGGAGCTCGGCAAGACGTTCATCTGCGAGGCAACCTTGATGATATCCGGCGAGTGCCCGCCGCCGGCGCCTTCGGTGTGGAAGGTGTGGATAGTGCGCCCTTCGAAGGCGTCGATAGTGTCCTCGACGTAGCCGCCCTCGTTCAGGCTGTCGGTATGCACCGCCACCTGAATATCCATGTCGTCGGCCACCCTCAGCGCGTGGCGCAGCGCGGAGTTGGTGGCGCCCCAGTCCTCATGCACCTTCAACCCGGCCACGCCGGCGGCGATCTGTTCGACCAGCGGCGCATCGTGCGAAGCGTGCCCCTTGCCGAGCATCCCCACGTTGACCGGCATGCTCTCAAAGGCGCGCAGCATGCGGTGGATATGCCAGGGCCCGGCGGTCACCGTGGTGCCGTTGGAACCGTCGGTCGGCCCGACGCCGCCGCCGAAGAAGGTCGTCACGCCGTTGGAGAGCGCATGTGCGGCCTGCTGCGGCGAAATGAAATGAATGTGCGTATCGATGCCGGCGGCGGTCAGGATCAGGTGTTCGCCCGAGATGGCGTCGGTGCTGACCCCCACCACCATGCCGGGCGTGACGCCGTTCATCATCGCCGGGTTGCCGCTTTTGCCAATGCCGGCGATCAGGCCGTTTTTAATGCCGACGTCCGCCTTGATCACCCCTTGCCGGGCGTCCAGAATGGTCACATTGGTAATGACCAGATCCAACACATTGTCGCTGGTTAATCGGTTATCGGCGCCCATACCGTCGCGCAGCGACTTACCGCCGCCGTAGACCGATTCCTCACCGTAACCGCGCAGATCTTTTTCTATTTCAATAAACAGTTGCGTATCGCCCAAGCGAATTTTATCGCCAGTGGTCGGGCCGAACAGCCCGGCATATTCCTGCCTGGAGATCGTTGGCATACTTTATTCCTCGTCCGTCTTGATGGGCGCCTGATCGCGGTTTTTATAACCCAGCTCAATAGCTCGCTTTACATCTATAGTTTTCTTTACTCTTTCACCGGCGGCTACCGGGCTGTCGCCCGCCCAACCGTCCACCAGATTATTAAAACCATAAACCGTTTGCTTGCCGCCGATGGCAATAAGCGCCACCTCGATTTCATCGCCGGGTTCAAAACGGATCGCCGTCGTGGCGGTGATATTTAACCGTTTGCCAAAGGCGGCGGCGCGATCGAACTGCAGCGCTTTGTTGGCTTCGAAGAAATGAAAGTGTGAGCCGACCTGAATAGGCCTGTCGCCGGTATTGCGCACCGTTAAAATAACCGTCTCGCGATCTTCATTGAAGGTGATGGGACTTTCGGACAGGATATAGCCGCCTGGCGGCACGTGCTTTTCTTTGTCATGCTTTTTCATCGGAATACCTGTGCTGATAAGATTCGTCCATGGGATTCAGGAAGGCCATCGAAGCTTATTGAATAGGATCGTGCACCGTCACCAGGCGGCTGCCGTCGCTGAATATCGCCTCGACCTGCACATGCGGGATCAAGTCCGCCACGCCGTCCATGACGTCATCGCGGCTCAAAACCTGCCGCGTGTCGTTCATGACTTCTTCCAGCGTTTTTCCCTCGCGGGCGCCCTCCAGCGCCGCGGTGGTAATAATGGCCACCGCCTCGGGATAATTAAGCTTTATCCCTCTGGATTTTCGTTTTAATGCGACGTCAGCCAGGGTATAGACCATCAGCTTTTCGATTTCTCTTGGCGTTAATTGCATGGAGCACTCCGATCTCGATAGAAATAATCAGACAAAGTGAGGCCAAAGGTTACTTATAGTTAATAACCTTGCGTTATTTATTTACGGTTGTCCGACACTCGAATAATCTAGGGGGTAATATTGAGATAATCAACCCGCTGCTTTATTCAAACCCGAGCATGAGCTATCCCATTTCCTAAAAAAGTAACGGCGACGTGATAGTTTTTATCGATAAAAAGTCTTTTTTCATCTTCCCACTCCCACAATAAAACGATCAAAAAAAGAACGGATGGCTTTTTTTTATTTTAATTACCGTCATGAAAGTCAGATAAATAAGCACTGTCCTTATGGATGGCATTAATATTAAAGACATGTAACCAACGGTCAGAAAATATAATTAAATTTACAAATAAGACGCGAGTAAAAATACCTTTTTAGTTAAAAACAATTTATCTATTCTGTTACTGATGCCAATAAGTTATTAAAAAAAAAACCGGCCGCAGCCGGGTTTGCCTCATTACTGTCGGGCTCTTCAGCCTTGCTGACGAATGCGCGCCAACAGCGCGTCGATATGCTCGATCTGCGGCGCATTGACGATCAGCGTGCGCCCCAAACCCAGCGCATGACGCTGACAGTCGAGGCGCATGTCGGCGTCGGCGATGCTGTCCAGATCGGCGACGTGCGCCAGGCCGATAGTGCGCCGAATCAGCTCGGTGCCGCAGTACCCTACCGCATCAGTCCAGACCTGCTGCAGGAACTGCTCGGCGTAACCCGGCGTCGCCAGCGCCACATCGCGGCTTTGCTGATGGCACAGCGCCAGGAAACGATCGGCAAAGATCAGCCACAGCTCCCGCACATCCTGCAGACGCTGCTCGCGCCCGGCGGCGGCGTCGCGCGGCCCGAACAGCCCAGGCTGGCCGCAATAGTTGAGCAGCAGATTGCCTAACGCAGTGCCGACATCGAAACCGATCGGGCCGTAGAAACCGAATTCAGCGTCGATCGCTTTCAATCGCCCTTCCGCCACGAAAATTGAACCGCTGTGGATATCCCCGTGCAACAACGCCTCCGCCTTGCTGAGAAAGCGGTGTTTCAGGCCGGCGACCGCCAGCTTCAGCGGCGCATCCTCACGCAGCGCCTGCACCTGCGGCAACAGCGCCGCCTCGAACTGATTGCGCTCATGGTCGATATAGGGATCGGTAAAGAACAGATCTTCGGTGATCTGGCACAGCTCAGGGTTGGTGAAGCGGCTGACTTCCGCTTTTTTCTGCTGCGCCGACTGATAAAAATCGGAGGTGTGGAACAGCGTCTGCGCCAGGTATTCCGCCAGCTGACCGGCCGCCAGCGGATGATAGTTCCCCTGCACCAGTTCGCTGCGCCAAATGCGATGATCGGAGAGATCTTCTTGCACCATCACCGCCAACTCGGGATCGTGGTGCAGGACTTTTACCGTATGTCGCGGGCAGAAACCGCCGTGGATCAACAGCGTTTCCGCTTCGATGCGCGCCCGATCCAGCGTCAGCGGCCAGGATTCGCCCACGCAGCGCACGTACGGCAACGCCTGTTTGACGATCACCCGGCTCACGCCTTCGCGATCGCGGATCTTGAACACCAGGTTCAGGTTGCCGTCGCCGATCTCGTCGGCGCTGACCAGCGCCTGCGGATCGGCCACCTGCCCGTATTGGCGGGCGTATTCAACGGCATCGGCAGCCGTAAACGTACGATAAAGCGACATTCCCCAACCCCTCTGTTCTCTCTCGCTGCCCCCAGCGATTCTGTTTATTTAGACGTAAAAGCATTTGGACGTCTATACATCTGGAAGTCATGTTGGCAGAATAGCGTTTCAGATGCAATAACCTCGCAACAAGGAATTAACCGACGATGCAAGCGCTTAACACCACCAGTTTGTCCCTGCGGGACAACCGCCTTTGGATCCTCGATCAGCAAGCCCTGCCGCAGGAAAAGCGGTGGCGCGCCTGCGACAGCGTGGAGGAGTTGGTCGGGCACATTCACAGCCTGCGGGTGCGCGGCGCGCCGCTGATCGGGCTGTCCGCCAGCCTGCTGTTGGCGCTGCTGGCGGAACGCGGTGTGCCACGCGCCGAGCTGGAACAGGCGCTGCACACGCTACGCGCCGCCCGCCCGACGGCGGTTAACCTGATGAACAATCTGGATCGCATGAAGCTGGCGCTGGCGGAGCCGGACTGGGCGCCGGCGATGGTGAACGAAGCGCTGCGGCTGGTGGAGGAAGATCGCCGGCTGTGCGATCGCATCGCCGATCACGGCGCTGGGCTGGTCAAGCCCGGCAGCCGCCTGCTGACCCACTGCAATACCGGCGGGTTGGCCACCGCCGGCGTCGGCACCGCCATCGGCGTGCTGCTGCGTGCCCACCAGCAGGGCAAAGTGCAACAGGTATGGGTTGATGAAACCCGGCCGCTGCTGCAGGGCGGCCGTCTGACCGCCTGGGAACTGGGCGAGCTGGGCATTCCCTATCGCCTGATCTGCGATTCGATGGCCGCCAGCCTGATGGCGCAGGGCCAGGTCGATGCGGTGTGGGTCGGCGCGGATCGCATCGCCGCCAACGGCGACGTCGCCAACAAGATTGGCACCTACAGCCTGGCGGTGCTGGCGCACTACCATGGCATTCCATTCTATGTGGCTGCCCCGCATACCACCCACGATCCGCACTGTCCGGACGGCGCCGCCATCCCGATCGAGCAACGCGCGGCGGCCGAAGTCACCGGCGTTTCAGGCAGCTTCGGCGCCTGCCAGTGGGCGCCAGCCGATGCGCCGGTCTGCAATCCGGCGTTCGACGTCACGCCGGCCAAGCTTATCAGCGGATGGGTGTTCGACAGCGGCGTGATCACGCCGCAGCAGGTTGAAGCGGGGATTTTCCAGCGGGCGCTGGGTTAACGCCCGCCGGTTGACGATCAGTCCAGGCGCGGATAGGCATCGGCGATCGTGTCGCCGGTGAAATGCGCCACCCAGCCTTCCGGGTTGTCAAATACCCGGATCGCGGTAAAGTGCGGCGCCGAGCCCATATCGAACCAGTGGCGAGTGTTGGCCGGCACCGAGATCAGATCGTTCTTTTCGCACAGGATCTGGAAGATCTTGCCGTCCAGATGCAGGCAAAACAGCCCCGCCCCTTCAACGAAAAAGCGCACTTCATCCTCACCGTGCGTGTGTTCGGACAGGAATTTTTCGCGCAGCGCCTGACGCTGCTCGTGGTCCGGCCGCATGCTGATCACGTCCCAACTCTGGTAGCCCTTTTCCGCCACCAGCCGGTCGATCTCATGCTGGTAGGCGGCGATCACCGCCTCCGGCTGCGGGTTGTCGCCCAACTCGCGATCCGCCTGCCAACGCTCAAAGCGCACGCCGATCTGCGCCAGCTGGCGCTGGATTTCCTGCGCGTCGCGGCTCTGCCACAGCGGCTGCTGCGGTGCTGTATCACTGAAAATGGTCAATCCACTCATGAGACAAACTCCCCTAAATCGATGTGATCAAAACGGCTGACCTGCGGATGCCGGCTCTGTGCGTCCGCCTCATCGCGGATCAGCTGGCAGGTATGCCAGCCGGCGGCCTGCGCGGCGTCCAGCTCCTGGTGAATATCGGACAGGAACAGCAGTTCGTCGGGCGCGATGCCGATAGCCTGCGCGATGTTGCGGTACGACGCGGTTTCACGCTTGGCGCCGACGCGGGTGTCGAAATAGCCGCTGAACAGCGGCTGCAGATCGCCGGCGTCGCTGTGGCCGAACAGCAGCTTTTGCGCCTCCACCGAACCGGAGGAATAAACGTAAAGCTTCAGCCCCTGGCGCTGCCAGGCGGCCAACTGCCCGGCGACCTCCGGATAAAGATGTCCGCAGAAGTCGCCCTCACGATAGCCGCTGCGCCAGATGATGCCCTGCAGCGCCTTGAGCGCGGTGGATTTGCGATCTTCATCCATAAAGCGATACAGCGCGGCGATCAGCGCATCGAGATCCGCCTGCGGCTGGTCAATTTCAGCGCGCAGCGCCGCCAACGGCGCGGCGACTTCGCTCTCCGTGGCGTGACGGCGTACAAAATCCGCCAGCCGCTCGCGGGCATAGGGAAACAGCACCTGATGCACGAAACGAATATCGCTGGTGGTGCCTTCAATATCGGTCACGATAGCGCGGATCATTTCGCCTCCAGCAAGCGACGTTGCAGTTCACACTGGAACAGGAATTCCAGCCCTTCGAGATGGCGGCGGGCTTCCGCCACCTGACTTCCCCAGCAATAGAGACCGTGGCCGCGCACCAGAAAACCGTACTGCAGCGGCGTGACCTCGGCATAGGCCGCGACGCGCGACGCCAGCCGGGGAATGTCCTGATCGTTATCGAAAATAGGGATCGCCACGCTGTCCAGGTGGCTGCGCTGACCGGCGAGCGACTTTTGCATTTCGTACCCCTGCAGCACCAACGCATCGCCGCGTTCCACCCGCGACAACACGGTGGCGTTGACGGAATGGGTATGCAACACCGCGCCAAGATGCGGGTACAAACGATAGAGCAGCGTATGCAGCCCGGTTTCCGCCGACGGCGTACGGCCGCTCGGCACGTGATTGTCAGCGATATCCACCCGCAGAAAATCGGCGGCGCTCAGACTCCCTTTGTCTTTGCCGGACTCGGTGACCAGGCACTGGCGTTCGTCGAGGCGCAGCGACATGTTGCCGCCGGTCGCCGGACACCAGCCTTTGTCACCAATCCAGTGGCAGGCCGCCAGTAATGCGTTAAGTTGCGGATTCTCCGTCATTGTTATCGTTTCCCGTTCGGTATAGCGGTCAGCAGGTGAGGCTTAGCCGGCTGCGCGACAGGCTAAGCACTTTTTCGCATTTAGCCATCTAAGCGTCTTGATTGCCAAATACTAGCATCGTGTTATATTGACGGCAATATAAGCGCCTGGAGTATTCACCTGCTATGAGCACTTCCGCATTGATTCCCGACAGTAAACTGCCTGCCCTGGGCACCACCATCTTCACCCAAATGAGCGCGCTGGCGCAGCAGCATCAGGCGATCAACCTGTCGCAGGGCTTCCCTGATTTTGACGGGCCGGACTACCTGAAAGCACGCCTGGCCTGGCACGTCGCCCAGGGCGCCAACCAATATGCGCCAATGACCGGCGTGGCGGCGCTGCGCGAAGCCATCGCCGACAAAACCGCCGAGCTGTATGGCTGGCAGCCGGATGCCGGCAGCGAAGTGACCGTCACCGCCGGTGCCACCGAAGCGCTGTTCGCCGCCATCACCGCGCTGGTGCGCCCCGGCGATGAGGTGGTCTGTTTCGATCCGAGCTACGACAGCTACGCGCCGGCGGTGACGCTGGCCGGCGGCGTACTCAAACGCCTCGCCCTGCAGCCGCCCGCATTTGCCGTGGATTGGCAACGGTTCGCCGCCGCGCTGTCTCCGCGCACCCGTCTGGTGATCGTCAATACGCCGCACAACCCGTCCGCCACCGCCTGGCAGGCGGAAGACATGCAGCAGCTGTGGCACGCCATCGCCGAACGCGAGATCTACGTGCTCAGCGACGAGGTCTACGAACACATCTGCTTCGCCAAAGGCGGGCACGCCAGCGTATTGGCCCACCCGCAGTTGCGCCAACGGGCGATCGCGGTGTCCTCCTTCGGTAAAACCTTCCACATGACCGGCTGGAAAGTGGGTTACTGCGTGGCGCCCGCCGCGCTGAGCGCCGAGGTGCGCAAGGTGCATCAATACCTGACCTTCTCGGTCAACACCCCGGCGCAGCTGGCGCTGGCGGATAGCCTGCGCGCCGAGCCGGAGCACTGGCGACAGCTGCCGGCATTCTACCGCGCCAAGCGCGACCGCTTCGTGCAAGCGCTGGCGAGCAGCCGACTGGAAATTTTACCCTGCGCCGGTACATACTTCTTGCTGGCGGACTACAGCGCCATCTCCGATCTGGACGATGTGGCGTTCTGCCATTGGTTAACCGAGCACGTGGGCGTGGCGGCCATTCCGCTGTCGGTCTTCTGTGCCGATCCTTTCCCCCATAAATTGATCCGGCTGTGCTTCGCTAAACAGGACGCCACGCTGGATGCAGCTGCGGAGCGGTTATGTCGACTTTAAAAATTACCCTGTTGCAGCAACCTCTGGTCTGGCGCGACGGCCTCGCTAACCTGGCCGCCTTCGACGCGTTGCTGGCGCCGATCGTCGGGCGCGATCTCATCGTCTTGCCGGAAATGTTCACCACCGGTTTTGCCATGGATGCCGGCGAGAGCGCCCTGCCCGAACAGCAGGTGATCGACTGGCTGCACGGTTGGGCGGTGAAAAGCCACGCGTTGATCGGCGGCAGCGTGGCGCTGAAAACCGCCGAAGGCGCGGTCAATCGCTTCCTGCTGGTGGAGCCGGGCGGCCAGGTGCATGCCTATGATAAACGCCATCTGTTCCGCATGGCCGGCGAACACCTGCACTATCAGGCCGGCAACCGGCGCGAAATCGTCGAGTGGCGCGGCTGGCGCATCCTGCCGCAGATCTGCTACGACCTGCGTTTCCCGGTCTGGGCGCGCTATCAGCAGGATTACGATCTTGCGCTGTACGTCGCCAACTGGCCGGCGCCGCGCAGCCGCCATTGGCAAACGCTGCTGGCGGCGCGGGCGATTGAAAATCAGGTGTATGTGGCGGGCTGCAACCGGGTGGGCGACGATCCGAACGGCCTGAACTACAGCGGAGACAGCCTGATCATCAGCCCGCAGGGCGAGATCCTGGCGGATGCCGAGCCCGGCGCAGCCGCGCGGCTGGACGCCGAGCTGTCGCTGGAAACCCTGCAGAGTTACCGCAGCGCCTTCCCGGCCTGGCGCGATGCCGACAGCTTTCTGCGTCTTGACTGAATTCCCGGCACCTTAGCCGATAACGCAAGGAGAAGTGATATGGATATGACGACACTCTTGCTCTATATCGTGGCCGTCGCGGCGGTCACCATTACGCCGGGCCCAACCATGCTGTTGGCGCTCAATAACGGCGCCACCAAAGGCAAACGCGTCGCCGCCTGCGGCATTGCCGGTGCGGCGCTGTCCGACCTGCTGTTGATCGGTGCCGTCGGCTGCGGCTTAGGGGCAATATTGCAAGCTTCCGAACTGCTTTTCACGCTGGTCAAATGGGCCGGCGCCGCTTATTTGTTCTATCTAGCCTGCCAACTGTGGCGCGCGCCGCTTGGCACCCCGCAGGCAGCACAGAACGCGATGCCCGGCGCCCGCAACGGCCGCGCCGCGTTTATGCGCTCGCTGCTGGTCGCACTCTCCAATCCCAAAGGACTGCTGTTCTTTTCCGCCTTTCTGCCGCAGTTCATCCAGCCAGCGGGCGACGTAGCGCTGCAATACGTGATTCTCGCTTTGGTGACCGCCCTGATCGATATCGCTCTGATGAGTCTCTACGCGCTTGGCGGCCACCATGCTATGCGTATATTTTCCGGCCGCGCTCTGCGCTGGCTAAACCGCACCTGCGCCGGACTGCTGGCCGGATTGGCCATCGCCCTGAGCTTCTATCGTCGTAACGCGTCATCTTAGGAAGTCTCATACCCTCATCTTAGCTCCCAGCCGGCGATCGTCAGGCAATAGGCCTGGATCGCCAGCGCTACGTCAGCCTGCCGCACCGCTTCAGCCGGATGATGGCTGACGCCGCCGGCGCAACGCACGAACAGCATGCCGACCGGCCATTGCGCCGCCACGGCGATGGCGTCATGACCGGCGCCGCTCGGCAGCGCCAGACTCTGCCCCTGTACCTGCTCGACGGCTGCCTTCCAGCGGCGCTGCAGATCGCTATCGCAGGCGGTGGCGTCAATGCGGTAAAACTCCTCGCTGGCGAAGCGCGCTCCACGGCGTGCGCAGATCGTCTGCGCCTGCGCCAGCAACGTCGCCAACAGCGCCGCCAGTGGCGCATCCTGCGGGCCGCGCACGTCGAGCGTCAATCGCACTTCGCCCGGGATCACGTTGGCCGCGCCCGGCAGGCTCTCGATGCAGCCGACGGTGGCCACCAGATGCGGATCGGCGGCGCGGGTCAACGTTTCAACCGCCGTTATCCATTCCGCCGCGGCCGCCAGCGCGTCTTTGCGCTGCCCCATCGGCACCGTACCGGCATGGCCCGCCTCCCCGCTAAAGACGCAGTTAAGCCGACGCGCGCCGTTGATCGCCGTCACCACCCCCAGCGCCAGGTCGGCCGCCTCCAGACATGGGCCTTGTTCGATATGCAATTCCAGATAAGCGCGGATTTCCTGCGGCGCGCGGCGCGCCTGCGCGATCGCCGTCGGCTCCAGCCCAAAGTCGCGCATGGCCTGCGCGATGCTCACCCCGTCCGCGTCAGTCTGCGCCAGCCATTCCTGCGGCCATTGGCCGGTCAAGCCGCGGCTGCCCAGCAACGTCACGCCGAAGCGAGCGCCCTCTTCGTCGGCAAAGCCGATCACCTCCAGCGCCAGCGGCAAACGGCGCCCCTGGCGATGGTATTGCGCCACCGTTTCCAGCGCCGTGAGCACGCCGAGCATGCCGTCATAACGCCCGGCGTTGCGCACCGTGTCCAGATGCGAACCGAGCAGCAGCGCGGGGGCGCCGGGCGTTAGCCCTTCATAACGGCCACAGATATTGCCGACGCTGTCTTGCCACACCCGCATGCCGCTCTCGCGCATCCATTCGCCCACCAGAACGTTGGCGCGCCGATGTTCCACAGACAGATAAAGACGCGTCAGTTTACCGGGCTCCGCGCTGATCGCCGCCAGCTCGTCACAGCGCGCCATCACCCGCGCGGCGGCCTGCTGCGCCTCCTGCGGCGTCATTCTGGCCGTCCTGCATCGTACAGGTTCCAGGCCGCCTGGAGGGCCTCCCCCTGTTGCGTGGCGAAGCCCAACCGGTTCAACACCGCCTCCAGCGCCGCCAGCGTTTGCAGCACGCAATCTTTGCGCGCGTTGTAGCCCATGGTGCCGATGCGCCAGATCTTGCCCTGCAGCGGGCCGAACGAGGTGCCGATTTCGATAGCGAAATCGTTCAGCATCATCTGCCGCACCTGCTCGCCGTGCACCTGCGGCGGGATCATCACGCCGAGCACGTTATTCATGCGGTGCTCGAGATCGCCGAACACCGCCAGCCCCATGCCTTGGATGCCCGCCAGCATCGCCGCGCCGTGCAGCCGGTGGCGGGCAATGGCCTGATCCAGCCCTTCCTCGAGGATCACCCGCGCGCATTCTCGCGCCGCGAACAACATGCTGGTGGCTTCGGTATGGTGATTCAGGCGTTCCGGCCCCCAATAATCCATGATCATGCCGAGGTCGAAATAGTTGGAGTAGATCATCTCGTCGTCGCCGTCGGCATGTTCGGCGGTGCGGATCCCCTCCTCCACGCATTTGCGACGGCGCACGATCTCTTCAAACTGCGGGCTGAGGGTGACCGGCGAACTGCCGGAAGGGCCGCCCAGGCACTTCTGCAGCCCGGCGGAGACCGCATCCAGCCCCCAGGCGTCGGTCTCCAGCGGGTTCCCGCCAAAAGACGCCGTCGCATCGGTATAGAACAGCACGCCGTGGCGGCGGCAGATATCGCCCAGCTCATGCAGCGGCTGCAGCATGGTGGTGGACGTATCGCCCTGCACCGTCAGCAGCAGGCGCGGGCGCACCCGCTTAATCGCGTCTTCGATGCGATCGGCGCTGAACACCTCGCCCCACGGCGCGTCGATCGTGTGTACCTCGGCGCGACAACGGCGGGCAATTTCGCACAGCAGATGTCCGAAGCGGCCGAATACCGGCACCAGCACCTTATCGCCCGGACGAATGGCAGAAACCAGCAGCGCCTCGATGCCGGCGCGCGAGGTGCCGTCCACCAGCATCGTCCAGCGGTTTTCGGTGCGGAACAGCGCGCGATACAGCGCCATGACCTGATTCATGTAACCGGTCATTGCCGGATCGTACTGGCCGATCAGTTGGCTCGACATGGCGCGCAGCACGCGCGGATCGGCGTTGATCGGCCCCGGCCCCATCAACAGGCGCGCCGGCGGGTTAATCTGTTCGAACTGCGGAGTAGTTAGCATGTTATTTCCTTACCAGCTTAATAACTTGTCATTTTATTTGCCGAAATCAGGCTTCTGACAACCCGCGCACAGAAGCGATAAACTGTTTCAATTCCTGGGTTTGCGGATTGGCGAACAGCGTGCGGCTATTTCCCTGTTCCCACACCTTGCCCTGGTGCATGAATACCACCTGGTCGCCCACCTCGCGGGCGAAGCTCATTTCATGAGTGACCAGAATCAGCGTCATGCCCTCTCGCGCCAACTGTTCCAGCACCTTCAGGACTTCACCCACCAGCTCGGGATCCAGCGCCGAGGTGATCTCATCGCACAGCAACACCTTCGGTTTCATCGCCAGCGCCCGGGCGATCGCCACCCGCTGCTGTTGCCCGCCGGAAAGGTTGGCCGGCGCGTAATGCATGCGCTCACCCAACCCCACCTTGTTCAGCATCTGTTCGGCCAACTCGCGGCACTCGGCAGCGCTTTTTTTCAGCACCCGGCGCGGCGCCAGCATCACGTTTTCCAGCGCCGTCATATGCGGGAACAGGTTGAAGTTCTGAAACACCATGCCAATCGAGCGGCTGATTTCACGCGCCTGCGAATCGCGATCGGTGATGGTCATGCCGCCCAGTTTGATGCTCCCTTCCTGATACCCTTCCAGCCCGTTGATGCAGCGCAATAGCGTGCTTTTACCAGACCCGCTGCGGCCGATGATCGACACCACCTGCCCCATGTCGATATCCAGATCCACGCCCTTCAACACATGATTCTGACCGTAATATTTTTGAACCTGATTAATGGTGATGATCGGCATGGCATTTCTTCTCCAGATAATGGCTGTAACGCGACAAGGGATAGCACATCAGGAAATAGCCCAATGCGACCAGACCAAACACCTTGAAGGGCTGATAAGTCACATTGTTCAGCATGGTGCCGGCCTTGGTCAGCTCGACGAAGCCAATGATCGACGCCAAGGAGGTGCCCTTGATCACCTGAACCGAGAAACCGACGGTCGGCGCAATGGCGATACGCACCGCCTGCGGCGTGATGACGCGCATCAGTGTCTGCGTGAAACTCAGCCCGAGACAACGGGCTGCCTCCCACTGACCTTTCGGCAAGGCGGCGATGCTGCCGGACCAGATATCCACCAGAAAAGCGCTGGTGAATAGCGTCAGCGCCAGCGCGGCCGCGGTCCATGGGCTGACGTCGACGCCGAACAGCGCCAGACCGAAAAACGCCAAAAACAGCTGCATCAGCAGCGGCGTGCCCTGAAACAGTTCAGCGTAAACGCGGACAAAACGCATTGCCCAGCGGCGCTTGCTCAGGCGCATCAACACCAGCGGCAGCGCCACCAGCGTGCCGCCGAAAAATGCCGTCAACGACAGCAGCAGCGTCCAGCGAGCCGCCAACAGCAGATTGCGCACGATGTCCCAATCGGTAAACGTCAGCATCAGTTCCGGCTCCCTAAAAAACGCCGCCCGGCGGCCAGCAACAGTTGACGCATCAACAGCGACAACAACAGATAAAGCAGCGCCGTCACCAGATAGACTTCAAAGCTGAGGAAGGTGCGCGACTGGATCAGGTTGGCGGCGAAGGTCAGCTCTTCGAACGAGACCTGCGACACCACCGAGGATCCCAGCATCACGATGATGCACTGGCTCACCAACGCCGGATAAATACGCTGCAGCGACGGCGGCAGTACGATGCGTAAAAAGGTCTGGCTGCGGCTGAGCCCCAACACGCGTCCCGCTTCCCACTGCCCCTTCGGCGTGACCTGAATGCCGGCGCGAATAATTTCGGTGCTGTAGGCGCCAAGGTTGATCACCATCGCCAGCAGCGCCGCCTGCCCGGCCGTCAGTTTCCAGCCCAGGCTCGGCAGGCCGAACACAATGAAGAACAACTGCACGACGAACGGCGTGTTGCGCACCACTTCGACGTAAACGCCCCAAAGGCGGCTCAGCGCGCCGGCCCGGCCGCTGCGGATCGCCGCGCCGCAAATGCCCAGCGCAACCCCCATCAACGTCGCCAGCGCCGTCAGCGCCATCGTCGTCAGTAACCCCGCCAACAGCTCAGGCATGTAGGGCCAGAGCGCGGAGAAATTCAGCTGATAGGTCATCCGCCGCTCCCGTTATGCGCCAAAACCATCGGGCAGCGGCGCCTTCAACCATTTCTCCGACAGGCCATTCAGCGTCTTGTCCGCCAGCGCCTGTCCAATCAGCGCATCCACCGCCGCTTTCAAGGCCGGTTCTCCCTGGCGCAACCCCACGAAGCACGGCGAATCTTTCAACATGAACTTGGCGGCCGGCGCCTTGCCCGGATTCTGGCGCGCCAGGGCGCTCACCACCATGTTACCGGTGGCGATGTACTGCACCTGCCCGGAGAGATAGGCCGACAGCGTCGTGTTGTTATCCTCATAACGCTTGATCTGCGCCCCTTGAGGCGCGCCGTCGCTCAGAACCATATCCTCCACCGCGCCGCGCGTGACGCCGACGGTCTTGCCATCGAGCTGCGCCATGTCCGCCAACGCGCCGTCTTTAGGACCAAAGACCCCCAGGAAGAACGGCGCATAGGCGCGGCTGAAAGCGATGGTCTTTTCACGCTCCGGATTTTTGCCCAGGCTGGAGATCACCAGATCCACTTTATTGGTCTGCAGATAAGGCACCCGGTTGGCGCTGGTGACCGGCACCAACTGCAACTTAAGTTTCATCTTATCGGCCAGATAACGCGCCATATCGATGTCATAACCCTGGGGCTGCAGATCGGTGCCCACCGAGCCGAATGGCGGGAAATCCTGCGGCACCGCCACGCGCAGGACGCCGCGCTGCCGGATCTCTTGCAATTGATCCGCCATGGTCGGCGCGGCCTGCGCCAGCAAGGCGATCCCAGTGAAAACCGTCCACAGCGTTTTTTTGATGTTCATAGCGTATCCCCGATGGTGAAAAGATGAAACAAAAGATTCTTACACCACAGGCTCTGCAACTAATGTGCCAATCGAAAATACGTCGAACCCATGCCTTACCTGGCGCTGATTAACGAGAAAAAACCTACCAGCCTCAGCGGGCCGGCGACGGAGAAAGGGAAAGCAGGCAGGCCAAATATGCACCAAAAATGTGCATCAGCACCAAAAAAGCGCCGGTTAGCGCGGTTCCAGTTCGTCCAAATCCCGATACAGACCGGCAATGTGATGAATACGCGATCGCCCCTGCTCCAACATCTCATGCAGCAGGGCGTTACTGAGCAGGTTACATAAGCTCATGGCGGCTGAATAGCTGTCGAAGGCGGAGACGCTGTCCAGCGAGGCGGCCAAATGCCAGTCCGCCAGCGGGATCAGCGACTGCGCCTGCGGTTCGCAGATCAACAGCGTCGGCACCCGGCGAGTTTGCAGCTGCGTCAGTATCGCCTTGAGCTGACGCGGCCGGCGCCGAAACGCGACCACCACCGCCATATCCTGCGGCGCGAGATCGACCAACTCCTCCGCCAGCGTCTGGCCGGGCTGCGGCATCAGCAGCACCCGCTCCCGCACCTGCATCAGCTGCTGACGCAGATGCATGGCTATCGGATAGCTGTTGCGAAACCCCAGCAGCGCGACCCGCCGCGCCCGCGCCAGCGCGGCGATCACCGCGCCGAATTGCTCCACATCGAGATGGCTCACCCAGTGCGAGAGGTTAGCCATTTCCTGCTTGTAATGCCGCGCCAGCAGCGTATTGCCCTGCACCGCATGCCTCTCGTCGGTCACCGGCATGCCGCTCTGGCGCAGGGTGCGCAGCTCAGCGCGCATGTCCTTGTAGCTGCGATACCCCAACCGCTTGAACAGCCTGCTGACCGTGGCTTTAGAAACCCCGCTCAAGCGCGCCAACTCGGCGCTGTTGTAACTGATCAGGTCATCGAAATGATCGAGGATAAAGTCGGCGACGCGCTGTTCCTGCGGCGCCAATTGCGGATATTCGTTGCGCAGGCGTTCATCGAAGGGCTGCATCATCACTCTCGCTGTAACTTTTGTTTCACCGGAACATAGCACGCCCCGGCCCCTCTCTGACAAGCAATTAATCGTCCTGATTAAAAGTGGAACGCCTCTTGCTTCTGTTACCCGAACGCTCACCTCAGACAAGGGCAGAAACATGATTAACAGCAATACCGCGCCACAGGGCATGGCGGTCACGCCACACCATCTCGCCAGCGAAAGCGCGCTGGCGGTGCTGCGCGAAGGCGGCAACGCCATTGAGGCGATGGTGGCCGCCGCCGCGACCATCGCCGTGGTCTATCCGCACATGAACGGCATCGGCGGGGACGGTTTCTGGCTGATCGTGCCGCCGCAGGGCGAGCCGCTGACCATCGACGCCAGCGGCGCCGCCGGCTCGCTGGCGACGCCGGCGCTGTACGCCGGAGAAAGCCGCATCCCGCAGCGCGGCCCAAAAGCGGCGTTGACCGTGGCCGGCACCGTCGGCGGCTGGCAAGAGGCGTTGGCCTATTCGGCCGAACTTGGCGAAACGCCGCTGCCGCTGTCGCGGTTGCTCGCCGACGCCATACGCTACGCCGCCGACGGCATTCCGGTCACCGCCTCCCAAGAGGCGGCGACGCGCAGCAAACGCCACGAGCTGGAGGAGTTCGCCCCCTTCGCCCGCATTTACCTGCCGCAGGGAAAGATCCCGCTTGCCGGCCAACGATTCTGCCAACCGCAGCTGGCCGATACGCTGATCGCACTGAGTGAGGACGGGCTCGACAGTTTTTATCGCGGCCCGCTGGCTGAAAGCATGGCGGCGGACATGGCGATGTTGGGCATGCCGCTTACCGCTCAGGATCTGGCGAGTTATCGGCCATGCCGCCGTCCTCCGTTGCGCCTGGAACACCAAAAAGGTGAAATATTCAATCTGGCTCCTCCGACCCAAGGGCTGGTGTCGCTTGCCATCCTCGGGCTAACCGACCGTCTGCCGCTGGTCGGACAGAGCGAAGGCGCCGTGGTGCACGCCGTGGTCGAGGCCACCAAGCTGGCGTTCGATCTGCGCGACCGTTTCATCACCGATCCGCGCCACATGACGCAGGATCCGCAGGCGCTGCTGGCGGCCGACCATTTGGATAGGCTGGCCGGGCGCATCGACGGCCAAAAAGCGGCCGACTGGGGCCAGGGCAAAGGACCCGGCGATACGGTCTGGATGGGGGTGATGGACAGCAGCGGGCTGGCGGTCTCCTTCATTCAGAGCATCTACCACGAATTCGGCAGCGGCGTGGTACTGCCGAACAGCGGCGTCCTGTGGCAAAACCGCGGCGCCTCTTTCAGCCTGGACGCCGATCATCTGCTGGCGCTGGCGCCGGGCAAGCAGCCGTTCCATACGCTGAACCCGGCCGCCGCCCGGCTGTATGACGGACGCACGCTGATCTACGGCTCGATGGGCGGTGACGGCCAGCCGCAGACTCAAGCGGCGTTGTTCGTGCGGCACGTGGTGCAAGGGCTGCCGCTGCAGCAGGCGATCAGCGCGCCGCGCTGGCTGCTGGGGAGAACCTGGGGCGAAAGTTCGGACTCGTTGAAGCTTGAGGGGCGCTTTAACGCGGCGACCCTCGACTATCTGCGACAGCGCGGCCACGCCGTTGAACTGCTGCCGGCGTTCAGCGAAACGGTCGGCCATGCCGGCGCCGTCGTACGCCACACCAACGGCATGTTCGAAGGCGCTTTCGATCCGCGAAGCAACGGCAGCGCCGCCGGCTTCTGACTCTCTTATTTATCGGGATCGTTTATGAACAATCAACACGCCGCCGATTGGGCGGCCTATATCCACCAGATGGAAACCGTGCTGGCCGTGGAACTGGACGATGTCCGCCGCCGGGAACTGTTGAAACAGATCGAACGCATCGCCGCGCTGGCCGAACCGCTGATGGCCTTCCCGCTGGATCCGCGCCAGGAAATCGCGGGGGTATATCGCCCATGAATCCCTTAAGCGCCCTGTCGCTCGCCGAGATCCGTACGGCCCTTGAACGCGGCGCGCTCTCGGCGCGCGAGATCGTCCGGCATACGCTCGATCACATCGACCGTCAGAATCCCGCGCTGAACGCCTTTACGCACCTCACCCGGGAACGCATGCAAAAAGAAGCCGATCGCCTCGACCGTTCGCGCGCGCTTGGGCAAACGCTGCCCGCTTTGGCCGGCATTCCCTATGCGGTAAAAAATCTGTTCGACGTCGCCGGTGAAAACACGCTGGCCGGCGCCCGCCTGTTCAGCGATCGGCCACCGGCCGGCCGCGACGCCTGGGGCGTCTCCCGGCTGGCGGAACAAGGCGCGTTGCTTTGCGGCATGTTAAACATGGACGCCTACGCCTACGGTTTCACCACCGAGAACAGCCATTACGGCGCCACCCGAAACCCGCATGACCTCGGGCGCATCGCCGGCGGCTCTTCGGGCGGCTCGGCCGCAGCGGTGGCGGCCGGCCTGGTGACCTTTTCGCTCGGCAGCGACACCAATGGCTCAATACGCGTGCCCGCCTCACTGTGCGGCATTTATGGTCTGAAACCGACCTTCGGCCGTCTTTCGCGCAGCGGCAGCCAGCCGTTTGTCGACAGCCTGGATCACATTGGCCCGTTCGCCCGCCGGGTGCACGATCTCGCGACGGTGTATGACGCGATGCAGGGCATCGACGCCGAGGATCCGTTCCAGAGCGATCGGCCGATTTCCCGCACTGAAGCGTTGCTGGCACAGGGCAGCCAGAACCTGCGCTGCGCCGTGTTAGGCGGCTATTTCCTGCAATGGTGCAATGATGACGCCAAAGCCGCAGTCAACCAGGTGGCGCAAGCGCTGGCAGCCAGCGCCGAAGTCGAGCTGCCGCAGGCCGAGCTGGCCCGATCGGCGGCCTTTATCCTCAGCGCCTCAGAGGGCGGCCATCGCTATCTGCCGCAGTTGCGCAGCCAACCCGAACGCTTCGAGCCACTGTCGCGAGAACGACTGCTGGCCGGCGCCATGCTCCCCGCCACCTGGTATTTGCAGGCACAGCGCTTTCGTCACGCGTTTCGCCGGCAAGCCGCGCCGCTGTTCAAGCACTGGGACATTTTGATCGCCCCGGCGACGCCGTGCAGCGCCACGCCGATCGGCCAGGAAACGATGCGCATCAACGGCGTCGATCTGCCGATCCGCGCCAGTATGGGCATGCTGACGCAGCCGATTTCCTTCCTTGGCCTGCCGGTCGTGACGGTTCCTTTGAAAAGCGCATCCGGTCTGCCGATCGGCCTGCAACTGATCGCCCCGCCGTGGCGCGAAGATTTGGCGCTGCGCGCCGCCTATGCGCTGGAATGCGCCGGCATCGCCACTTGCGTCTGCAAACAGGAGTAATCAATGAACAGTGAACATATCGATCGGCCGGCGGTGCTGGCGGAGGTCAACGCCGCCTTTTACCGCTATGAGCAGGCGTTAATCAGCAATGACATCGATGTGCTGGACGAGTTGTTCTGGCACGACGCGCGCACGGTGCGCTATGGCGCCACCGAAAGCCTCTACGGTATCGACGAGATCCGCGATTTTCGTCAACGGCGCCCGGCCAACGGACTGGAGCGGCTGTTGGAAAACACCCAAATCACGACTTTTGGTGAGGATATGGCGGTGGCAAGCACGGAATTTCATCGGCCGGGCAGCAACCGCAAGGGGCGGCAAATGCAAACCTGGGTCAAGCTGCCCTGTGGCTGGCGCATCGTAGCGGCGCACGTCAGCCTGCTCGACGCGCCTTAGGCCTCCAGGCGGTAGAGCCCATGATGAAGGCGCGCGGCGACAGCGGCCGACTCAGCACCAATAGGCCATGAAGTTGACGGTGGAGCGATCCAGATCGCGTTCGCCAATCAGGTAACGCCGCAGCGTTTTCACCGCGGAAGACTCGGCCGCCACCCAGGCATAGAAAGCGTTGCTGCCGGCCGCCCGCTCCCACAACACCTCATCGCTCAGGCTGCTTTCCGCCAGGGACTGCGCTTGCGCACAGGCCGATGCGGGGATATCCACCCGCTGGCGCACCGCTTCCACCAGCAGCGTGCCGTGCGCCAGCTGGCGGCCGACGTCGCGCGGCAGCCAATAAACGTCAGCGAACGGGAAATGCGCCAAATCCAGGCAATCCGCCGCCACCGGCACCTCGAAAAACGCCTGCACCCGCGGCGGATTGGCCTGCTGCGCCAGCTGTTCCAGAATCGCCATCGCCGCCGGCACCGCCGTCTCATCGGCGATCAGCAACGCCTGTTGCAACTGCGCCGGCGGCGCCCATTCGTAACCGCCGCTGTCGCCGTCGAAGTCACCGTTGGGGGCGACCGTTTGAATCGTGTCTCCGGGTTCGGCATGGGTCGCCCAGGCTGAAGCCGGGCCGTTCACGCCATGCAGCACGAACTCGACGTCCATCTGATTCTGCTCGCGGCGCAGCGCACGCAGCGTATAGGTGCGCATTACCGGACGCTGTTCTTTGGGGAGCGCCATGTAATCGCCGTACCAGTCCGGGCCGTTGGCCAACGGCGTGATCTTGCCGTCCGCCGCCGGGAACAGCAGTTTGATGCGCTGGTCAGGCGCTTCCAGCTTCATGCGATGAACATCCGCACCTTCAAACACGCAGCGCAGCAGCGAGGGCGAAATCAGCGTTTTGCTTTTCAGGGTGATATCAAAAATTCTGTAGCTGGCGGACATGTTCTCGACTCTCCGGCAACGGCTGTCGCTTTTACGTATGACCGAGCGGCTGCCGTGTTGGCGGCGTGGCCGCGCGATCGCGCAGCGGATAAATGTTAATAAAACTAATTAATTACGTTAATGCATCGCAAAAAATCATATCATGATTTTATTGATAACAAGAAACGTTATTGATAAAAGAAGCATTCTCAAAAAACAACGTAACGACAATATCACCTGGGAAATAACGATGAAACGCAAACCTCTTTGGGTATTAAACCCATGTCTGCTGGCGTTGCTTGCGCCGGCGGCCTGGGCAGAAGATCAGAAAAACGGCAGCGAAGAGCAGGTGGTCGTCTCCGCCAGCCGTTCGCACCGCAGCGCGGCGGAAATGGCGCAGACGACATGGGTGATCGAAAGTCAGGAGATCGAACAGCAGGTCCAGGGCGGCAAAGAGATCAAGGACATGTTGGCGCAGCTGATCCCCGGCATGGACGTCAGCGGCCAGGGCCGCACCAACTATGGCATGAATATGCGCGGCCGTTCGATGATGGTGATGATCGACGGCGTACGCCTGAACTCGTCGCGCAGCGACAGCCGCCAGTTGGATTCGATCGACCCGTTCAATATCGACCATATTGAGGTGATTTCCGGCGCGACCGCACTGTACGGCGGCGGCAGCACCGGCGGCCTGATCAATATCGTGACCAAGAAAGGACAGAAAGAGCAGCAGGTCGAATTGCAGGTCGGCGGCAAAACCGGTTTCGGCGGCCATAACGATCACGACGAGAACGTAGCGGCGGCGGTCAGCGGCGGCAACGACAACGCCTCGGGGCGGCTGTCCGTTTCTTACCAGCGTTACGGCGGCTGGTACGACGGCAAAGGCAACGAGGTGCTGATCGACAATACTCAAACCGGCCTGCAGTATTCCAATCGCCTCGATGTGATGGGCTCCGGCACCCTCAACATCGACGATCATCAACAGCTGCAGCTGACCACCCAATACTACAAAAGCCAGTCCGACGGCGATCACGGCCTGTTTCTGGGGGAAAACTTCGCGGCGGTGACCGGCAACGCCAAGGCGTACAACAGCGGTAACTTAAACTCCGATCGCATCCCCGGCACCGAGCGCCACCTGATCAACCTGCAATATTCCAACACCGATTTCCTCGGCCAGGATCTGGTGGCGCAGGTCTACTATCGCGACGAAACGTTGACCTTCTACCCCTTCCCAACGCTGGCGGGCAAAGCGCCGAACTATTACGTCAGCAGCATTGGCGCTTCGCAGCAAAAAACCGATTTTTACGGCGGCAAACTGACGTTAAACAGCAAACCTGTCGACGCGCTGACGCTGACTTACGGCATCGACGCCGAGCATGAAAGCTTCAACGCCAACCAGCAGTTCTTCAACCTGGCGAAGGCCCAACAGTCCGGCGGCATGACGCTGGAGAACGCTTACGGCACCGGCCGCTACCCGAGCTATACCACCAGCAACCTGGCGTCGTTCCTGCAGGCCAGTTACGACATCAATCCCATCTTCACCCTGAGCGGCGGCGTGCGTTACCAGTACACCGAAAACAAGATCGACGACTTCGTCGGCTATAACCAGCAGCAGGCGATCGCCACCGGCGCCGCCGCCTCCGCCGACGCCATCCCGGGAGGGAAAACCGACTACAACAATGCGCTGTTCAACGCCGGTCTGTTGGCGCACTTGACCGAGCGTCAGCAAACCTGGTTCAACTTCTCTCAGGGCTTCGAGATCCCGGATCCGGGCAAGTATTACGGCAACGGCACCTACGCGTTGAACGGCGGTCATTACCAGTTGCTGAAGAGCGTCAACGTCGGCGATTCCAAGCTGGAAGGCATCAAGGTCAACGCCTACGAGCTGGGCTGGCGCTATACCGGCGATAACCTGCGCACGCAAATCGCCGCCTACTACTCGTTGTCCGACAAGAGCATCGCCATCAACAAAACCGACATGACCATTAACGTCAATGCGGACAAGCGGCGCATCTATGGGCTGGAAGGTGCGGTGGACTACTTCTTCGAAGACAGCGACTGGAGCGCCGGCACCAACTTCAACTTCATCCGTTCTGAAACCAAGGTCAACGGCGAATGGAAGAAGCTGGTGGTCGATACCGCCAGCCCATCGAAAGTCACCGCTTACGTCGGCTGGGCGCCGGGCGACTGGAATCTGCGCTTGCAGTCGCAGCAAACCTTCGACGTGTCGGACGACGGCGATTACACCAAGGCCAACTCCACCCAAGGCCGCAAAATAGATGGCTACAACACCCTCGACTTCCTCGGCAGCTATGCCCTGCCGGTGGGGAAAGTCAGCTTCAGCGTGGAAAACCTGTTGGACAAGGAGTACACCACCGTTTGGGGCCAACGCGCGCCGATCCTGTACAGCCCGACCTACGGCTCGCCTGAGCTGTACAGCTATAAAGGCCGCGGACGCACCTTCGGTTTGAATTACTCGGTGTTGTTCTGAGGATAAGGGGCCGGTCTGCCGGCCCCGTTCCCTGGGCCGCACCGTTTTGCCGAGAGCGGAAACGACGAAGCCCTGAGTTATCGCTAACTCAGGGCTTCTGAATAGTGGCGGAACGGACGGGGCTCGAACCCGCGACCCCCTGCGTGACAGGCAGGTATTCTAACCAACTGAACTACCGCTCCGCGCCATTCCCTCTTGCGGGGGAACGAGGCGCATATTACGGACGCCTCTCGGTTCCGTCAACGCCTTTTTCTCCGCAAATGAACCGTTTGCACAGTTTTTCAACGAAGGGTCGCCCGGTGCGTTTTTTTCGTGCAAAAACGCCGTTATTCCGCCGGCGCCCCACGCCACAGGCAGCTGCCGCCCTTCTTCGCCACCAGATCCAGACGCGCCTCGTGCGCCTTTATTTCTTCGTCGCTGGCGTAGACCACTTTCATCGCCGTAGCCGGGCGGACGATACGCTGTATTTCTTGCGCGGCATCGTTTTGCTGGGTGTCGCCTTCCATTTGGAACGCTATCGAAGTCTGACCGCCGGTCATCGCCAGATAGACTTCCGCCAGGATCTCGGCATCGAGCAATGCGCCGTGCAGCGTACGCTTGCTGTTGTCTATCTCATAGCGGCTGCACAAGGCATCGAGGTTGTTGCGCTTGCCCGGGAACAGGCGACGCGCCATCATCAGGCTGTCGGTGATGGTGCAGAAGGTCTCGGTCTTCGGGATCCCCTGCTGCAGCATGCGGAATTCGTGATCCATAAAGCCGATATCGAACGCCGCGTTATGGATCACCAGCTCGCCGCCGCGGATAAAGTCGAGGAATTCGTCGGCAACCTGATCGAAGGTCGGTTTGTCGGCCAGGAAGTCGTCGCTGATGCCGTGTACGCCGTACGCTTCCGGATCCACCAGCCGATCCGGCTTGATGTATACGTGGAAGTTGCGCCCGGTCAGGCGGCGGTTAATCACTTCCACCGCACCGATTTCGATGATGCGGTGCCCTTCGTAGTGCACCCCAAGCTTGTTCATACCGGTGGTTTCGGTATCGAGGACAATCTGTCTGGTGGTTGTAGAGATCATATTGCAGTGCTCACAGCGCTCGTTTATGTCAGACTTGGCTTTTATAAAACTGATAGGAAGAGTCTACCAGAGATGCTCAAACAGGTAGAAATTTTCACCGACGGCTCCTGCCTTGGCAACCCTGGCCCCGGTGGCTACGGCGCGATACTGCGCTATAAGCAGACGGAAAAAACCTTCAGCGAAGGATTTCGTCTGACCACCAATAACCGCATGGAAATGATGGCGGCGATCGTGGCGCTGGAAGCGCTGACGGTGCCTTGCGCCGTGACGCTCAGCACCGACAGCCAGTACGTGCGCCAGGGCATTACCAGCTGGATCCATAACTGGAAGAAACGCGGTTGGAAAACCGCCGACAAAAAACCGGTCAAGAATGTCGATCTGTGGCAGCGGCTGGATCAGGCCATTCAGCGCCACACCGTAAAATGGGAGTGGGTCAAGGGCCACGCCGGCCACCCGGAGAACGAACGCTGCGACGAGCTGGCGCGCGAGGCGGCGGGTAAACCGACGCAGGATGACGTCGGCTACCAACCGGAAGCCTAAGGCAGCTTGCGATAACTCTTGGTCGCGCCCACCGCGCGGCTGAGAGACGGCTTTCTCGCCCCTAGTTTCATCGGCGTGGGCGTCAGCGGCAAGGTGCGCTTGCGCGCCACAATCACGCTCATGCAGCCCAGCGCCGGCAAATGGGTGCATAAAAACTTGCCGCCCTTGCGGTGCCACGGCAGCACGTGAAAACGCGCCTGGTGCAACACCTCGTAATTCAGCAGGCTGAGCCAATCCAACAACCGCATCTGGGTAAACATGCGGCTGACATAGGGCTGACGATGACGCAATCCGGGCACCAGCTTGCCCAATCCCAGCAGGCTGAACGGATTGAAGCTGCTGACAACCAGCCAGCCGTCGTCGATCAACACCCTATCCACCTCACGCAGCATGCGATGCGGATCGTCCGCGTAGGACAGCGTATGCGCCAACAGGCAGGCATCCACCGATTTGGCGGCGAACGGCAGTTGATAGGCGTCGGCGATCACCTGCAGCCCTTCCCCCTCCAGCCCTACGTTGACCTGGTGGGAGATTGCGCATTTATCCGTGGCCAACTCGGCGCTGAGCATGCCCATCTTCAGCAGATGGAAGCCGAACAGCTTGGGCCACCAGGGTTGCAACTGCCGCTCGAGCGCTTCACGATAGTACTCCCCCCACGGCAGCTCAGCCCAGGACTGCGGGCCGGTGAGCTTTTGTAGAGTATGGGCTGGTTTCATGATTTATTATCTTCTTTCAAGCCGTTGCCAACGAGAGGTACACCATGAATCTTATCAGCATTCCCGCCTTCCAGGACAATTACATTTGGTTATTGGATGACCGGCAGGGGCGCTGCATTATCGTCGATCCGGGTGAAGCGCGGCCGGTGATCGAGGCGCTGCAGCGCCTGCAGCTGGCGCCGTCGGCGATCCTGCTGACCCACCACCACCACGATCACGTCGGTGGCGTGGCGCAGATTGTCGCGCAATACCCGGGCCTGGCGGTCTACGGGCCGCAGGAAACCGCTGGCAAAGGCGCCAACCACATCGTCCATGACGGCGATACCTTTGATATCGATGGCCGCCAGTACAGGACTATCGCCGTTCCCGGCCATACGCTGGGCCATGTGGCATTCTATAGTGCCCCTTATCTGTTCTGCGGCGACACCATTTTCTCCGCCGGCTGCGGCAGGCTGTTTGAAGGCACCGCAAAACAAATGTACGACTCATTTCAACAACTCGCGCAACTTCCCGATAACACCTTAATTTGCTGCGCGCATGAATATACTCTTTCAAATCTTAAGTTTGCGCGGGCTATTTTGCCGGAAGATCGAGAGATTGAAACATATCAACAACATGTTGAAGCGTTAAGGGCAAAAGGCCAAGCTAGCGTGCCGACCACGTTGCAATTAGAGCGCAAAATTAACCTGTTTTTACGTTGCCATGACGCTGATTTACAAAAGAAATTAGGCTTTAATTCACCACCGGAAAGCCTTCATTCAGTTTTTTCCGAATTACGCCTGCGGAAAGATAACTTCTAAGCTTTTAGTTGTGTTATTTGGCGAAGCAAAGTATTATTGCTCGTCTTTTAAGCAACTACATTGACACACACATGAAGGCTAAAGCGATATTTCTCGCCTCGGTCTTGCTAGTGGGTTGCCAGTCGTCCAGGCAGGACGCACCGGCGCCAGAACAGCATGCACAGAGTTTGTCTTCGGCTGGTCAAGATGGTGAAGCAGGAGAGTACACAGGTAATGGCCGAGCGAGCTCGGCGCGGTGGTTGGATAACAACAGTCCCGCCGCGCAACAGGACCTGTGGAACTTCATTAGCGACGAGCTGAAGATGGAGGTTCCGGAAAATTCCCGGATCCGTGATCAGAAAAGAAAGTACTTAAAAAGTAAGAGCTATCTCCACGATGTAACATTACGGGCAGAGCCGTACATGTACTGGATAGTCGGGCAGATTAAGAAACGTAATATGCCGATGGAACTGGTACTGCTACCCATAGTGGAGAGCGCTTTTGACCCACACGCCACGTCAAGTGCCAACGCCGCAGGGCTATGGCAAATCGTGCCGCAAACGGGTCGCAATTATGGTTTGAAAAACAATCAGTGGTATGACGGTCGACGCGATGTCGTCGCCTCGACAACCGCTGCGCTTAACATGATGCAGCGCTTGAACCGCATGTTTAACGGCGACTGGTTACTGACCGTAGCCGCCTATAACAGTGGTGAAGGCCGCGTGATGCAAGCGGTGAAGGCAAACAAACGCCAGGGTAAGCCAACCAATTTCTGGGCATTGTCGCTTCCGCGTGAAACGTCAATCTATGTCCCGAAAATGCTGGCGCTGAGCGACATCATCAAGAACAGCAAGAAGTACGGCGTGAAACTCCCGAAAACGGATGAAACCCGTGCGCTGGCTCGTATCGATGTCGGGCAGCAGATCCAGCTGACTCAGGCGGCTGAGATGGCTGGGCTTTCAGTCACCAAGATGAAAGCGTATAACCCAGGCTACAAAAAAGGCGTTACGGCACCCAACGGGCCCCATTACATCATGGTTCCCAAAGGGCATGCCGATCAGCTGAAAGACTCGCTGGCCGATGGCCAGATCGCCGTGACTCAGCCAACGACGCAGTTGGCGAAGAACAGCGGTTTGTCCGGTGGCAGTTCGTATAAAGTGCGCTCCGGCGACACCTTATCGGCCATAGCCAAGCGGCTGAACGTTAAGACCAGCGATTTGCAGAGTTGGAACAACTTACGCGCCAAGAGCGCCTTAAAAGTTGGGCAAACCCTGCAAGTGGCCAACAATACTGGCAGTAACAGCAGTATCACCTACCAGGTTCGTAAAGGTGATTCGCTCGCCAGTATCGCACGTCGTCACGGCGTCGATATTAACGACGTGATGCGTTGGAATTCAACGCTCGCCAAAGGCAACCTGCAGCCAGGTCTGAAGCTAACCCTGTTTGTCGGCAACAAGATGACGCCGGATACTTAAATGTTCGGCACAAAAAAAGCACCCTTCGGGGTGCTTTTTTATTAGCTGCGATTCACCATACCGGCGAGTCTTTCTCCGGATGAAACTCCACCAACAGCGGGTTGTGATCCGACGCGCTGGTCACCAGCACCGACGCCTCCACCACTCCCAGATTGCGGTAAAATACGAAATCCAGTGGACGCCCGAAGGCCTTGCGGCGATGGTCGTCGGTGAAACTCACCTCGCGCAGCGCCATCTCTCCGGCAAAGTCATACAGCGCATTGATGCGCTTGCGGCTCCAGGCGTTGAAATCCCCCGCCATAATCACCGGCCCCCGGTGACTGGCGATCTGTTCGCCTATCGGCCCCAACTGCTTGCTGTAGACGTCGACGCCCAGGCTAAAGTTCACCGCATGGATGTTCACCACCATCAACAGCTCGCCGTTGTATAGCGGATAAACGGTGATCAGGGCCGACTTGGAAAGCCGCAGCAGCGGCTCCCGCTCGCGCAGCGGGCAACAGTAAACAGGATGAGCGGCAGCCAGCGTCATCACGCCGGAAGGGTGCTGCGGCAGCACAAAGGCCGGCACCTGATCGGCCGCCAGATAGTTGGCGGTAGCGTAGCTCACCAACTCTGGCGTGGTTTGCGCCTCTTGCAATAATACCAGCTGCGCGTCTTTACCATGGTTTTTCAGCACCGAAAGCCAGTCGGCTCGCTGCTGTTTGAAAATATTCCATACCATGACGCGCAGGGCGCCGGTCGTCGGCAGCGCCGCCCCTGGCGGCAACGGCTGGTTAACGGCACCAGGAAAGATTCGCTCAACTGGCTGACCTGCAACATACCTCATTGCATAAGTTCGTTTCGGCACGCGATTCGCCTATTACCCATTAACATGAAAACTGGCGATGAACACTCGCCAACGATGAATTGATTATACGCCTACCCTGCATAGAGGGCATGGCTTTTGCGGGCATCACCTTTTCAGTTATAGGGGCCGCCTGCAGCGATTTCAATCTTCTGACGGTATAGCTGTGTAAAGGTGAGGGGTAATAGGTGAAAAATGCGAAAAGGCCCGCAAAATGCGGGCCAGGCAGCAAGGGTTTTACGTATTAAGCCGTTTGCAGCTGAGACTTTTTATCCAGGCGACCACTGAAGCTAACCAGCAACAATGCAACCACCACGATCAACGCGCCAATCCAGGGGGTCTGCGCCAGCCCCAGTGAGGCAACGGTCTGGCCGCCAATCACCGAGCCGAGCGCAATGCCGATGTTGAACGCCGCGATGTTGAGACCGGACGCCACATCCACCGCATTTGGCGTGTATTGCGCGGCTTTCTGCACCACATACACCTGTAGCCCCGGCACGTTGCCGAAAGCGAACACGCCCATCACAATCACCGTCAGCAAAGCGGCAATACTGTGGCTGGCGGTAAGCTGGAACACCAGCAACAAAACGGCCAGCGCGGCAAAGATAAAGCTCAGCGCACGCACGGCCCCATGACGGTCGGCCAGCTTGCCTCCCCAGATGTTACCCACCGCCACCGCGATGCCATAAGCCAACAGTATCCAGCTCACGGTCGGAGCAGAGAAGCCGGCCAGTTCCTGCATCATCGGCGCAAGGAAGGTAAAGGTCGTGAAGACCCCGCCGTACCCCAATGCGGTAATCGCGTAAATCAGCAGCAGACGAGGATGAGTCAGCACTTTCAGCTGTTCCCGCACGCCGGCGCTGCCCTGGTTCTTGATATTGCTTGGTACCAGAATAACGCTGGCCAGCGTGGCGACAGCGCCAATCAGAGAAACGGCCAGGAAGGTCTCACGCCAGCCAAACTGCTGGCCGATGAACGTCCCCAGCGGTACGCCGGTCACCAACGCCACCGTCAGGCCACCAAACATGATGGCGATGGCGGAGGCCGCCTTCTCTTTCGCCACCAGGCTAGTGGCGATAGTGGAGCCGATAGAGAAGAACACGCCGTGCGCCAGGCCGGTCAACAACCGAGCCACTACCAGCGATTCATAGCTGGGTGACTGCCAGGCCAGCAGGTTGCCGAGAGTGAACAGCACCATCAGGCCAACCAGCAGCAGTTTGCGCGGTATGCGACTGGTCAGGGCCGTCAGCACCGGCGCGCCAATGGCCACGCCGAGGGCATAGATAGTCACCAGCAATCCAGCGGACGGTACGGTCACCCCAAGCTGCTCCGCGATAGTCGGGATCAACCCGACAATCACGAACTCGGTCGTGCCGATAGCAAAAGCGCTGATGGTTAAGGCAAGTAATGCGAGTGGCATTTTTTACTCCGAAATAGCATTCAAGTTGATGACGGCTATTATCGGCCTATGCTTAAATGATAAAAATGCTCAAAATTTCAAATTAACTTTGCTATCGGAGCAAAAATGAAAGCAAACTCTGACGAGCTGATCACCTTTGTCACCGTCGTAGAAAGCGGCAGCTTCAGCCGGGCGGCCGAACGCCTGGAACAAGCGAACTCCGTAGTCAGCCGAACGGTGAAAAAACTGGAAAGCAAACTGGGCGTAACGTTGCTCAACCGCACCACGCGCCAAATCAGCCTGACCCAGGAAGGAGAGAATTACTTTCGCCAGGTGCAGAAGGTACTGAACGACATGGCCGCGGCGGAAAATGCGCTGATGGAAAGCCGCCAGCGCCCGCAAGGCCTGCTGCGCGTCGACGCGGCAACGCCGGTGGTGCTGCATATGCTGACGCCTTTAGTGGCCGAGTTCCGCGAACGTTATCCAGAAATGTCGTTATCGCTGGTGTCTTCGGAAAACTTTATCAATCTGATCGAGCGAAAAGTGGATATCGCGATCCGCGTAGGCGAGCTGACCGATTCTACGCTGAAAGCACGCAAACTGATGACCAGTTACCGACATGTGCTCGCCTCCCCCGCTTATCTGGCTCAGCACGGCACGCCGCTAACGGTAGAAGATCTTGCACATCACTGCTGTATCGGTTTTAACGACCTGCCCAGCTTGAACCGCTGGCCACTGGCTTGTTCAGATGGCCGCCAGTTGGAAATCACCCCCGGTTTGACCACCAATAGTGGAGAAACCCAGCGCCATCTCTGTCTGCATGGCAACGGTATCGCCTGCCTGTCGGACTTTATGAGCGACGAAGATATCAAACGTGGAGATTTGGTCCCGATTCTGGTGGAAGCGACACTGCCGGTCGCCATGCCGATCAACGCGGTTTACTACAGCGACAGCGCCGTCAGCAACCGTCTGCGCAGCTTTATTGATTTTGTGAGTGAATACCTGAAACGATAAAAAAGGCGCCCCGATGGACGCCTTATGCTGACTACGGCGAGGAATGATTAATCCCAGTTTGGCGCCAGGCCTTCCGGACTAACCAGACGGCCGTTGCACTCCAGTGCGGCGATCTGCGCCATATCTTCGTCGGTCAGCGTCAGTTGCTGCGCCAATAGGTTGCTCGCCAGATTTTCACGCTTGGTCGAGGAAGGGATCACCGCATAACCCAGCTTCAATGCCCAAGCCAGAACCACCTGTGCTGGGGTCGCATTGTGACGAGCAGCGATGCTTTTGATCGTTTCATCCTGCAGCGCTTTGCCGTAGGCCAACGTCATGTAAGAGGTGATGGCGATGCCGTGCTGCTGTGCAAATTCGACCACCTTGCGGTTCTGCAAGAACGGTGACAGCTCGATTTGGTTGGTGGCGATTTCATCGGCGCCAATCGCGCCAATCGCTTGCTGCATCAAATCGATGGTGAAGTTAGATACGCCAATTTGACGGGTCAGCCCCAGCTTTTTCGCTTCCAGCAGCTCAGCCATAAATTCGGCAACCGGCACTTCGTCGTGGGGTGACGGCCAGTGGATCAGCGTCAGATCAACGTAGGACGTTTGCAGTTTTTTCAGGCTTTCTTGCAGGCTTGGGATCAGCGCGCCTTTCGCCAGGTTCGCGATCCAAATCTTGGTGGTGATGAACAGATCTTCACGTTTCACGCCGCTGGCAGCGATAGCCTGGCCAACAGCCGCTTCGTTTTCATAGATCTGTGCGGTATCGATAGTACGGTAGCCCAGCTCAAGTGCGGTGCTGACAGAATCGATAACAACCTGATCCTGAAGGCGGAAAGTACCTAAACCAAATGCAGGGATGCTCATAATGTTTTCTCTCATTAACGGGTAAATGTGGTATGAGGAAGATTATGGCAACTTTTTTATTGATCAAAAACGCCTGGTTCGGCATAAGACTTTTGATCTAAAGGCAACAATATCGGGAGATAAGGCTGTAAAGAAGGACAATTCCGGCCTTGAAAGCGCAAAATATAGATATGAAAAAGCCCTGAGTCAGAGACTCAGGGCTTATCAATTAAGTGGCGGAACGGACGGGGCTCGAACCCGCGACCCCCTGCGTGACAGGCAGGTATTCTAACCAACTGAACTACCGCTCCACCGATTCTTTTACGTTGTATCTTTCGATACCGGCAATATCGCGCTTTGCGACTTGCGCATTACCAGTCGTCACACTGATAACGTTTATTTGATGCCTGGCAGTGTCCTACTCTCGCATGGGGAGACCCCACACTACCATCGGCGCTACGGCGTTTCACTTCTGAGTTCGGCATGGGGTCAGGTGGGACCACCGCGCTATTGCCGCCAGGCAAATTCTGTTTCATTCCAACCGCTTCACTTCCATGAAGCCATCAGAACCAATCTTGGAACGTCGCTGAAAATTATTCGTATCATCCTGATACTCACCCCTTCGGGGCCAACGCTCCGCGTTGTTCAAAATCGTTCCTGACGATTTTGTCTCTCTAAAAACACCTTCGGTGTTGTAAGGTTAAGCCTCACGGATCATTAGTACTGGTTAGCTCAATGCATCGCTGCACTTACACACCCAGCCTATCAACGTCTTAGTCTTAAACGTT